>CAVYEA010000025.1:0-348231 GCA_963767385.1 uncultured Actinomycetes bacterium | reverse complement strand
ACTGGGATCAGCCGAACTCGCTGGATCTGGCCGACCGGTCTGGGTGTTATCGGAAGCCCGGAGCCGGCGGGGCGGAGTCGTGCCGGGGATGACATCCATCTTCAGGTGCTCCTTGATCAGCTGCTTGAGCTCGGCTCCGTTGATTAGCGTGACGCGGTTGCGGTTGGCGAACTGCTCGCTGGCGCGGCCGAACCAGGAGGTGGTGACCAGCACTCCTGTCGTGGCGTTGTGATCGGCCATGACCCCCGTCAGGGCGTGCACCGACTCCAGGCCGACGACCCCGGTCCAGCGTTTCGCCTGGATAAGGCAGACGCCGCCGAAGAAGAGATTCTTGCTGGTGGCAACGGCGTCCACGCCCCCGTCCTTCGACGGGATGGTCGTCCAGGCCTCTGCGCCCATCGCCACGAACAGCTGCCGCACGAGGTGCTCGAACTCGGTCGGGGACAGCTTGAGCAGGTTCTTCCGGGAGTCCAGGCCGGCGATCACGTCCATGTCGTCGGTGAACCGGAACCGCTTCAGGTCGAAGGCAATGAATGGCTCGACAGCTTCCAGATCGAACGGATTAGGGGACACCAGGGCGTTGAGCCGCTTCAGGCAGGCCGCCGGTTCCACCGCCGCCAGCACTATGTCCTCGAAGACCGATCGCTCGGCTTCCACGCTGAGCAGATGGGGACGGTCGGGCTTACCCGTCGCGCGGTCGATGGTGCTGACGCGCCCGTTGAACACCACCGCTTCCACCACGTCCCCGGGCGTTGAGGCGAAAACCTCGTGCAGGGTGCGCAGAGCCATGCAGGCTATGAGCCGCGCGTAGCGTTGCCTGACCTCAGTGGCTGGGCGGGGAAGCGGATCGATCGCGTCGCGTGCCTTGATGTACCGGTATCCGCGCACCAGCGGAACGACCCGCTGAGGAGGTAGCTCGAACTCCACCACCACGTCCCGGTTCTCCGGCCGGTAAGCAACCTGGTATTGGCGGGGAAAGCCGCTGGGATAGCGGGAAGCGTCCAGTACCCGGCTGACGAACCACTCCACCGCATCGGGATCCCCGGCGGCGAACGCCGCCCGGCGGGCCTCGACCTCAGCGTTCCGGGCGGCAGCCTGCGCACGGACGTCCGCAAGCTTCCGCTCATGAGCGGCTCTGGCAGCTGAGAGGGCTCGCTGGCGCTGACCCTCTCGCTGGCGGTACTCGGGCATAGCGGCATCGAACCGGGCTCGCGCTTCCGCCGTCTGGCGCTCGTACCGCGCCGCACCACCGAAAAGGCGGCTCAGCCCCCCGGGCTCGGGAGGTTCGTAGTCGTCCCAATCGGGAGCGGGCTCGGCAGTTCCCAACGATCCCGGATCAAAGTGAGGCAGCTCAGGCGTCACCGTCAAACTGTCGAAGGTCAGCACCGGCAGCCGCAGAATGCTAGTCAGTACCTCGTCGAGCATCTTGATCTGCCGCTCGACCTCGGCCGTCTTCAGCTCCGCGGCACGCTGCTGTGATTCGATGTGCCGTTGCTGCCGGGCTTTCTCCAGCTCCTTCGCTAACCTGGCCTGCTCCCGCGCCTGCCGCTCAGCCTCCCGGCGCTGCGCCGCCATTTGGCGCTCCCACTGTGAGCGACTACCGCTTCGGGCCATAGCTCTGCTCCCTTGTCCTGGAGCTGCAAACGACTTCTCTGCCTTGGACGCTACTTGCGGTCAAAGATCAAGAAAACCCCTGATGGGCCCGATGGATGCCCTGGCCCGGAGCCCCGAGGCCGACTGGAGCCAGTCCAGGCGCAGATGTCTATGTGCGGCTGTTTCTCCGGTTGTACTGCCTCCCACCGACCGCGGGAGAGCACAATGTCCACGTGCGCGCGTATGTCGGGGTGACTGACGGACGGTGGTACCGGTTCCTGGCCGCCCGGCCCGAGCTGACCGAAGTCAATTTCTGGCGGCCCGGTGGCGGGAACGCGTTCCGCGCGCTCCAGCCGGGTGAGCCGTTCTTCTTCAAGAGCCACTACCCGCAGAACCAGATCGTCGGCGGCGGCTTCTACTCCGGGTTCGTGCCGATGCAGGTCTCGGAGGCCTGGGAACTGCTCGGCCCGGGGAACGGCGCGCCCAGCCTCGCGGAACTGCGGGACCAGATCGGGCGCTACCGCAAAGCACCGATCAGGACCGGAGAAGACCCGGATATCGGCTGCCTGCTCCTCCGCGACGTGCGCTTCTTCCCCGACACGGCAGCACCACCGCCTGGTTTTGCCGCCAACATCGTGCAGGGCAAGGGCTACGACCTGGCCGACAGTGCCGTGGCCTCGTACTTCGGCGAGCTGCTGCAACGGCTCGTCGCCGTACCGGTGGAACTAGACCTGGCCGAACCGTGGCACCGGCCCGGGCCAGTGTTCGGTGACCCGCGGCTCGCGCCGTACCGGCTGGGCCAGCAGGCCTTCAAGGCAGTGGTGCTGGATGCTTATCAGCGGCAGTGCGCGATCACCGGCACGCACATCCCCCCGGTTCTCCAGGCCGCGCATGTCCGCCCCGTCACCGAAGGTGGCGAGCACCGGCTCGACAACGGCCTGCTGCTCCGGTCCGATGTGCACACCATGTTCGACCGCGGCTATCTGGGCGTGGATCCCAAGTACCGGCTCGTGGTCAGCCCGCAGCTCCGCGAGGAGTTCGGCAACGGCGAGCAGTTCTACGCTAAGGCGGGCCAGGTCATTGAACTGCCAGCGCGCCGCGCTGACCGGCCGAACCGTGAGTTCCTGGAGTGGCACCTCGGCGAGGTTTTCAAGGCGTCCTGAGCGCAATCACCGCAGAACTCCGAATCGGTGCGAGGCAGCCTGCGCCGATTGACATCGCGGTGGGCGACCTGGCACACATGCCGGAGCGGAGGTCAGGTTCCGTCAGGCGCGCGATGTTGAGGATCGCGCAGTGCATTACAGTTAAGCGATACCTTGAATTTCTGGAGGACTCGGTTGGCTTGGGCGGTGAAGGTCACAGACGAGTACGCCGTGTGGTTCACCACACTGATCAAGGAGGATCTCAAGCTCTGCGACCCAGGTAGCACAGGCGGTTGCAGCGCTCCGCGAGGAGGGCCCGGCGCTGGGCCGCCCGCTCGTTGACCGGCTGAAAGGCGCGAAGATTCACCACCTCAAGGAACTACGGCCTGGTTCGAGAGGCCGCTCCGAGATCAGGATCATCTTCGCTTTCGATCCGAGCCGGTCGGCACTGTTGCTGCTCGGTGGTGACAAGGCCGGCAACTGGCAACGGTGGTACCGCGACAACATCCCGCTCGCCGAGCAGCTCTACCTCGACTACACAGCCGAGAACTGAGGAGTAGTAGACATGCCTAAGAGGACCCCGCAGGACTGGGAGACCCTGGAGCAGGAGCTGCATGCCGCCGGTGTCTCCCCGGCCGAGATCGAGGCTGGAGCACGCAGGCTGCTCGCCGAGGCCCGAGGACATCAGCTTGCCGAGGCGCGGAAGCAACTCGGCCTCGCGCAGAGAGATATCGCCGCAGCAATGGGCGTGAGCATCGCCCGGGTGTCCCAGATCGAGCACGGCGAGGTGACCTCGTTCGAGGTCATCGCACGCTACGTCGAAGCCCTGGGCGGGCGCCTTGACCTGGTCGCCGACTTCGGCGACCGGACCGTAAGGCTGCCCGTCAGCGACACCGCCACGAACGCCGCCTAACGAGCGTGGTGCCTGCCTGGTGCACCTCTCACTGCGCGCTGCGTGGCTCCATCTCGAACCGGGGGCCTGGGCCGTGGGCTGAGGCTCAGCCGGACAGCAGCCAGTCAGGCCTACAGCCAGCAGTGATACAGTAGGAGAGTAGGAAAATCTGATTTCCTGGAGTGCGCTATGGGCATGCCTGCGGCCAAGATGGAACCGGAGCCTCGCCTGCGGACCAGGGCGAAGGTCCGGCCCAAGGCGCAGCTCACCCTGCCCGAGGAGATCCGCCAGGCCCTTCACATCGGCGAGGGCGATGAAGTGGAATTCGCCGTGCACGCCGACGGCACAGTCACGATCCGCGGTTACGTGTCCATCCCCACGGATCAGGCGTGGTTCTTCACGCCTGAGTGGCTGGCCGGCGAGCGGGAAGCCGACGAGGACATCACGGCCGGGCGCGGCACGGTCCACGAGTCCGCTGAGGACATGTTCGCTCACCTCGATTCGCTCGGCTCAGCGGATGAGTGATGCCGACCTTCGAAACGCTCCCCCGCTTCGAGCGCGACTGGAAGAACCTCACCGCACAGCAGCAGGCGACCTTCCGCAAGGTCATCACTGACGCGTTCGTGCCCGACCTGGCCGCGCCTGACCGCCCGTTCCGCCCCGGGCTGCGCGTCAAGGGCGTGACCGCCCACCCCGGCGTGTTCGAGATGACCTGGGACAACGACGGCCGCGCGACCTTCAGCTACGGCGAAGAACGAATCCCCGGCCAGCCCCACGTCATCTGGCGGCGGATCGGAACCCACGCGATCTTCAGCCCACCGCCTGGCCCATAGCCTCAGCGATCCGGTTACGGGCCCAGCGGCGGGAGGTCTTGCCGAACATGGCGGCCAGCTTCCGTTCGGACAGCGGTGCGCCGGCATCGAGGCTGGCCCGGTAAGCAGCGACCGCCGCCGCGTTGACGTCCATCTCGCCGTCTTCACCGACGAGCGTCGTCTCCATTCACCGGGGAGCCTTTCGCGGCCTCCTGGCCCGCGGACTGGTACGCCTCCGGCCCGCCGGACCAATCTGGCCCGCAGGCCCAGTTCGCACCGGCACCTGGCGCGCACTGTTGTCGTCAAGGCCGCCATGGCTTGGCGCTACTACCCGCGCGCTCTCCCGCGCGTCCAGGTCAGGCAAAGGAACCAGCCGCAGGTCAGCGACTGGATGGTCCGCTGGGCCGCCTGCCTGGTCCGCATATGGTTCGCGGACCACAGCGTCATCGGCAGCGGTCCGGATGAGCCAGAGCAAGAGCTCGTAGCTGCCCACCAGGCTGGCGGCCGGCCAGGCCGCCACCGCAGCGCCGACTGGCCCGTGGGACCAGCCGTGGGCCACGTTGGCAGCCAGGGTGGCCAGGATGCCCAGCGCCAGCAGCCACCGGGCCAGGCCTGGCACGGGCAGCCGGTGCCGCGCCGCGTACAGCACCACCATCGATGACGCGTACACCAGGCCATCGATCGTGGCCGGTTCCAGCCGTGCCGTCACCCCGCTCTCCCCGTGGGCGCGGACCACCTCGAAGGCATGCCAGTAGGACACGTAGGCGGCGATGCCCGCCACGCCCAGGACCGCGGCCGCAGTCGAGACCCGGATCGCCCGGTCGGCGGCACTCACCGCTCCGCCGCCTCCCGGCCAGCGGCCGGCGGCCGGTCACGATCCACGCGCCGCCCAGGCCGAACGGCCAGACCTCGAACCCAAGCGCGTCGAGCACCTCGGACAGCGCGCCGTTCATGACGCCCTGCGCGCCCTGGTACTCCCGCCACCGGTCCCAGTCCAGGGACAGCAGGTCGTGAGTGGTCCAGGAGACCACCACCCCGCCACGCCCATCCGGGTCATGGCCACGGGCGACGGGCACCAGGCACACGCCGCCCAGCCGGTACAGCGGATGGCTCTGGGCGCAGTGGTGCAGGGTGAACCCGGCCTCGGTCAGCGCCCGGGCGATGTCACGGGCGAGCGGCGCCAGCGGATCATCGGCGGGAAGCGGACGGCCATAGGCATCGGCCAGCCTGGCCACCGCCTCGGCGAACTCCGCAGTCTCGGCGAGCGCCCGCAGCGGCCCGAGGTCCGGCGGCTCCAGGCCGAGATAATCCTCCTCCGCGTATCCCTTCCGAAGCTCGCCGATACGGTCTTCAGACATGGCACTCCTCCTTGATCAATTGGGAGGAATTTGGGAGATCATCTTCTAGATGATCTTTCCTAAACCGCTCCCAACCGTTGTGAAGAGGAGCCTCTGAGCTGGCCTTTCTCAAATCACCAGTGGTAGCCGAAGGCGCAGTAGCCTTTCGCATCGAGGGGGTCAGGGGTTCGAATCCCCTCAGCTCCTCTCAGCTCCACATAACTCTGGGAACCCGTCTTGCAGGCTGGGAAAATTAGCGGCGGGTACCCGTCTGACGTCGCAGTCGCTTGGGCGTGAGCCGGTCCTTCCCGACAGGTCCTTCCCGGCGGGTGTAATTGCTGCGCTGGCGATATCCGCCGTCCAGGCCGAGGAACACGTACTGCCCTGCTGCTGCCGTGCTGGGCCGCGAAGGGCGCATCGTTGCCGGGGCTAGGACTTGAGCTGTCGGCCAGCAGCCCGGCCAGGAACGGCGAGAGTGAACGGGTGGTAATCCACCGACTACACCGATGCCGTATAATTCTGTCTAGTCTGTCCAGACTGGAAGGCGGGTACGATGCGCTGGCAAGTCCAGGATGCTAAGCAGCGGTTCAGTGAACTCCTCCGCACTGCGCACGCCAAAGGGCCGCAGATCGTCACCCGGCACGGCGAGGAGATCGCCGTGGTCATCGACATCGCCGACTACCGGCACATGCGCGGTGACATCCCCGAGTTCAAGGACTACCTGCGATCAGGCCCGGGCTTCGATGACCTCGACCTGACCCGGGCAACAGAGCGCCCCGGGACACCGACTGGGCTCATGACGCATGACCTACCTGCTCGACACCAATGTCGTTTCCGAGCTCCGCAAGCGTGCCCCCGACCCGAGCGTGCTGGCATGGTATGAGAAAGCACGGCCAGCGGAGATCTTCCTGAGCGCCCTGACCGTCGGCGAGATCCGGCTCGGGATCGAACGCCTGCGCGCCAGGGACGCCACCCAGGCCGACCGCCTCGAGCAATGGCTGCACGGGCTGCAAACGGCCTACGCCGACCACATCATCGGCATCGATGCGGAAACGGCCGAGGAGTGGGGCCGCATCAACGTCCCAAGCCCGCTTCCCGTCATCGACGGCCTGCTCGCAGCCTCGGCCAAAGTGCGCGGATGGACCCTCGTTACCCGCAATACCGCCGACGTAGCCGGCAGCGGCGTGCTGCTGCTCAACCCCTTCGACTCGCCGTCCGCCGGTTAGCCCGGTCATCACCAGACAGGGGCCCGGCGGCCGCCAGTCATCCCCGAGACTGATGCACTCAGCGGGCGCGCTGGTTACGGTCGGTGTTGTGGCTAGGGATCATCTGGCTGAGAAACCCCCGCGGGGACCTCTTCCCGGTGCATTCGGTGAGCGGCAGTGGCCGGCCACTGTCGTGCTCATCGCGGGCGCAGGTCTGGTCACGCTCGCTCTCGCCGTCACGGTGACCCCAGGGCGGGGGCCGCACCTCGCACCCGCGCTCATGGTGTTCAGCCCGGTTGTGCTGCTAAGACGCTGGCCGCTGCCCGTGCTGGCGGCGGCGACCGCGGTGACTGGACTGGCCATGGCCTGGGGCAACGCCCCTTTGCCGCTCGGCATCATGATGGGGCTGGCCGTGTACTCCACCGCCGCAGGGCTGCCGAGACGGGAGTCGATCCCCGCTGCCGGGGCGGCAGCCACGGCCCTGGGCGGGGCGATCATCTACGCGGCACTCGCGAGCCCTCATGCGCCCCTGGCCACGGAGGCGCTGGAAGGCTTCGTGCCGCTGACGGCGGCCTGGTTCATCGGCGACAGCGTGGCGGCCCGCCGCCGCTACGTGGCCGGACTGGCTGAGCAGGCCGAGCGCGAGCAGGCTGCCGAGGTGGAGCGCGCCCGCCAGCAGGTCCGCGAGGAGCGGATGCGCATCGCTCACGAGCTGCACGACGTCGTCGCCCACACCCTCGCGGTGATCACCGTCCAGGCCGGGGTGGGCAGGCGTCTCATGGCCAAGCATCCCGAGGAGGCGGGCACCGCGCTCGAGTCGATCGAGATGATCGGCCGGACCGCCCAGGACGAGCTGCGGGTGGTGCTCGGGCTGCTTCGCGACGAGGAGACCGGCGCGGCCGCGCTGGCGCCCGCCCCGAGGCTGGTGGACCTCAAGGAACTCGCCGACCACGTGCGGGCCTCCGGGACGCCCGTAGAACTGCGGCTCTCGGGCGCCGATCGCCAGCTCTCCCCAGCGCTCGAGATGTCCATCTTCCGGGTCATCCAGGAGGCGCTGACCAACGTCGTGAAACATGCGGCGGGAGCCCGGGCAGCGGTCGCCGTCACCGTCTCGGCCGGCCGCGTCCGCATCGAGGTCACTGACGACGGGGGCGCAGCGGCCTATCCGGCAGGTGGCGAGGGGCGGCCGGACGGCCCAAGCACGGGCCACGGGATCGTCGGGATGCGCGAGCGGATCGCCGCGTTCGGCGGCTGGCTGGTAGCCGAACCGCGCTCCGGTGGCGGCTTCCAGGTGCTCGCCGAGGTCCCGGCCGAGGGGGCGGGGTGACGACCACCGTCCTCGTCGTCAACGACGAGGCGCTGCTGCGCACCGCGTTCTCGTCGCTGATCGACGCTGAGGATGACCTGGTGGTCGTCGGCCAGGCGGCCGATGGCCGGCAGGCGGTCGAGCTGGCCGCGAGCCTGTCGCCCGAGGTCGTCGTCATGGATGTCCGGATGCCGGTCATGGATGGGATCGAGGCGACCCGGCAGATCAACTCTGGCCGGGGCCGGGATAGGCCACGGGTGCTCATCCTCACCACCTTCGACCTCGACGAGTACGTCTTTGACGCGCTGCAGGCGGGAGCGAGCGGCTTCGCGCTGAAGAGCCGGCCGCTCGAGGAACTCCTGAGCGCGATCCGTACCGTCGCCGCGGGTGAGGCGCTGCTGGCCCCGAGCGTGACGCGCCGGCTCATCGCCCATTTCACCGACCGCGCCCGGGTGCCGGCCAGGGCGCGCCAGGGCCTGGACGAGCTCACCGAGCGCGAGCGGGAGGTGCTGTCGCTGGTCGCCCAGGGGCTGTCCAACGCTGAGCTCGCGCAGACGCTGCACGTGACCCTGCCCACCGCTAAGACGCACGTGAGCAGGATCCTCACCAAGCTCGGTGCCCGGGACCGCACGCAGCTCGTCATCCTCGCCTACCAGTCGGGGCTGGCCAGGACACTGTGAACGCCTGCCTTTGACGGCTGGGCGGGCTGGCCGCTGCCTGGATGACGGTGCGTCAGTCCTGGGAATGACGTACCTGTGCTGCTCGCGCACGACGACAGCGAGGTCGCGGATCGTTCACGATTACCTGCCATGAACGCCATCGACGGGCGAACCATCCGCGATCGCACTCTCTTCGCCACCCCCGGCCTGGCCCCGCTGGCCGCCATGCCGCTATGGGCCATCGCCGCCCCGGCGGGCTCCCACCCGGCGCCGCGGGCCTCGCCGCTCGCGGCTCCACCCCCGCATCGGCTTGATCGTCCTGGTGCTCGCTGTGCTCGGCGCACTGGGCTTCGGCGCGGTGCGCCTCAACGCCCGGCGGGGCGGCCGGGGCCGGGCGGGCGGCGGAGGCCAGCAGGAGGGACCGACCGCGCCTCCCGGCCAGCCCGGGCCGCGGGCGGCCAGCGTCACCGTCCCTTCCGCGCGGCCCGTCCGTGCGCCCGCTCCGGCGGGCGGATGGGCCGTCGAGACCCATGACCTGACCAAGCGGTTCGGCGCGAACGTCGCAGTCAACGAGGTCGAGTTGCTCGTGCCGCGGGGATGCGCGTTCGGCTACCTCGGGCCGAACGGCGCGGGCAAGACGACGCTGATCCGCACCCTGCTGGGGCTGACCCGGGCCGACGCCGGCACCATGTCGCTGCTCGGGATCCCGGTCCCGGCCGAGCGCAGCCGGGCCCTGGCCCGGGTCGGCGCGATCGTGGATGAGCCCCGCTTCCATCACCACCTGACCGGGCGGGAGAACCTCCGCCTGCTGGCCGCGGCCCGGGGCGGCGAGGCGGGCCAGCGGATCGGGCCGTCGCTGGCCGGGCCGGCCTCGCCGAGCGGGCCGACGACAAGGTCGGCTCGTATTCGATGGGCATGCGCCAGCGCCTGGGGGTGGCGTCATGCCTGCTGGGTGACCCCGAGCTGCTCATCCTGGACGAGCCGATGAACGGGCTCGACCCGGCCGGAATGCACGAGATGCGGGCCATGATCACGAGCCTGGTCGGCGAGGGGCGGACCGTGATGCTGTCGTCGCACCTCCTGGACGAGGTCGAGCGCACGTGCGACGCGGTAGCCATCGTCGACCACGGGCGGGTCATCCGGCAGGGCCCCATCGACGAACTGGTCCGCGGCGCGGGCAACCGCGTCCTCCGGCTCGACTGCGCCGACCCCGCGGGGGCGGGCCGGCTCATCGAGGAGGCCGGGATAGCCGCCGGCGTCGCCCTGGGCGAGCAGGGGTTGACCGTGACGCTCCCGGCCGGAGCGTCGCGGGAGGCGGTCGCCGAGGTCAACCGGCGGCTGGTCGCGGGCGGTATCTCGGTGTACAGCCTCCAGGAGGTCCAGGCCACCCTGGAGGACTGGTTCCTGTCCGTGACGAGCCGACTCGGGGAGCAGTGATGACCGAAGACACCTCCACTGCCTCGGTGGACCGGCCGCCGCCCGCGGGCGGATCACCGGCCCATGCGCGACGGGACGCTCCCGCCGTGTCTGGCCGGCCCGGATCGTGGCTTCCCACCTGGGGCCTGATCGCGACCAAGCATCTCGAGCTGCGGAAGCGGCGCGTCCTCATGACCGTCGTCGCGGTGCTGATCGTGGGCCTGCCGGTCCTCGTTCTCGGCCTCCGGCTGCTCTTCCACGCGGTCGACCCCCGCAGCTACGGGCCAGCCGGCTCCCCCGCCGTGTTCGGCTTCCTGTGCAATCCGATGGCCGAGTTCGGCTTCATCATCGCCGCGACGCTGGGGGCCACGGCGGGAACATCGGACCTCACCGACGGGGTCTTCCGCCACCTCGTCACCACCGGCCGCTCCCGTCTCGCGCTCTACCTGGCCCGGATCCCGGCCGGCCTGGCTATCCTGCTGCCGCTCGTGGCCGTGGCCTTCGCCATGGTGTGCCTGGTCACCGGGTACGAGGGCGTCCCGCAGCCGGCCGCGATCAGCGTCAACGGGTTCTCCGTGCCGGCCCACCTCGACCAGGCGCAGCTGGAGAGCTGGGTCACGGCGCACCCACGGCAGGCGGCCCAAGCGTTCGTCTACGGGCCAGGGCCCGGCTCCGTCGGTAACGGACCAGGGCCCGGGTCCGTCGGCAGCGAGCCGGCATCCGGTCCCAGTGCCACCGGGCCGGCCCTCCGCCGCGACATCGCCACGATCTACAGCGAGTACGTGTCCGACGAGGCCGGCCAGCTGAACCCGCCGGTCAACGAGATGGTCAAGATCGGGCTGTGGATCGAGCTCGACGTCGGCATCGGGTTCCTGGTCGGGCTCGGCCTCGGCTCCCTCATCGGCCAGCGCACGGTGCCCATCATCATCCTGATCGCACTCGAGATCATCGTGACCCCGATCCTCGCGGCCCACGTGATCCCGTATTTCCTGGACGGCCAGCGGCTCGTGGTCGGCATCGCGCTGGATCAGCTCCGGCCCGCCGGACTGGCCGCCGGGCAGGGCGGCGGCGGCCCCGGCCGGGTGCTCTTCGGCGGCCGCGGCGCGCTGGACATACCGCCGATGCCCACCTGGGCGATGATCACCGTGATCGCCGGCTGGATCGTGGGCTGGTCGGCAATCGGCGCGTGGAGGATGGTCACCCGCGATGCATGATCACAGCACAGCGGCGTGCCCTGAGCACTCGCACGGCGACACATCGCCGCTTCCGTACTCAGCAGGCCAAATGGTTGGTACAAGCCTCCGAACGCGGAACGCGTTGTTATGTGTTGATTCTCGTCTCATGGACCGCTGGCTTAACCACCGAGGGTGTCGGCGACGACGTGGCCGGTGGCCCTCTCCTCCAAGTAGCCGGCCGCGGCGTGGTGCTCGTATTTGCACGGCGGGGTGTGGGATTCGATGGTCAGGCCGTCCGGCCCGGGGAACAGCCGCCCCAGGTCGGGGTCAACCGCGACGATGTCGTCGGGGTGCGCGACGTTGACCCACCGGTGGACGGGCGGGGGCCAGGTCGGAGGCTGGGGGCGGAGCCGGGGGTAGACCACGGTGTCGAGTCCGAGGGGGCTGCCGAGGGTGACGAGCGCGGGCAAGGGCCGGCCCAGTGCCTGGCAGGCTTCCCACGCGACCACGCTGCCGAGCGAGTGTCCGATCACGAGCTGCGTGTTCTCGTCCAGGAGCGCCGCGACCCTCGCCTGGGCGGCGTTGCGCAGGCCATCCTCGGTGAGGTATCGGGTGACCTGCAGCAGGTCCTTCTTAGCTTTCTGAAGCACCCCGAAGATGCGCGTGGTCAGCCAGGCGTTGCCGTCTAGCATGGCGACCGCACCGCGGGCGCGTTCGCCCCGACCCTGGGCGCCGTCACGATCGGGATCAGCCTGGCGGAGCGCGTTGGCCGCCTCGGCCGCCAGCCGGGGGTCATCGCTAGCGGCGGCGCGGGCCAGCAGGGCAGCCGCGAGGGTTTCGGCTAGGGCCTCGGCTGCGGGCGACGCCTGGGCGTCCTCCCCCTGCGTGCCGGTGGGCCGGAACAGGTCACCGTAGAACGCCATCCGGGCCAGCGGCGGGCGGTTCTGATCCGCCGATGCCGCCAGCCGCGCGGCCATGGGCGCCGCACCGGAGTGGCCGCTGGCCAGGACCCCCTTAACCAAGCTGGGCAGCCATGCGGCCTCCTGCTCGTCGGCGTTGCTGGCCTGCTGACCGATGCCGTGGAGAAGCACGATCTGTGCCATGCCCCCTCCAACTGCCCGGTCCTAATGGGCTGGGGGTGCCTTTGTCACGCTCCGTACGGTAAGACTATTTCATGGGGGAGCGGCGAGCGCTGCTGATGGGAGTGCGAAACGACCGTTTCGGCCAGCTCGATTTCGTCCCCGAGGTGATCCGGGACCTGCACGAGGTGGTCCTGGACGACCGTTACGGGTCGTGCCGGCCCGCGCTTCCGGGCGGCCGGGAGCTCCTCACCGAGCCGGCACCCACCACCCGGGCGGCGATGGTGACGGCGCTCGGTGACGCCATGGCCAGCGCCTGCCGGGAGCAGGCGACGCTGTTCGTGTACTTCCTCGGCCACGGTCACAAGGAGGGCGAGGACTTCTATCTCGTCGCCGCCGATACCCCCGGCCCGGAACTAATCGATTCCGAGAACGCTGTCCCCCTCGGCCAGAGGATCAAGGAACTGCTGCGGCGGTTTCCGAGTCGACGGCCTGATGCTGGTCATCGACGCCTGCCATTCCGGTGCCATGATCTCCGACCCGGTCCCAGGGCTGCTGCGGCAGGGCTTGCAGCAGCGGGTGGAGTTCTTCGCGGCCACCCGCCCGGAGGAGGTGGCCTCCCGGGGATGTTTCAGCAGGTCGTTGATCGAGCTGCTGAAGCAGGGCTCATCGGTGACCGCCGACACTGAGCTGCGCGCTTACGACGAGCATGACCGGTTGCGGAAGGTCGCCCCCGCCGGGTGCGCAGATCTTGCGCCGACGACACACGTGTCGTTGAACGGCAGCCGTGACGCGGGGTTGTGGCTGGGCCGCAACGTCGCGGCGGACCTGCGGCCCGCACTGGCGGGGACGCAGACGGCGGACGTGGTCGCCCGGTTGACCCAGGACTGGCAGATGCGCCGGGACGCCGCTGCGAAGGGTCATGGAGCTGCTCGGCGACGGGATCTCACCGATCGCCATTACAGGAGACCCTGGCACGGGCAAGTCTGCGCTGCTGGCATCGTTCGGACGGAAAAGCATCTTCGGGCAGTACCTGAGCGTGGACGCCCTGGTCACTGCCCGGCCCGGGGACAACCTCGGGGACCTGGCCGTGGGGCTGGTGGAGCAGCTGGACAAGAGCCCGGCGTTCGGTGTCGCCGCAGGGGAGTTTCAGAAGGCCACGCCTGTTTTCGAGCAAGAGAAACTGCTGCCATTCGACCGGGACATCACCGGCCCGCTCGCCCACCTCGAGCCAGACCAGCCGGTCTTCGTCATCGGAGTCGACGCTGTCGACCAGCTCGACCACGTGCACCGGCTGCAGTTGCTCGAGGCCTTCACGAACCTGCACGGCGCTGCCCTGATCGTGACCGGGCGGCAGATCGATGACCTCCCCGCAACCTCACAAGTCCATCTGCCAGACCGGGACCGCGAAGGCGTCCGGCAGTTGGTGCGAGCCCTTGTCAAGGATCCCGTCGCACAGGAACGGATCGCCTCGTTGAGTGACGGAGAGTGGCTGCGGGCTCGCATACTCAGCGGCCTGCACGGCGCGGGCCACTTCGCTGGCGCAGACTCTCACCCCAGCCCGGACCTGGCGCCGGTGTTCGAGAAGGCCATCTCAGAGGCGGCCAAGGCGCATGGGCAGGCGCTGGTGGAGGATGTGGCCAGGGTGCTCGCCGCAGCGCCCGTCGGTGCATGGATGCCGCTGCAGGTTCTGGTCGCCGCGCTCCCGCCTCAGGACCTTGACGGCCAGGCCGTGGGCGTCAAGGTCGTCCGAGACGGGGTGGTTACCCTCGGTGAACTCCTCGCCAGAGCCGACGCTGGCAGCCCGGACGAACGGGTCGGGCCGGCTCATGATCTGATCGCGGAATTCTTGCACGACTACTTTGGCGAGGCCGCCGTCACCGGTGCTCACTCTGCGATCGTGCGGGCCCTTACCGTCCTGAAGGAACGGGCCGACTCGCCCAGATCTGTTGCAGCGTATGCGAGGGACCGCCTCAGCGAGCACCTATGGGCCAGCCGACAATGGGCTGAGGCACTATCGGCGCTACCGGAACTTCAAAGACCGGCGGACAACCTCGCACTGTGGCAGTCCTGGCACAAGAGGTCTCCTTCAGCGACCCGGCCCCAAGCACCCGGATACGCTGACCACCCGCCACAACGAATCCCGCTGGACCGGGCAAAGCGGGAACGCCCGCGATGCGCTGAAATTGCTCACCGCGCTGCTGCCCGACCGGCAGCGGGTCCTGGGCGCTGACCACCCCGACACGCTGGCCACCCGCCACGACATCGCCCGCTGGACCGGGCAGGCCGGCGACCCGGTCGCCGCCCGCGACCTGTTCGAGGAGCTGCTGCGCGACGTCGAGCGTGTGTTCCGTTCCGGCGAGCCGAAGAAGACCTTGAAGGTGCGGGCCAGCGTGGCTGGATGGACTGGGGAGGCGGGCGACCCGGTCGCCGCCCGCGGCCTGTTCCGGGAACTGCTGCGCGACGTCGAGCGTGAGTTCGGCCCCGGCGACCCGGAGACCCTGGCCGACCGCGCCAGCCTGGCCCGCTGGACCGGAGAGGCCGGCGACCCAGTCGCCGCCTGTGGCCTGTTCCAGGAACTGCTGCGCGACGTCGAGCGCAAGTTCGGCTCCCATCACGTGGAGACCTTGAAGGTGCGCGCCAGCGTCGCCGGATGGACTGGGGAGGCGGGCAAGCCGGCCGCCGCCCGCGGCCTGTTCAAGGAACTGCTGCCCGCCGCCGAGCGGTTGCTCGGTCGTAAGCACCCGGAGACCCTGACCGACCGGGCCAGTCTCGCCCGCTGGACGGGAGAGGCGGGCAAGCCGGCCGCCGCCCGTGACCTGTTCGCGGTGCTGCTGCCCGGCGTCGAAGATGTGCTCGGCCCCAAGCACCAGGACACTCTTAACGACCGGGCCAACCTTGGCCACTGGACCGGGGAGGCGGGCGAGCCGGCCGCCGCCCGTGACCTGTTCGCGGCGCTGCTGCCCGCCGCCGAGGTAGTGCTCGGCCCCGAGCACCCGGTCACCCTCAGGGCTCGCGCCAGCCTGGCCCGCTGGACCGGGGAGGCAGGCGACCCGGCGACCGCCCGTGACCTGTTCGAGAAGCTGCTGCCCACCCTGGGGAAGCGGCTCCCTATGCATCCGGACATACGCAAAGCCCGCACCAACCTGGCCAGCTGGACCGGAGAGGCCGGGGACCCGGCCGCCGCGCGCGACTTGTTCGAGGAGCTGCTGCCTGACGTAGAGCGGATGCTCGGCCCCGACCACCCGGAAACCCTGACCGACCGCGCCAGCCTCGCTCGCTGGACCGGGGAAGCCGGTGATCCGGTCAAGGCCCTCAGGCAGTTCGCGGAACTACTGTCCATCCACGAGCGGGTCCTCGGCGAGGAGCACCCGGACACCCTGACTGCCCGCGCCAGCGTCGCCGGCTGGACCGGGAAGGGGGGCGATGCGGCCGGCGCCCGGAAAGAGTTCGCTGCGCTGCTGCCCATCATCGAGCGGGTACTCGGCCCGGAGCACCCAGAAACCCTGGCCGCCCGCGCCAGCCTGGCCCGCTGGACGGGGCAGGCGGGGGACGCGGCCGGAGCCCGTGACCAGTATGCGACGCTGCTGCCCGATCTGGAGCGGGTGCTCCAGGTCGGGCACCCGGACACCTTTACCGCCCACGCCGAACTCGCCTACTGGACCGGGCATGTCGGTGACACGGCCGGAGCCCGTGACCGGTACGCGGGGCTGCTGCCCTACGCCGAGCAACTGCTCGGCCCCGAGCACCCGGACACCCTCAGGACACGCGCGAATCTCGCCCGGTGGACGGGGGAGACGGGCGATGCGGCGGCAGCCCTTGACCAGTTCAGGGCGCTGCTGCCCGACCTCGAACGGGTGCTCGGCGCCGAGCACCCGGACACCCTCACCGCCCGCGCCAGCCTCGCCCGCTGGACCGGGCAGGCGGGCGACCCAGGTAAGGCCCGGGACCAGTACGCGGCGCTGCTGCCCTACGCCGAGCGGGTGCTCGGGGCCGGATACCCGGACACGCTCAGGGCTCGCGCCGGCCTCGCTGGCTGGACAGGGGAGGCGGGGAATGCGGCAGGGGCCCGGGACCAGTTCACGGAGTTGCTACCCGACGCCGAGGAGGTGCTCGGTCCCGAGCACCCGGATACTCTCAGGGCTCGCGCCAGTCTCGCCGGCTGGACCGGGCAGGCGGGCGACCCGGGCAGAGCCCAGGACCAGTTCGCGGGGCTGCTGCGCGACGCCGAGCAGGTATTCGGCCCCCGGCACCCGGAGACCCTCAAGATCCGCGCCGGCCTCGCGGGGTGGACCGGGCAGGCAGGAGATGCGGCGGGCGCCCGGGACCAGTTCACGGAGCTGCTGCCCTTCGTCAAGCGGGTGTTCGGCGCCGGGCACCCGGAGACCCTGGCCACTCGCACCAGAATCGCCCGCTGGACCGGGCAGGCGGGCGACCCAGAAGGAGCCCGGGACGAGTACGCAGCGCTGCTGCCGGAGATCGAGCGCATACTCGGTCCCGAGCACCCAGACACCCTCAGAGCTCGCGCCAGCCTCGCCCACTGGACCGGCTGTATCGGTGAGGCGGCCAGGGCTCGTGACCAGTTCACGGCGCTGCTACCCATCGGCGAGCGGGTGCTCGGCGCCGCGCACCCTGACATCCTCCGGGCCCGTGCGGCCCTCGCCCGCTGGACCGGGCAGGCGGGCGACCCAGGTGAGGCCCGGGATCAGTTCACGGCGCTCCTCCCGGTGCGTCAGCGGGTACTGAGCCCCGGTCACCCAGAGACCCTGGCTACCCGCACCAGCCTCGCCCGCTGGACCGGGGAGGCGGGCGACCCAGAAGGAGCCCGGGACCAATACGCGGCGCTGCTGCCGGACATCGAGCGGATGCTCGGCCCGGTACACCCGAAGACTCTCAAGGCCCGCGCGGAACTCGCCCGCTGGAACACGGAGGCGGGCGACCCGGAAGGAGCCTGACGCCGTCAGCGGTTCGGGCGTGAACGCGCGACGATGTCCTCCCCGATCAGACCGGGCCGGCAGACGTCAACGCGGACGAATACCCGGCGGGGACGAGGGCACCTGCCCCCGCATGAGTGGCTTCAAGAACTTCATCCTCCGCGGTAACCTGGTCGATCTCGCGGTCGCCGTCGTGATCGGGGCGCAGTTCAGCAGCCTGGTCAGATCCTGCCCCCAGTGCACCATGAGTATCCCCATCGCGGCCCGCCGCTGCCCGCAGTGCACCGCGGACATCACCCCCGCCACCGAACAGCCCCGGTCAGTCATGACGCAGCCCCGCTAGAGCCTCGGTTCGTCAGTCCTCAGACCCGAGATAGCTCCAGACCTGCGGGAAACGCCCGATGCCCAGGGACCGACAGATCTTCTGCGCCGCCATGCTGACGGCCTCGGTGAAGGTGGGGAAGGCGAGCTGGAGCTCCGCGACCTGCCCGATTGTCATCCCCGCGGCCATGCAGGCCGCGACCGTCTGCACTGTCTCGGCTGAGTATTCGCCGAGCACGTGGGCACCGAGGACCGCGCGAGTCTGGCGGTCCGCGATCAGCTTGCAAAAGCCCTCTGACCGGCCATCCGCGACGGGGCGCAGCAGGTCGTCGTAACGGGCGATGCCCACGATGGGGTCGTGGTGCGCGGCGGCCTCGGTCTCGGTGAGGCCTACCCTCCCGTATTCGGGGTCGGTGAAGCTGCCGCTCGGAACCACGTCGTAGCTGGCCCGCCGGGTGGGTCCCAGGACGGCGTTGGTGGCTGCGATCCGGCCTTCCATCCGGGCCGACTGCACCAGCATCGACCGGCCGTTGACGTCACCCGCGGCGAAGATGTGCCCGGCGCTGGTGCGCAAGTAATCATCGACAGGGATCACGCCCCGCTCGGCGTGCAGGCCGGCGGCGTCCAGCGCCAGCCGGCTGACGTTGGCGGGCCAGCCGACGGCGAAGAACACGGCGTCCGCCACGAGCTTGCCAGCGGCCGTGCCGTCCGCATAGTCGATGTGTATGCCGTCATCCTGCGCGCGGAGCATCCCGACCCGCGTGCCGGTGCGCACGTTCATGCCGCGGGCACGGAACGCGCGCCCCAGCTCTGCTGAGACGGTGTGGTCGGCGGCGGGCACGAGGGCGGGCCCGGCCTCGAACAGGCTGACGGTGACGCCGAGGTCAGCCAGGATGGAGGCGATCTGGCAGCCGGTGTCGGCGCCGCCGACCACGGCGATCCGGTCTGGGAGAGCAGCCAGAGATGGGATGTCCTCATAGGTGAGTGCCAGGTCAGCGCCGGGAATCGGAAGACGCCCGGCATGCCCGCCGACGGCCAGGACGATATGGTCCGCGGACCAGGTGCGCTCATCGCCCGCGGCGACGGTGTGCGGGTCCACGAAACCGACCGGGCCGAGATCCTCGATGAGGTCGATCCCGTGCCGCCGGAGATGGCCGGCCACGTCCTTCTTATCGTGGGCGTAGCGGGATACCCGCTCGCTATTGGCCAGCACGGCGGGAAGATTCGGCACGGGCGGCGGGCCGTCGAGGCCGAAAGCGGCCCAGGAGGACCAGTCGCGCGCCAGGCGCGCCGTGCGCGCCAGGGTTCGCACCGGCGCCGGGCCCCGGTTCAGGCTGGTCCCGCCGACCTGGCCTGCTTCGAGCAGGGTGACCTGCGCGCCAAGCTCGCAGGCCTGGAGGGCGGCGGTAATCCCGGCTGGCCCACCGCCGACCACCAGCACGCTGCCGCCGGAGCTCATGGCCAGGCCGCGAGCACGGTCATGGCCAGTCTTTTCGTCACCGGCTCCCCGCCCTTCACCGGTCGTGGCGACCGCGGGGCGGAACCGGAAGCTAACCTCTAACTCCGGCCACGAGGTCTCTTGACCGCTGGCCCCAGTCTGGCCGCAACCTCAGGATCTGTCACCAGCGCGGATTCATCCGCCGCCTTACTTTTGCCTTTCCGCAACCCCTAAGAAACTAGAGAACCCCTGTCCGGTCACTTTCTGGCTGTACGCCGTTTACCTGGAACCGGATTGGGTGCGGCCCGCGGACATTACGGCCTTGATGTCCTGCGGGCCGAGGTGTATGCCTAAAGCGAGGTCATCGCCGGGGGGTGGCATGTCCAGGGTTTCCGCAGACGGGGAGACTGCCCTCCCATTTCAGGTACCGCGTTCATGAGCGATGGCGGTGACAGCCAAGCGCCGTGGATCGATGTGTCCGTGACGGTCAGCGACGGTATCCCGCACTGGCCCGACAATCCGCCCACTTTGCCCACCGCCTCAGGCCGATCACCGGAAGAGAGCCATGAAGGCAGTCGCGGTTTTCCCAGGATCTCAGGAGGTCAAGGTCGTCGAGCGGGAGTTCCCCCGGCTCTCCCGGCCTGACCAGGTCACGTTGCGGATGCTCGACATCGGCATCTGCGGCACGGACAAGGAGATCTGCTCCTTCGAGTACGGAACCCCGCCGCCGGGGGATGACCACCTGGTCATCGGCCACGAGTCGGTGGCCGAGATCATCGAAGTGGGGACGGCTGTCGAGCGCCTCCAGCCGGGAGACCTCGTCGTGCCATCGGTACGCCGCCCGTGCCCGCACCCTGGCTGCATGGCCTGCCGTTCCGGGCACCAGGACTACTGCTACACCGGGGACTTCAGCGAGCGCGGTATCAAGGACGCTCACGGCTATATGGCCGAATACGTCGTCGACCATGAGCAGTACATGAACTTCGTGCCGCCGGACCTGCGGGAGATCGCTGTCCTGGCCGAGCCGCTCACCATCGCGGAGAAGGCACTGGCGCAGATTTTCTGGATGATGCAGCAGCGGCCGCCATGGACCGACCCGGAAACGCCCAGCGGGGAGCGGGGCAAGGGGCTTTCGGCGCTGGTGCTCGGTATCGGGCCGGTCGGGCTGCTGGGAGCCATGGTGCTGGTCACGGCCGGCTTCACGACGTACGTCTACTCACGCGAACTGCCTCCGAGCCCGCGGATCGACCTGGTCTCGGCCATCGGGGCGACCTACGTCTCCTCCCAGGCCGCCACGTTCGCCCAGCTGACAGAAGTGATCGGCAACATCGATCTGATCTATGAAGCGGTCGGCCACTCGCAGTTCGCTCTCGAGGCGCTGAAGATGCTGGGCACCAATGGCATCTTCGTGCTGACCGGCGTCCCCGGCCTGCAGGCCTTTGTCCGGGCAGATCCGGCTCGCCTCATGCGGGAGATGGTGCTGAAGAACCAGGTCCTGCTGGGCACGGTGAACGCCGGCCCCGAGGCCTTCGGGGCAGCACTCCGCGACCTTGACGTCTTCCGCCGCCGCTGGCCGGCTGTGGTGCGGACCCTCATTGCCGGGCGCTTCCCGCCAGAGCAGGCACCGGACCTGATCCTCGGCAGGCCGGCGGGCATCAAGAGCGTGATCGCTTTCGACGTAGCACGGTGACCACTTATTCCTGACCGGAAAGGTACGCGATGTCCCTGGATCCGCTAGACAGCCAGCACCTCCCCGATCCAGCCTCGCTGACGGCTGAGGAGCGGCGACTGCAGGAGGCCCGGGCGGGTGTTCCGTGGCGCGCCTGGGGTCCTTATCTCAGTGAACGGCAGTGGGGGACGGTCCGGGAAGATTACTCCGACAACGGAGACGCCTGGTCCTACTTCAGCCACGATCAGGCACGGTCCCGCGCATACCGGTGGGGTGAGGATGGTCTCGCCGGGATAAGCGACGACAAGCAGCGGCTGTGCCTGGCGCTCGCGCTGTGGAACGAGCGGGACCCGATCCTGAAAGAACGCTTGTTCGGCTTGACGAACAGCGAGGGAAACCATGGTGAGGACGTCAAGGAGTACTACTTCTACGTCGATAACCTGCCGACGCACAGCTACCAGCGCTATCTCTACAAGTACCCGCAAGCCGAATTTCCCTACGCCGACCTGGCGGCAGTGAACCGGGCCCGGTCGCGGCAAGAACTTGAATACGAGCTCATAGATACGGGGGTCTTCGACGACGGCCGTTACTTCGACGTCGAGGTGGAGCACGCGAAGAACGGGCCCGATGACATTCTGTGCCGCATCACCGTGCACAACCGGTCGGCCCAGGATGCCGCGCTGCACGTGCTGCCCACGCTGTGGTTCCGCAACACGTGGTCATGGGGAACCGGTGAACCCAAGCCTCGGCTGGCCCGCGTCCCAGCCGCATATCCGGTCGCGGCGGCCGAGCACCCTCAACTCGGCGTGTTCTACCTGCACGCCGAGCCTGCGGCAGAGCTGCTGTTCTGTGAGAACGAGACGAACACGGCGCGCATATTCGGCACCGAGCCCGCGGCACGGTTCGCCAAGGACGGCATCGGCGACCACCTGCTGCACGGCGCGGACACCGTGAACCCCGGCGGCGAGGGAACCAAGGTGGCGGCGCATGTCCGGCTGTCCGTCCCGGGTGGCGGGCAGGTCTCCGTGCTGGTGCGGCTCACCCGTCAGGGCCCGGAGCAGCTCACGGCGCCATTCGACGGCGCCGGCGAGCTGATAGAGCGGCGGCGGGCCGAGGCGGACGAGTTCTATGAGGCCATCACACCGGACGCGGTGACCGACGACGCGAAGGCGGTCATGCGCCAGGCACTGGCAGGGATGCTCTGGTCCAAGCAGTGCTACTACTTCGACGTGGACCGCTGGCTTCGCGAGCGCCGTCTCCACCCGCTCCGCGCGCCGGCGTGGCGGGGAAGCCGGAACGAGTCGTGGTTCCACATGTTCAACCATGACGTCGTGTCCATGCCCGACAAGTGGGAGTACCCCTGGTACGCCGCCTGGGACCTGGCCTTCCACTGCATCCCGCTCGCCATGGTTGACCCCGACTTCGCGAAGAGCCAGATCGACCTGATGCTGTCCCAGGACTACCTCCACCCCACCGGACAGATGCCGGCCTACGAGTGGAACTTCGGTGACGTGAACCCGCCGGTGCACGCGTTCGCGGTCCTCTTCCTGCAGAATCTGGAGTCAGATCTCGGCCAGGTGGACCTGCCATTTCTCAAGGAGAGCTTCGCGCGGCTGCTGCTGAACTTCACCTGGTGGGTAAACCGTAAGGACCCCTCCGGCCGCAACGTGTTCGAGGGCGGCTTCCTCGGCCTGGACAACATCGGGGTGTTCGACCGCAGCGCCGCCCTCCCCACCGGCGGGCGGCTGGAGCAGGCGGACGGCACCGCCTGGATGGCGATGTTCAGCCAGAACATGCTCGAAATGGCCCTGGCCCTCCTCCAGCACGACGAGAGTTACGAGGAATTCGTGCTGAAGTTCGTCGAGCACTTCTTCTGGATCGCCGCCGCGGTGGACCCGGTCGGTGAGCATCCCGACGAGATGTGGGACGAGGAGGACGGCTTCTTTTATGACGTGCTGCGCCTCCCCGACGGCACCGGCACCCGGATCAAGGTGCGCTCCCTCGTGGGCCTGCTGCCCCTGTGCGCCACGACGGTGATCGAGGCCGACATCATCGACCACTATCCGGAGATAGCCGGGCATGTGCGTGCCTTCCTCGAGCGCAACCAGGACCTCCTGGTCAACATCGCCGACCCGCTGGTGCCCGGCGCCCACGGCCGGCGGCTGCTGTCCCTGGTGAACGAGGACAAGCTGCGGCGCATTCTCGCGCGGATGCTGGACGAGGAGCGTTTCCTGGGCCCGCACGGGATCCGCTCGATCTCGCGCTGGCACCTCGGGCATCCCTATAGCTTCAATGTCGCCGGGGCCGAGCATCAGGTGCAGTACGAGCCGGCCGAGTCGACCAGCGGAATGTTCGGCGGCAACTCCAACTGGCGCGGGCCGGTCTGGTTCCCGATCAACCTGCTCTTGATCCGTGCCCTGCTCCAGCACTACCGGTATTACGGCAATGACCTGAAGGTCGAGTGCCCGACGGGCTCGGGGACGATGATGACCCTGTTCGAGGTGGCGCAGGAGTTGTCACGCCGTCTCGCCACTACTTTCCTGCGGGACGACAATGGACAGCGGCCCGTTTACGGCGGGACCAAGCTGTTCCAGGAGGACCCGCACTGGCGTGACCTGATTCTTTTCTACGAGTACTTCCACGGCGACAATGGGGCCGGCCTCGGTGCGTCACATCAGACCGGGTGGACCGGCCTGGTCGCCCGGCTGATCCAGAGCCTCGGCCAGTTCGACGCCGCTTCCGTGCTCGACGATCACGAGTGGCCGATGGCCCGGCCATACCGGCGTCTCGCCGCCGAATCCATGCCGGGCGTCACCACGGCCCGCCAGGCACGCGGCGTGCCAGAACCAGAATCATCTCCCTGAACCGGCATCATGGAACGTAAGTACTACTGTCGCAACGCGCTTTGCGGATCACCGGTCCCTGCCCGCGCTCAATTTCCCGAACCGACCCGCTTCCCGTCATATGCTCCGTGCGCATTGAGGGTCAGGGGTTTCTACCCCCAACTCCACCACTGGGGTCTGGTGTCTCTGACCAGGTCAGCCCGCCCAGGTCACGTCGGTCAGGGTGACAGTCCGGCGAACGTCATTGATCACGTAGGTAGCCAGGCCTGCCGTGCCGAACACGGCACGCCGGACGTATGGATCGCTTGTCGGGAATGTCCGCATCGGATCGTCTGGGTACTCGACGACCGCGGCCATCGTCACGATGAGGGCGTCGAGTGCCTTCGCCGGAAAGTCGCCGAGCTGCCCGAGGACCCGTTACTTAACTCAGCCCGGTATGTCACCGCGTCTGAGCCCGCGCCGCCGCCAGCCGCTCTTGCCAGCCCGGGAAGGCTTGCTCTGCTGGCTTCGTCTGCGCGGTGCCGTCTTGCGCTGCCGCAAGTTCCTCGTAGTATCCGGCCTGGCTGGCCGCGATGGCAGTCAGCCGCCAAGCATGCAGGAGGCGCTGCAGCTGACGGTAGCCAGCCAGATCATGCGCGTCGTCTACGGCCTCGTGGTACTGACGAAGAAACTCTTCGCGTTCGCGCTCGGGTAGGTCCCGGAGAATGACCTCAGGGTCATTCGGATCCTCAACCTGGACCGGTTCGCCGGACATGCCATCCAAGCTACACTGACCCCTCACTCAAGCCCGGAGTGGCCTGCGGGAGCACGGCGAGCCGGCCGTTAGGAATCGGTGTCAGGGCCGTCTGGGTCAGGCGGGCCGGATTCGGTCCCCACGCCTGGATCGCCGGACGCCACCGCCGTCGTCGTGTGGCTGCTCCAGGCCGTGCCGGGCTCGAACTCGGGCTCCTCCGGCCACAAGATCACCGCCCGTCCGGCGGCCTCGCGGATCGCCGCGCCGTCCACCTCGGCCCGGGTCTCGGTCACCCCGTACCTGGGCCAGGACGCCACGAAGGTCACCGGGCCTTCCGGTGGCAGCGGGGAGACCCAGAAGTCGCCGTCCCACCTGCGGTCGCTGCCGCCGCCCCCGTTCTGCAGCAGGATGAGCCGGTCGGCGTCCACGTCCTCCAGAGGCCATGGGTGGCCGGTGGTGGTCGCCGCGCGGCGGCCATCGGCGTACAGCACGCCGAGGCGCAGCACATCCTCGGGCACTTGCGTTCCGCGCCGGGACCGGTGCCGTTCGAGCGGATCACCGCCCGGCCCGGTCTCATCCTCGCTGCGCATGCGGCTCAGCAGCGTGAACTCGAACCCGTTCGGGTAGGCCCGGAGACTGTCGACAGCGACCGCCACCTGCTCGGTGCGGATCAGCACCACCTCGGCCGGGACCGAGCCGGGAATCACGGCATCCGAGCGCATCCAGGCTGGGCGGCGAGGCCGTGGTGGCTCGGGTGGCGGCGGTGGCTGCGAGATCGAATCGAAGAAGCTCATGCCCTCAGGCTGACACCGTTCATGGAGACCCGCGACGGCACGACGCCGCCCAAGTCGTTCCCGCTCAGGAAATGCGTCGTGGGTAGAGTCTGCGGCCATGGAGGTCATCCGCAAAGACGTGGTCGTGGTTGGCCTGGGGGCCTTCGGTTCCGCGGCGCTGTGGCGGCTCGCGCAGCGGGGAGCCGAGGTCGCCGAGGTGGAACGGCACGGCATCGGGCATCAGCTCGGGTCCTCACTTGGCGCGACACGGCTGTTCCGGGTCGCCTGCCAGGAGCATCCCGGCCGACGCGCTCGGCCCGGTGAAGCAATCACACACGGGCCGAGTGATCTCACTATTCTGCCGAAAGCTGTGCGGGTGTTCCGGCGAATGGCTATGCCCGCTCCGGTCCGGGCCGCAGCCGTGGCAATAACTAATCCCCAGCACATCAGTGAAATCCGGAATCCCACGGGGGTAGCACGGGCTGGCAATGACAGACCGGACGTCCAACGGAGTTCCTGTGGTTCGTTGACCTTGGCCGACGCTGTTCCAGAAGGAACTCCGTTGCCGTCCCAGCAGCTTGACAACCACACCCGGACCCTAACGAACGGCCGTGGGGCTGGCCGCGTCGGCTGCGGTAGCCGACGCTGCCCAGAGGTTACCCAGTGCTACAGGAGACCGAGGGCCATGTCCATCGGCCATTGGGCGTGATCGTCACGCCCCAGTTATTGCCATTGCCGTTGGGTTTGGCGGTCATCACGTACTCGCTGGGCCAGCTGGCGTTGACGTTCCAGGTGGAGGCGACCACCGCGGGTGCCACGAGGTTCATCGTCACGGTCCAGGTGTTGGAGCCGGTGACCGAGACGTTGAGGTTATACCAGTTGCTTCCCTGCGACCCGGCCGACAGCGTCGCGGTGCAGCCGCTGCTGCCGCCGCCTCCGCCGCCACCGCCACGCCACCGCCGGAGTTCACCGTGACGCTGGAGTTGCCGCTGCCGTTGCTGTAGGCCTCGGTCGCGAGGATCTGGTAGTTGAGCGTGCCGAGGTTCATCCCATGGCTGGCCCACGCGTTGAAGAAGTTCTGCGTGGTGATGGTCCCGCTGCTCACGGGCGAGGTCCGTATCGCCAAGTACTGCTCGAAGGTCGTGGTGCCCTGGATGGAGGGCTGGTTGACCTGCTGGTGCTCGTAGATGTTGTACGTCCCGCCGTCGCTGGTGACCTGGCCCATGTACGTGCCGGCCGTGGGCGCCGAGCCGGTGTAGTTCTCGATGACGTAGTACTCGACGAGCGGGTTGGTTGACCAGCCGTAGAGCGACACCAGCGAGGTACCAGACGCGCTGAGGCTACTGGAGAAGCTCACGGTGTGATTGCTGCCGGGGTTCCAGCCAACGCCGGCGACGAAGTCGCCGATGTTGCTCCACGAGGTGGAGTAGCTGTTGCCCGAGTTCAGCGTCATGCAGGCCGACCCGCTGCCGGCAGTGTACATCTGGTAGTAATAGCCGCCGTTCGTGCCGGTCTGGTTCGAGCAGATGGCCGTCGCCGCGTTCGCGGGGCCGGGCAACGCCGCCGTGGCCGTGGCCAGGATCACGGCGAAGACGACGCCCAGCAGTAGGTGAAGCCGGCTGCTGGGCGCTCTGGGGACATGTTGGAGGGCGTTCATGCGGGGCCTCCTTGGACGGGGCCGTCACGTGGCGACGACCGGGGACCAGGCCGGTGGGAGCCTGACCGGCAGCTTCTGATATCTGCCGATGGCGATAGTGTGGGTTGGCCGTATCCGATCGTCAATAATTTTCGGAAAGGTTTCGGCATGAAAGTTAGTCCATTATTTTCATGAAGGCTCTCTTCTGCTCCCGCCATTGGGAGCATCGTGGCGAATGAGGCGAAGATTAGCCAATGAAGTCCAGGCGCTCGCATCATGACCGGAACGTACCGTGAAAGATTTTCGAAGGCGATCGAAAGTTTCGAATGCTGGGTGACGGAGCTGTGACGGAGCGAGGACGCGCGTTCGGTGAATGCACCCGGGCGCCCGTCAGGCCCAGACCGCCGGATCCGCTGGCCTCAGTAGGCAGCGATCCGCATGCGCCCAGACGGGTCATGCCTGCCCGTAGAAAGTGCCGGAGCGGACGGCGAGCAGCCCGATGATTTGGCGGACGCATCGAGGACCATGACGTTCCCGTGGGGATCGACCGCCACGCCGTGCCCGCCGCGGAAGGACCCGGCGGGAGCCAGCTGCCGCCCTGACCCACCCGACAGACAGCAGACAGCCCCGTGCAACCAGCGAGCGAGGAGAGCACACCAGACCAGCACTTTACGATAAGCGATAGAGCGATTACTCTACGAAGGTATTAGTGGAGCCAGACCTATGAGCCGTTCCACTGGTCCGGGGGCGCATCCGGCGGTAAGTCCAACGGACTGGACAGGCACCCCCAGACTGCCGGGCAAGCATCAGGCAGGTCAGAAACACGGCCAGCCAGGATCTGGGGGCAGGTGTGAAGGCACCGGTTATCGCAGTAGTAACGGTGGTGCTGGCCGTCCTGGCGGGGGCCGGACTGACCTTCGTGACGGCCTCAGCATCGTCACTCCCGGTCGTCTACGGTGTCCCCTACGGCCATTCCGGCAGCAACTTCGTGGACGGCAAGGTCCGGCCGACCGGTGACCTCACCTGGACCGGCGACGGCAGCGGCTGGTTCATTATCCACTCTTACAGCACCTGGTCAGGCTCGGGAGCGTGGGCCTCGGCGACAGTGCACGCCCGGTCATGCTGGGGGAGTTGCTTCCGGTACAAGACAGAGCACACCACGCTTCACTTCTACCGGGTCAGGACACATAACGGGCAGCGATACTTCACGCGCCTTCACTTCTCACTCAAGCATAAAGTCGCCGGCCTGGGCTCATCCACGCTGAGATTCTTTTCGCACGGCATCCCGGCCTGGTACTACTGACGGAGCGATCACGCCTTGAGGACATTGTGAGCTTGGTCCGCCCAAGCCGCCCAGCATGATCCATGCAGCGGCTACGAGCCTGGCGGGGGGACGGTGCAGCCCAGGCAGAGGGGCAGGCCGGTGAAGTAGGCCGGGAGGCTGGGTGAGTCGGTGGCCGGGTTCGTCGGCAGCAGCACCGGCGGCCGCGGCGGCTGGCCGAAGTTGAAGTCCTGGACCAGGTTGCCGAGGAGCGGCTGGTCCTCCCGCACGTCGGGACGCGAGTCGGGACGCCCGTCGGTCTTCGGGTTGAGCCGGGCGCCGCCCAGGAAGTCATCCTCGATGAACTTCAGGTAGGCGTCGCTGCTGAGGACCTGGTCGTCGATGTGGCCCGTCCGGGCGTACGGCGAGATGGTGATGGCCGGCACCCGCAGGCCGTAGCCTGCCTGGTCCACCGCGGGCGGCACCACGTGGTCGTAGAAGCCGCCCCAGTCGTCCCAGCTCAGGAAGATCGCCGTTGACTTCCAGTCCGGGCTCTTCATCGCCGCGTTGACGATGGCCGTGACGTAGGCCTGGCCGCGGTGCACGCTGTTGGGCGGGTGCTCGCTGTCCAGGCCGGACGGGGTGATCCAGCTGACCGCGGGCAGGGTGCCGGCCTTGGCCGCCTGGAAGTAGGCGCCGAGCGACTGGATGTTCTTCTGCTGGTGGTCGGACTGCACGTCCTCGAACATCGGCAGCGGATTCCAGATGCCGAGGGTCTGCACGTTCTGCTTGACCGCGGCGCAGGTCTCCGCGGCGTCGTCCTCGCAGTCGGGCTGGGTGCCGGCCTGCACGTAGTAGGCCCAGCTGACGTGGTGGATGTACAGCAGCCAGGTGATGTCGGTCCAGGCGAAGTCGATGGAGGTCTTGCCGTCGGCGAGTTCCCGGGCCACGGCGTTGTCGAACCCGGTGACGTTGTAAGGCCCGACGATGTCGCTCACGCAGCTCATCGGGGAACGGTTGCGGCACTTGGCCGACCATTCGGACACCATGTAGAGGTGGTCCGGCAGGGACCACGACTTGACCGCCTCGAACATGTGGTCATCGAGCGCGAAGTCCTGCGCGTAAGCCCAGTAGTTCGGGATCTCCGCCGCGGTGTGGTAGCCCATCACGTCCGGCGAGCGGGTGCTGACGCACGCCGGGTCAGCCAGGACGTGACAGCCTTTCCGGGCCAGGGCACGCTGCAGGATGAAGCCGTTCATCGTGCCGCCGTTCACGTCGGCGACCGCGCTGGCCTCACTATGCGGCCCGCCGCCGTTGCTGTCGGCCTTGTCGTGATAGGGCCGGGTGCAGCGGCCGGACGGGTTCGGCACGCACACCGTGGGCTTCCCGTTCCTCATCGGGATGCCGTCGGCGCCGGGGAAGGTGCCGAAGTAGCTGTCGAACGACCGGTTCTCCTGCATCACGATGATCACGTGCTTGATCTTGTGGATGCCCGCCGGGACCAGGTAATGGCCGGCCGGGCCGCCCGCCACCTCGCCCGGGGGGGCCGCGCGGGGCCGCGCGCCAACGACCGTGACGTCCACCGGGATGCAGGCAGCCACCAGGACGATCATGACCAGGCCAGCGAGCGCGCCACAGACCGAGCGGAGGCTGGGGTGCCTCGTTCCCATCCGCGAGCCCTTCCAGGATGCCGGAACAGGGCATCCGACCCCGGAGTGCCCGTACCGGCACCACACCGACTCTCGGCGGGAAACTACCGGAAAACGCAGGCAGCGCGCAGGCCACTCCGGTGAGCGTAAGGAAGCGTTCACTCGCCGGTGAGCGCGGGGCACGGTCTCCCGTGAGCGGCCCGGTGATGGCCGGGCCTGGCCAGCGGCAGGACGACGTGCGGGCCGTTAAGAATGTAATTGGCCTTTCCTGCGCCCGGCGGCGGCCAGGAACGCTCAGTGAGCGCAGACCGCCCAGACGGTCTTGCCGGCGGGACCTTCCGGCGCATAACAGCCCCAGCGTGCGCTGAGGGTCTCGACGAGCAGCAGCCCCCGCCCGCCCTCGGCGTCCGGCCCCGCGTCCTGGCGGACGGGCGGGCGAGGGTCGCCGTCCCACACCTGGATGAGGACGCCATGGCCATCCGAGGTGAGCCAGAACCGCAACCAGGGCGCGCGCCGCGCCTGCCCGGCCGCGGGCGGATGAGGCCCCGGTCCGGCCGAGGCGCGGACCGCGTTGGTGATGATCTCGGAGACGAGCAGTTCCACGGTGTCGGCCAGGGCTTCCAGGCGCCACTCGCGGAGGACGTTCTTGGCGTGCAGCCGGGCGGAGCCCGCGGACTCGGGCAGGGCCCGCAGTTCGAGGTAGCTGCGCAGCGGCCACTCCTGCATGCACGCCAGTTCCCGGTCGGGCTGAAGGGCGGGCCCGGCGGACGGCCTGGCCACCCGGCGGGAGTAAGCAGCCGACGACCAGGAGAGCGTGTCGATCCCCGGGACGGTCATTGCTCCACGAACCCCTCCGATCCGATGCAGGCTCGAAGCCGCGGCAGCGGCAACCTAACCGGCTGGGCGGGAATAGCATCACCACAATGCCAGCAAAACCTCACGAAACGCCGTCAGGACGAGCGCCGTGGCTCACTGATGGCTCACCGCGCCAGGCCCGCTGCGGTCGGGCCTGGCGCTGCCACCGAGGTCCGCTGGCGCCGCCACCACCGCGCGCGGCTGGCTGGGAAGAGGTGCTGGACATGGACTTCGGGCTGCTCGGACCGTTAATAGTCCGTGACGGGACCCGCCAGGTGCCCGTGTCGGCGCCCCGGCAGCGCGTGCTGCTGGCGGCACTGCTGCTGAGTGCCGGGCGGGTGGTCAGCCTGGACGCTCTCGCCGACATGCTGTGGGAAGGCCAGCCGCCGGCGGGTGCGCGGGGCGCGCTGCACAGTGCCGTGCAGCGGCTGCGCTCGACGCTGGGCCCGTCCGGCGCTGACCTGGTCGAGACGCACCCGCCCGGTTACCTGATCAAGGTGGTGGACGGCGAGCTCGACGTCCGCGAGTTCAGCGTGCTGGCCGCGCGCGGGCAGGCGGCCGCCGAGGCCGGCCGCTGGGACGAGGCGGCCGGCCTGCTGCGGCGAGGCGCTCGGGTTGTGGCGGGGCGAGCCGCTCGCCGACGTGCCCTCGCGGCTGCTGCGGGAACGCGAGGTTCCCCCCATCGAAGACCAGCGGCTGCAGGCGCTGGTCACCCGGATCGACGCCGACCTGCACCTGGGCCGGCACGCTGAGATCGTGGCGGAACTGCGCCAGCTGGTCGCGGCGCACCCGTTGCAGGAGCAGTTCCACGCGCAGCTCATGCTGAGCCTGTACCGCAGCGGCCGGCAGGCCGACGCCCTCGCCGCCTACCAGGACGTGCGGCACGTCCTGGCCGACGGGCTCGGCATCGATCCCGGTCCGGAGCTCAGGCTGCTGCACCGGCGCATCCTGGCGGCCGACAGTGAGCTCCAGCTCGCGGCGGACGGCGGGCCGCCAGATTCCGGCTCCGCGCCGGCGGCGCTCAGCCCGCCCGTCCCGGGCCCCGGCGACCTGGCGGCCGGTCACGGGAATGTGGTGCCACGCCACCTGCCCGCGGCCACACGGCATTTCGCCGGCCGGGCCGGGGCGCTCACAGCGCTCACCGCGCTGGCCGCCGAGGCCAGCGGGCGAGGCCCAGGCGACGGTGATCGCGGTCATCGACGGCACGGCCGGGATCGGCAAGACCACGCTGGCCCTGCATTTCGCGCACCAGGTCGCTGAGCTGTTCCCGGACGGGCAGCTGTACGTGAACCTGCGCGGGTTCGACCCGGCCGGGCCGCCGATGACCCCGGTGGAGGCCATCAGGCTCTTCCTGGACGCCCTGGCCGTGCCCGCGGCCAGGATCCCGGCCGGCCTGGACGCGCAGGCCGGGCTTGTACCGCAGCCTGCTGGCCGGCCAGCGGATGCTGGTGCTGCTGGACAACGCGCGGGACGTCGACCAGGTCCGCCCGCTGCTGCCGGCCAGCCCCGGCTGCCTGGTCATCGTGACCAGCCGCAGCCAGCTCACCAGCCTGGTGGCCGCCGAGGGCGCGTTCCCGCTCACCCTGGACGTGCTGGCCGACGCCGAGGCCCGGGAACTGCTGACCCGCCGCCTCGGCCCGGAACGGGTCGCCGCCGACCCGGCCGCCGCGGATGAGCTGATCCAGCTGTGCGCGCGGCTGCCCCTGGCGCTGAGCATTGCCGCCGCCCGTTCCGCCAGCCAGCCCGGCCTCCCGCTCGCGGCGCTGACCGCCGAGCTGCGCGATGCCCGCGGGCGGCTGGACGCGCTGGACGCCGGGCATGCGGCCGCGAATGTGCGGGCCGTCCTGTCCTGGTCCTACCAGCAGCTCGACGCCCCCGCGGCGCGGCTGTTCCGGCTGCTCGGGCTGCACGCCGGCCCGGACATCAGCGCCGCCGGCCGCGGCCAGCCTGGCCGGGCTGGCGCCGGACGAGGCCCGCCGCAGGCTCGGCGAGCTGACCCGGGCCCACCTGCTGGCCGAGCACGCTCCCGGCCGGTTCGCCAGCCACGACCTGCTGCGCGCCTACGCCGCCGAGCTGACGCAGTCGGCCGACAGCGAGGCCGAGCGGCACGCGGCCACCGCCCGGATGCTGGATCATTACCTGCACACGGCCAACTCGGCGGCGCTGCAGCTGCATCCCACCCGCAGGCCGGTCACGCTGGCCCCGCCCCAGCCGGGCGTCGAGCCGGAGCACCATCGGTGACCCCGGGCAGGCCCTGGCCTGGTTCGAGGCCGAGCGCCGGGTCCTGATGGCCGCCGCCGGGCAGGCCCTGGAGGCCGGCTTCGACACCCAGGCGTGGCAGATCGCGTGGGCGCTGTCACGGTTCCTGGACATGCTGGGGCCGCTGGCACGACTGGGCGGTTACCGAGCAGATCGCCCTGGCCGCCGCGCAGCGGCTGGGCGACCAGGCGGCCCAGGCCTCCGCCCACCAGCGGTTCGGCTACGCCAGCGCCAGGCTCGGCGGCTACGAGGACGCCTATGCCCATCTGGAGCTCGCGCTGAGCATCCACACCGAGCGCGGGGACCACGCCGGGCAGGCCCACGTCCACAACGCGCTGGCCATCACGCTGAACTACCAGGGCCGCTACGGCGAGGCCCTCGGCCAGGCCCAGCAGGCGCTGGAGTCGTACACGGCCGTCGGCGACCGGCCCGGCCGGGCCGCTGGCCCTGAACTCGGTCGGCTGGTTCCACACCATCCTCGGGGATCACCGGCAGGCGCTCAGCTACTGCCTGCAGGCCCTCGACCTGTTCCGCGAGCTCGGCCACCGGGAAGGGGTGGCCAGCGCACTGGACAGCCTCGGGTATGCCCATCAGCAGCTCGGCAACCACGCCGCCGCGACGGCCTGCTACCAGCGGGCCCTCGACCTGCATCGCGAGATCGGCAGCCGCTGGGGCCTGGCCGAGACCCTCGGCCACCTCGGCGACGCCCGCCGCGCCGCCGGGAACCCGGCGGAGGCCCGCACGGCCTGGGAAGAGTCGCTCGCGATCCTGGACGAACTGCACCATCCCGACGCGGGCCAGATCCGCGCCAAGCTCAGGGAGCTGAATATGGGCGTCCGGCCGGGCGCAGTGCGGTGAGCTGGGCCTCCAGGCCACCGGGCCGCATCCGGCCTGCGTGGCGGGCGGGGGCGGGCCGTGCCGGGATGGTTACAGTGGGGCGTGGTTCCGGCCGCAGGGCACGCCAGGGCAGGGCACCCCAGGGCAGGGCACCCCAGGCCCGGTGGCGCCCGGGTGATCGCCGCTGCCCTGGCAGCTGCCGTGTCGGTGTCCGCCTGCGCCGGCCAGCCGCGGCAGCGGGCCACGAGGCCGCCGCGGCAGGAACTCCCGGCCCACCCGGCCGCCGCCACGCCCGGCAGGACTGCCCCGGCCCCGGCGGTCGGGATCCCCGGCGGCTTCCGGGTCGCGCAGCGGCAGGTGACCTTCGTCGAGCCGGCCCACCTCAGCGCGGCCGGCCAGCGCCTCGGCCCGCGCACGCTGGTGACCGTGATCCGGTATCCGCTGGCCCCCCGGCCAACCGGGACGCGGCCGGCCCGCGGCGGGTTCCCGCTGCTGCTGTTCGCTCCCGGGTTCATGCAATGCGGCGGCCCCTACTCCCACCTGCTGCGCGCCTGGGCCAGCGCCGGCTACGTGGTCGCGGCCGTGGACTTCCCGCGGACCGGCTGCCGCGCCGGCGCCCAAGCCTACGAGCCAGACCTGGTCAACCAGCCCGCCGACCTGTCCTACGTGCTGACCCGGCTGCTGGCGCTGAACGCGCAGCCCCATGAGCCGTTCACCGGCCTGCTGAACACTCAGCAGATCGCCGCCGCCGGCCAGTCCGACGGCGGCGACACCGTCGCCGCCCTCGCCGCCAACACGTGCTGCACCGACCACCGGCTCAGGGCCGCCGCCGTGCTGTCCGGCGCGGAATGGCCGCCGATGCCCGGCCGCTACTTCACCCGCCCGGCGCCGCCCATGCTCTTCGTCCAGGGCACCGCCGATGTGATCAACCCGCCCTGGACCAGCCTCCAGCTCTACCGCCAGGACCAGGACCAGGCGAAGTACTACCTCGACCTGTTCGGCGCCAACCACCTCATCCCCTACTGGGGCACCAACCCGGTAGAACGCCTCGTGGCCCGGGTCACCCTGGCCTTCTTCAACCGCTACGTCCTGCGCCAGCCGCGCGCACTCGCGGCGATGACCCGGGACGGCAACATCACCGGCATGGCCGCCCTCGCCGCCGGGCCGCGAGCTGCCGCCCTGAGTCAGCCGGGCCTGCTGCCTGGCGCCGCTAACGGGGCTGGGCGGGCAGCACATGCACTTCGGCGTCGCCTGCCTGGCGGGCGAGCTCGCTCAGGACGCGGTGCCGGCCGTCCTTGGCCGCAGGGTCGCGGGCCAGCACCATCTCGGTGACCTGGTGCTGGCGCGCGAACCCCGCCAGCGCGGCCGCCGGTTCCCCCTGCAGCGCGGCGAACTGCCCGCCGAGCTGCGAGGCCAGCGCGGCATAGCCGGCCAGCACCGGGTCCAGGTCAGCCGATGGCGTTCCATGCGTAACGACCCCGACCAGGAAATCCCCCGCCATCTGCGCAGCCAGCGCGGCGGAACGCCTGATGAGCGGTTCCATGCCCGGCCGCGGCGCGGCGCAGCCCAGGATGCGGGGCCGGGCTTCGCGGCTGGCGGCACCGCCACGGTAGCGGCCAGCCGGCGGTCGGCGTGCTCGGCCACGACGGTGAACGCCTGCTCGCGCTTCACCCCCAGCGTCTCGGCCGAGTAATCCGTCCGCAGCGCGTCCTCGACCCCGCCGGCGGGGACGATCTCGCCCCGCTTGACCCGGTCGGCGAGCAGCGAGGGCGGCGCGTCCACCAGCTCGATCTCGTCGGCGAGGGCGAGGATGGCCGCCTCGTCCAGGGTGTCGCCGCCGGCTCCGTCGCCGTCGCCGTCGCCGTCGCGCAGGCTGTCCAGGTGGACCGTGCCGACGATGGTGATGCCCGCGTCGGCGAGCCGCCGGGCGGCGGCGAACCGGCTGCCGCCGCTGGCGTCAACGGCGGACAGGTCGTCGATGCAGGCCACCTCGGGCCGCCGGGCCAGGACGGCGGCGGTGTCCAGGGACGTGCCGTCGCCGATCTGTTCCAGGCCGTCGAGGGCCGCGCTCACGCCTTCCCGGCCGCGGCAGTCCACGGCCGCGACCACCACGTCCGATCCGCGCGACCTGCGGCGCCCGGCCTCCTCGAGCATCGCGCTGGTGATGCCGCAGCCGGCCGCGTAGCCCAGGTAGACCCGGACGGTCCCGCGCGGCCGCCTGGCGGCCGCGCCGGCACGGTGCCCGGTGCGGCCGCGCCGTCCTGGCCTGCGCCGTGCGGCCCGGCCCGGCCGGCCGTGATGTGCAGGTGGATATCCGGGAGCTGGCTGGCCAGCCGCTCGGCCAGGCCGGGGCGCCAGCGTTCGAGCCCGGCCGGGCGGCGCGGCCAGGACCAGGTGCCGGGCGCCGGTCTCCCGCACCGCCTGGGCGATCAGCGCCGCGGTGTCCGTGCCCTCGCGGGCGAGGACGGCGGCACCGGCGTCCCGCGCCGCGTCGCGGACCCTGGCGTCCCCGCCGCCAGGCTCCGCGGCGGCCGGGCCGAGCGTGAGCACCGTGCATGTCGCGTTGCCGCGCCGGGCCAGCCGGGCGCCGTGCTGCACGAGCGCCTCGGCCTGGGCTGGGTCAGTGACGGCCACCAGCACGTCCAGCGGCTCACGGGGCCGGGCCCGGCCGGGCGCGGTGAGCGTCTCCGCGACCACCCGCAGCCCGATCTCGCGCAGCGCGGCCAGGGTCTCCGTCTGGAACAGGCCGCCGAGCGCCTCGTCCACCTGCCCGGGCGGGTAGATGTTCCCGTGCCCGAGCCGCTTGCGCAGCGCTTCCGGGGAGCTGTCCAGGAACCGGATCTCGTCGGCCTGCGCCAGGGCCGCATCGGGCACCGTGGCGGCCGGGGCCTGCCCGGTGACCTGGCGGACGTCCTCGGCGGCGCGCTCGAGGTCGGACACGTCGACGGTGCTGATGACATCGATCCCGGCGTCCCGCAGCACCTCGATGGCGTGGGCGTGCTGGCCGAAATCATCGACGAGCGCGACAGCGGGCTTGCGCGCGAGCACCGCCTCAAGGTCCATCTCCTCGCGGGCGGGCGCGCCGCCGGTCCCGCTGGCCCCGGTCCCGCTGGCCGGGCTGGCACTGGCCGGGCTGCCGCTGGCCGGGCTGCGCGGGATCACTTCCAGGCTGTCCATGGCCTGGGCGGTGCGGGGCCGCCCGCGGGCCTGCGCGAACCCGACCACGACGTCCTCGCCCCGGTCCCGCAGCGCGCGGCCGTCCCGCAGCATGGTGAACGTCTTTCCCGACCCGGGCGCGGCGCCCAGGTACAGGTGCAGCGTGCCCCGGCGGGCCGGTTCGGTGAGGTCGGCGAGGGCGGCCCCGATGCCCTGCTCCTCGCGGATGATCTGGCCGCGGGCCGCGTCGTAGGCGTAAAGCTCGGCGTAACGGCCCCAGTTCACGGCGACGTCCAGCTGCCTGGTCGCCTCCTCCTCCCCGACGTGGGTACGCAGGATGTCGGTGAAGAAGCCGGCCGGGAGGTTGCCGTCGAGGCTGCCGCGCAGGGCCCGGTAGATGGTGCGGACCAGCGGCGCCCGGTCCAGGGCAGCCCGGGCGAATATCTCCTTGCTGTCCTGGATGCTGGCGCCCGCGAAGACCCGGCCGCCGCGGGACAGGGTCAGCCGCTCGCCGCGCAGCTCGGCGAAGCCGAGCAGCACCAGCGCGTCGACCAGCGGGAGCAGGTTGTCCACCTCGAGGCCCAGGTTGTCGGCCAGGTCGGCCAGGTCGGCTTCGCCGTCGTGCCGGCCGAGCAGCACCTCGGCCAGGCCGGACAGGCCGTCCACGGTGGCCTGCGGCAGCGGCGAATCGGCGAGCGTGCCCGCCCCCGCCCCGCCGGGCCGGGCCGGGGCCGCTTCGGGCACGGTGTCGCGCTGCGTCATCATCCGGTAGATCTGGTTGACGAGCGCCTCGAAGTCGGGGGTGCGCCGGCGGCGCGGCCGGGGCAGCGGGTTGCGCATGTCGGCCCGGATCCGGCCGGGATTGCTGCCCAGCAGCAGGATCCGGTCGGCCAGCAGCACCGCCTCCTCGATGTTGTGCGTGACCATGACCATGGTCTTGGTCGGGAACCGCTGGCCCTCCCACAGCTCCAGCAGCTCGCCGCGCAGGTTCTCGGAGGTGAGCACGTCCAGCGCGCTGAACGGCTCGTCCATCAGCAGCGCCGCCGGCTCCACGACGAGCGCCCGGGCGAAGCCGACCCGCTGCCGCATCCCCCCGGACAGCTCCTTCGGGTAGGCCGACTCGTAGCCGTCCAGCCCGACCAGGTCGATGGCGCGCAGCGCCCGCTCGGACCGCTGGGCGGGCGCCACCCCCCGCGCCTCCAGGCCGATCTCCACGTTCTGCTGCACGGTGAGCCAGGGCAGCAGCGCGAACGTCTGGAACACCATGGTCGTGTCCCGGTTGGTGCCCTTCAGCCGCTTCCCGCGGAACCGCACCTCGCCCTCGGACGGGGCGATCAGGCCGGCGATGCACCGGAGCAGGGTGGACTTGCCGCTGCCGCTGCGGCCGAGCAGCGCGACGAACTCGCCCTCCCCGACCTCCAGCGTGATGTCGTCGAGGACCGGCACCGGGCGGCCGTCCGGGCCGGAGAACGACTTGCTCAGCGAATGGACGCTGATCAGCGGGCCGGTCATGCCAGCGCGTACTTCGACTCGGCGATGCTGTACAGCCGCCGCCACAGCAGGGCGTTCAGCCCGGTGACGTAGACGGCCATGACCAGGATGCCCGCGATGATCTCGTGAAAGTTGTTCCGCGCGGTCGCCTGCGCGATGTAGCTGCCGAGGCCCCGGGCGACCAGCACATGCCGGTTGTAGATGACGATCTCCGCCACGATGGAGGCGTTCCACGCGCCGCCGGCGGCGGTGATCGCGCCGGTGACGTAGGCGGGGAACACGGCGGGCAGGATCATCCGCCGCCACCGCTCCCAGCCGTGCACGGCGAGGTTGTCCATGGCGTCCTTCATGTCCGACGGCACCGCGCTGGCCCCGGCGATCACGTTGAAGAGGATGTACCACTGGGTGCCCAGGGCCATCAGCAGGATGCTGCCGTAATCCAGGCTGAGCCCGATGTCCAGGAAGAGAACAATGGCGAACGGGAAGATGAAGTTCGCCGGGAAACTGGCCAGTACCTGGACGACCGGCTGCATGTACTGGGCCACCCGGGGGTTGAAGCCGATCCAGACGCCGACCGGCACCCAGATGACCGACGACACCAGCACCACCACGATGACCCGCAGCAGGGTCAGGAAGCCCAGGCCGAACGCGTGCCCGAGGACGGCCAGGCCCTGCTGCCCGGCGGCGATGTAGTCCAGCATGCTGTACAGGCCCCAGCCGAGCGCGGCCGCGACGACCACGCCGAAGGCGATGTCCGCGGTGCGCCGCCGGGCGGCGTGGCTGACCAGGCTGCGGTCATCGACCCCGGTGGCGGCGCCCATCAGGCTGGTTGACCGGCTCGGCGAGGGCGCGCCTGCCCCGCCCGGCCACGGCCGGCCAGCTGGACCGGCGCAGCAGGTCAAGGACGACCGACCGGGGCTTCTGGCTCGACTCGGTCTGCTCGATCCGGAACCGCTCCGCATAAGCGACCAGGGGCCGCCAGAACACGACGTTGACGGCCAGGATCATGATGATCATGGTGACGATGCCCCAGACAACATGCCCGAGGCGGCCCTGCTCCACGGCCACGCCGACGTACGACGCCCACCCCGGGCAGCGTGTAGCGGTGGCCGCCGACGATGATCAGCTCGGACGCGGTCAGGAAGAACCAGCTCCCGCCGAAGCTCATCATCCCGTTCCAGACCAGGCCCATCGCGCCGCCGGGCACGTCGAGGCTCCAGAACCGCTTCCACCGCGACAAGCCCATGAGTCGGCTCGCCTCATCCAGCTCGCCGGACTGGCTCATCAGCGAGTGGTAGAAGGAGAACGTGATGTTCCAGGCCTGCGAGGTGAACACGGCGAAGACCGACGCCGCCTCCAGGCCCAGCTCGGACCCGGGGAACAGGGCCAGGAAGAAGGTGACCGTCACGGCGAGGAAGCCGAGGATCGGCACCGACTGCAGGATGTCCAGGGCGGGGATCATCACCCGCCGGGCGCGCCGGTTCCGCGCGGCCAGGTAGGCGTAGCCCAGGCTGAACGCGTAGGAGAAGAACAGCGCGATGAACATCCGCAGCAGGCTGCGGGCCGCGTAATAGGGCAGCCGGGACGGCGAGGTGTCGATGGTGGACGCCTGGCCGGCCCGGATCGGGACGTGCGCGCTCGCGCCGACCCGGACGGCCGCGTAGATCAGCAGGAACACGCCCGCGCCGACGACGGCGTCCACCGGCCGGAACCGCAGCCGCCGGAACGTGTCCCGGCTGGGGAAGGTCGGCGTTACCGCCATACGGTCGCTCCGATCGGGCGCACGCTGGGTGTCGGGCACCATGATGCGGTACCGCCGCCCCGGCGTGACGCGCCGGGGCGGCCGGTCAGCCGACGTCGCGGCGCAGCATGTCCTCGCCGGTCTCACGGCGGATCACCGGCCGGGCCCGGCCGTCGCGGACGGCGATGACGGGCGGCCTGGCCAGGTGATTGTAGTTGGAGGCCATGGCGTGGTGATAGGCGCCGGTACAGGGCACGGCGAGCAGGTCGCCGGGGCGGATGTCGGCGGGCAGCGGCACGTCCGGGACGAGCACGTCACCGGCCTCGCAGTGCCGGCCAGCCACGGTCACCCGCTCGGTCCCGGCCGCGGCATGACTTCCGGCCCGCTCGACGTGATAGCGGCTGCCGTACAGGGCGGGCCGCGGGTTGTCGCTCATGCCGCCGTCTACCACGACGAAGGTGCGCGTGCCGCGCTTCACGGTGACCACCCGGTACAGCGTCACCCCGGCCGGGCCGACAATCGCGCGCCCTGGCTCGACGGTCAGGCGCGGCACCGGGATGCCGTGGGCGGCGCATTCCTGCTCGACCACGGCGGTGATCCGCCCGGCGAACGCGGTGATGTCCAGGCCCTGGTCCCCCGGCTGGTAGGCCACGGCGTGACCGCCGCCGAGGTTCAGCTCGGGCAGCCCGCCCAGCCCGGCCATGAAGGCGACCAGGCGGCGGGCGGCTTCGGTGAAGCTGTCCAGGCTGGTGATCTGCGATCCGAGGTGGCAGTGCACCCCGGCCAGCTCCAGGGATGGCAGGCGGCGGATGCGGCGGGCCAGGTCCGCGGCCGCGCCCGAGGCGATCGACAGGCCGAACTTCTGGTCCTCGGTCCCGGTGGTCACCGCCGGGTGCACGTGCGCGTCCACCCCCGGCGTGACCCGGACCAGGACCTTCTGCCGCAGGCCGGCCAGCGCCGCCAGCTGCGTGACCTCGCCTACCGAGTCAACGACGACCCGGCCGACGCCGTAGTCAAGCGCTGCCGACAATTCGTTGAGCGTCTTGCCGTTGCCGTGCAGCAGGATGCGCGCGGCCGGGAACCCGGCCGCGCCCGCGACGACAAGCTCTCCCTCCGAGCAGACGTCCAGCGACAGGCTCTCCTCAGCGATCCAGCGCGCCATCGCGCGGCACCAGAACGCCTTGGCGGCGTAGGCCACCTCGTGCGGTGCCATCGCTTTCACGTACTCGCGGCAGCGGGCCCGCACATGCTCCTCGTCGAGCACGTAGGCGGGGGTACCGAAGCGCTCCGCGATCTCGGTCAGGCAGACACCGCCGACCGACCGGGCCGGCTCCGCGGTCAGTGGCCAGATGCTCATCACACGTCCAGCCGGACGCGGTGCAGGACCAGGGTGGTGGAGGTGATGCCGCCCGCGTCGCGGAGCTGCGCCACCACGGCGTCCAGGTCGGCGAGGCTCCGGCAGCAGAGCCGCACCTCGAAGTCGGAGTCACCGGCCAGCCGCCACGCCTCCGCCACCCCGGCCTCGTCGCTCAGCTGCGCCTCGAAGCAATCCGGGTGCACGCCGGCTCTCAGCTGGACCCGCACCAGCGCGTTCAGCGCACCCGCGTTCCGCCCGCCATTGGCGTGCTCGGTTCCGGACGGGCCAGGGGCGTGCTGGCCGCAGGCCGGGCACCGGGAAGGCCCGTTGACGGGAAGCCCGATCCGGGAAGCGCTGATCATGCCGGCACCGACGTCGGCAGGCTCGCGGCGATCAGGCCCGGGTCCACCTGGATCCGGGTGACGCCGATCGGCGCGAGCATTTCCCGCATCGCCTGTCCGCTCAGATATGTCCACGGCTGATCTGCTCCCATGACCCGGGCCAGGCGGGCTCGGGTGGTGAACGCGATCCCCACGCGCTCTCCGTCCGGCAGCCGCCCGCACCGAAGGCAGGCCGTCCCTGATCCGGTTTTCACCGGCACGACCATCAGTCCCTTCGCGCTCATATTCAGTGACGCTAGGCCGCGATCGGGCAGCGGGGACTCGCCCACACAGATGCCTAACAGCCGGGGGCCCATCCCTAACGGGGCGCTCACGGCGACGGGAGGCCAGCGCGCCCAGGCCGTGTGATGACACCGCGGCCTGCGCCGGCTTACTGTCGAGCTGTGATTATCGCGGCCGCGCTGGCGGGCGTGATCATCCTGATTGCCGCGGCGCTAGCCTGGGCCGCCCGCCTGGTGCACATCGGCAATCTGGACATGCAGGTGTTCCCCGGCGGTCCGCGACGCTGCTGGTGGCCCTGGACAGCGGCGATGAGCGGTCACTGGCTGTGCTGTCGCAGTGGTGCACGCAGCAGGCGTCGATCTCACCGGTCCGGCAGGAGGAAGCGGGGTTGGAGCTTCGCCGGCGGCAGAGCCTCGAACGGGTGCACGCGGTCCTGGTCGCGGAGGACGGCATGCCCGCCCGGTGATGGTGGACTGCCAGCTACCGCCCTGACCCAGCCAGCCTGCGGCTAGCGGCTCTGCCAGCTCACGCGCCTGCGGGCTGCCTGATAGATCGCATCCACCTGTCCGGGCTGAAGTACAGGCCGCTGCTTGCCTAGCCAGTGGCGCAGCGCGCGAGGCGATGGGAGCACGGCAACGTCGGCCGGGCCACCCCGCCGGACGGTGACCCGGCGTGCCCCAACGAACACGATGGCCGACTGGACCGGAACGTCGAGGCCGGTGGCCCGCTTCAGCAACCGTCCGGCCCGGGATGCCTCGTGGCGTGATTTTTCCAGGTAGTCAACGGGCTTGCCGCCAACTGTCAGGCCATATTCGCCGACCCAGACCGCCGTTCCAGTGGTCTTGGTGTTCACGGTCACTACTCCGAATGGCCCGATGACCACATGGTCGATATCAGCGCCTCGCTGGCCGACCGGCACCGCGTGCAGGACGTGCCAGCCATAACGGGTGGCCCACCTGTTGAGCTGGCGACCGACTGCGCGCTCGCCACGGGCCCCGGCCGCGAACGACTGCACGGACGTGCTAATCCCGAGCAAGGCAGCCGCAGTGGTCAGCAGCGGATGCTCGCTGCGCAGTTCCCGGGCCCGGGCGCTGGCCGATGCGCCAGGCGCGTTGCGGGCCAGATCGTCCCCTCCCTGGTCACGCATCCCCCGGTGCGGCACGGAGGCGGGCGGCACGGAGGCGGGCGGCACGGCGACGGTCTGGCCGGCTAGCAGGTCGGCTGCCGGCCGCTGAGGCGTGCCAGCACTGGCCTCCGCGGGCAGCGCCAGCTCGGTGACCTGCCCATCCAGTAACAGCCGCTGGCACTCGGCGCGGACTGCCGCCCAGAATTCATCGCGCCGGCCCGCCTGGCTGATCTCGAACCGGGAGGTACGCGGATCGAACCAGCCGACCGGTTGATGACCGGCGGAGACGTAGATGCGCAACTGACCGTAACGCCGCCAGACCCTCGAATTCAGTGGGGCCATGATCACTCCGTGAACGCATCGAGACTCTCAGTGGAATCGTAGAAGCCCCGGCGCGGCACCACTAGCCGGAGAGTGCACGGATGTCGTTCGCGTCCACACCGCCGCCGCATACGGCGCCATTCCCCGGAGCAAGCGCCCTATCGGCAGTGCTGACCGCGATGTCACTCACTAGAGAATTCAGCCGACAGCGTAACGGACGGTCACGGACCTCTCATTCACGCACGGACGACCATCCTGACCGGCACACCAAGCGGAGTCACACGTCCTGGCTGTCGCCGTATCCGCGCTGAGTGTTGGCGTTGCGGATCACCATTCGCCGAGGATTCTGTCAGTGAATGATCATCGGGGCTCAATCCACGCCGCCGACGCCGGCCGTCTGCCTCGCGACCGTGAGAAAACGGCGCACGGCTGCAGAGGTCTCGTCGGCGCGCCAGGCCACGCACAGCGGGGTGGCGGGCACGCCGCTGCCCGGCACGAACGCCAGGCCCGGCCGCGCGTGAAACGTCTCGGCCGAGGCGGGGCAGAGGCTGACACCACGGCCGGCGACCACGTATTCGCGCCATTCGTCGATGGTCGCGGCCGTGGCCCCGATGACCGGCTCGGCTCCGCCCGGGCGCGGGCTGAGCAGCCAGTCGTCCCGCCAGGCCGTCGGGTGGCAGCCATCCGTCGCGGCGGCGGCCGCGATCCACGGCAGCGCCTCGGTGTCGCCCAGGCGGAGGCAGTCCCGGCTGGCCAGCGGGTGGCCGGCGGGCAGCACGAAGACGCGGGCTTCTTCGGCGAGGGTGGCCAGCTTGAGGCCGGCGGCGCGGATCGGCGAGCGGACGAAGGCCACATCGGTGCTGTGGTCCAGCAGGCCGCCGGCCGGATGGGTGAGCTCGAAGCTGTGCAGCCGGATCTCGACCGCGGGTTCCTGGCGGTGGAACGCGGCGAGGATCTGCGTGGCGAGTGTGCCGGACGCCGCGACGCTCAGGCCCACGGGCAGCACTCCCTGGATCGCCTGGGCCGAGTTGCGGGCGGCGGACGCGGCCCGGTCCAGCTCGGCCAGGGTGGAGCGGGCGCCGTCCAGGAAGCTGGCGCCCGCGGGCGTGACCGCCGCGCCGCGGCTGCTGCGGTCCAGGAGCCGGACGCCCAGGATCGTTTCAAGCTTCTGGACCTGGGCGCTGAGCACCTGCTGGGAGATGTGCACGCGGCGGGCGGCGGCCGTGAAGCTGCCTTCCTCGGCGACGGCCACGAAGTAGCGCAGATGCCGGACCTCAATGTCCATCGCGGCCGATCGTACCTGGCGCAGGACCCAGAACCCAGGAAGGACAGGTCTGATGGTCGCTGACCTCACGGCGCAGGTAGCGGAACACTATGAGCTGCCGGGCGGCGCGGTCTTCCCGGAGAGCATCGGCGTGGACGCCGCCACCGGTGACGCGTACGTGGGCAGCCTGGCGGACCGCACGCTCTACCGGCTGGCGGCCGGCGGCGGGGCGCAGGTGTGGTCGCCGCCCGGGCAGGATGGCCGGGGGTCGGCCGCCGGGGTCAAGGCCGATTCTCGGGGCAAGCTGTGCTTTCCCGGCCGCGATCGCCCGCCGGGCTGCTCAGCTGCTGGTCGTGAACGGCCAGCTGGACCAGATGGGCGGCAGCCCGTCCCTTCCGTTCATGGTCGTGGCCATCCCGGCCGGGGCCAGTGATGGACGCTCACGTTCTGGCCGTGACACGCTCAGCGGGCGGGAGCGCGGGCTACGACGACACCGGGGAGAGCTCATGACCGCCGACAGGGGACACCAGGCCGCCACCTCGGCGGACCAGGCCGCCACCGCCCCGGGCCACCAGGCGCCCGGCGTGACGCCGCCCGGGCATGCTCACCTCCGGGCCGCCCAGGGACGGCTGGCGCGCCTGCTCGCCACCCGCGGCGGGGTCGCGGCGCCCGAGGCCCCGTTCGTGATCGAGCACCGCGAAGCGCTGATCTACATGCTCTGTGAGGCGGCCGAGCTGGAGCACGGGATCATGTGCCAGTACTTGTTCGCCGCGTTCTCGCTTAAGGAATCCGAGGACGAGGGGCTGACCGCGGACGAGCTGGCCGCGGTAACGCGCTGGCAGCGGCAGATCCTGAACGTAGCCGCGGGAGAGATGCTGCATCTGGCCCTGGTGCACAACCTGCTCTCGGCCATCGGCGCCGCCCCGCACCTGTCCCGGCCGAACCTGCCCGCCCCGGCCGGGCACTACCCCGCCGGGGTGCAGCTGGCGCTGCTGCCGTTCGGAGACCAGGCACTGCGGCATTTCATGTTCCTGGAGCGCCCGGAGGGCATGGACCTGCACGACGCCGAGGGCCTGGCCGCGATGCAGGCGGCTACCCCCTCGGTGAACCCGCGCGACATCGTCCCGACCGGCCAGGATTTCGCCACGGTCGGGCACCTGTACCGGTCGGTCGAGGCCGGTTTCAGAAATACATGCGCCGCTTCGCGGCGCTCCCGTGGGGAACGAAACTGGGCATCCTGCGGGTCGGCGCCTGGCTGCGGGCTGTAGACGGTCCGGCTGACAGGGGATGTGCGGGCGGGACAGGCTTGGGCTGGTGTGCCGCCTGCCGTCACCGATTGCCCGTGGTCCGTTCGAGGCCGTGTTTCAGATTGGTGCTGGAGCCCTGTGGCGGGTACCCCCCGTTGCTGCTGCGTGCGCGTGTGTCAGTCTCCTGTACTGATCTTGGGCTCCGGCGGGCGGCACGCCTTTCCCATTTGTTGTGGAGTGAGCCGTTGCAGGAGGCGGGCGGGCCTATGAAAGTGATGTATGAGCGGGTCGCCGGGATCGACGTCCATAAGGACATGATCAAGGTCGGGATCCGGACGCCGGGGCACCGGGCGTGGACGCGCACCTCGGAGGTGCTGGAGTACCGGACCTTCTACGGGGTGCTCCAGACGATGGCCCGCGACCTGCGCAAGCGGGGTGTCACCCATGTGGTGATGGAAGCCAGCGGCGTGTATACCGAGCCGGTGTATTACGCGCTGATGGAGCAGGACTTCGAGCAGGTCGCGGTGATCAACCCGGCGCACGCCAAGGCCCTGAAAGGGCATAAGACGGACGCGAAAGACGCGTTGCGGCTCGCGGAGTTGTTCGAGTGCGGGCTGCTGCGCGGCAGCTACATCCCCTCCCAGGCGCTGAAGGACCTGCGGGACCTGACCCGGTACCGCACCAAGACCGTGCAGGCCCGCACCTCGGAGATCCAGCGGCTGGCCAAAGCGCTGGAATCGGCCGGGATCAAGCTCTATTCGGTCGTCTCGGACCTGACCGGCAAGTCGGCGGGGCTGATGATCGAGGCGCTGATCGACGGGGAGCGGCGCGGGCGGGTGCTGGCGGACCTGGCGATCGGCCGGATGCGGACCGCCGGGAAGCTGGCGGACCTGTCCCAGGCGCTTGTCGGCCGGTTCACCGATCACCATGCGGTGCTGTGCCGGCTGCACCTGGACCGGATCGCCGTGTTTAACACCGCCGTCACCGGCCTGGAGGAAAAGATCGCGGTCAAGGCCGCCCCGTACCAGCGGGAGGCAGACTTGCTGAAATCGATTCCCGGGTTCGGCGACGCGGTCGCGCAGGCGTGGCTGGCCGAGATCGGCCCGGCCCCGCATGAGTACTTCGCCAGCCATGAGAAGCTCGCCTCGTGGGTCACCTTGTGCCCGGGCAACCACATGAGCGCCGGGAAACGCAGGCACGGCCGGACCGGTGACGCCGGGACGTATATCAAGCCGATGCTCGTGCAGGCCGCCTGGTCAGCGATCAGGACCCAGGGCCGGCTGCAGGCCAAGTACCACAGGCTGGTACGCCGCTTTGGCGGGCAGAAGAACCCGGTCGCGGTGAAGAAGGCGATCGTCGCGATCGCCCATACCCTGCTGAAGATCGCCTACCAGGTACTCAGGAGCGGCAAAGCGTATGAGGACCTGGGCACCGACTTCTACGCCAGGCGGGAGTCACCCGGGCAGCGCCGCGCCTACCTCCTGCGGCAGCTGGAAAAGCTCAGTCCCGGCTGCACCATCACCATCACCCCCGCGGAGGCCGCCTGAAGGGGCGGCACCATCCCGCGCCATTCCCCGCTGATCACGGAGCCGCTGCCACCCGCTCTCCCCGCGCACCCGGCCCTCCCCGCCGCCGGGCATATAACGCCTCGCACGATCCCTGACCGATATCACGGGCCAGGGTTCGCTGCCGCGTGCCTGGCGGGGGTCCAGTTTCGTGTCAGGCACCTGACCGAGAAGTACGGGGAGGACTGGCTGTTCACCGGGCCGCCCCGCGCGCAGGCCACCCCGGCGCACTTCGGCTGGCCGGAACTCCGGCCGGTCCTAGGCCTGGACAGCGCCTGCGCAGCGGTCGAGAAAATCGTGGAGCAGGGCGAGGGGCCGCGGGGGCACTGGCGCAACGCCCACTTCGGCCAGTTCGTCGCGATCCTGGACGAGTACCAGCGGATGCGGGCGGCCAACCCGGGATTCGAGCCGGCCCGGCCGGTGATGGCCGCGAACGTCCGCCCGCACGCGCGGGCCGAAGCGGTGCCCATGATCACCGACCCGCTGACCGCGAGGGTGACCGACCTGTTCAACGTCGGTTACGAGATCCTGCTGACGCTCTTCGAGCGGTTCTTCGCCCACACCACCGAGACCGGCGCCCAGCTGAAGGTCCTCGCGGATGCGTCGGTGGCGTTGATGATCCAGGTGATCAAGCCGCTCGGCAGCCTCATCACCACCCTGCCGGCCGGCCCGGGTCACCCCGCGCGAACGGCCGGGCCGAGCTTCGAGCTGTTCTACGAATCCGACTACCTGATGCCGCACCAGCAGGCGGCCTGGGCGCAGCTGGCCGAGCGGCTCGACGAGGCGGCCTGGCTGTGCGCTGAGCTGTGCGCGGGGCGGGGCACGGCCATCGCCGGCCGGCTGCAACCCGTACTCAGCGCCCTCCGCCAGATCGCCGCCTCACTGGCCGGGCACCTGGACGGCGCCCGCCCGCAGTCCGTCCTCGCGGCCGTCGGGCAGAGGCTGCGCGGCGCCGACATCGATGCCCTGGCCGCCGCGTGCACCAGAATCCTGGACGGGATGCCCGCTGGCGCATCTCCCGGTGAGGCGGCCGGCGCGGCCCTCGCGGCCCTCGCATCCCGCGCGGCCCCGGAACTGCTCAGCGCGGTCCGCGACCTCCCGGGTCCCGGGGGGCGCCCTGCGGCCGGGGATCCCGGGGCCGCCGCAGCGGCGGGACGGCTGCGGGAGGCCGTGCTGGGGGCGACCCGGCTGCGAGCCAGCCTCAGCCGCACCTGCCCCCCAGCACTGGCCGAGGCGGTCGCGGCGCTGCAGGACCTGCTGCTCCGGGTCGCGCCGCCGCGGCAGGAACCGGCGTGGCGCGACGATCTGTGGCGGGCGCAGTCCGGCCTGGCGGCGTCGATCCAGGCGGCGCACAACGGCCCCTACCTGGCCACGAACGTGCCGACGGTGGTGAATCACCTGGGCATCGCCCCGGGGGCCGCCCCGCAGCTCGCGCTGTGCCGTTGCGGCGCCTCCGCGATCAAGCCCACCTGCGACGGGACCTGCCACGCGAACGGGTTCAGCGACGCGAAGGACCCGGGGCGGGTAGAAGACCGGCGGGACACCTACCCCGGCCAGCAGGTGACGGTATTCGACAACCGCGGCATCTGCCAGCACTCCGGCTACTGCACCGACCGGCTGCCCGCAGTTTTCCGCACTGATAAAGATCCGTTCGTGGCACCCAGCGGGGGCCGGATGGACGAGATCATCCGGGCCGTCGGCGATTGCCCGTCCGGCGCCCTGTCGTATGCGCTGGGCGGCCGCGAGGCCCGCGCCCACGTTGACTGGGATGGCCAGCGGCCGCCGGCGATCGAGATCACCGCGGACGGCCCGTACCGGGTGACCGGCCGGATCCCGCTCGCCGGCCCGAGGGGGAGCCGGTCGCGCACGCCCAGGGCAGCTCGGCCGAGCACTATGCGCTGTGCCGGTGCGGGCATTCCCGCAACAAGCCGTTCTGCTCGGGCATGCACTGGTACGTGGGGTTCACCGACCCGCCACCCCGCCCGAGCCCGACGCTGTTCGAGCACGCCGGGGGGCTCGGGCCGCTCACCCGCACCGCCCGGCTGCTGTACGAGAAGCACATCCCCGCAGACCCGCTGCTCGCCCCGGTGTTCGCGGACATGCCGGCTGACCAGCCGCAGGCCCTGGCCGGGTGGCTGGCCGCCGCGCTCGGCGGCCCGCCGCTCCGCGGGCAGGCGCAGCTGGGGCACCATCGGGCCGGGCATGCCCGGCCCGGCCGCCCGGCGGAGCCCGCCGCGGAGCTCCCGCACTCCCTGCTGTCGCCCAGCGGGCAGCCGCTCACCGAGGAGCAGCGGGCGCGCTGGGTGTCCCTGGCCAGCCGGGCCGCCAACGAGGCCGGCCTGCCGGCCGACCCGGGGTTCCGGTCCGCCTTCGCGTCCTGCCTGGAGTGGTTCTCCCGGGCACCGGCATCCTCACCCTCCGGCGACACGCCCGCACCGGTACCGACCTGGGACTGGGGGCCGGGCGGACCCCCTGCCCCCGCTAAGCAGGACGCCAGCGCAGACGCGGCCGAGCCGGTCACCCTCCCCGGACCGGGCGAGCCGGTCAGCTTCGAGGCGCACATCAAGCCGCTGTTCCGGGACCGGGACCGCCAGTCGATGAGCTTCGCCTTTGACCTGTGGGCCGCCGACGACGTCCGCACGCACGCCCACGACATCCTGCAACGGCTGCGGGACGGATCCATGCCCTGCGACGCCGCTTGGCCCGCCGAGCAGATCGCAGTCTTCGAGCGCTGGACAGAAACTGGCCTGCGTCCCTGAGAGCCCCGCGCTAACCATCCGCGACAATGCCACCGGGTCATCAGGACCTGGATCGCGGCCGGCGGCCGCGGGGCCGGGCAGCCGTCCGTCACGCGGAACATGAAGGAGACTCATGGAACAGATCAATGCCGCTCTGCTCATCCCCGGCCACGGTGAGCCAGTCCGCGATGCCACGGTCCTGATCGACGGCGGGCGGATCAGCTACGCGGGGCCTGCCGCCGGCGCGCCGGCCGCACCGGGCGCGGTCACCCCCCGCGCGGCGGCGGTGCTGCCGGGACTGTGGGACTGCCACGGGCACTTCATGGGCAGCCGGGCGCTGGACCTGGCGCGGCTGCCTCAGGTGCCCACGCCGCTGCGCGCGGCCCGGTGGCCCGTGACCTGACCAACGCGCTGAACGCCGGCATCACCTCGGTGCGCGAGGTCGGCGGCCTTGGCGTCTACCTGGCGCAGGCGGTCCGGGAGGGGCTGCTCGACGGGCCGTCGATCTATGCGGCCGGCGCCGTCCTCAGCACCACCGGCGGTCACGGCGACCTGCACTGCTACCCGTTGTCGTGGGTGGACGACTTCGGCCATCACGACGGGACGTTCCGGCTGGCCGACGGCGCGTCCGAGTGCATGCGCGCGGTCCGGGAGCAGCTGCGCCGGGGCGCGGCCGTGATCAAGGTCTGCGCGTCGGGCGGCGTGCTGTCCGTGGTGGACCATCCGGTCCACCAGCAGTTCACCGACACCGAGCTGCGGACGATCGTCGAGGTGGCCGGGCTGGCGGACCGGGTGGTCGCGGCGCACTGCCACGGCAAGCCCGGCATCATGGCCGCGCTGCGGGCCGGAGTCGCGACCATCGAGCACGGGACCTACCTGGACGAGGAGACCTGCGACGCGATGCGCGAGACCGGCACGATCCTGGTCCCCACCCGGACGATCATCGAGAACATCCTGGCCAACCTGGAGAAGGTCCCGCCCTACGCGGCGGCGAAGCTGACCGCCATCGCCAGCATTCACGCCGACATGGTGCGGATGGCGATCGAGCGTGGCGTGACCATCGCGATGGGCACCGACCTGGGGCTGACCGGGCTGGACCTGCCAGGCGCCTGGGGTACCAACGGGACGGAGCTGCGGTACCTGGTCGAGCTGGGGATGACCCCCAGGCAGGCGATTGAGTCCGCCACCGCCATCGCGCCGCGTACGCTCGGCCCGCAGGCGCCGCGCTGCGGCGTCCTGGCCGAGGGCTACGACGCCGATCTCATCACCGTGGACGGGGACCCGCTGGCCAATATCTCGCTGCTCGCGGACCCGGACCGGATCACGGCCGTCTGGGTCGGCGGACGCCGGGTCAAAGGCGATTCGTAACGAGGCCGGGCGGCGCCTGCCCGGGCCGGTGAGCGCACCAAGGGTGCCCTTTGAACTTCCCGGCGGCCGGCTACGTGTTGATGGCGTTCGGCGTAATCCTGGGACCTGCACGGGCTGGCGGGTGGAGAACTGTGGAGCCACTGGCGGCGGGAGACCCCCCGCAGGTGGGGGGTACCGGCTGCGCGCGCGCCTGGGGGCCGGCGGGATGGGGCAGGTGTTCCTGGGCTACTCCCCGGCGGGCCGGGCCGTGGCGGTCAAGATCATCCACCGTGAACTGGCCAGCGACCCGATGTTCCGCGCCCGCTTCCGCCGGGAGGCAGCCGCCGCCGGGGCGGTGAGCGGCGCCTACACCGCACCGGTGGTCGCGGCTGGCCCCGACGATGACCCGCCGTGGCTGGCGACTTTATTCGTCCCGGGGCCGTCGCTGGCCGAGGCGGTCGACACGGCGGGCCCGCTGCCCGCCGTGTCGGTATGGAAACTGGCGGCTGGCCTGGTCGAAGCGCTGCAGGCGATTCATTCCTGCGGCCTGGTGCACAGGGACCTGAAGCCAGCGAACGTGCTGCTGGCCCTGGACGGGCCCAGGGTGATCGACTTCGGGATCGCCCGGGCGCTGGAGAAGACCGCGATGACCTCAACCGGGATGATCGTGGGCACGCCATCGTTCATGTCACCCGAGCAGGCGGAGGGCGGCCGGGTCGGAGCACCCACTGATGTCTTCTCCCTGGGCTGCGTGATCGTGTTCGCCGCGACGGGGACGGGGCCGTTCGGCAACGGCGCGCAGGCATCCATGCTGTACCGGATCGTGCACACGGCGCCTGCACTCGACGAGGTGCCCGGCGGGCTGCGTGAGCTCGCGGCGGCGTGCCTGGCCAAGGCGCCCGCGGACCGCCCCGAACTGGCGGCGCTGGTGGATGCGACGGCCGCGGGCCAGGCCGGCGGATGACGGCGACATGCTGACCTCGTTCTGGCCGGTGGCCGTGACCGGGCTTATCCGCTCGCACCAGCGCCGCCTCGCCATCGAGAAACCAGATCGGGCCGACACGTCACCGGGCACGGCGGAAACGGCACAGGCGGGATCGGGTGAACCGCGGGCCACCTGGCTGAACACAGCGGTCGTGCCTGAGGCTGCGGCGGCGACAAGCCCCGCGACTGCCCGGCATGGACGTGCAGCCGGTGAGGGACAGGCGACTCGCCGGCCGACTGTCCTGGCCACCGCCCCGGCTCACCCGGGCCAACCAGCCGTCCCCGTGAATCCACCCATCCCCACCGGGCCAGCCCTGCCCACCGGGCCAGCCCTGCCCGCCGCACCAGCCATGCCCGCCGACTCGATCGCCGCACGGGCCCCTGGCGTGACCCGCCGGCGTGCTCTTGCCGGGCTGGCCGTGCTGGCTGGTGCCGGGCTGGCGGGCGCCGGGTGGGAACTCAGCCAGGGGACCTCAGCACCACATCCGGCCAGGCCCAGCCACGCGTCACCGGCGGTCACGCCACGCAGCACGCGCACGCCACGCAGCACGGGTGCGCAGCTCGCCGCCAGCGAGCTCTGGAGCTTCCCCACCGGCGGCATGGTCGGCGGGATCGCACTGGACCGCGGCACAGTGTTCGCGGGCAGCACCGACGGCAGGGTGTACGCGCTGCGTGCGGGCGACGGCACGAGGCTCTGGGCCTTCCCCACGGGCGGGCCCGTGCAGTCGAGGATCGCGGCAGCACGCGGCCGGGTCTACACCGGGAGCGGTGATCACAAGGTGTACGCCCTGCGTGCGGGCGACGGCACGAGGCTCTGGGCCTTCCCCACGGGCGGCTCGGTGGATTCGGCGATCACGGTGGCCGGCGGTGCCGTCTACGCCGGCAGCGAAGACGAGACGATGTACGCGCTGCGTGCTAGCGACGGCGCCCGGCTGTGGAGCGTCCCCGTCCCCGGCGTGGCGGGGATCGCGGTAGCGGGCGGCACCGTCTTCGCCTTCGGCGCCGATGGCATGGTGCACGCGCTGCGGGCCAGTGACGGCAGCACGCTCTGGGCCTCCCCGCCGGCTCGGGCGGGGTGGCGGGGATCGCGGTGGCCGGCGCGGTCGTGTACGCCGGCAGCGGGGACGGCAGGGTGTACGCGCTGCGCGCGGGCAACGGGACCAGGCTGTGGGACTTCCGCGCCAACGGCTCGGTGCAGTCGGGTATCGCGGCGGGCGGCGGGATGGTCTACGCGGGCAGCAACGGCGACATGATGTACGGGCTGCGCGCCAGGAACGGGTCGCGGGTCTGGGGCTTCCCCACCCACGGCTCTGTCACCTCCGTCACCCTGGCGGGCGGGGTCGTGTACGCCGGGGGAAACGACTACACGGTGCGTGCGCTGAGCGCGGCCGACGGCACCCAGCTGTGGAGCTTCACCGCGGGGGGCCCGGTGGAGTCCCAGATCGCGGTGGCGGGCGGGATCGCCTACGTCGGCAGCAACGACGGCAAGGTGTACGCACTCAAGAGGCCTAGCTGAGGGGCATCATCACCCATTACCTGACCGTGGCAACGGCCTGCTTACCGGAGCTCGGTTGAGGCAGGACGGGTCCGTCGGGGATGGCGCCCAGGCTGAGCTCGTCCACGTCGGTGCGGATCGCCCGTCCGGTGACGCTGGTGCGCGTCATGCCACATGAACCGGCGAGCGCGGCAGCGCGCCTGGCCGCATGCTTGTCCGGGGCGGGGATGGCGGGTCCGGTGTCCGGCCGCTTGATCACTATCCACAGCGGGATCAGCGTCCAGGCCAGGAAACACAGGGCGGCGAACGGGACATTCATCCAGAACCAGATCATGGCGAGCCTCCGCATCACTAGGTTATGCGACAGATTTGTAGCGTACATGTGGCCGGCGACTATGCAACAAATCTGATGCATAACTTGCATAATGGGTGGGGTGAACGGAACCGGGCATCGCCTAGACCCCCGCCAGGCCCGGACCCGGGCCCGGGTCTACGCCGCCGCACTCGACGTGCTACGGCGCCAGGGCATCGGGGCCACCACCTTTGACGCCATCGCCCAGCAGGCCGGCGTGGCCCGCAGCACCCTGTACCGGAACTGGGCCACTCGCGACGCCCTGCTCCACGAAGCCATCGAGGAGCAGGCCCCGTTTCCTGTCACGCCATCCGGCGACCCCGCGCCGCCCGGCTGGAGGCGGCGCTCCAGGAGATCGCCGCCGCCCTGTCCGACAGCAGCTGGGGCGCGATCCTCCCGGCCGGCCTGGCAGCCACCGACGCCAGCCCGGTCCTGGCCGAGGGCTACCGCAGCTTCATCACCGGCCGCCGGGCCGCGTTCACCACGATCATCAGCGACGGGAAGAAAACCGGCGAGCTGACCCCCGCCCTCGACGACGGCGACTTCGCCGACGCCCTCCTCGGCCCGCTGTTCTTCCGGCGGCTCATCCGCAAGCTCCCCACCGACCCGGCCTGGATCCGAACCCACCTTCAGCGGACGCTCGCCGCTTTTGACGCCGACCCGGACGGAGGCGTCCCGCACACGCTGCCCGCCGAGCCCCCGGAGGGGAAGCCGGGAACCCTGCGTGACATGGGAGCGGAGAATTAAGCACCGAAGGACTCAGCCGGACTAAGAAAATTAACCGGGCGGGCCGGCCTTGATGAGCAGCAGCACCGACGCCGCGAACAGTGCCACGCCCGCGATGCCGAACCGCACCGCCCACGCCCTCGCGCGCTTTCCGCCACGGGCCAGGGAGACCGGCATGTGCTCGACGGAGATCGTCCAGACGTCCTTGTAGCGTTTCGCCATCATGGGCTGGCCGTCCAGCTCACTGGGGACGGCGAAGACATGGAACGACAATTCCGGCCGGAGGATGTCTTCACAGACGCGGTAGCCAGTGGTCCGGGCGCCGGGCCCGGCGAATTGGTCGAGCAGCTCACGGGGAAGCACGCCCTGGTCGAGCAGGACACCCAGCCGCCCGGCCTGGTAGCGCGAGGTCTCGCCGCCCTCTTCGCGGATCTCGTCGAGTACCTTCTGCACGGGAAGGCCGGCGGCGTTGAGGGTGTGCTCGAGTAACGCCGGGGCGACCAGGATGCTGCCGGTCTCGTCCCTGAGCCGGAAGGGGCCGGTGTCCCGGGCCCAGATCTGCTCCTCGACCTCTTCGTCAACCTCCATCCAATCGTCGCTGGTGTAGCGGATCCGGGTGACCATGTACCGCCGCAGGAGCCGCTCCCGGTACCAGACGCACTCCGATCCCGACAGGCGCCCGGACAGCATCCCCCGCGGGCCTGGCGCACTGGCGCCGTGCACGTGGACGGGGCCGGACCCGGGCCGGACCTGCGCACACCCGGCCTGCGGCCAGGACGCGGCATCCCGCCCGCTCCGCGACAGGCGGGAGCCGACGACCGGAAGGATCACCGCCGCGATGATGGCGAACCCACTGGGAATCCACAGAACGTAGGCAGCCAGGCGGAGGAACAGCATGGCCTACGCCCGCACGCGATCTATCTGCACAACGATGCACACGTACGCGCACCCACGGCGGTTCGATGCCAGATGCAGCAGGCACGGTCCGTCGCTACGCTGGCCCCATGGCCCGGAATCCCTCTCCCCGCCGGGGCACCAGCAAGACGGCACCGCCCGGCCGCGAGACACCCGGTCACCGCCCAGGCCAGCCAGCCGACCACCCCGGCGAAGCAGCTAACCGCCTCGCTAAGCCCGCCGACCTGCTCGTCATCGTCCCGCTCAAGGACTGGACCTGCGCCGGCTGCGGCGGCACGAGCGATTTCCTCATCATGGACGACGCCGGCCCCCTCTGCCTGACCTGCGCCGACCTGGATCACCTGGTCTTCGTCCCATCCGGCGACGCTGCCCTGACCCGGCGCGCGCGGCAGGCCAGCCGTCTCTCCGCGGTGGTGGTGCGCTGGAGCCGGGCACGGAAACGCTACGAACGGCAGGGCATCCTGGCTGAGGAACCAGCCCTCCGCCAGGCGGAAGAACTCTGCCTGGCCGATGAGGAGGCCCGGCTGCGCCGCAGGAAACGAGACCGGGTGCGGCGGGCCAGCGAGGACGTGGCCTTCCAAGCCCGGATGGCCGGGGAGATCAAGCGGCTGTTCCCCGGATGCCCGGCGCAGCGGGCAGAGGCGATTGCCCAGCACGCCGCGCAGCGGGGCAGTGGCCGGGTCGGCCGTTCCGCCGCCGCCCGCGCCCTGGACGAGCAGGCGATCACCCTGGCCGTCGCCGCCTCGGTACGCCACGAGGACACCGGCTACGACACCCTGCTCATGTCCGGGATCCCCCGCGCGGACGCCCGGGACCAGATCCGCCCCGCCATCGACCAGGTGCTCAGCACCTGGGCCGCAGGCCGATAAGGCCCAGCGGGCACGGCTAGCGGCGGGTTACGCCTCGGACCGGTCGAGATCGATGAGCGCCACCCCAAGATCCGGGCGCATCACCCTCCGCAACTCAGCCGGGGCCTCAGTCACCACCACCTCCAGCGTCGGGAACACCCGTCCCTCAAGAAGGTGGCCGCCCCGCGTCGTCCCATCCGAGAGCCCGAGCACGACGTGCAGGTTCAAGCTGGGACCGTCCTCGGCCTCGGCCACATCACCCATCAGCGACAGCACCTCGCTCGGCTCGTCCACCGGGATATGCCGGAACTGCCTGGCCGCAGGGTCGAACCAGCCGACGGTGGCGCGCTCGAAGCCGCCGACGGCGGTGACCTGCGACGCTTCCAGGCGCTCGGCCCGCGCGAACTGCGTCAGCACGGCGACCGCCTCGTCGGCCGGATCGCACACCACGACGTAGGTGACGACGTCAGCGTCTTCGACGATTTTCGATTTCATCCTGTGCTCCTCACGGAGGCTGGGTAACCACGGAGGCCGGGCACCACCGCCCGGCGGCGTTCTCGGGACCGGACGGCACCGCGCAGGCCGGCCGCAGGCCGCCCGCCGTTACCCCTCCCCCACGGGGTGACAGCGACACCAAACAACCTGGCTGCCCCGAACGCCAGGACCCGGCCAGGCCCCGGCCAGGGCCCGCCCGGGGCCCCGGCCAGGGCCCGCCCCCGTGACTACGCCCGGCGGACCGCCGGACCGGCCGGATGAGGACATGCGCAGCAACCGCCCGCGACCCCGGCGACGCGAATCAGGATTGGGGTCATTAGGGCCAATTCAGGCCTCTTCGTAGCGCTCCGCATGCGCAATTCGCACCCCCCGTAGCGTCGCGGCCACGCGGGCAATCGGTAAAACCGCCCGGGCGCCCAGAACACGCCAGCGTGGCGGACGGGCATGCCGCGGCGGCCTTGGTGAACGCTGCTCCCGATAAAGCTCGGCCGTGGGCTGCCATACGACCCCCATGTACCGCCCCCTCTCCGCGGAGGAGCGGTTTCACCGGCCGTCAGGCGGGGCAATTCCTGGGCAGCCTTACCCGCCCTGCCAGGGCTTGCCTCACCGTGGGCTCACCGGGGACGCCACGAGAACCGGCGCCTGAGCTCCCTATCCTGCGCAACTAAAAAGGACAACGACTCATGATGCAACGCACGGGCTCAGAAGTCCACATGCCTAGGGAACTGGGTGTCTAGAAATCTGGTGATCTAGGGTTTTTGTCTATTTAGGTTACGGTGACGCCCATGGATGGTGACTCCACCAGGGACGGTGACTCCGCAATTCCTCCGTACGCCTGGATCGCTTGGCAGCTTCGCGATGCTATCCGGTCCGGGTCGCCTGGCCTTGGCGAATCGATGCCCAGTGAAAGCGAACTGGCCCAGCGCTACGGGGTGTCGCGCATGACAGCGGGCAAGGTGCTCGGCCAGCTCGCGGCAGAGGGCCTGATCCGGCGCCGCCGCGGGGCCGGGTCGGTCGTGGCCCGGCGGATCACCTGGGAACGCATCGCGGCCGGCCCGGGGACATCGATCAGCGTCCGCCTGCCCACGGCTAAGGAGCGTGCCGACGTGGGCGCCGCCGCCTTCGTGCCGCTGATGTGCATCACGACGCCCGGCTCAGACCCGCAGCTCTATGCCGCGGATTCGGTGATCGTGGAAGTGACCGGGCTGTAGCGCCGTAGCGCGCCAGGCCCGCCAGCGCCGCATCGTCTAGGCTCAGCGCCCATGGCGACGCTGCTGATAGTGCATCACACCCCGTCACCTGCCCTGCAGGAGATGCTCGAAGCCGCCATCAGCGGGGCCAGGACCGACGAGATCGAGGGCGTCGACGTGGTCATCCGGCCGGCCCTGACCGCGGCGGCGGTCGATGTGCTCCAGGCCGACGGTTACCTGCTCGGCACCCCGGCCAACATTGGCTACATGTCGGGGGCCCTCAAGCACTTCTTCGACGGCATCTACTACCCGTGCCTGGAGGCGACCCGGCGGCGGCCCTACGGCCTCTACGTGCACGGCGGAATGGACACCGCCGGGGCGGTGCGCTCCGTCCAGTCGATCACCACCGGCCTGCAGTGGCAGGCGGCCCGCCCCCCGGTGACCGTCACTGGCCCGCCCGGTAAGGAAGGCCTGGCCGCCTGCTGGGAACTGGGCGCCACGCTTGCGGCGGAGATCGCCGGCTGACCGCAGGCCGGCCCTGGACGAGACCGTCCGCCATGACTGCGCTCTCGCGGCTGGGTTCGAACCAGCAACCTGCCGGTTAACAGCCGGCCGCTCCGCCAATTGAGCTACGCGAGAATGAGAATGCCACACGTTGCCGCCTGGTGCCGGGCCTGCCGCACCTCGGTTGCGTCCGCCACGCTTGGTACCGAGAGTCCGGATCGAACGGACGGCCTCCTGAGCATGAATCAGGCGCTCTAACCAGCTGAGCTATCTCGGCAGAACCCCGTGGGCAACCGTTGCTCCGCAAGACCAGGCCGGGGGGGCGATGCTCACGTTGTGGAGCTGTCAATAACGCAGGCACGTTCACCCCGCAGGGTGGTGCTTCGCACGGGTGGAAGGAATTGAACCCTCTCGACCGGCTTTGGAGGCCGGCGGCGTAACCGTCCGCTGCACCCGCATGCCGCTCACGAAACTGAAAATCCGCCCGGCCCGGGTTCTCCCCGGCGGGCGGCTTCCTGGTTCGTGGCATTCCTATCCAGGTGCGGCCCCAGACAGGGCAAACGGAATTTCTGGCCGGGTTTATGCCCGCTCATCCCGGGACCGGCCTGCGCGGTCCAGGGACGCGGCGCCGCCAGACCGCTGGCCTGGCGGCGCCGCGACTGTCGTAGGCAGGCCGGATGGCCTAGAACCCGAACTGCTTGCCGTCGAGTGTCTGGCCGGGCGGTGGTGCGCTCAGGCTCACCGGCGCACCGTACCCGGTGAAATCGAGCTGCCCGCCCTGCGAGCCGCCGTCAATGACGCGCAGGAACTCCGGGCTGCCGGAGGCTGAGACATAGAGGGCGCCCCGGGCTTTCGAGCGCGCGGTGAGCTGCAGGGCAGGCTGGCCGGAAATCGTGGTGCTCGCCTTACGGACGAGACTGCCCAGGTCCCCGAAGTTCTTGGCCAGGAGCCTGGGCTGGCAGAGCTGGGCCAGCGACCCCAGGTTGCTGCGGCTGGTCGTCTTCAGCCACTTGCCGGTCAGCAGTTTCAGCGCCGCCGCGTTGGCCCCGCCGTAGGTCTTCCAGAACATGACGTTCGGCTTGATCCATGCCACCGCCCCGATCACGATCATGCGGAACGAGCCCTTGCCGACCATGGTGATCCGTCCGCGGCAGCCCTTGCCGCGCGCCAGCCTCAGGTCCAGCCGGACCTGCTGACCGGAATCGGTGCCTGACCCGGTCACATGCACCGAGGCCGCCGTCCTCAGGTCGGCGACTGCCTTAGCCGCGATCTGGGCCGCGGTAAGCGAGGCGAGCGGATCGGCAGCCGAGGTGGCCATCGTGCTGGCGGTCGTGCTGGGGGTAGCGCTGGCCGCGGTGCTCGCACCTAAGGTCAGGCCGCGGCAGCCCGCGGCGCCCAGGGAGATCACGGCGGACACGAGCCCTGCCGCGAGCATCCGCTGCCCTGCCTTGGCTAATTTCCGGGTCCTGCTACTGGCCATGCCCGCTCCTCCGTGTGGCAGCTTCCATGAATGGACGTCCTGCTGCCGGCCAAGCTACGCACGGGACGTGCGCATGTCCCAGGGCCCGAAACGGGGTAAGCAATCCGTAATGGCGGCGCCGGCATCGCCGGCTGAGGCCCGCACCGGCCCGGCCCAGCCGGGACGCGCCCGGTGGCGGCCTGACTGGTAACCAGCCGCGACGAGCAGCAGCAGGACGGCGACCAGCAGCGCCCCGAGCGACAGCGCGGCGCCTTCCGCGAACCCCGGCGACACGTAGCTCCACGTCAGCAGGCCCGCCCCGGCCGGCACCAGGACGGCCTGGACGAGCCCGGCGGCACGCACCGTGAGCGCCCGGGCCGCGCCATGCCGGGGATGCCAGGTGGCGCTCCATCCCGGTATCGCCGCGACCGAGCGGATCACTTCGACACCGTGCGGGGAGTGCACCACCGCGGCGGTCGGCTCGGTGGCCGGCCCGGCGGCCCGGGTCACCGACGCACCGGCCACGGACCCTCCCGGTAGCGCCGACAGGCTGAGCGGGCCCTGGGCGAACCGGTCGGCGAAGACGGCGAACGACCCGTCGTGGCCGGCGTAGCCCCAGCGCGGGGCGGTGAGCGCGTCCTGCAACTCCCCATCGGCGACGAACACGCTGCCGGCCGCATCAGCGATCGACGGCGGCCCGAGCTGAAGCGGCCGGTGACCAGGCCGGACAGCGGCCACCGCGGCCACCCCGGCCACCGGGTGCGCGAGGCGGACCGCCAGCACCGGGCCCGGCCCGGCGGCAGCCCGGAACCAGCGGGTGTGCCCGGCCGGCGTGACCAGCCCGACTCTGGCGGTGCCGTCCGCCGCGTCCTGGGCGGCGTCGCTGTCCGGCACCTGGAGCGACGAGACCTCCAGGGACGTGCCGAAGTACCAGATGGCCTGCTGGTCGGCGGCGACCGCACGCCGGCCGGTCCCGGCCGGCCCGGCGGCGGCCGGGCCGGCTGGCCCGCCGCCGTGATCAGGTAGCCGGGCAGGGTGAGCAGGGCCGAGGTGTCGAGCTGGTCCAGCACCCCGCCCGCGACCGCGCCGGGGCTGAGCACGTCCTGCCCGTCGCCGGTGGCCTGGTGCGACCCGGTCGCGGCCGCGTAGCGGCCGTCGACGAGGGAGGAGTAACCCTGCACGGAGGGCGTGCCGCTGAGCGCGTTGAGGTCGGGCGGGCCCAGCACGGTCAGCTGGGAGGCGTCCAGCTCGCCCGGGTCATAGATGGCGAAGCGTCCCGGGTACCCGAGAGCGGCGACCGGGCGCGCGGCTCCCGGCCGGGCCGATCCTGTCCCGCCAGCGGATTCACCAAGCAGCACCGTGCTGGCGGCCTTGCCCCGGCGCCGGGCCACCGCGCTGTGATGGCCGGACCCGCTGCCCAGCCCGGGCAGTACCGCGACCACCGCGAGCAGCGTGAAGGCGACCAGGTCGGTGAGCACGAACCCGCCCAGCAGCCGGGCCCGGGTCCGCGGCGGGAGATGCCGCCCGGCCAGCAGGAAGGCGATGGCCCCGGCCGCGAGCACCGCGAACGGGATGAGCCACGGGCTGCAGCCGGCCCGCCACGGCGGCGGCGCCGGCCCCCAGCCCGAGCCAGCGGAAGAAGCCCGCCCCCCAGGTGAGGCCGAGCACCACGACGCCGATCACCCCGAGCGGCGGCAGCACGCCGAGCACCGTCTCCCGGTCCGCCCACCGGGAGCCGCGCACCCGGTGCCAGGCCCGGGCCAGCCGGCCGGGGCCACGGGCCGGGCCGGGCTGGCGGCTGCGCTCGCCGAACGGGGAGTCGGCCCAGTAGGCCAGCAGCACGGCCAGGGCCAGGTCGGCCACCAGGATGTTGCGGCTCTGCAGCCGCTGGTCACCGAACAGGGGCAGGTGCACGAGCACCCGCCCGAGCGGCGTGTTGCCGCCGAGCGCGAGCACCACCCCGGCGGCCGCCATGACGTGCCACACCAGCCACTCGGGGAGCCGCGCCAGCCGCCCGGGCCCCGGGCCGCGCAGTTCCGCCAGGCGCAGCCGGCCGAGCAGCGCCGCCGCCGCGACCAGCGGCGCGATCCCGGCGTAGCCGGTGACCTCAGCCAGGTTGTAGTGCGCCGCGAAGTCCGGCTGGCCGAACGACCCCGAGCCGCCGAGCAGGTCCGGCACCAGCATGAGCAGCAGCCACCGGTGCGGCAGCGAGCCCGAGTTGAACAGCGCCACCGTGGCCGCCCCGCGCTGCGAGGTGCTGATCGCGGCCAGGCCGGGCAGCCACTGGACCGCGCCGAGGCCGGCGCCGAGCGCCAGGCCCGCGGCGATGGACAGGGCGGCCGGGCCCCGGCCACGGCCCTGCCGGACGACCCGCCACAGCGCGTAGCCGCCGATGAGGACCGCGGCGTCGTCGATGGCACGCGGCTCGCCCGCCAGGATGATGAGGCCCATCGCGGCGGCCAGTGCCGCGGTCCAGCGCAGCCGGCCCGCCGGGCCCGGGGCCTGCGTCAGCCGGAGCACGCTGAGCAGGGCCAGCGGCACCCAGCTCATCCCGGCCACCAGCCCGAAGTGGGCAACCTGGGCCGCATGGCCCCGGCGAACCCGAACGAGAGTCCCCCGAGCAGGGCGGGGACGGTGCCCAGGCGCAGGGCGCGCAGGAAGGCGAACATGCCCAGACCGGCCACGGCCCAGGTGACGATCATGCTGACCGTCCACGCCGCGACGCCCGGCAGCAGGGCGAACGCGCCGATGAGCGGGTAGGCGGCCCCGGCGTTCCACCCGGCCAGCAGCGGCGCGCCGCTCCAGGTGTACGGGTCATACAGCGGCAGGTGGCCGGCCGCGATCTGGTGGCCGGCCAGCACGCGGAGCGGGTAGTTCTGCGTCAGGTCATCGCCGGGCAGCACGGCGTGCCCGAGCAGCGCGGGCACGCCGAACACCAGGACCGGCAGCAGGACGAGGACCACCGCGGCGGTGGCGTCGCCCGGCCAGCGCCGGCGCACCCGCGTGCGCACCCGCGTACCGGGAGCACGCAGGGCCCGTTGCCCGAGTGCCGTCACAGTGCCACCCCCACCGTGGCCAGTGTCGCGAAACAACCTGAGCAAAGAGTGCGAACGCCCCCAGGAAGTGATGAGGGACACCCTCCGGGGCGGCGCGGGACCGGGCCGTCGGTGTAGAGCACCAGCCGGTCGCCGGGCCGTGCCTTCATCACTGCCTCGGACCGTTCGCCGCCGAACCCGAGTACCCCGGACCGCCCGTCCTCCAGGTACTGCGCCGGCGTGCCCGCGGCCAGCAGCAGCGGCGGCGGATGGCCGGCACAGGCGTAGGTCAGGGTGCCCTGGGCCGGGTCGTACTCGGCGTAGGCGACGGTGGCGAAGTCGGTCCCGGTGAGCGCCGGGCACGCCTGGTCCAGCGCGGCCAGCACGGCGGCGGGCCCGGCCCCGTTGACGGCCGTGTAGCGCAGCAGCAACTGCAGCCGGCCCATCGCGGCGGCCGCGGCCAGGTCGTGCCCGACCACGTCCCCGGCGGCGCAGCCGATCTTCCCGCCGGGCAGCTCGAAGACGTCGTACCAGTCCCCGCCGACCTCGCGGCCCTGCTCGGCCGGCCGGTAGCAGGAGCCGATCCGCACCCCGGGCAGTTCCGCGGGCAGCCGGGGCAGCAGGGCCTGCTGCAACTGCTGCGCGGCCGCATGCTCGGCCTCATACAGCCGGGCCCGTTCCAGCGCCTGGCCGCCTCAGTTTCCTCGCCGGTGTCCTCGACGACCGAAGCGAGCTGGAGGAACCGGTGGCCACGTGGGTGAAGGCCGCATGCGGGAACCGGGCCGCGATCTCCGCCGCCGACGTCAGCATGAGCGGCTCCCCGTTCCGCACGGTCCACCCGATCGGCGTCCGGGCCGCCTCGTCCTGCGGGTACTCCCGCTCCAGCGCAGCCCGGTCCGGGTAGAAGATCAGCTTGCGGCCGCGCCAGGCCCGGGTGGCCGGCGCGTCCAGCGTGCCGGGAACTCCGCGTACTCCCGCGCGATCGGCCGCGGGAGCCCGTCCGGCAGCAGCGACCGCATGACCTGACCACCGGGAAGCACTTCCGTGATGGTGGCCGCCATGGCGCCCATCGACCGGCGCAGGTGACCGGTGAGGGTCCGGGCCACTTCCCTCGACGGTGACCGCCCGGGCCAGGTCGGCCGCCAGCGCGGCCAGCCGCTCCGCGCTGTCCGGCAGCGGCGCCGCCCCGGCCTGGGGCACGGTCATGTCCCGGACGAACGTCACCCAGGTCATCGGGTCCTCACCGAGCAGCACCCCGGCCACCTCGACGGCCAGCCGGGCCCCGTCGCGGCGGCGGTACTCCTTGCGGTGCGGCCCGTAACTTCCGGTGGCGCTGAGTTCCGCGACGGCGTCATCGTCCAGCTCGGTCCACTCCGGCGCGGTGATCGCCCGCCAGTGGGCCTGGCCGTCGCTCAGCTCCTGCCGGGTGAACCCGGTCATCCGCAGGAACGCGCCGTTGGCGTCGCTGATCCCGTCCGGCGTGGAGAGCACGACGCCGACCTGGCCGGCTCCCGCCGGAAAACCGGTGCCCGGCCCGGCCGGCCGGGGCACAATCACCGCCATGTCCTCGTCCTGGTGGCCGCTGGCTGACCTGCGGCTGCGCACCCCCGCCCTGGAACTGCGCTGGCCTACCCTGGCCGACCTCGACGCGCTGGCGGACCTGGCCGAGGCGGGCCTGCATGACCCCGCGGTGCAGCCGTTCTCGGTAGAGTGGACCGACGTCCCCGGCCCGGAGCGGGCCCGCAGCGTGCTGCAGTGGCACTGGTCCGCCTGGGCGGCCTGGAAGCCGGCCGACTGGCGGCTGGAGCTGGCCGTGGTCCGCGACGGGGTGGTGGTCGGCACCCAGGGCCTGGCCGCCCGCGACTTCGCCGTGCTGCGCGAGGTGAACACCGGCTCCTGGCTGGGCCGCCGTTACCAGGGCCAGGGCATCGGCACCGAGATGCGCGCGGCCGTGCTGCACCTGGCCTTCGCCGGGCTGGGCGCGGAGCAGGCCACCTCGGGCGCCTTCGCTGACAACCCGGCCTCACTCGGCGTCTCCCGCAAGCTCGGCTACCGCGACGACGGGATCGAGCAGCACGTCATCCGCGGCGGCCCCGCGACGATACGGCGGCTCCGCCTGACCCGGGCCGGCTGGCAGGCCGCCCGGTCGCTCCCAGTGGAGGCCGACGGCCTGGAGGCGTGCCTGCCGTTCTTCGGACTGGCGGCGGGTTAGCCGGCCAGCAGGTCCCGCAGGTGCCGCACGGCCGGCGAGCCGTGGGCCAGGACCGCATCGTGCACCTGCCGCTCGGTCCAGCCCGGCCGGGCCTGCGCGCAGCCCGGCCACGAGGTCGCTGACCTCGGTGTACCCGACGTAGTAGGTGGACAGCTGGGCCGAGGTCAGCAGCGCCCGCCGCCACTTGCCGGCCGCCTCGCCGTCTTCCTGGAAGCCGCGCCGGGTCATCAGCGCCATCGCCTCGGCCTCGGGGAGGCCGGCGCAGTGCACCTGGACGTCCAGGATGGTGTTGATGATCGTCCGCAGCTGCATCTTGAGCTGCTGCATCGGACCGCCTCGGGGCTGCGCTCCCCGGGGTACCCGTGTTCGGCCATCAGCTGTTCCGCGTAGACGGCCCAGCCCTCGACGAAGGAGCCGGACCAGAACGCGGCGCGCACCGGGGTGCCGCCGGTGAACCGGCGGGAGTGCGCGAGCTGCAGTACGTGCCCGGGCATGGCCTCATGCACCATGAGGTTCTGCACCATGTGCCGGTTGTACTCCCGGTAGAAGGAGCGCACCTGGTCCGCGCCCCAGTCCTGCGGGGCCGGCGAGACCGCGACGAAGGTCGGCAGCCCCGCGGTCTCCAGCGGGCCGGGCGGGTCGCAGTAGGCGACCGCGACGCCGCGGTCGATCTCCGGCATCTCGATCACCTCGACCGGGTCGTCGTAGGCGGTGACGATGCCATGCTCGCGGACGAACGCCAGCTGGTCGTCGTAGGCCCGCTGGACCAGGCCGAGGATCGTGCGGTCATCGGGCGCGTCCGCGGCCAGCGCGTCGAGCACCCGGCGCACCTGGCCCGCGCTCCCCCCGGCCGGGACGCCGCCTCCCGGGGCAAAGCCCGCCGCGCCGTTCCCGGTGCCCAGGCGGGCCGCGGTCTCGCTGATCTCGCCGGCCGCCCGCTCCAGGTCAGCCTGGGCCCGGGCCAGCAGTTCCTCCGGGCTGGTGACCGTGTCCAGGGCCAGCCGCAGCTTGCGGGCGAACAGGTCCGGCCCGATCCGCGGATCGCGGAGCCGGCCGTCCCGGGTGCCGTCCGCCAGGCGCTGCTCCAGCCAGCGGCGATGCTCCCTGATGGCCTCCAGCGCGGCGGACCGCTCGGCCGCCAGGTCCTCCGGCGCACCGGCCAGCGCCCGGTCCAGCCCGGCCGTGATCAGCCGCTCCGTCCCGCTGAACTGGCTGATCGCGGTCTCCAGGTGGACCCGGGGCAGCCGCTCGGCCGCCACGGCCCGCGCCGCCGCCAGCGCCCCCGGCACGGCGGCCAGCCGGGCCGCGACGCTGCGCAGCCGGCTGGCCAGCGGCGCGAAATCCCGGGCCAGCAGCAGGTAGATGGCCCGTCCCGGGTTGGCGAGCATCGGGTTCCACTCGTGTTCCCGCAGGTCGGCGGCGGCGAACCGGCAGCCCTCCAGCTGGCTGGCCAGGATCCGCGCGTCTGCCCGGTACTCCGGCGAGAGCTCACTCACGTCGATGGCCGCCAGGGCGGCCAGCCGGTCCCCGCTCCAGCGGGCCAGCTCCTGGTAATGATCCGCGGTGCCGTCCGTCAGCCGGCCATCGTGGGAGTGGTCACCCAGCAGCGTGGCCTGCTCCGGCCGCCGTTCGAGCAGGCCGCCCACGGCGGACCGGGCGAACGAGCCGAACACCGCATCAGCGTCCGCCATGACGCCGACTATATGGCGACCGGGCCAGGCCCAGCGCAGGCCAGCCCCGCTGACCGGCCGCCGGGCCCGGTCCCGGCAGGTCCCGGGCCGGGTCAGCCCCGGCCGTGCACCACGACGCGGAACACGGCCGCCTGGAAGGTGCCCGCCGGGTCGGGTGGCAGCTGGGTGAACCAGACCGCGACATAACGCCCCTGCGCGGGACTGCCCAGCCCCAGCTGCACCACCCCGCCGGGACCTGACGAGCTCGCCACCGGCCGCAGCTCACTCAGGACCGGCGCGGGCCCGACGCGGATCTGGAAGCTGGCGCCCGGGGCGGCACCGAGGTGGACCCGGACCGACGTGACCGTGACCGTGCGGCCCATGTCCAGCAGCAGGCCGGTCCCGGCGTACAGGTTCCCGAAGCGGGCACTGGTGTACCAGTCGGTGCGCCACGCCGTCCCGAGGGCGGCGTCGATGACCAGCGGCGCGCCCTGCGGGTCGTCACCGGCGCTCAGCCCGCCGCCGAACGCGGCCGCGCTCACCGGGGCCAGCACCTGCGCCGCGGCCGCCGGGGCGGCGGACGGGGCGGCCGAACGACCCGGGCCGGGGCTGGCCGCCTGGCCCTTCACCGGCCGTGCCCCGTGCCCGTTCACCGACCCGGCTCCCGGCCGCGCCGCGGCCCGGCCGTGACCCGCGTGGCTGCTGGCGGCGGCCGGGGCGCTGCCGCCCCCGATCCGGATGCCGACCAGGAAGTAGTACGCGCCGAACCCGGCCACCGCCACCAGCGCCACGGCCAGCACCAGCACCCAGTCCGGGCGGCGCCGCCGGTCCGGCCTGGAACTGGCGAGCAGCTCGTTGATGCTGGTCGCGGAGATCGGCCCGGTCGCCCGGTGGTCCATGTCGTACTCGCGGATGAGCGGCTCCGGATCGGCGCCGACCGCCGCGGCGATGCTGCGGATGTCGCCCCGGGCGTAGAAATCGCCGCCGCAGGCCTCGTAGTCATCGGCCTCGATACTGCGGATGATGGGCACCCTGATCCGGGTCTGCTCACTGACCTGGCCGACCGTCAGGCCCGCCTGCTGACGGGCCTCCGTCAGGGCCTCGCCGATGCTCACCGCGCACCTCCCCTGCCGTCCGCGTGGCAGGCCCCCCGGAGCGCGCGCCCGGGCCGGCCACCACCCCCATCATCACCGCAATCCCTGCCCCCGAACCTCCCGGATATCCGGCGCCGTGATCCCGGGCCGGGCGCCCGGGACTACTTCATGCAGACGCAGAACCGGCCGGAGAACTCGTCGAGGGCCGCCAGCCGGCCCTGCTCGAACGCGGCGTCCCACAGCTGGCTGAGGACCGGCCCGGGCTCGTCGGCGGCGCGGAGCCGCTCGGCCGCCTGCGCCAGCGCCTCGTCCTTCTCGCTCTCGCTCATCGCGACCTCCGCTCCCAGGCTAGCCCCGCCATGAGGCCAGCGGCCGGCGCGAAGATCCCGCCCGGGAGAGGCGGACGGCCCTTGACCGCGCCGCCGGTTAACCGATTGCCCGGACCCGCGGGCGCTGACATGCTGGCCGCATGTCCCCCGAGGGCGAGCCTCCGCTGTCCTTCACCACCGCGGCTGAGCTGGCCGTCGCCCTCCGGGAGCTGATGCGGGCCGGCACGACCCTGATCGAGGAGAGCGGGCCGCCCGGACCGGTGGCGGAGCGGGTCACCGCGCACCTGGGCTGTGCTCTCGGTGACCTGGCGTACGTGGCGGAGAGCTTCCCGGCCTGGGAGCACGCCAACCTGCAGCGCGGTGTCAACGCCTACCTGGCCGCCTACTCGCCCGCGGCGGAGTGGTTCGGCATCAACGCGATGAACCGCGACCATGAGGACCTGGCCACGGTGCTCTCCCGGGCCGGCCGGCAGCAGCAGATCTCGGCCGTGACCCACGGCACGGCGGCGACCGGCCCGGACCAGGTGATGGAAGTCGTGCAGTTCGGGCTGGTCCCGTCGGCCGCCCCGGACGGCAGCCCGGTGTTCCTCGGGGTCCGGTCCACCGAGCGGTTCGGGCCGTCCGGGTGCCGGGTCGAGATCCTCGCGGCGCAGCGCCCGGTGGCGGCGGCGGTGCGCGGTGAGGTCGAGCGGCTGATGCGCGTGCACGATGTGCTCCGTGGCCAGGTGCTCAGCTTCGGCGTGTCCGAGCACCGGGGCAACGAGCTGCTGAACTTCCTGCCCCGCCCGGATCTCGCCGCCGACCAGGTGATCCTGCCTGCGGGGCTGCTGGACGCGATCGAGCGGCACGTGATCAGCATCAGCACCGAGGCCGTCCGGCTCCGGGCCGCGGGGCAGCACCTCAAGCGGGGCCTGCTGCTGCACGGGGCACCGGGCACCGGCAAGACGCACACGGTCCGCTACCTGATGGGCCGGATGCGGGACTGCACCGTCATCCTCATCACCGGGCAGGCCATGCGGTTCATCGAGCCGGCCGCCGCCCTGGCCCGGCGGCTCCAGCCGGCCATGGTGATCCTGGAGGACGTGGACCTCGTCGCCGAGGACCGCAGCTTCCACGACGGCAGCAGCCCGCTGCTCTTTACCCTGCTGGACGCGATGGACGGGATCGGCGCGGACGCCGACGTGACGTTCGTGCTCACCACCAACCGGGCCGAGATGCTGGAACGCGCCCTGGTGGACCGGCCCGGCCGGGTGGACCTGGCCATGGAGATCCCCAAGCCGGACCGTCAGGCCCGGGAGCGGCTGATCCGGCTCTACGCGGGCCGGCTGGCCCTGGACGCGGACCTGGCCCCGGTGGTCGAGGCGACCGAGGGGGCCACCGCGTCGTTCATCAAGGAACTGCTCCGCCGGGCCGTGCTCGCCGCGCTGCGCGGCGCGGAAGAGGTGCACGCGCTGACCGACGCCGACCTGGCCTCCGCCACCGAGGAACTGACCGCGCAGCATCATGCGCTCACCCGCAGCCTGCTCGGCCACGCCGGGGACGACCCGCCGCCCCCCTCCGGCGGCCGGAAGGCCGGCTCGTAGCGGGCCGAACCCGCCCCGGGTCAGGGCCGCGGCCCGGCCGCACCGGGCGGGGTGTCCAGCGACTGCCGGACGCCCCGGAACACCGGGATGATCTGGTCCAGCCCAGTCAGCTCCAGGATCCGGGCCACCGGGGAGTCACCCACCGCCAGCCGCAGCTCCTCGCCCCGGGCCACGGCCCGCTGGTGGACCCGGGTGATGGCGTGCACCCCGGCCGAGTCGCAGAACGTCGTACCGGTCAGGTCGGCGGTGATCAGCTCGGGGGCCTGGTCGGTCAGGGCCAGCAGGGCGTTGCGCACCGCGGGCGCGTTGGCCAGGTCGATCTCCTCCGGCATGGTGACCACGGCGTGCCGCCCGGTCCAGTCCACCTCCAGGGCGGCGGCGGTCACCGGCCGGCCGCCGGCAGGCCGGGCCCGCGCTCACCGTGGCCGGCGGTACGGCGCATCATGAGCAGGGCGATGTCGTCGCGGCGCGGGGTGTGCTCGGACATGGCACCCATCACCGCGGCGCAGGCGGACTCCGGGTCGGCCGCCCGCAGCGCGCCGCGCAGCCGGGCGATGCCCTCGTCGATGGGCCGGCCGCGGCGCTCCACCAGCCCGTCGGTGTACAGGCAGAGCAGCGCGCCGGGCGGCAGGCTGACCGTGGCGGCCCGCCGCGGTTTCCGGCTGGCCGCGCCGATCAGCACATCCGGGGGAACGTCGGCCACCCGGGCGGCCTCCCCCGCGCAGGCCAGCAGCGGCGGCAGGTGGCCCGCGGAGGAAATGCGCATCTCCTCCAGGGACGGGCTGATCATGGCGCACAGCACGGTGGCCATGGCGTCCGGCTCGAAGTGCCGCATCTTGGCGTCCAGCCGGCCCAGCACCTCGGCGGGGTCCTCCGTCTCCAGCGAGTACGCCCGCAGCACGCTGCGCATCCGCCCCATGATCACGGCGGCGTTCAGCCCGGTCCCGGTCACGTCCCCGATCACCGCGCACACGGTGCCGGACGGCAGCGGGAACGCGTCGTACCAGTCGCCGCCGAGCTCGCCGCTGCCCGGCACGTAGCGGGCGGCCATCTCCAGCCCGCGCACGGCCGGGAGCGCGGAGGGCACCAGGCTGCGCTGCAGCGCGGCGGCCGCCTCCCGGTCCAGCTGGGCATCAAGGGCCTGCACGGCCAGCGCGGCCCGGTCCGCGGCGAGCTGCAGCAGGTCTGCGTCGCGGCTGGTGAAAGCCCGGCCGGTCACGGCGCCCACGTGCAGCACGCCGATCACCGACCCGTCGGCCAGCAGCGGCGCCCCCATCAGCGACCGGATCCCCTGGTCCAGCAGGATGGGGTTGACGACCCTGGTGTGGTCCACCTCATCCAGGATCACCGGTCGGCCCAGCGCGGCGATCCGGCCGGCGAAGCCGTGGCCGATGGGGATCCGCACCCCCTGCCGGACTTCTTCCTCCAGCCCGCTGGCGGCCGTGGCCACCAGCTGGCCGGACGGCCGGTCCAGCAGGAGGACCGCGCAGGTGTCCGCCTGCAGCGCATCCCTCACCCGCTCGACCAGGACATCCAGCAGCCCCTGCGGGTCGAGCCGGGACAGGGCGGCATCCGTGATCGACTGGATCTCGCGGAGACGGTCCGGTACTGCCCCGGCCGCCACGGCACTGGATGGCCGCTCGCCGTCACGCATCCGCCCGCACCGCCTCTCCCGTGCCGGGCACGCAGGACCGAGGTCGCGGGCACTGGTTCCTCGGGCCCACCCAGCCACGCTCAGATCCTAGCGTGACCGGGGCCCGCCGATCATCGAACGCGGGACGGCCCCGGGGCCTGGCGAACCGGGCGGCGGCTCCGCTGCTCCGCGGCCACTGAGCCAGCTTCGACGGCCACTGCCACACCACCCCCACAGTTACGAAAGATGCCTGGAACGCCACCAACCGTACCCGTGAGGTAAGCGGCCATGCGCGGCGATGGCGGCGCGCTCAGCGCGGCCCCGGCTGGCTGTCCGGCAGGGCGGGCGAGAAGACCCACAGCACCCGGGCCGGCCCCGCGCCGGGCGGCACCCGGAACGCGTGCTCGGTGCTGGGCGCGAACGTGAAGGCGTCCCCCTCGGCCAGGGTGCGCACGGTGTCGGCGACGGTGATCTCCAGCCCGGCCAGCAGGAACACGAACTCCACGTCCGCGGGCAGCGTGTACAGCTCGGTGCCGCTGCCACCGCCCGGCTGGATGTCGCTGAGGATGGCCTGCATCCGCTTCTCGCCCGACGGGGTGAGCAGGTACTCGCGCACGCCCGTGCCGCCGAAGTTGATCGGCGGGTAGGCACCGTTGCGGATGACCTCGCCACGGGACGGCTGGAACAGGGATCCCACCGAGATGCCGAGCGCCTCGCACAGCCGGATCAGCGAGGCCACCGACACATTGGCCAGGTCACGCTCCAGCTTGGACACGAAGCCCTTGGTCAGCCCGCTGGCCTCGGCCACCTCGGCCATGCTCTTGCGCGCGGCGAGCCGGGCGGCCCGCAACCGCGCCCCGACATGGGCGCCCGCGGCGACGGCCGCCGTGCCACCATCCCCGGCGGCCCGCTCCACGGCGGCCCGGTCCCTCGCGCTCCGCGCGCCACCGTCCCCGTTGACGCTGGTGGGCACCTTTACCCCTCCTCCTCCGCTGCCGCTGCCGGTGCCGCGGCCCCGGCCGGCCGCGGCGACCCGGGCCGGCCCTGGGAGCCCGCCGGTCCGCCCCGGGACCGGCACCTCATGACATACCAGACTTTCGTTATGAAACAAGGGTTGACAGTCAGGAAACCACTGATGATCATAGCGGCCAGAGGCGGGTCAACCCCACGTCCCCCATCCCCCGGCGGGAGGCGAGATGGCTGCAGAATCGCGTGCCCCGGCGATAGCTGGCGAGCTGGACCGTGAGCGGGGCCTGCTGGCCCAGGTCGAGGTGCACTCGATCGACTGGATCCCCGACCCGGAACGGCACGGCCGGAACTGGCAGCAGGCCATGCTGTGGTTCCTGGGCAACTTCCAGTACTTCACCATCCCCATCGGCTTCGTGGGACCGTCCCTGGGCCTGTCGCTGGGCTGGTCGATCCTGGCGGGCACCTTCGGCATCGCGGTCGGCACCCTGTTCATGGCGTTCCACGCCACGCAGGGGCCGATCTTCGGGCTGCCGCAGATGATCCAGAGCCGGGCCCAGCTCGGCTACCGGGGCGTGGTCGTCGCGCTGTTCGCGGTGCTGTTCACCTACATGGCATTCAACGTGGCCGACCAGGTGCTGATGAGCACCGGGCTGCACGGCGCGTTCGGCTGGAACGCCGGGCTGGTGGCGGTGGCTACCGCGGTGCTGGCCGCGCTGCTGGCCATCTTCGGCTACGACTGGGTGCACCGGGTGTTCCGGTTCCTGCTGGTCATCTCACTACCGTGCTACGCGATCATCTCCATCGCCATCCTGGCCGGGCACGCGGGCGGCACGGCCCCGCACCATCCGGGCGGGTTCGTGTTCGCCGCGTTCATGGCCCAGTTCTCGGTGGCGGCGGCCTACAACATCACCTATGCGCCGTACGTCTCGGACTACTCGCGGTACATGCCGCGCAAGACCTCGCCGCTCGGCATCATCACCGCGGTGTTCTTCGGCGCCTCCGGCTCGGCGGTCTGGCTCATCGCGCTCGGCGCCTGGCTGGCCACCCGGCTGGGGGCCACCGACGGCCTGGTCGGGCTGAAGGTGGTCGGGAACAACGTGGCCTCGCCGCTGGGCTCCATCACCGCCGTGCTGTCGGCCATCGCGCTGCTGGCCACCATGGGGATGAACGCCTACGGCGGCATGCTGACCGTGCTGACCGGCATCGACTCGTTCAAGACCGTGCGGACCAGCCGGGCCTGGCGGGCGGTGACCGTGATCGTGCTGGCCATCATCTGGTACGCGATCGGCGCGGGCATCTCCACCAGCGCGGTGTCCGCGGTGCTGAACTCGCTGACCCTGATGCTGTACCTGCTGGTCCCGTGGACCGCGCTGAACCTGGTCGACTTCTTCTTCGTCCGGCACGGGCACTACGCGATCATCGACATCTTCCGGCCGGACGGCGTCTACCGCCGGTGGGGCTGGCGCGGCCTGACCGCCTACTTCGCCGGGTTCGCGGCCGAGATCCCGTTCATGGTGCTGCCGCCGATCGCCGGGCTGTCCTACACCGGCTGGTTCCCGGCCCACCTGACCGGCGGGGTGGACTACTCCTGGCTGGTCGGGCTGGCCGTGTCCGGCCTGGTGTACTGGCTGGCGTCCCGTTCGCTGGACCTGGCCGCCGAGCAGCCGGCCATCGCGGCCAGCGAGCGGGAACTGCACGCCATCGACGCGGCCGCGCGTCCCGGCCCGGCCGCTGAGGCCGGGGCCTGAGCCCGTGAAGCGCGAACCCTGGGGCTAGTCCCCCTCGTAGGCCCGCCGGAGCGCGGCGATGTCGAGCTTCCTCATCGTCATCATGGCCTCAGCGGCCCGCTGCGCCCGGGCCGGGTCGGCGTCGGCCATCATCTCCGGGAACATGGTGGGCACCACCTGCCAGCACAGCCCGTACCGGTCCCGCACCCAGCCGCAGGCGATCTCCTCACCGCCGTCGCCCAGCCGGTCCCAGTAGTAGTCCACCTCGTCCTGGTCCGCGCACGGGATCACCAGTGAGATGGCCTCGTTGAAGCGGTGCTCCGGGCCGCCGTTCAGGGCGAGGAACTGCTGGCCGTTCAGCTCGAACTCCACCGTCATCACGGTCCCGGCCGGCCGGGCCGGCCTCGGAGTACCGGGTCACCCGGCCCAGGCGGCCGTCCTTGAAGACGCCCAGGTAGAACCGGGCCGCCTCCTCGCCCTCGGTGTCAAACCACAGGCATGTGGTGAACGCCTTGCCGTCCATCCGGCCTCCTCGCCGTGTCCGCAGTTTCGCCATCATCCTGCAGACGACTGTGGCACGGCGGGCTCACCGGTGGCGGGCGGCAGCGCCGGCGTCATGGCCCTGGCCTGGCCTGCCGCGCCGGGCGGCGCCCGGCCGGGGACCCGGCGCCGCGAATATTACGGTCTGCGGACCCCGGCCCCGACTCGCCCCGGATTCGCCCGGCACGGGGCTAGCGTCGTCCCCGCAATGAGTTCCACATGCCGTGATCATGAGGCGCGGAAAGGGATCTTTCGTGAGGACACGATACGACCGGGACAACACGATCGGGCAGTCGCCCAGAATGGTGCATCCAGCATGAGCCGACGGGCAGTCGTAGCGGCACTCGGGATTGCCGCCGTCGCCGCGGGCGGAGTTATCGGCGGCATCGCCGCCACCAGCAGCCCGGGATCGATCAGCCTCTCCGCGAACTCCTCGCACGAGCATGGCTGGCACATGGGTTCCGGCTGGTCGTTCAACAAGATCGATAACCAGAACGACCCGACCTTCAACCAGCTGCTGGGGATCAACAACCGCGGCCAGATCGCCGGGTACTTCGGTTCCGGCGCGGCAGGCCACCCGAACAAGGGTTACGTGCTGAACCTGACCCATCACGCCTCGTTCTTCGCGAACGAGAATGTGCCGACGGCGGTTCAGACCCAGGTCATCGGGGTCAACGACACCGGCGTCACGGTCGGTTTCTGGTCCAGCCAGAACACGGCCAGCCAGACGAACAATAACTTCGGGTTCTACACCTGGCATGGCCGTTTCTTCAACGTCAACTTCCCGACCGGGAACAATGCCAGCCCGCCGGTCAACCAGCTGCTCGGGGTCAACGACCGGGACGTGGCCGTGGGCTTCTATGCCGACGCCAAGGGCAACGACCACGGCTACGCGTACAGCATCCCGGGTCACTGGTTCGCCCGGGTGCGGGTGCCGCACGCCAGCAGCGTGACCGCCTCCGGCATCAACAACCGGGGTGACATCGTCGGCTTCTACACCGGCCGCCACGGGACCGTGCATGGGTTCCTGCGCGAGCGGGACGGCAACCTGGTCCGGCTGAGCATCCCGGGCGCGTCCTCGACGATGGCGTTCGGCATCAACGACCAGCGCGAGGTCGTCGGCACCTACATGGTGGGCACCGGCAACGCGGCCAAGACCTTCGGGTTCGTCTGGGTTCCGTGGCGCCACGGGTTCGCCACCATCAACGACCCGCAGGGCTCCGGGGCCACCACGCTCAACGGCATCAACGACGCCGGGGAGCTGGTCGGCTTCTACACCGACGCGGCCGGGAACACCGACGGCCTGCTGGTGTCCCGGCACCAGGTCCAGGCGCCGTTCGCGCCGGCTGTGACCCCGGTCCAGCCGACCGCGCCGGCGACCGCCCCGGCGACCACGCCCGCGAAGGCGCCGACCGGAGTCGGCCCGACGCACTTCTAATCGCTGAGCGGCCGCCCAGGCCGCTGAACGACCAGGCGGCGGTGGCCGGGCTGCGCGAGCAGCCCGGCCACCGCCGTTTCCAGGCACTATGCGCCCCCGGTTCCCGGCGGCCGGCCGGGTCCCCAGCCCGGGCACTGGTTAGCTTGTGACCATGGACAACCCGCCCGCCTCGTATTTCGACACCTCGGCCTGGGACCCGCGCGATGCCATCTCGGGCGGCTCGCGGATGATCCCGCCGCCTGACGGTCATGGCGTGGGATACCCAGGAGCACTACGACGCCGGCATGGCCCGGGTGGCCAGGGCACGGGCCAAGGATCCTGGCCGTCACCGGCCCGCCCCCAGCTCGGTGGCGCTTGGAGATCTACGGGTCGGTCACCGGGACCGGCTGACCGGCCCGCGCCGCCCCGGCCGTTCTCAGCGCGCCGCGGCCGGGCCTGGCTCAGGAATCCCCGGCCCGGATGACCGGGGACAGCGCGGGCACCTGCCCGGCGCTGCTGCGGCGGATCACATGCCGCCGGAACAGCTCGGCGGCCGGCAGCAGCCGCCGCTCGGCGGACCAGGTCAGGCAGAGCTCCCGGACGGCGCCCGGGTCGGTGAGCTCGCAGTAGGCCAGCGTGCCGGACGCGGCCTCCAGCGTCCCGGCCCGCGGCGCGGGCACGATCGCCACCCCGAGACCGGCCGCGACGAAACCCCGCACAGTGGACAGGTCGTCGCCCTCGAACACCACCTCGGGGCGGAACCCGGCCTGCTCGCACAGCTCATCGCCCTGCTTGCGCAGCGTGGACGTGGGCCGCAGGCTGACGAACGGCTCCTCGGCCGCCTCGGCCAGCCCGATCTGCCCGCGGGCCGCCAGCGGGTGATCGGGCCGGAGCACGAGCCGGAGCGGCTCGAGCGCGATCAGCCGGGTGCGGATGCCCGTGCTGCGCCCCCGCCGGGTGCCGATCTCCAGGTCGGCCCGGCCGTCGTCGAGCGGCGCGGACTGGACCTCATCGCGCACCTGGGTCAGCTGGAACCGGATCTTCGGATGCGCCCGGCGGAAGCTGCGCACCAGGTTGGGCACCAGCCAGGTGCCCAGCGAGTGCTGGAAGGCGAGCGCCACCGTGCCGGTGTCCGGCTCGATCAGCTCGTTCACCGCCGCAATGCCGTCATCCAGCTGGTGCAGCAGCGCGTCCACGTGCCGCTTGAACACCGCCCCGGCGTGCGTCAGCCGCAGCACCCGCCCCTGCCGGCGCAGCAGCGGAGTGCCCACCTGCGCCTCCAGCCGGGCCAGCGCGCGGGATACCCCGGACTGGGTGACCGGCTCCAGCTCGCTCACCTCGGTCACCGTCGTGCCGTCGGCGACCTGCTGAAACCAGCGCAGCGCATCGGTATCCACATCCATGAGCGTAAATCATGGGTCCAGGCCCTTTACTTTCCTTAACGCATAGTTCCCCGTACCGCCCGCCCCCGGCCCGGGGCCTGCCGGGCCGGGGCCTGCCGGGCCGCCGCACCCCGGCATAGCGTGGAGCCATGACCGAACCGGTGAACCTGACCACGGCCCTCGCCTCCTTCGACGACGTGTACAGCCCGCGCATCGTGGCCCGGATGAACGACTACGACGTCCGGATCGCGCACGCCCGCGGCGAGCACGTCTGGCACGTTCACGAGGACACCGACGAGTTCTTCCTGGTCCTGGACGGCCGCTTCGACGTGTCGCTGCGGGATCCCGATGGCGGCCTGCGCACCGTGACCCTGGCCCAGGGCGACACGTTCGTGGTGCCCCGGGGCACCGAGCACAAGCCGTCCTCCCCGGGCGGCTCGATCCTCATGTTCGAGCCGTCGGGCACCTCCACCACCGGCGACCGGCACGAGGGGGACATCCCCGGGCACGTGGACAGCACCACCGGCCACGACCTCCGGTAACGGCTTGACCCTCACGCCGCGTGAGGGCGCACAGTGGTGCCCGTGGACGAGTACACGGTCGGCGAGGTGGCCCGGCTGTCCGGCGTGTCGGTGCGCACCCTGCACCACTACGACAGCATCGGCCTGCTGTCGCCCGGGGCCCGCAGCCCGTCCGGCTACCGGCTCTACCGGGAGGCGGACCTGCGCCGGCTCCGGCAGGTGCTGTTCTACCGGGAACTGGACTTCGGGCTGGACGAGATCGCGGAGATCCTGGCCGACCCGGCCACCGGGACCGACGATCACCTGCGCCGGCAGCACCGGATGCTGCGAGAGCGGGCGGCCCGCACCAGCGCCCTGCTGCGCGCCCTGGAGAAGGAGATGGAGGCACGGACGATGGGCATGGCCCTTACCCCCGAGGAGCAGTTCGAGATCTTCGGCACGGACAGGATGGAAGAGCACGCCGAGGAGGCCCGCCAGCGCTGGGGCGACACCGCCGCCTGGCAGGAGTCGCAGCGGCGCTCCGCGGCCTACACCAAGGAGGACTGGATCGCGATCAAGGCCGAGGCGGATGCCAGCATCCGCGGCTTCGCCGACGCGATGCGGCCGGCGAGCCGGCCACCGGGACGGCAGCGATGGACCTGGCCGAGGCGCACCGGCAGCACCTCTCCCGCTGGTTCTACGACTGCGGCTACGAGATGCACCGCGGGCTGGCCGAGATGTACGTGGCCGATCCCCGGTACACCCGGGCCTACGACGAGATCGCCCCCGGCTTCTCCGGGTACGTGCACGACGCGATCCTGGCCAACGCAGACCGGGCCGGGGCTGTGCCAGGCTGAGGCCATGAGCCTTCGGGGGGAGCGCACTGATGCCAGACCGTGATGGCCTGCGGGCCGTTGTCATCGGGGCGGGGGTAGCCGGGCTGGCCTGCGCCGCCGACCTGGCCGCGGCCGGGGCGGCGGTCACCGTCCTGGAGGCCGGGGACGCCGTCGGCGGGCGGATGCGCACCGACACGACGGCGGCCGGCTTCCGGCTGGACCGGGGCTTCCAGGTGTTCAACACCTCCTACCCCCAGGTGCAGCGGCGGCTCGACCTGCGCGCATTGCACCTGCGCCCGTTCACCCCCGGGGTACTGCTGCACACGCCGGAGGGCCGGATCCGGTTCACCGACCCGACCCGGCAGCCGGGCCAGCTGGCCGATGTCCTGCGGGCTACGCCGGGCACGGCCGCGCGCTGATCTCAACCTCGGCGCTGGGCGCCGGGCCCGCCGGGGCCCGCGCCGCCCGCGAGGTCCTGGCCGACGCCCCCCTCCGCCGCGCCCCCCTCCGCCGCGCCGCCTGACTGGCCGCCCGCCCCTTACCGGCCCGCGGCAGGCGGTGCCGCGACGGCCGGGAAGATCAGGGGCAGCTCGGGCAGGCCGACCAGCAGGCCGGCCAGCTGGCCCGCGGCTGGTGTCCCGGGACGATCTCATACTCCGGGATCTGGCGGTGCCACTCCTCCAGGGCGACCCGCATCTCCATCCGGGCCAGGTGCGAGCCCAGGCAGCGGTGCGGGCCGCCGCCGAACGCCAGGCTGCGCTCGGCGCGGCTGAGATCGATCACGTCGGGGTCCGGGTGCTCGGCGGGGTCCCGGCCTGCGGCGGCCAGGCCGATGTGCACCGTGGACCCGGCCGGGATCAGCTGGCCGGCCACTTCGACATCGCGGGTGGCCACCCGCGGCACGAAGACCAGCGGCCCGTCGAAGCGGAGCAGTTCCTCCACCGCGGCCGGGATCGCCCCCGGGTCGGCGGCCAGGCGGCGCCGCAGGCCCGGGCGGCTGGCCAGCGCGGCGAACGCCGTGCTCAGCGCGGAGGTCACCGTCTCCAGCCCGGCCAGCACGAACAGGAAGGACAGGCCGTAGATCTCCTCGTCACTGAGCCGGTCGTCACCATGGGCGGCCAGCAGCCGGCCCAGCAGGCCCGGCCCGCCGCCGCCCCGGCGCACCTCGGTGACGTGACCGACCAGGTAGTGCAGCAGCTCGGCCCCCATCCGGACAGCCCGGTCCCGGGGCGGCTCCCCGGGCGCGAACCTTCCGTTGCCCAGAAGGGCCTCTTTCCAGGCGATCAGCCGGTCGCGGTCGGCCAGCGGCAGGCCGAACAGGGTGAGGAAGACCTGCGGCGGGCAGCGGCACCGCCAGCTCGGCCACCACGTCGCAGCGGCCGCGGCCGGCGATCCCGGTGATCAGCTCGCGGGCCAGGGCCCGGACCTCCGGGCGCCAGCGCGCGATGCCCCGCGGGCTGAAGAACGGCTGCAGGATGCGCCGGTACCGGGCGTGTTCCGGCGGGTCGGCGGCGACCGGGACCAGCGGCAGCGGGCTGCCCACCGCATCGAAGGCCCGCTTCGAGGAGAACAGGTCCGGGCGCTTGAGCGCGAACTCGGCGGCCGCGGCGGACGTCAGCATGTACCCGCCGGGCCACATCGGCACGACCGGGCCCGCCTCGCGCAGCATGGCGTACGCGGCCGTCCGGTCGTCGGCCACCGGAAGCTGGTTCAGCCGCAGGGGGGCCGCCCCCGGCTCAGCCGGCGCGGCCGCGGGCTCGCCCATGACCCTCCCCATGCGGCAGTGCTATAGGTATTACCAGTGTTAAGGGCATGACCGGTGGCGCGGCCCGGCAAACCCGGACGTTCCGGGCGGGCCGGGACAGGAGCCGCGCGGGCCGGCCACCCCGGCCACCGGGGGAAGCCCCCACGCGGTGGCCGCGTTGCTGACAAGGGGGATTCCTGCCGCCCGCGCCGGAGCGGGCGGCCGACGCAACGAAGGTGAGGGTTAACCGTGGCGGTGCCATCTGACTCCACGCCGAAGTTCTCCGATTACGCCCACCCGGAGATGCTGGTCAGCACGGACTGGCTGGCCAAGCACCTGGATGACCCGGGCCTGGTCGTGGCCGAGTCCGACGAGGACGTGCTGCTGTACGAGACCGGCCACATCCCGGGCGCGGTCAAGCTGGACTGGCACACCGAGCTGAACGACCCGGTGACCCGGGACTACGTGGACGGCGCCGGATTCGCCCGGCTGATGTCGGAGAAGGGCATCACCCGGGAGACCACGCTCGTGCTGTACGGCGACCGGAACAACTGGTGGGCGGCGTACGCCCTGTGGGTCTCCTCGCTGTTCGGCCACCCCGACGTCCGGCTGCTGGACGGCGGCCGGGCCAAGTGGATCGCCGAGGGCCGCCCGCTGAGCACCGAGACGCCGCACCCCGCCCCGGCCGACTACCCGGTCATCGAGCGCAACGATTCCCATCTCCGGGCGTTCCGCTCCCAGGTCCGGGCCCACCTGGGCGAGCCCATGATCGACGTCCGCTCGCCCGGCGAGTACACCGGCGAGCTGCTGCACATGCCGGACTACCCGCAGGAAGGCGCGGTGCGCGGCGGCCACATCCCCGGCGCGCGGAACATCCCCTGGGCCCGGGCCGCCGCCGAGGACGCGACGTTCCGCAGCCGCAAGGAACTCGAGGCGATCTACGGCGGGGAGGCGGGGCTGAGCCCCGACGACGACGTGGTCGTGTACTGCCGGATCGGCGAGCGGTCCAGCCACACCTGGTTCGTGCTGCACCACCTGCTCGGGTACCCGAAGGTGCGGAACTACGACGGCTCGTGGACCGAGTGGGGCAACAGCGTGGGCGTGCCGATCAAGCGGGGCGACCAGCCGTGACGCCCGGCCCCCTCAACCCGCGGCTGCAGGAGATCGTGGACGACTTCGAGGCCGTGCCGGGCCAGGAGAAACTGCAGCTGCTGCTGGAGTTCTCCTCGGAACTGCCGCCGCTCCCCGGCCGGTACGCCGAGCACCGCGACCTGATGGAGGCGGTGCCGGAGTGCCAGTCCCCGCTGTTCCTCGCGGTCGAGGTGGACGGGGACCAGACGGTGCACCTGTTTTTCGACGCACCGCCGGAGGCGCCGACCACCCGTGGGTTCGCCAGCATCCTGCGGACCGGGCTGGACGGCCTCAGCGCCGCCGAGGTGCTGGCCACGCTGGCCGAGTTCACCACCTCACTCGGCCTGGCCGACCTGGTCAGCCCGCTGCGGCTGCGCGGCATGTCGGCCATGCTGAGCCGGGTCAAGCGCCAGGTCACCCAGCAGGCCGCGGCCGCGCAGGCCGGGGCCGCCGGGTAACCGGCACCTCTGGGAAGGTTCTGCAGCTACCTCCTATACGTTGTTGCAAGTAAGTTGCAGCAATCTCTAGGCTGGCCGCAGCAGGTCCCCCCAGGAAGGTGCCCGACCGATGGCTCATCCGCTCGCCCGGCTGGCGAAGGTCCGTGACGGCCTGACCCCCCGGGAGTGGGCCCGGGCCACCGGGATGCTGGTGACCGTGGCCGGCCTGCACGTCGTCGGCTGGCTCATGCTGGCCGTGGCGGTCAGCGGCCATTACCACATCACCAAGACGGAGACGTTCGGCTTCACCACCGGCGTCCTCGCCTACACGCTCGGCATGCGGCACGCCTTCGACGCCGACCACATCGCGGCCATCGACAACACCACCCGCAAGCTGGTCGGCGAGGGCAAGCGCCCGCTGTCGGTGGGATTCTTCTTCTCACTCGGCCACTCCAGCGTGGTGTTCGGCCTGCTGGTGCTGCTCACCTTCGGCATCCGCGCGCTGAATAGCCAGGTCCGGGACGGCAACTCGGCGCTGCAGCACACCACGACCGTGGTCGGCACGCTGGTCTCGGGCGTGTTCCTGTTCCTCATCGCGGCCATCAACGTGGGGATCCTGGTCGGGATCGTCCGGATGTTCCGCGCCATGCGGCCGGCCGCTACGACGACCAGCACCTGGAGGAGCAACTGAACAAGCGCGGGCTGATGAACCGGTTCCTCGGCCCGCTGGCCCGCCGGATCGACGCCCCGTGGAAGATGTACCCGGTCGGCTTCCTGTTCGGCCTGGGCTTCGATACGGCCACCGAAGTCGCCTTCCTGGTCCTCGCGAGCAGCGCGGTCATCGGCGGCCTGCCGTTCTACGCCGTGCTGTCGCTGCCGATCCTGTTCGCCGCGGGAATGAGCCTGTTCGACACCGCGGACGGCTGCTTCATGAACTTCGCCTACGACTGGGCCTTCTCCCGCCCGGTCCGGAAGGTCTACTACAACCTGACCGTCACGGCGCTGTCCGTGTTCGTGGCCGTGTTCATCGGCGCGGTCGAGGTGCTCGGCCTGCTCGGCCAGGAGGGCGGCCTGACCGGCCCGGGCTGGGCGTGGCTGGCCAGCTTCAACATCAACAAGGCGGGTTTCGTGATCGCCGCCGTGTTCGTGCTCACCTGGGTGGTGGCCCTGGCCATCTGGCGGTTCGGCAAGATCGAGCAGAAGTGGGCCCTCCCCGCCGAAGCCACCACCGCCGACTGACCCCGCGCCGCCCGGGAGCCGGGGCGGGGCAGGCCGTAGGGTGGTGGCGCTAACTCCTGGTGCGGAAGGAGAGCCAGTGGACGAGGAACAGGTCCGGGCGCGGCTGCGCGCCGAGCGGGCCGAGGTGCAGGGCCTGCTGTCCGACACCGAGGCGGCGGGGCAGCAGGACCGGGAGAGCGAGGACGATACCGGCGACATCGCCGACCCGGCGCAGTCTCTGACCGCGGAGGGCGTCAACGACGCCATCGCGGCCAGCCTGCGGGACCGGCTGGCCGCGCTGGACCGGGCCGAGCAGCGGCTGGACGCGGGCACCTACGGGCGGTCGGTCCGCAGCGGGGCGCCCATCCCGGAGGAACGGCTGGAGGCCGATCCCGCCGCCGAGCTCACCGTGGAGGAAGCCCAGCAGGCCGAGGCCCGCTGACCCCCGAGGCGGCACCCGCCGGGCCGCGGGGCCGGCCGGGACCGGCTGACCGCGGGTCTCCGCCCGGGCTCCGCCTGAGCGGTCAGTCGAGCGCGGGCGGGAGGCCGAACATGCCGAACAGGCTCGTGTCCAGGAAGTGGTGCACGTGCCGGACCCGGCCGTCCTCAATCTCGAGGACCTGCAGGGACCATGGGGTGTGGCCGTCACCGTCCTCGCTGAGCCGGTACTGGCCGAAGGCGGGCGCCCCGTTGGCGGTGACCGGGATGAGCCGTGAGCCCTGGCAGCCGATGCCGTGGCCGAGATACCAGCCACGGAGCTCGTCCTGTCCCTGCAGCCACATGCTGAACGGCGGCATCGAGATACTGGCGTCCTCATGCAGCAGCGTGACCAGCGTGTCGATGTCGTAGCGCTGGAACGCGTCCAGGTACCGGGCCAGCAGGTCACGGTCCGCGTCGGACAGGTCACGGGGCGCGCCCGGTTCGCTGGCCGGCAGGGCACCGCGGGCACGCTGCAGCGCGCTGTTCACCGACACGACGGAGGTGCCGAGCAGCTCGGCGACCTCGGCGGCGTGCCAGCACAGCACGTCGCGGAGGATCAGGATGGCCCGCTGCCGCGGCGGCAGGTGCTGCAGCGCGGTGATGAAGGCGAGCCTGATGCTGTCCTGCAGCACGGCGCGGCGGCCGGGTCGGGTGTCCGGGACCGAGACCCCGTCACCGGGGAGCGGCTCCACCCACGCTGCCTCCGGGAGCGTGGCCACCGGCTCCGTGGTCGCCGGGACCGGGGCGGACAGGTCCATCGGCAGGGCCCGGCGCCGCCGGCTGCGCAGCATGTCCAGGCACACGTTGGTGGCGATGCGGTACAGCCAGGAGCGCACCGCGGAACGGCCCTCAAAGCGGTCGAACGCCTGCCACGCCCGGACCATCGTGTCCTGCACGGCATCGTCCGCGTCGTGCGCGGAACCCAGCATCCGGTAGCAGTAGCCGGTCAGTTCCCCGCGGTGCGTTTCCAGGTCATAGGTGACCGTGCCGGTGGCGGCGATGACACTCACCCTCCTTCGGATGCCGATCTCCTGAAGCTACCCGGCCCCTCTGACATTCGCTGCGGGCCGCCGGGGACGGGCCACCGGCGCGGCCGGGGTGAACTGGACGGGGAGGCTGGCCAGGCCGCGCAGCCACGGCGACGGCCGCCAGCGGAGCGCGCCCGGGGCCACCGCCAGGCGCACGTCAGGCAGCCGGTCCAGCAGCACCTCGATGGCGGACTTGGCGATGATCCCGGCTAGCTCCGGCGCGGGGGACGGGCAGCCGTGCTCGCCGTGCCCGAAGGCCAGGTGCGCCCGGTTCTCCCCGGACTCGGGGCCCGCGCCGGGGTGCGCCAGGGGGTCGCTGTTCGCCGCGGCCAGGCCGAGGAGCAGCAGGTCGCCGCGCCTGATCTGGCGGCCGCCCAGCTCCTGGTCGGACGCCGCCCACCGGCCGGTGCCGTGGCGCACCGGAGGGTCGGACCACAGCACCGCGTTGAGCGCGTGCGCCACGGTGGCGCGGCCCCCCTGCAAGGCGACCGAGAACTCGTCGTCCACCAGCATCCGGCGCAGCGTGGAGCCGATCCAGTCGGCGGTGGGCTGATGCCCCGCGACCACCATCACCAGCAGGTCGGTGGCAGCCTCGTCGGCGGTCAGCCGGGACGGGTGGCCGAGCAGCCGGGACGCGCTGGCCGGGCCGGGCTGGCCGTCCCCCGCCTCGGTGACGAGCTGCTGCACCCACTGGTACAGCCGCTGGTGCGCGTCGCCGGCGGCCGGGCCCGCGTCCAGCGAGCCGGCGATGTCCCGGATCAGGGCGGGCACGGCCGGGCTGGGCAGGCCGAACAGGGTGGTGAGGACCCGGATGGGAAGCTGCTGGGCGTACTGGGCGACGAGGTCGGCCGTGCCGTCCCGGGAGAACGCGTCGATCAGCTGGTCGGCGACCCGCTCGCCGGTGGCCTCCAGCCGGGCCGGGTCGATGGCGTCCAGGGCGTCGCTGAGGACGGCCTCCCGCCGGCTGTGCTCCGCGCCCTCGGTGAACCTGACCGAGACGGTCCAGCCCAGGTAGGGCATGAGCGGCCAGTCCGCGGGAATCCGGTGCCACGCGTTCCACCGCCGGCAGTCCCGGCCGAACAGCTCAGGCTGGCTGGTGACCTGGCGCACCTCGCGGTAGCCGAGCACGAGCCAGGCGGGCACGTCGCCGTCGAGCAGCACCGGCACCACCGGCCCGTGGCGCTCGCGGAGCACCCGGTACAGCGCGGCCGGGTCGGCCGCGAACTCCGGCGCGGCCAGCCGGACCGCGTCCCGGTGCTCGGGGTACCCGGCCAGCACCGGGGCCGCGGCCGGCTCAGAGCTTCCGGAGTCCAACCAGCACCTGCCTGAGTAGGTCGCGGTCGGGCGCCTGGGCTCCGCCCGCGGTCACCGGGGACGGCGGCCGCACCGCGATGGCGCCCTGGTCGAGCAGGTCGCGGAGCAGGATCCGCACCACGCTCACCGGGAGCGCGAGGTCGGCGGAGACGTCGGCCACCGTCACCGGGACGCGGCAGCTCCGCAGGATGAGGGCGTGCTCGGACTGCATGCCGGGGACCGGTTCACGCACGCTGGTGAGCATGGCCAGCAGGTCGAACTGGTCGTCCGGCGGCTGGCTGCGGCCGCCGGTGATGACGTAGAGGCGGTCCGGGCTCTCCCGGTCCACGGGACGGCGGCTCACGGGGCCTGCCCGGGACGCGGCCCGGAGCGCCGCAACGGCGTGCCGAGCAACTCGCCCAGCCGCCCGGCGACCTCGTTCATGGCCTGCCCGACCCGGCCGACGTCGGCGGCGGGAGCGGCCAGCACCGCCAGGTGCGCGCCGTTGCCGGCCGGCACCATGAGCAGCATGCCGCCATGGAACTCCACCATGGCCTGGCCGGAGCCGATCCCGTCACCAAACTCGGCCGCGGCGCTCAGCGACAGGCTCAGCACGCCGGACACGATGGCGGCCAGCCGGTCGGCCTGGTCGAGGTCCAGCCCGGACGTCCAGCACAGCTTGAGGCCGTCCCCGGACAGCACCAGCACGTGCCGGACGCCGGGCGCCGCGCCCAGCAGGTTCTCCAGCAGCCAGTCCAGCCGGGAACTGCCGTTCACCGCCTCCGGGCCGCTCATGATGCCTCCGGATCCGGCCGGGACGGCCCGCCGGGCCGGGCGCGGTCGCCGGCCGCCTGCCGGAAGGCGGCCAGCCGCGCCGCCGGATCCGGTGGCGGCCCCGCCTCGCCCGGGACCCCGTCCGCGCCGTCTGGCGGCGGGCCATCCGGGGAAAGGCCCGCGGCCGCGCCAGGCCGGGCGGGCAGCGTCCGGCCCGGCGCGCGTTTCGGCAGGTCAGTAGCGCGTGGTGCGGCGGCGGAGCCAGCCACGCCGGCCGTCAAGGGCGCTGCGGGGACCGGCTCCGGGTCGGGGGTGACCGGCACGACCAGCGGGCGCGGGATCATCAGCGCCGCGGTGGTGCCGCCCTGCGCGGACGGCCGGAAGCTCACGGCCAGCCCGTACCGGGCGGCCACCCGGCCCACCGACGCCAGGCCCAGGCCGCTGCCCGGCAGCGTGCTCAGGTCGGCCGGGCCGGCCACCAGGGCCTCGGCGCGGCGGCGCTCCCGCCCGCGCAGGCCCACACCGCCGTCCTCGACCAGGATCAGCAGCCCGGCATCCGCTTCTTGCACCGACACGTGAACCTCACTACCCGCGGCAGAGAATCTAGTCGCGTTGTCCATCAACTCGGCGAGCGCGTGCATGACCCCCTCGGCGGCGTGCCCCGACACGGCCAGCGTGGTCGTGGCATGCAGCCGGACGCGGCGGTAGCCGTCGATGCGGCCCGCCGCGCCGCGCAGGATGCTCTCCACGACGATCGGCCTGGTCCACCTCCGCCCCGAGCGGCCCCCGCTGAGCAGCGCGATGCTGTCCGCGAGCCGGCCAGCCTGGGAGACCAGGTGGTCCAGGTCCAGCAGGCCGCCGAACACCGGGCCGTCCGCGTACCGGTTCTCCAGGTCACGCAGGTCCGCCAGCATCCGGGTGGTGCCCGCCTGCATCCGGGCCGCCGCGGCGGCCGCCGCGGACATGGCCGCCGCGGCCCGGTGCCGGGCCTCCTCCAGGTCGCGGGTCACCGCCAGCAGCACCCGCCGCAGCGCCGCGTCGGCCGGGTGCGTCACCTCGGCGAGCACCGTCGCGGCCGGCACCCCGGCCAGCAGCCGCGCGGCCACCGCGGGCAGGGTGCGCTCGGCTAGCTCGGCCGCCTGCTGGTGCAGGCCGTCCGCGGCCTCCTCCAGCGCCGCCACCCGCCGCCGGCACCAGCGCGCCGTGTCCGCGTAGTAGGCGGCGACCGCGGCCGCGGCGGTGACCGCGGCCACCGACGCGGCGCCGCCCCAGACGGTCACCGTCCGGGCCGGCCCGGGGACCGCGAGCACGCCCAGGGCGGCGGCGCCGCCGGTGATCACCAGCGCGGCCAGCCCGGCGAGCATGGCCCAGCGGGCCGGGGCCGGCCCTGCCGCGGGAGGGACGGTGACGTCTGCTGCCATTGCTCACGTCCTTGTCCGGCTTACCACGGGCATGACCAGGCTTAACGTCACCTACCCGGCCACTGCCCGCCGGGGCGAACCTTCCAGGCATGGGGTTGAAGCGGGTAATCGGCGCCGCACACGCACCACGACCCGGCCTCTCGCACGCGCCCGATGAGAAGGCCGTGCAATACCAGTGATGCCTTGCGGATTACACCGTAGCGGACACAGATCGGCAATGTAACGTCGGGTGCGAGCCGCCCGCAACCATCGCCAGGCTCATTACCCGGGTCCCCGATTTGCCGCATGGGCGGGCGGGCCGCCGGCCTGGCGGGCCTGCCAGCGCGGATGTGACCGGCTCGGACGATTCCCAGGCTCTTATTGACGGTCCGGTCACAACGTGTTATTGGCGGCAGGCGCCGTTAATTGCCCGGCGGACGGCAATGGCCGCGGCCGCCCGCGGCCGCTATTCATCCGCCGTTATGCCTGGCCGGGCGGGCGGCGCCGCGGGACCGGCCGCGGCAGGCCTGCGGCTGGCGCCCCGGCCCGCCGCAGGCCCGCCGCGGCCGGGCAGCCGGCGGACGGGCCGTTGAGCATGGCGGGGAGCGCGCGCGGCGCGAGAGCCGCTTGCCTAACCGGTACCTGCTCAGACAGGGTGAGTGATCAGCGGCCCGTGGGCGGGCATCCGGGCGTCAGCCGGCCGCCGGAGGTGCGGGCGGTGCTGGCTCCAGGGAAGATCATGGCAAGTCATCAGGGTGGGGGACAGCGGCCCGTCGGCATCCGGGATGTCGCCCGGATGGCTGGTGTCTCGGTCGCCTCGGCGAGCTTCGCGCTCAACGGCCAGCCGGGCGTGGCGCAGGACACCCGGCGCCGCATCCTGGCCGCCGCCGCCAGCTCGGCTACCGCGCCAACCCGCAGGCCCAGGCGCTGCGCCGGGGCCGGACCACCACCTACGGCATGGTGGTCCGCAACTTCGCCAACCCGTTCTTCCTCGAGGTGCTGCCCGGGGCCGAGGAGGTCGCCGGGGAGGCGGGCGCCACGCTGCTGGTCCTGGACTCCCGGTACTCGCTGGAGCGCGAGCGCAGGCATGTGCAGGAGATGGCCGCCCAGCGGCTGGCCGGGCTGGCGATCGCCCCGGTGGGGAGCGGCGAGTCGATCCGGCTCTGGCAGGAACTGCGGCCCGGTGCGCCGGTCGTGGCGCTGAACGCGGCGGTGGACGGCGCCACCGGTGTTTCGCGGGTCCGCCCGGACAACGCCGCCGCGGTCGAGCTGCCGCTGCGCCGCCTGGCCGAGCTCGGGCACGGCTCGCGCCGCGTTCCTGTCCGCGCCGCGGCACCTGATGGCCGACCCGGACCGGCTCGGCCACTTCCGCCGGCTCGCCCCGCGAGCTCGGCCTGCGGCCCCGCGTGATGTACTCCCCGCTGACCCTGGCCGACGTGCGGCAGGCCGCGCTGCGGCTGCTGGCCGGCGCAGGACGCGCCCGACCGCCATCATCACCAACTCCGACTACACCGCGCACGCGGTCTACAAGGCCGCGCGGGAGCTGTCGCTGCGGATCGGGCCGGAGATCTCCGTCGTGGGCCACGATGACCTGCCCACGTCCGAGCTGCTCGACCCGCCGCTGGCGACCATCGCGGCTGGACCGGCGGGAAATGGGCCGGAGCTGATGCTCCGCCTGCTCCAGCGGGACCCGCCCGGCGACTACGTCGCGCCCGTCCAGCTCGTCGAGAGGGCTTCCCTTCAAGCTCCGGGAATCCCCTGTTCACGCAGGCGATTCACCGGGCCCGGCGGCCACCGGTCGCTGCCGTGCGTCAACTCGATAACGGCCTTGACACCCAGGTCAGGGTGGGTGAGCATACCGAATGCTAAACGTTTAAGACGTTGCGTCCGGTGCTGGGCACCGGGGCGGGTCCGCCGACCTCCTGAACTGGCTCCAGTGCCGTGAGTTACCGGGTGGCCGCAGCCCGCCGGGGGATGGGGAAAGCCGACAGGAGGCAATTCGCGTGAGAGCGTCATATCGATTCGCAATGGCAGGGGTCGCGGCCCTGGCGTTGCTGGCGGCCGGGTGCTCCTCGGGTTCTTCGTCGAGTTCCAGCGGCGGGACGAACTGGGCCACCGTTACCTCCGCGTCGGCGCGGCGGCGGGATGAGCACGCTCGTCGCCGCGGCCAAGAAGGAGGGCACGCTCAACGTCATCGCCCTCCCGCCGACCTGGGCCAACTACGGCACCATCATCAAGGACTTCACCGCCAAGTACGGGATCAAGGTCAACTCGGCCAACCCGGACGGCAGCAGCCAGCAGGAGGTCAACGCCATCAAGCAGAAGAATGGCACCGCGGCCGCGCCCGACGTGGTGGACGTCGGCAGGCGGTCGCGCTGGCCAACACCAGCCTGTTCACGCCGTACAAGGTGAGCACCTGGTCGGCCATCCCGGCGGCCCAGAAGGACGCGAACGGCCTGTGGTACAAGGACTACGGCGGCTACATGGCGATCGGCTACTCGAGCAAGTTCGGCACGATCACCTCGCTCAGCCAGCTGCTCGGCCCGAAGTTCAAGGGCGCGGTCGCGCTGAACGGCAACCCGACCGCGGCCAACGCCGCGCTGAACGGCGTCATGATGGCGAACCTGGCCCAGGGCGGCACGGCCGGCGACATCTCCAAGGGCGTCAACTTCTTCCACCAGCTCAAGGCGAGGCCGGCAACTTCTCCCCCGTGCAGGCCACCGGCGCCACGATCAAGGCGGGCACGACCCCGGTCGTCTTCAACTGGGACTACCTGAACCTGCCCAGCTACGTCGGGGTGTCCAACTGGAAGGTGTTCATCCCGCGAACGCCGTGCTCGGCGGTTACTACAACGCAGGCCATCAACAAGGACGCGCCGCACCCGGCGGCCGCCCGGCTGTGGGAGGAGTTCCTGTACTCCCAGGCCGCCGACGGCGGGCAGAACCTGTGGCTGCAGGGCGGCGCCCGGCCGGTCGAGCAGGCCGCCATGACCAGTAACGGCACGCATCGACAAGGCGGCCGCCGCCAAGCTGCCGGCGGTCAGCGGCACCCCGGTGTTCCTGACCCAGGCCCAGGCGACCGAGCGCCGCCAACTACCTGGCGGCGAACTGGGCCAAGGCCGTCAGCTAGCGAGGAGGACCGTGACCGTCGCTGCGACGACGACCGAGGCCGGCGCCCGGCCCATGCAGGGCCGGGCGCCGGCCTTCGCGCTCCGGCCTGGCTGGGCACCGTGCCGTTCCTCGGCTACGTCGGGCGTCTTCCTGCTCTCCCGACCGGCATCGTGGTGGTCGACGCCTTCAAGAACCCCAGCGGCGGCCTGGAACTTCGGCAGCGTGTCCACGCTGTGGCAGCCCGGTCGCGCGCAGCTGCTTCCTCGGCTCGTTCAAGCTGTGCCTGCTCTCGGCCGCGGCCGGGGCGGTGTTCGGGGCGCTGCTGGCGTACGCGGTGGCGTCCGGCAACCCGGACGGCGCGGTGCGCCGCTTCGCGCTGGCCGGCTCGGGCGTGCTCGCCCAGTTCGGCGGGGTCACCCTGGCCTTCGCCTTCCTGGCGCTCATCGGCCCGACCGGGCTGCTGTTCCACGCCAGCTGGTACTACAGCTTCCCCTGGGGCATCACCCTGATCTACACCTACTTCCAGATCCCGCTCATGGTGCTGGTCTTCCTGCCCGCCATCGACGGGCTGAAGCTGCAGTGGCGGGAGGCCTCGGAGAGCCTGGGCGCCTCGACCTGGCAGTACTGGCGGCACGTGGGCGGCCCGCTGCTCGCCCCGGCGTTCTTCGGCGCGCCGCTGCTGCTGTTCGCCAACGCTCTGTCCGCCTTCGCGACCATCCAGGCCTGGGAGAACCAGATCGCGTACACCGTGCCGCAGGCAGATCAGCACCGCCCTGTCCAGCGAGGTCGGGCTGGCCAACGTGAACGCCGCCGACGTGCTCGCGTTCGGCATGATCGTCATGGTGGCGGTCGTCATGACCGGGTACGCGTTGCTGCAGCGGAGGGCGGCCCGATGGCTGCGGTAACGTCACTGGGCGAGACGCCGCTGGCCGGGCCGGCCGACCCGCGGCCCGCAGGCCATGCAGCGCCGCCGCCGGCGGCGGCTGAACGCCTTCCGCTACGTGGTGTTCACCGTGTTCGGCCTGTTCTTCGTGTTGCCGCTGCTGGCGCTGTTGCGGTTCTCCCTGGAAGGGAGCACGCTCGGCACCTGGTCACTGACGGCCTGGAAGCAGATCGCGTCTTACCCCGGGCTGCTCAACGGGGTGGAGCTCACCCTGGAACTGGCCGTCATCACCAGCATCGTGATGATCCTGCTGCTGCTGCCGACGATGATCTGGATCAAGCTGCGGGTGCAGTGGATCAGCCGGACCTTCGAGTTCCTCTGCCTGCTGCCGCTCACCATCCCGGCCATCGCGCTGGTGGTCGGCCTGGGCCCGGTCTACAACCGGATCCAGCACTACAGCCTGTCGGCCCTGCAGCTGTTCTGGGTCTATGTGATCCTGGCGCTGCCCTACGCCTACCGGGCGCTGTCGTCGGGGCTGAACGCGATCGACGTCACCACGCTGTCCGAGGCGGCCCGGAGCCTGGGCGCGAGCTGGTTCACCGTGATGTTCCGGGTGATCGCGCCGAACATGTGGCAGGGCATCCTGAACGCGCTGCTGCTGACCGGCGCCCTGGTGCTCGGCGAGTTCACCATCGCCTACCTGCTGCTGTTCAGCACGCTGCAGCCGACCCTGTACTCCATCAGCCGGAACACGCCCAACGCCGGGGTCATCTTCTCGACCTCGATGGCGTCGCTGCTGTTCGCCTTCGTCCTGTTGACGATCCTGTCCTATGTCGGCCGCCAGCGGCGCCGGGGATGAGGTAGCACCCGTGAGCTCACCAGTGACCAGCGCCCACGGCGCCGCCACCAGGACCGCCGTCGAGGTCCGGATGGAGGGCCTGACCCGCCGCTACGGCCCGGTCGTCGCCCTGGACGGCCTGGACCTGACCCTGCAGCCCGGCGAGCTGATCGCGCTGCTCGGCCCGTCCGGCTGCGGCAAGACCACCACGCTGCGGCTGCTGGCCGGGCTGGAGGACGCCGACGCCGGGACGATCACCGTGGCCGGCCAGGACATCACCCAGCTGCCGGCCAACAAGCGCGACATGGGCATGGTGTTCCAGGCCTACTCGCTGTTCCCGCACATGACCGTGGTGCAGAACGTGGCGTTCGGGCTGCGGCTGCGCCGGATGGCCAAGGACGAGCGGGAGCGGCGGGCGCTGGAGATGCTGGACCTGGTCGGGCTGTCCGAGCAGTCCGGCCGCTACGCCCACCAGCTGTCCGGCGGCCAGCAGCAGCGGGTCGCGCTGGCCCGGGCGCTGGCCATCGAGCCCCAGGTGCTGCTGCTGGACGAGCCGCTGTCGGCGCTGGACGCCAAGGTCCGCGCCCAGCTGCGGGACGAGATCCGGCGGATCCAGCTCGAGGTCGGCATCACCACCCTGTTCGTCACGCACGACCAGGAGGAGGCGCTGGCCATCGCCGACCGGGTCGGCGTGATGCGCAGCGGCCAGCTGGAGCAGCTCGCCCCGCCGACCGAGGTCTACTCCCGGCCGGCCACCCCGTTCGTGGCCGAGTTCGTCGGGCTGACCAACCGGCTGGCCGGGACGGTCAGCGGCTCCGTGGTGACGGTGCGCGGCCGGGACCTGCCGCTGGTGGACCTCGGCATGCCAGCCGGGCCGGTGACGGCACTGGTCCGGCCGGAGGCCGTCAGCCTGGCCCGGGGCGAGCCGGCCGACGTCGGGACCGCTGGCCGGCACGGTGATCGCCATCACCTTCCTGGGCGCGACCAGCCGGGTCACCGTGGACCTGGGCGATACCACGATCATGGCGCAGCTGCCGACTTCGGAAGCGACCGAGCTGGCCGCCGGCAGCCGGGTGGCGCTGTCCATCCGGCCCGACCCGGTGCTGGTCTCCCCCGCCGACGCGCCGGCTGCGAGCGAGGCTTGAGCGGCGGTCCCCCGCCGCTGACCACCGTCCGACGGCTGGAGGCGGGCCCCGTGCTGCGGCACGGGGCCAGTACCGCGTACCGCGCCGTGGAATTCATCGACGGCGAGCGGCACGTGGTGCGCGACGACTTCGCCATGGAGGCCGGGGCCGTCCCGGCCGGGGCGGTCCCGGCGGCGGTACCGGCCGGGGCGGTCCGGCCGGGACGCCCGTCCCCGCCCCGCCCCGCGGCCGGGGAGGGCGCCGGGCGTCCGCTGGCCTGCCTGGTGCACATCACCGACCTGCAGCTCGCGGACGTGCAGTCGCCGACCCGCTTCGAGTTCCTCAACCGCTACTTCGCCGACCCCCGGTACGCCGGGCTGGTGCCGGTGCAGCGCCCGCAGGAAGCCATCACCCCGCACGCCGTCGAGGCCATGCTCCGCACCATCAACGGGCTGCGCGGCCCGGTCACCGGCCAGCCGTTGCAGCTGGCGGTGACCACCGGCGACGCCATCGACAACGCGCAGTGGAACGAGGTCCAGGCCTTCCTGGCCCTGTTCGACGGCGGCCTGGTGCGGCCGGGCTCCGGCGGCCCGCGCTACGCCGGGGTGCAGGCGCTGGAGTGGCCCGACGACATCTTCTGGAAGCCGGACGGGGCCGGGCCTCGCGGCGCGGACTTCTTCCGCCGCGAGTTCGGCTTCCCGCACTGCCCCGGGCTGCTGGAGGCGGCCATGCGCCCGTTCTCCGCGCCGGGGCCTGGATGTACCGTGGCTGTCCTGCTTCGGCAACCACGAGGCGCTCAACCAGGGCGTCGGGGCCGCCACGCCGGGCCTTGCTGGCCGCCCTGACCGGGGACCGGAAACCTGTGGCGCTGCCGGATGACTTCGACAGTGACCAGGCCCTGGAGCTGTTCACCGTGCGCCCCGAGGCGTTCATGGCCGGCCCGTCCCGCACCGTCCCGGCCGACCCCGGCCGCCGGCCAGTCACCCGCCGGGACTTCGTCGACGCCCACTTCCACCCGGGCGCGCGGCCGCTCGGTCACGGGTTCAGCGAGCGGAACCGGCTGGACGGCACCGCCTACTACAGCTACGACACGCCCGCGGTCCGGTTCATCGCGCTGGACACCAACTGCCTGGCCGGCGGGGCCGACGGCTGCCTCGACCGGGCCCAGGCGCGCTGGCTGGAGGCCCGGCTGGCCGAGGTGCATTCGGCCTACCGCGGCCCGGAGGGCCAGCAGGTCCGCACCGGCGCCGACGACCGGCTGGTCGTGCTGTTCTCCCATCACGGGGTGGACACCCTGACCAACACGCGTGGCCGTCACCCCGGGCCGGGTGGCGAGCCCCTGCTGCCCGCCGGGCGAGCTCGTCGCGCTGCTGCACCGCTTCCCCAACGTCGTGCTGTGGCTGAACGGCCACACGCACACGAACACCATCCGGGCCCGGCATGACCCGGCCGACCCGCGGCGGGGCTTCTGGGAGGTCACCACCTGCGCGGTCATCGACTGGCCCTGCCAGACCCGGATCGTGGAGCTCACCGACCGCGGCGGCCAGCTGTCCATCGTCTGCACCATGGTGGACCACGACACCCCGCTGGCCGCCCAGTCCCTGCGCACCGGCGCCGACCTGGCCGCACTGCACCGCGAGCTGGCCGCGAACATCCCGTTCGACGGGCCGCACCCGGGCCGCACCGGGAGGGTCAGCGACCGGAACACGGACCTTCGGCTGCCCGCGCCGTTCCCGCTGTCCCGGCTGGCCACGGCATGACCATGGCCGCGGCCCGGCCTGCCGCCGCGGGACGGGACATCGTCGCTGAGCTGGCATATCGTGCTGAGCCGGTAGGTCGTTTGGCGATAAATTCGTGCACTCCTGACGCCGCCGTGCCAGACTGCGGTGGATGGTTGTTGAGCCAGCAGGTGATGCCGAATGGCTCCCTGCTGTCCTGGGGGGCCTTCCGGGGTCTCGGCCCGATTAGTCCCGGAGGTGAGCTGAGCATGGCTTATCAAGATCATATGATCGCCGTACCCTCGGCGCGCGGCACCATCGAGTCGTGCTGGATGTGCGGTATCCGCCTGCCCACCGACCGTCTGATGCCTGACGGCGGCAGCGCCTGCCCCGATGTCCGGTGGTACTGCCAGGACTCGCGGAGCTGCACCGAGCGGTGGACCAGCCACTCGGCCGGCTCAGTTGCCGTCCGCCACGCGCCCGGCTCCACGGCGCCGCAGGCGCCGGGCACGACGGCCCCACGGCCGGCGTCCTCGTGGCACACGCCGAACGGCCTGCCCCAGCGGGTCGCGGGCCCGGGGACAGCCACCCGGTAGCTCCCGCGCGCCGCCCAGCCGGCGCCGCCTATGATCGGGCGGTGCGCCGCGAGTCCTCGACGGTGGTCGTCCTGGTGGGCGAGGTGAGTGAGTCACTCCTCGCCGGACTGGCCCGCTCCCCGAACATCGCCCTGGCCCGCCCCCCGGACGCGGACCCGGACCCCCTGGCCGCCGCCGCGCGGGCCCTGGCCGAGGCGGCGCGGCGGGCTGCCACCTACGTACTGGTCCCGGCCGATCCACTGGCCGGCGTGGCGGCCCAGTGGCGGGCCATGTGGGACCTGTCCGCCGGGCCGGGCGCGGCCGCGGCGTTCGAGGAGCAGGCCGCCGCCGCCCTGGCCGCCTGGCGGGCCCGGCAGTTCGAGTTGCCCGACTACTACCTGGCCGTCACCCCGGCCGTCTCAGCCCCGCAGGCCCCATCCCCGCGCGTCCTAGCCCCGCGCGTCCCGGCCACGCCGGCCTCACCCCGGCCCGCCGCGCCGCCGACCCCCCCCAGCAGCGGCAGCGGCGCCGTCGCAGTCCCGGACCTGTACCTGGGCCCGCTCCGCTCGGCCCGGCCACGCCGGGTCGGGGCGGTCGTCGCGGGCGACGGGGATGCGGCGGCCGGCCGGGTGCTGCAGGCCCTGCGCGCGCTGCCGCACGGGCCGTGGTGGCCGCCGCTGGATGAACTCCTCGACACGGCGCGGCACTTCTTCGCCGGGAGCCTGGACGGGGCTGGAGCCCAGGGACACCCCGGCGGCTGAGCAAGAAAATTTCGCATCCAGATACAAAATACGCATCGCGTCAGTGACACTGGAGGACACAGCGGAGCCGCTGCGTAGTGGCTGCCGCACCGCGCGCCCGGCCCGGGCAGGGTGGCCGGTCAGCCGGGCCGCCGCAGCGGCCCGGCGGGGAGGGGAGGCCGCCAGTGACCGTCGCGGATCGCGGAGCGGGACGACCGGCACCAAGCATCCCGGCCCCCGGCCTGTTCTATGACCACCGGCGGCGGGTGCACTACGCCAAGCCGGTGATGCGCGGCTGGCTGCACCTGCTCTGGTTCGCGGCCTCGCTGCTGGCCAGCGGCCTGCTGCTGGCCAGCACGCCCGGCCCGGCCCGGGTCACCGCCCTGGCCGTCTACGCGGCCAGCGTCAGCGCCCTGTTCGGCGCCAGCGCGCTCTACCACTGCGGCCAGTGGGACGAGGCCTGGCGGCAGCGGCTGCAGCGGCTCGACCACGCCATGATCTTCTTCCTCATCGCCGGGACCGCTACCCCCGTCTTCGTGCTGGCGGTGCGGGGCACGGCCGGCCTGACCGGGCTGATCGCGGTCTGGGTCCTCACCCTGACCGCGGCCGGTATCCACATGACCTGGATGAACGCACCGGAACGGCTGGTCGGCGGCACGTTCCTGGCCCTGGGCTGGGTGGCGGCGACGGCGCTGCCCGCGGTGTGGCTGCACGCCGGCCTGGTCCCCGGCGCGCTGATGCTCGGCGGCGGCCTGCTCTACACCACCGGCGCGCTGTGTTATCACTGGCGGCGGCCGGACCCGGTGCCGTCGGTGTTCGGCTACCACGAGGTCTTCCACGCCTTCGTCTGCGCCGGCGCCACCTGCCAGTTCGTGGCCATCGCCCTGCTCGCGCACTGATTTTCCATTCACCGGCGAGGCCGGGTGCGCCGGAGGCGTGTCCCGTCCGAGCCGGCGAATGCGCCGGGGGTCGTTGCCGGGGGCGAAAAGCCGGGGGTTCCGGGGGTCGTTGCCGGGGGCGAAAAGCCGGGGGGTTCCGGGGGGTCGTCCCCCCGGGCTAGCAGAGCACGACCCCCCGGAACCGGAACCGGTCGCCGGATACGTCCACGGCCGGATGGTCGAACCCGGCAGCGGCCAGCCGCCCGGCCAGGCCGGAGGGATCCACCGGCAGGTAGTCGTCACCCTGGTGCAGTTCCACCCGCTCGGGCGTGATCATGCCGTCGGTCCCCACGACCAGCCCGCCCGGGCGCAGCACCCGGCGCACCTCCGCGAGCAGCCGGTCCTGGAGTGGCATGGACGGCACGTGGTGCAGCATGGTGAACAGGGTGGCCGCGCTGAACTGGCCGTCCTCGAACGGCAGGCTCGTCCCGTCCCCGTGCACCACCCGCACGTTGCTGCCCGACAGCCGCTCCGCCAGGGCCTGCGCCAGCCGGTCGTCGATCTCCACCGCGGTGAGCCGGGGCACCCGCTGGCGCAGCACATCGGTGGTCAGCCCGGGCCCGGGCCCCACCTCCAGGACCTCATCCCCCAGCTCGGCGTCCCCGAGGGCCCACGGCAGCAACTCCGACTCGACGTAGGCGGCCCACTCCGGACTAGCGCAGATACGCAGATGCGCCTCATTCATGAGCCCATTGTGCTATTCGCTGGCGAGGCGGGGTGCGCCGCAGGCGTGTCCCCTCCGAGCCGCGAATGCGCGGGGGGTTCCGGGGGGTCGCCCCCCGGGCCAGCACCGCGAGGCGGGGTGCGCCGCAGGCGTGTCCCTGCCGAGCCGGCGAATGCGCGGGGGGTTCCGGGGGGTCGCCCCCCGGCTAGCTCAAGACTAGAGAGAGCAGGACGGCTGCCGTGGCCAGCTCATTGACCGCGCCGAACACGTCGCCGGTCATCCCGCCCAGCCGCTGCCGCGCGGTGCGCCGCAGTACCGCCCCGGTGAGCAGCCCGGCCAGCGCGGCGGCCAGGCCGCGCAGCGCGGCCGGCCAGCCGCCCAGCAGCAGCCCGCCCGCGGCCGCCGCGGCGAGCAGCAGGACGGCGGCCAGCACCCGGCCGGCCACCCAGGTCCGCCCGGCGACCAGCGCGCCGAACCCGCCCGGCCGCGCCGCGGCCGTCCCGGTGGCCAGCAGCATGGATACCCGGCCGGTGACCGCGGCGAGCAGCAGCCCCGCCGCCCCGGGCAGCCCGCGCGGCAGCGCGGCCAGCGCGGCCACCTGCACCAGGAGCACCAGGACCAGCGCGGTCACGCCCAGTGGCCCCACATCGCTGCGGCGCATGATGTCCAGCGCCTCCGCCGCCGGGCGGCGGCTGCCCAGCCCGTCCGCGGTGTCCGCCAGCCCGTCCAGGTGCAGGCCCCCGGTCAGCAGCCCGAGCAGTGCGACGGCGACGGCCCCGCCCAGCAACTGCCGCGCCGGATCAGCCCCTCCCGCCTGAACGGCCACCATCGCCCCGGCGGCCACCACCCCCAGCAGCAGTCCCACGGCGGGCAGCCAGTAGGCCGCCCGGGCCGCGGCTCCCTCGGCGAGGTCGCCGCCGGCGCCGGACGGCAGCACGGTGAACAGGCTCAGCGCCACCCGCCAGGAACGGGGCCGCCGCGGCCCGGTCACGGCCGGGTCCCGGTGCCCGGGCGGCCGGCCGGCCTCGCCGGGGCCGGCCCGCGCCGTGCCGGGCGCCTGGTCACCGCAGCCGCTGCGGGATCCCGGCGACGCACAGCCAGACCTGCTGGGACTCGGCGGCGATCCGCGCGTTGAGCCCGCCCAGCTCGTCGCGGAACCGGATCCCGGACACCGTGCCCGGCACCACCCCGGAGCCGACCTCGTTGCTGACCGCGATGACCGGGCGGCTGGTGGCCTGCCAGGCGGCGACCAGCCGGTCCATGGTCCGGGCCACCTCCTCGTCGGCCCCGGGCCGGCCGTCCCACAGCCCGGAATGCTCCATGACCCGGGCCAGCCAGGTGGACAAGCACTCGATCAGCACCGGGGTGGCCAGCTCGGCCGGGGTCAGGTCCCGCCCGGTCAGCACCGATTCCAGGTCCAGCGTCTCGGTGGTGATCCACTGCCTCGGGCGGCGCTGCTGGTGCGCCCGGACCTTGGCGGACCACTCCGGGTCGGCGGAGTCCGCCTTCGCGCCGGTGGCCACGTAGTCCACCCGCTCGGCGTCCGCGAGCATCCGCTCCGCGGCCACCGACTTCCCGGACCGGGCCCCGCCGAGGACCAGGACCCGTTCCGGCCGGCTGCGCCGCCGCAGCAGCAGCCCGCTCGTTCCCTCGCCGCGGGCCGGGGCCCGCCGCGGTTCTCCCTGCACTGGCCTGCTCATGATTTCTCCCCAGACACTCCGGCGCTGTCGAAGGTGGCGACGTCCCGCAGCACGCGGGCCGCGGCCGCGACGACCGGCAGGGCCAGGGCCGCGCCGGAGCCCTCGCCGAGCCGCAGGTCAAGGTCGAGCAGCGGGCGCAGGCCGAGCGCGTCCAGCGCCCGCCGGGCCCCGGGCTCGGTGGACAGGTGCCCGGCGATCAGGCTGCCCGTCACGTCCGGGGCGAAGGCCCGCGCCACCAGCGCGGCCGCGCACGCGATGACGCCGTCCAGCAGCACCGGCAGCCGCAGCGCCGCGCCGCCCAGGATGAACCCGGCCAGCGCGGCATGCTCGAGGCCGCCCACCGCGGCCAGCACGCCGAGCGGGTCGGCCGGGTCAGGATGGTGGGCCTGCAGGGCACGGCGCACCACGTCCACCTTGCGCGCCAGCGTGGGGTCGTCGATGCCGGTGCCCCGGCCGGTGACCTCGGCCGGGTCGGCGCCGGTGAACACCGCGATCAGCGCGGCGGACGCGGTCGTGTTGGCGATGCCCATGTCCCCGGTGAGCAGGCACCGGTTGCCCGCGGCGGCCAGGTCCCGGGCCGTCTCGATGCCGGTCTCCACGGCCTGCTCGGCCTCGGCCCGGGTCATGGCCGGCCCGGCGGTCATGTCCGCCGTGCCGGGCCGGACCTTGCGCGGCAGCAGCCCGGGGGCGGCCGGCAGGTCCGCGGCCACCCCGACGTCCACCACGCACACCTCCGCGCCGGCCTGGGCCGCGATCGCGTTCACCACCGCGCCGGAGGCCAGGAAGTTGGCCACCATCTGGGCGGTGACCTCCTGCGGCCACGGGGTGACGCCCTGGGCGTGCACCCCGTGGTCGGCCGCGAACACGGCGACCACGGCCGGCTCGGGCAGCGGCGGCGGGCACTCGCCGGAGATCCCGGCCAGCTGCACCGACACCGACTCCAGCACGCCGAGCGAGCCGCTCGGCTTGGTCAGCATCTCCTGCCGCTCCCGGGCCTGGGCCGCGGCCGCCTCATCCAGCGGCCGGACCGCGGCCACGGTGTCGGCCAGCAGCCGGGCGGGCGGCTGGCCGGGCAGGCCGCGGCGGCCCCACTCACCATCGTGCACCGCCCAGGCCAGCGGCCGCCGCTGCGCCCAGCCGGACAGCACCAGTTCCGGCGCGGGCGGGAACTCCGCCACGTAGCCCACGCACAGGTAGGCGACGACGTCCAGGTGGGCGGGCAGGTCCAGGACGGCGGCCAGGTCCCGCTCGGCGAAGAAGCTGACCCAGCCCACGCCGATGCCCTCGGCCCGGGCGGCCAGCCAGAGGTTCTGCACCGCGCAGGCCGCGGAGTACGCGGCCACCTGGGGCTGGGTGTGCCGTCCCAGCACGTGGCGGCCGCCCCGGGTCGGGTCGCAGGTGACCACCACGTTGAGCGGGGTGTCCAGGATGGCCTCGACCTTGAGGTCGCGGAACGCCCGGGCCCGCGCCCCGGGCAGCGTGGCGGCGTACGCGTCCTGCTGCCGCCGGGCCAGCGCGTGCACCCGCTCCCGGACCGCCCGGTCGCGCAGCAGCAGGAAGTCCCAGGGCTGGCTGAGCCCCACGCTGGGGGCCTGGTGCGCGGCGGACAGCACCCGGGTCAGCACGTCGTCGGGGATGGGATCGGGGCGGAACCCGTGGCGCACGTCCCGGCGCTCCGCGATCACCCGGTACAGGTCGCCGGTGCCCGGCTGTTCCCGCTGGCTGTCAGTCACGTTTTCCTTCTCCCGTGCGCGGCGTGCGCGGTCAGCGCGGCCAGGATCACCGCTACCGCGCCGACCAGCCTAGACAGCCGGACCGCCCGGGTAATGTCGGGCGCCGCCGGCGGCCCGCCGTCGCCGAGCAGCCCGCGCCGCTGCGCCGCCCCCTGATAGACGTTCGTGCCGCCCAGCCGGATGGCCAGCGAGCCGGCGAAGGCGGCCTCCACGCGCCCGGCGTTAGGGCTCGGATGTTTGCGTCCGTCGCGGCGCAGGGTGCGCAGGGCGCGGCGGGGACTGCCACCAACGGCCGGTGCCAGCAGGACCGCCGCGACGGCGGTGACCCGGGCCGGGATCAGGTTGGCCGCGTCGTCGAGCCGCGCCGCGGCCCAGCCGAACCGCTCGTACCGCGGGCTGTGGTGCCCGATCATCGCGTCGAGCGTGTTCACCGCGCGGTAGCCGAGCAGGCCGGGGAGGCCCAGCGCGGCCCCCCAGAGCAGCGGGGCGACGACCGCGTCGGACGTGTTCTCGGCCACCGACTCCACCGTGGCCCGGGCCAGCCCGGCGGCGTCCAGCCGATCCGGGTCCCGGCCGCACAGCGCGGGCAGCCGGGCCCGGGCCGCGGCCAGGTCACCGGATTCCAGGGCCCGGCCGACGGCCCGTGCCTCGCGGGCCAGGCTGGTGCCGCCGAGCACGGTCCAGGCGGCGAGGGCCGTCGCGGTGGCGGCGGCGGCCGGCCCGCGGCGGGCGGCGGCGTGCTGGAGCGCCAGGCCGGCCAGCGCGGCGGCGGCGACGGCGCCGGTGGTGAGCGCGGCGCCCGGGGACCGGCGGTCGGCCCACAGCCGCCGCTCGGCCCGGGCGGCCAGCGCGCCGAAGAGGGCGACCGGGTGGCCACGGCGGGGATCACCGAGAGCCACGTCGAGGGCCGAGCCGAGCAGCAGGCCGGCGGCGAGCGCGGCCCGGGGCCGGGACGCGGTGGCGGCGGGCCGCGCGGAGCGCCACGGTGGCGACGGCAGCATGAGCACGACCCTTCCAGGGGCTGCGTACCCCGCAGGCGTGAAACCGGCAGACAGACGATCACACCGCCGATCGCGGCGTCAAGCGCGGTCATGCGGTTGTGCGGTGAGTTGTGACCCGTTTCGCGGTCACAACTCACCGCGCAACTGGCGGCGGCGACTCCGGCGGGGCGGTTTTGCCCGCCGCTGGCCGGGTAGCGGGAGGCCATGACCTGGGCCGGGCGGGTGGCGCCGTGAGCACGGACGCCTCCCGTGAGGCGGACCAGGCGCGGCCCGGCGACGACGCCGGCCGCCCGGGCGAGACCGAGGCCCAGCGGGACGACCGCAACACCATGGAGCTGCTGAACGAGCTCCGCGTGGTGGGCATCGGCGTCCAGGTGCTGTTCGGCTTCCTGCTGTCGCTGCCGTTCAGCAACGGGTTCCACCGGCTGGACCAGACCGGGCGCGGCCTGTACCTGGCCACCGTGCTGCTGGCGGCCATTTCCATCGCGTTGCTGGTGGCCCCGGTCGCCTACCACCGGCTGCTGTTCCGGCGGCACGAGAAGGAGAGCCTGGTCCGGGTGACCAACGTGTTCGCCATCGCCGGGCTGGTCACCGTGGGGCTCTCGGTCTCGGTCGCGGTGCTGCTGGTCACCCGGTTCGTCGCGCCAGGCCTCCCGTCCGTCCTGATCACGGCCGTCGCCGCCTGCGCGTTCGCCGGGCTGTGGTTCGCGCTGCCGCTGTCCCGCCGGGACCGTGACGACCACGGCGGCCAGGAAGAAGGGGCGCGGCCGCACCGCCCGCGGTGACCGCTCGCCGCCGCCCGCGGTGACCCGCGTTCGCGGACGGCGGAGACGCTGAAGGCGGCCGGACTTGCCCGCCTTCATACGATGGGTTTATGCAGTGGCCCCGCCGTGACCCGCAGACCCGCCAGGTAGGCCGATGACCACTCCCGACCCCGACGCTGCCGCGCGCAGCGCCATCCTCACCGTGGACGACGACCCGGGAGTCTCCCGGGCGGTAGCCCGTGACCTGCGCCAGCGCTATGGCGGCCAGCACCGCATCGTGCGGGCCGAATCCGGCGCCGCCGCGCTGGACGCACTGAAGGAACTCCGGATGCGCGGCGACGAGGTCGCGGTGATCCTGGCCGACTACCGGATGCCGCAGATGAACGGCATCGAGTTCCTGGAGAAGGCCATCGAGATCTACCCGGCCGCGCGCCGGGTGCTGCTCACCGCCTACGCGGACACGAACGCCGCCATCGAGGCGATCAATGTCGTGGACCTGGACTACTACCTGCTCAAGCCGTGGGACCCGCCGGAGGAGAAGCTCTACCCGGTGATCGACGCCCAGCTGGAGGGGTGGCAGTCGGAAGACCACACCGCGGTGCACGTGACCAAGGTGATCGGGCACCGGTGGTCGGCCCGGTGCACCGAGGTCCGCGAGTTCCTGGCCCGCAACCAGGTGGCCTACCGCTGGTACGCCTCGGACGAGCCGGACGGGCAGCGGCTGCTCGGGGTGGCCGGCGCGGACGGGCGCACCCTGCCGGTCATCATCACCCCGGACGGGGAGGCCATGGTCGCGCCGTCCGACGCGGACCTGGCCGGCAAGGTCGGCCTGAGCACCACCCCGGCCGAGGACTTCTACGACCTGGTGGTGATCGGCGGCGGGCCGGCCGGGCTGGGGGCCGCGGTCTACGGTGCGTCCGAGGGGCTGCGGACCGTGCTGGTCGAGCGGACCGCCACCGGCGGCCAGGCCGGGCAGAGCTCCCGGATCGAGAACTACCTGGGCTTCCCGGACGGCGTGTCCGGGGCCCAGCTCACCACCCGGGCCCAGCGGCAGGCGCACAAGTTCGGCGCGGAGGTGCTCACCACCCGGGAGGTGTGCGGCCTGGAGGTGTGCGGATCAGCCCGCCGGGTCCGGTTCACCGACGGCAACACGCTGGACGCGCACACCGTCATCCTGGCCACCGGCGTTTCCTACCGGCAGCTGAACGCGCCCGGCCTGGCCGACCTGTCCGGCGCCGGGGTCTACTACGGCTCGGCCCTGACCGAGGCGTCCGCCTGCGTCGGCCAGGACGTCTACATCGTGGGCGGGGCGAACTCGGCCGGCCAGGCCGCGGTGTACCTGTCCCGGCACGCCAAGTCGGTGACCCTGCTGGTCCGCGGTAAGGACCTGGAGCACTCCATGTCCTACTACCTGATCCAGCAGATCGCCGAGATCCCGCAGATCTCGGTCCGCACCTGCACCGAGATCGTCGCGGCGCACGGCGACGGGCACCTGGAGCAGCTGACCCTGCGGGACACCGCGTCCGGCGGCACCGACACGGTGGACGCGCAGCTGCTGTTCGTGTTCATCGGCGCGGCGCCGCTGACCGACTGGCTGGACGGGGTGGTGCAGCGCGACGACCGCGGCTTCGTGATCGCCGGGCCGGACCTCGGGGTGACCGGGCAGCGCCCGGCCGGCTGGGGCCTGGACCGCGCCCCCTACCACCTCGAGACCAGCGTGCCCGGGGTGTTCGTGGCCGGGGACGCCCGGGCCGAGTCCGCCAAGCGGGTCGCCTCCGCGGTCGGGGAGGGCGCCATGGCCGTCATGCTCGTGCACCGATACCTGGAGAAGCTGTGATCAGTTGCCTGGAGGAGCCGTGACCGACACGCGGGCTCGGGACCGCGCGGCCCAGCCCGCGCCCCGGGAGACGCTCCCGTGCGACATCGATGAGCTGCGCAGCCTGTTCCTGTTCGAGAAGCTCACCAGCGAGCAGCTGGAGTGGCTGTGCCGGGAGGGCCGGGTCGAGCTGTTCCAGCCGGGCCCGGTGTACTCCGAGGGGCAGCCCGCGACCTGCTTCTACGTGATGATCGAGGGCACCCTGGTGATGTCGCGGCGGATCGGCGGCGACGACGTCGAGGTGAACCGCTCCTCCTACCGGGGGTCCTACACCGGGGCGTTCCGCGCCTACCTCGGGGACCGGGTGCCCCAGGTGTACGACAACTCGCTGCGGGTCACCGAGCCGTCCCGGTTCTACGTGCTGGACGCGGACAAGTTCGCGTCGATGATGCGGGACTGGTTCCCGATGGCCGTGCACATGCTGGAAGGGCTGTTCTTCGGCATCAAGAACGTCCAGCAGCAGGTGGGCCAGCGGGAGCGGCTGCTGGCGCTGGGCTCGCTGTCGGCCGGCCTGACCCACGAGCTGAACAACCCGGCCGCGGCGGCGGTCCGGGCCACCTCCGCGCTGCGCGGCCGGGTGGCCGGGATGCGCCAGAAGCTGCGCAAGATCGCCGGCGGCTCCTACGACCGCGGCGCGCTGGAGACCCTGATAGGGCTGCAGGAGGACGCGGCCGACCGGGTGGCCAAGGCGCCCGAGCTGACCCCCATGGAGACGTCCGACGCCGAGGACGCGCTGGGCGACTGGCTGCAGGCCCACGGCATCGACGACGGCTGGGAGCTGGCCCCCACGTTCGTCCAGGCGGGGCTGGACACGGCCTGGCTGGACAAGGTGGCCGCGGTGGTCGAGGACGGCACCCTCGAGGTGGCCATCCGGTGGCTCAACTACACGGTCGAGACCGAGCTGCTGATGAACGAGATCTCCGACTCCACCGCGCGGGTCTCGTCCCTGGTCAGCGCGGCGAAGCAGTACTCCCAGCTGGACCGGGCCCCGTTCGGCGTGATCGACGTGCACGAGCTGCTCAAGAGCACGCTGCTCATGCTGGGCGGCAAGCTCCGGGACGGCATCACCGTGGTCAAGGACTTCGACCGCGGCCTGCCGCCGATCCCGGCCTACCCGGCCGAGCTGAACCAGGTCTGGACCAACCTGATCGACAACGCGGTGTCCGCGATGGGCGGCCACGGCACGCTCACCGTCCGGACCGCGCGGGACGGCGACCGGGTGCTGGTGGAGATCGGCGACACGGGGCCGGGCGTCCCGGCGGATCTGCGGGAGCGTATCTTCGAGCCGTTCTTCACCACCAAGCCGGTCGGTGAGGGAACCGGGCTGGGGCTGGACATCTCCTGGCGGATCGTGGTCAACCGGCACCACGGCGACCTGCGGGTGGAGTCGGTGCCCGGGGACACCCGGTTCCAGGTCCGGCTGCCCATCACCAGCCCCGAAGCCGCCGGACCCGGCGGGGAACCGCTGACCACCGCCGAGGAGGCCTGAATGGCTGGCACACCAGGGATCAACCCGGCCGCCGCGCCCAGCGGCACCGGCTGCGCCGAGTGCGAGGACGCCGGCGGCTGGTGGTTCCACCTGCGCCGCTGCGCCGAGTGCGGGCACGTCGGCTGCTGCGACAGCTCGCCGTCCCAGCACGCCAGCGCGCACGCGGCCGGCTCCGGGCACCCGCTGATCCGCAGCTTCGAGCCGGGCGAGGACTGGTTCTGGAGCTACGAGACCAAGGAGTTCTACGACGGGCCGCCGCTGGCCCCGCCGGAGCATCACCCGGAGGACCAGCCCACGCCCGGCCCGGCCGGGCGGGTTCCCGCCGGACTGGCAGCGCCACCTCCACTGACCGGTCACCCTGCCGCTGGCACGGCCCGGGCATGAAAGGGTAGGCGGCATGGGGATCGTGTCGCCCGGCTTCTCCGGGCGCAGGCGGCCCGGCGGTGAGCACCTGCCGCCCGGCCAGTATCTGGTCACCGACTTCCCGGTGCTGTCAGCCGGGCCAACGCCCCGGGTGGACACCGGCTCCTGGGAGCTGCGGGTGGTCACCGAGTCCGGGCAGCGGCAGTCCTGGGACTGGGCCGCGTTCCGCGCGCTGCCCAGCGAGGAGATTCACCGTCGACCTGCACTGCGTGACCAAGTGGTCCAAGCTGGGCACCCGCTGGCGCGGGGTGGCCCTGGACACGCTGCTGGAGCACGCGGAGACCAGTGCCGAGTACGTGCTGGCCCGCAGCTACGGCGGGTACACCACGAACCTGCCGCTGGCCGACCTGCTGGACGGCCAGGCCTGGATCGCGTTCGAGTTCGAGGGCGAGCCGCTGGACCCGGAGCACGGCGGCCCGGCCCGGCTGCTCGTGCCGCACCTGTACCTGTGGAAGTCGGCCAAGTGGGTGCAGCGGATCGACCTGATGGACAGTGACGAGCCCGGGTTCTGGGAGAGCCTGGGCTACCACAACTACGGAGACCCATGGCGCGAGCAGCGGTACTGGGGCGACTGAACTGGCAGGTCGGCTCCGTCACCGGGGTGCGCGACGAGGCCGCCGGCGCCCGCACCATCACCATCGACCTGCCTGACTGGCCCGGGCACGCGGCCGGCCAGCACGTGGACGTGCGGCTGACCGCGCCGGACGGCTACTCGGCGCAGCGGTCCTACTCGATCGCCTCGGCCCCGGACGGACCGCAAGATCGAGCTGACCGTGCAGCGGATCGACGACGGCGAGGTGTCCCCGTACCTCACCCAGACTCCTGGAACCGGGCTACCCGCTGGAGCTGCGCGGCCCGATCGGCGGCTGGTTCGTCTGGGACCCGGGCCGCCCGGAGCCGGTGCTGCTGCTCGGCGGGCGGCAGCGGCGATCGTCCCGCTGATGTCGATGATCCGGACCCGCACCGCGGCCGGCCAGACCACCCCGTTCCGGCTGCTGTACTCGGCCCGCAGCCCGGACGCCATCCTGTACGCCGCCGAGCTGGCCGAACGTCACCTTGCCGGGAACGGCCTCACCGTCAGCTACGCGTACACCCGGACCGCCCCGCCGGGCTGGCCGCGGCCGGCCGGATCGACGCTGGCCTGCTCGCCTCGGCCGGGTTCACTCCCGGATCCGCGCCCGGGTCCGCGCCCGGCGGGTCCGCGGCGGACGGCTGGCCGCCGGACGCTGTGCCCGCCGTGTTCGCCTGCGGCCCGACCGGGTTCGTGGAGGCCGCCGCCCGGCTGCTGGTGGCGCCGGCCACGATCCCGCCATGATCAAGACCGAGCGATTCGGACCCTCCGGAGGCTGACCGTGCCCGAACCCCTGGACGGCAACGTGCTCGCCGGCCCGCTCAGCGACGTGTTCGCCGTCGATATCAGCACCGCGGTGGGGCAGTGCGCCTCCTGCGGCGCCAGCGCCCCGATGGGCGAGACCCGCGTGTACGCCGATGCGCCCGGCCTGGTGGCGCGCTGCGCGGTGTGCGGCGAGGTGGTGCTCCGGCTGGTCCGCTCGGACGGGCGCGCCTGGCTGGACCTGCGCGGCATCCGCTGCCTGCAGCTCACGCTGCCGGCCGAGTGACGGGGGCTCGCATGAGCAACCTGCCTGACCAGCCCGATCCGCACCAGCTCCGGGTGTCCGACGCCGACCGGGAACAGGCCGCCGAAGTGCTGCGTACCGCGGCCGGCGACGGCCGGATCACCATAGACGAGCTGGACGAACGGCTCGAGGCGGCCTACGGCGCGAAGACCTACGGCGACCTGGCCGCGGTCACCGCCGACCTGCCGCTGGCCAGGCCCCAAGCCGCCGGCGGTGCCCGGGGCGGCTGTCCCGGCCCAGCCGGGCACCTTCCCGGCGGACCGGATCGGTGGCACGCCCGGGCCCGGCGTCTCGATCGCGGTGATGAGCGGGGTGGACCGGGCAGGCGGCTGGGTGGTGCCACCCCGGCACACGGTGTTCACGCTGATGGGCGGGGTCCAGCTGGACCTGCGCGAGGCCCGGTTCAGCGAGCGTGAGGTCACCATTGACGTGCTGGCCATCATGGGCGGGGTCAACATCATCGTCGGTGAGGACCTCGAGGTCGAGGTGTCCGGGTTCGGGTTCATGGGCGGCTTCGACCACCGGGGGGCTGGCCCCGGCCTGCCCGGCTCCCCGCGGCTGCGGGTGGTGGGGTTCGCCCTCATGGGCGGGGTCAACGTGCAGCGCCGCGGCCCCAGCAAGAAGCAGCGGGAGCGGGACGCCCAGCTGGGCGGCCGGTACCGGGAGCGGGAACTCCGCCGCGAGTACCGGGACCAGCGCCGGGAAGACCGGCAGCTCCGCCACCACGAGCGCCGCTACGGCGAGCTGAACCCCCCCGACGACGACTAACCCCCCGCGCCCGCCCCGCGCCCGCCCCCCGCCCGCCGCCTGTCCCCCCGCCGGCCCCCTCCCCACCGCACCCCTTCCCATCCCGCCCCTTCCCTCCCCCCGCCCCGCCATGATCACCGCGACTTCGCACCCGAAATGCGCAGCCGGTGTCCGGTTTATGGGGGTTCCTGCGTACCAGATGAGTGCTATGTCGGGATTTGGCGGAGATAAAGGCGCCGGGGGACGGCCAGGTGATCATCGTCGTCATTCCGGATCGGGGGCATACGGCCCGAACTGCGCCGCAGCGGCCGGCGCGGGCGACATACTGGGCGGGGGCGACCACGCGGCGAGACGTCGCAGGCACGCCAGGGCACCGGTACGCCGGTCACGCCGCGGGGCCGCCGGGGAACGGGGAGCGGGGTCTACCCGGCCCGGAATTGTGCCGCCCAAAGACGGGCGCTCAGCAGACGGGAGCAAGCAGCATGTCAGGTGAGCCCTTTGTGTCATTGCCAGGCAGCGAGCGGGCACCATTGCCGGCCGCCGAGAACGCGGGACCGGTGAATGGTGCGCAGCGGATCGAGGTCACCCTGATCACCCGGCGCCGCGCCGCGCTCCCCCGGGAACTGGTCGAGGGGCCCGGGACGGTGACCCGCGAGCAACTCGCCGCGCGGCACGGCACCGACCCGGCCGACGTGGACACGCTGCGGACCGTGCTGGCCGCGCACGGCCTGGAGATCACCGAGGCCGACCCCGGGGCCCGCCGGGTCAAGGTGGCCGGCTCGGTGGCCGCACTGTCCGAGACCTTCGGCGCCCAGCTCAGCATGGTGCGCAGCACGCACCCGGTCAGCCAGCAGCCGGTCGAGCACCGCTACCGGGAAGGCTCGCTGCGCCTCCCCGCCGAACTGAACGGGATCGTGCTGGCCGTCCTCGGCCTGGACGACCGGCCGCAGGCCCGGCCGCAGTTCCGCCGGGCCCCCGCGACCACCGCGCGGGTCGCCGCCGGAGCGGACACGGGCACCGGGACGGCCGGGGCCGGGGCGCCCGGGACCGGCGGCCCGGGGGCCGGGGCCACGCCGGCCGCCGCTCCCACCTCCTACACGCCACCGCAGGTGGCGCAGTTCTACCAGTTCCCGGGGAACACCACCGGGACGGGCCACACCCTGGCCATCATCGAGCTCGGCGGCGGGTTCGGCAGCAGCGACCTCGACCCGTACTTCGCCGGGCTGGGCATCCCGGTGCCCTCGGTCACCGCGGCCAGCGTGGACGGCGCGGCCAACGCGCCCGGCCAGGACCCGAACGGTGCCGACGGGGAGGTGCTGCTGGACATCGAGGTCGCCGGCGCGGTCGCCCCCGGGGCGGCCCAGGTGGTCTACTTCGCGCCCAACACCGACCAGGGCTTCGTGGACGGGGTGACCTCCGCGGTGCACGCCAGCCCGACTCCCACCGCGATCAGCATCAGCTGGGGCCAGTCCGAGGACACCTGGACCGCGCAGGGCCGGACAGCGCTGGACCAGGCCATGGCGGACGCCGCCGCGCTCGGCATCACCGTCTGCGTCGCCGCCGGGGACAACGGCAGCGCCGACGCGCAGACCGACGGCGCGGTGCACGCGGACTTCCCGGCCTCCAGCCCGCACGCGCTGGCCTGCGGCGGCACCAGCCTGCGCGGCAACGCGTCGAACCGGGGTGATCAGCTCCGAGACGGTCTGGAACGACGGCCCCGGGCAGGGCTCGACCGGTGGCGGGGTCAGCGATGCCTTCCCGCTGCCGTCCTGGCAGTCGTCGGCCGGGGTGCCCGCCCGGGCTGGTGCCGGGACCGGCGCCGCGGCCGGGCGGGGCGTGCCCGACGTGGCCGGCTGCGCGGACCCGGCTACCGGATACCAGGTCCGGGTGGACGGGCAGCCGACAGTGGTGGGGGGCACGAGCGCGGTCGCCCCGCTGTGGGCGGCCCTGGTGTGCCGGCTGGCACAGGCCACGGGACGGCCGTTCGGCCTGATCCAGCCGTTGCTGTACCCGGGCGCGGGCGCAGGGAAGACCGCCGCCGGGTTCCGCGATATCACCAGCGGCAACAACGGCGCCTACGCGGCCGGGCCAGGCTGGGATGCGTGCACCGGGCTCGGCTCACCGGAGGGGACGGCCCTGCTGGCCCGGCTGGGCAGCCCCGCGGGGTAGCTCACGGCAGCCAGCGGCCGCTGGCCAGGTGTCAGCTGGCCGGCTGGTTGCCGATCGTGGCGGGCGCGCCGTAGCCGCGCAGCACCTCAGGCACGGCCACGGTGCCACCCTCGTCCTGGAAGTTCTCCATGATGGACAGCAGCGAGCGGGCGGTCGCGCCGGTCCCGTTCAGGGTGTGCGCGAACTCCAGCTTGCCGTCGCGGCGGAACCGGATATTCAGCCTCCGCGCCTGGTAGTCGGTGGTGTTCGAGCACGAGGTGATCTCCCGGTACCGTTCCTGGGCCGGGAACCAGGCCTCGATGTCGTACTTCTTCGCGGCCGGCGCCCCGAGGTCGCCGACCGCGATGTTCATCACCCGGTACGGCAGGCCGAGCGCCTGGACGATCTCTTCCTCGTGGGCGAGCAGCTGCTCGTGGAACTCCGCGGACTGCTCGGGCAGGCAGTAGACGTACATCTCCACCTTGTCGAACTGGTGCACCCGGAACATGCCCTTGGTGTCCTTGCCCGCCGCCCCGGCCTCGCGCCGGAAGTTGGTGCTGAACGCCGCGTACCTGGCGGGCAGCTCGCTCTCCTCCAGCCGCTCGTCGGTGTGGATCCCGGCCAGCGCCACCTCCGACGTCCCGGTCAGGTACAGGTCGTCCCGTTCCAGGTGGTAGAGGTTGGATTCCTCGGTGGGCAGGAATCCGGTGCCGTACATGGCCCGCTCGCCGACCAGCACCGGGGGCAGCACGGTGAGGAACCCCTTGCTGGCCAGCCGGTCCAGCACGAACCGGTACAGCGCCATCTCGGTCACGGCCACGTCGCCGATCCGGTAGGCGAACCGGGACCCGGACAGCCGGGCGCCGCGGGCCATGTCGATCCGGCCGTGCGGCGAGCCCAGGTCGGCGGCGTCCCGCACCGGGAAGCTGAACTCCGGGGGGGTGCCCCAGGTGCGGAGCGTGACCGAGTCCTCCTCGGACATCCCGTCGGCCGCGGTCGGGTCGGGCAGGTTGGGGATCCGGGCCAGCAGTGCCTGGCGCTCGCGTTCGGCCCCGGCCTGCTCGGACTCGGCGGCGTCCAGTTCCTTGCGGAGCTGGCGCAGTTCCTCGATCTGCTCCGGGCTGGGCGGGGCACCCTTGGACGAGCGCTTCTGCGTGGCGCGGATCGTCTCGGCGCGGTCGGTCAGCTCACGCCACCGCCGGTCGGCGGCGAGCAGGGCATCGAAGTCGTCGGCGGCGCCACGGCGGGTGAGTGCGGTGCGGTACCGGTCCGGGTCCTGGCGCGCGGCCCTCAGGTCAATCACCTGCGCGAGTCTAGCGGGCACGCAGGGCGATCCGGCGTCTCCCGGGCGTTCCGCCGCCGTCCGCCCACGCCCGTCCCCGGACCAGGTGCACCAGCTTTTCACCCACGCCACGGGACCCTCTTCCAGGTTTAGCCGGATGCGGCGGGAGCAGGGGGGTCGGTGCAGATGAGGGCCCACGGGCGGCCCGCGGCGCGGGTCATCACCAGGGTGGCCCGCCCGGCGCCGGACAGCTTCAGCTGGCGCCGCACCTGGTCCACGTCACCGGCCAGGCCGCGGCGGCGGATGTCCACCGCGCCGATGCCGAGCTCGCGCAGCCGCACCGTGAGCGCCCGGTGGTTCCACGGCAGCGAGTCGGTCACCCGCAGGGTGCGGGCGAACGGCGTGGCGACCGGGGCCTCGGTGCACAGGAACGCGATCTGCTCGTCGATCTGCCAGGCACCGGCCGCGCGGGCGAGTTCGGCCACCAGGCCGGCCCGGGTGACGGCCGGGTTCGGGTCGAGCAGGTACGTCCCGGGCGGAGCCACCGGGACGGGCGGCCCGGGCCGCGGGACGAGGGTGTGCCCGCCGGGCAGCACGGTCGCCCGGGTCGCCGGGCCGGCCAGGGCCGGCGACCACGCGGCCGCCTCCTTCAGGTCCCGGCCCACGGCGACGAACTCCAGTTCCCAGCCGGGCGGCACCGCGTCCCGGGCCACGCCGGGCGCGGCCTTGATGCCGACCCGGGGCACCTGGTCCGCCAGGCCCAGGCACCAGGCCAGGGGCGGCTCACTGTCGCCGAGGCGCAGCCGGCCCCGCCCGGTCCGCCGCGGCGGGTCGATGAACACCGCGTCCACCCCGCCCAGGCCGGTCTCGCGGACGTCGGCCTGCCGCACCGTCACGCGGCCCGCCACCCCGTAGGCGGCGGCGTTCGCCAGCGCCATCCGCAGGTGCACCAGGTCCCGGTCGACGGCCAGGACCTCATGCTCGCCGGCCAGGGCCAGGAGATCGCCGCCGATGCCGCAGCACAGGTCCGCGACGCGGCCGGCCCCGGCGTAGCGGGCGGCGCGGTGCCGGGAAACGAGTTCCGCCGACGCCTGTTCCAGGCCGTCGCGGGTGAAGAACATCTCCGCCGCCCGGCTGAACTTGCCCTGGGCCGCGACCCGCAGCTCCTGCTGGGACTGCGCGGCGGCCACCAGGGCGGCCGGGTACTCACCGCGCAGCCGGGCGCCCAGCCGCAGCGCCGCCTCCGGGGTCACCGCCTGGCCGGCCAGGCGGCCGAGCAGGGCGGTTCCGTCCGCGGACACCAGCCCGGCCAGCGGGTCCTCCGGGTACGGCCAGGCCTCCGTCATGCCCACCGGCGCCGCCGTCAGGGGCGCGCGGCGGCCCGGGCCGGGGCGTCCGGGCCGGAGGCGCCGGCCGGCCCGGGGACCGGCCGGGACGGCGGCCGGGGCAGCCCGGACCGGGTGGCCAGCACGGACCCGGCCAGGATCAGGCCGAACGCGGCGATGATCTCGGGGGTCAGCGGCTCGCCGAGGACGCCGACCCCGAGGGCCACGGCCACGGCCGGGTTGACGTAGGTGATCACCGTGGCCCGGGCCGGCCCCACCTCCGCGATGAGCTTGAAGAACAGCACGAAGGCCAGCGCGGTGCAGACCAGGGCCAGTGCCGCCAGGCTGGCCAGCACCTGGACGGACGGCACCTTCGCAGGCCAGGTCAGCGCGGCGGCAGGGGCGTAGAGCACGGTGGCGAAGCCGAGGCAGACGGCGGTCATGCCGAGCCCGGGCAGGTCAGCGAGCTTGCGGCTGGCGATCAGCGGCCCGGTCGCGTACCCGACCGCGGTCAGCATGACCAGGGACACCGACCAGGCATCGCCGCCCTGGATCCCCGGCGCGGCCAGCAGCGCCACCCCGGCCAGCCCGCCGAGCAGCCCGGCCCAGCGCAGCGGGGTCAGCCGCTCGGCGCCGCCGGTCAGCCGGGCCAGCGCCACCCCGATGATCGGCACGGACGCGATGAGCAGCCCGCTCAGCGAGCTGGACAGCCGCCGTTCGGCGGTGGACAGGAACAGCCAGGGCAGGATGATCTCGACACAGGCGAACAGGGCCAGCCAGCGCCAGCGGGCCAGCAGCACGCCGAGCTGGCGCCGGCGCGCCGCGATCGGCAGCAGGACCAGGGCACCCCCGCCGACCCGGACGAACACCAGGACCGGGACGGATACCCCGCCGTCAGCGACCTTGATGAGCAGGTAGGGGATTCCCCAGATCAGGCTCATGGCCGTGAAGAGCACCCAGCCCCGGCGGCTCAACCCAGGTACCTCCTGTCATCCTGCCTGGCAGGCTACACGGAGACACAGACACCCAGCGGGCCCACCGAGAGGCAGACGCCACCGGGGTTGCCGGATGGGGACGAGGAAGACGGGTCGGGGGCGGGGGAAGGGGCCGCGGAGGACGGCTGCGCGCTCGGCGAGGGCGTCGCCCCGGCGGCGGTAGCCAGCGGCGTGGGGCTGGCCGCGAGCTGCGACGGCCCGCCCGCGGTACCTGGCGCGGAACGGCCCGGGGAACGCGCGGCGGCCGGGGAGGCGCCGGGCCCGCCAGCCGTGCCGCCGGCCAGCCCGCCGCCGCGGCCCGGCCCTGACCCGGGCAGCGGGACCCCGGTCTCCCGGATCACCGGCAGGGCGCCCTGGGCGCCCGGCGGGCCGCCGCGGGTTCAGCCGGATCGTCACCGAGACGAAGACCGCGTAGCAGACGACTGCGGCTGTCAGCAGCGCGGCGATGACCAGCGAGCCGACCGGATGGCAGCGGGCCGCGATGGTGCCGTTCCGCAGCGTGGCCCGGAGGGCGTCCCGCGCCACCGCGAGCGAGACGGCCGGGCGCCGCAGCCGTGGCCCGTGCCCGCGCCGCGACGCGCGGATTAAACGGCGCAGCGCGGCGGTGCGCTGGCCCGGGGAAAGCCCGGGCGCCAGGTAGATGACCGTCTGCCGTCCGCTGCGCTGCGCCTGGGCGTGCATCCCGTCGGGCAGGTCGGCATACCGAATCTTGACCACTGGCAAAACCTCACGCGCCACTGGGGGAACACCCGCCCCGGCCCTGAGACAGGCGGTGACCACGCTATCACGCAGAAGAGTCATGATCCCGGCGAAACCCAGTTCCAACCCGCACGGATCGCCCGCAGCATCGCATCGTTCGCAGGCCGGCCGGTACCGCCTGGACCGTGATCACCCAGGAGACCCGGCTACGCTCGCCCTATGCAGCGGATCGGTGATGGCCACCCGGCCCGGGTGGCTGGGCCGGCCCCGGCCGCGGCCGGGGCCGCCGCGCCGTCCGGGCTGCCCCGGCTGCCGCGGCCGTGGGCCCTGCTGGCCGCCGTGGCCGGGGGCCTCGCCCTGGCCGGGGCGTTCCCGCCGGCCGGGTTCTGGCCGCTGGCCGCGGCCGGGCCCGCCCTGCTGGTGCTGGCCCTGTCCGGGCAGCGCCTGCGGGCCTCGTTCGGCCTCGGGCTGCTGTTCGGCCTCGCGTTCTTCGTGCCGCTGATCTCCTGGCTGGTCAACGTGGCCTGGTACGCGTGGGCAGCCCTGGCGGTGGCCGAGGCACTGATCTTCGGGCTGCTCGCCACCGGCCAGCGGCTGCTGCTCCGGCTGCCGGGCTGGCCGCTGGCGGTGGCGGCCTGGTGGGTGGCGGCCGAGGCGATGCGCGGCCGCTGGCCCTACGCGTTCCCGTGGGGCAGGCTCGCGATGAGCCAGGCCGGGGCGCCCACCGCCCACTGGGCCGCCCTGGGCGGACCGCCGCTGCTGTCGTTCCTGGTCGCCCTGGCCGGCGCCACGGCCGCCTGGGCCGTGCTGCACGCTGTCCGCCGGCCCGGACCGGGCCAGGCCCGGTCCGGCCCGGCGCTGGCCGGGGCGGCTGGCCGCCGCCGGCGTGGCGGCCGCCGCGGCCGGCCTGGCCCTGGGCGGCGCACTGCTCCCGGTCAACCAGGGCGGCCCAGGCGGCAGCAGCGCGGAAGTCGCCGCCATCCAGGGGGATGTGCCGCACGCCAGGAACCTGCCGGACCTGCTGCGGGCGAGCACGGTCACGCAGAACCACGCCGCCGCGACCCGGGCCCTGGCCGCCCAGGTCGCCTCCGGCGCCCGCCCCGCCCCGGACCTGCTGATCTGGCCGGAGAACTCGACCGACCTGGACCCGGGCCTGTACCCGCAGATCTACCAGACGATCGCGTCGGCGGTCGCCGCCGTGCACCGGCCGGTCCTGGTCGGCGCCCTGCTGCAGGACCCGCTGCGGAACACCGGCCAGCTCTGGGTGCCGCGCCGCGGCCCGGTGGCCATCTACGTGAAGCGCCAGCTGGTCCCGTTCGGGGAGTACATCCCGTTCCGCGGCCTGCTGGCGCACATCACCCCGCTGGTCAACCTGCAGCCGGTGAACTTCACCGCCGGGCACCGTGCCGTGGTGTTCCACGTCGGCCGGATCCGGCTGGGCGACGTGATCTGCTACGAGATCGGCTTCGACGGCCTGGTCCGGTCGGAGGCGGCCGCCGGGGCGAACCTGCTCGCCCTGCAGTCCAACGACGCGACGTTCGAGGTGGACGGCCAGCCCGGCGAGTCCATGCAGCAGGTGGCCATGGCCCGGATCCAGGCCATCACCTCGGACCGGGCCGTGGTGTACGCCTCCACCACCGGGGAGAGCGCGATCATCAGCCCGTCCGGGGCGGTGCTCAGCCACAGCGGCCTGTGGCAGCGGGCCGAGCTGGAGGCCCGGGTCCCGCTGCGGACCGGGCGGACCCTGGCCGACCGGCTCGGCGGCTGGCCGGAAGGGATCCTGACCGGGCTGGCCATCGCCGCCCTGGCCTGGGCCATCCTCGGCGCAGCGCGGGAGCGCCGCCGGCCGCCTGATGCGGCCCTGTTAAATGCGGCCCTGTTAAATGCGGTCACAATGGATGTCATGGCCCCGTGGTGGCGAGCCTTCGGCCAGCCCCTCCGGTACGCGGCACTCGGCGCGGGCGCGCTGCCGGTGCTCGCGTTTCCCGCGCTGAACCTGGAGTTCCTGGGCTGGTGCGGGCTGGTGCCCGGGCTGCTCATCCTCCGCGCCGCGCCGTCGGCGCGGGAAGCGGCGGTCCGCGGCTGGTGGCTCGGTGCCGGGTTCCTGCTGGCGGCGATGTACTGGCTGGCCCCGAACATCGGCCCGGCCCTGCTCCTGGTGGCCGCCGTCATCGGCGCCACCTGGATCCCGTTCGGGGTGGCCGCCTGGGCGCTGCTGCGGCCGCCGGTGACCGGCGGCCGCGCCGCGGCGGCCCTCGCCGTGCTGCCCAGCTGCTGGCTGCTCGCCGAGTGGGCCCGGTCCTGGCAGGGCTTCGGCGGCCCGTGGGCGGTGCTGGGCACCAGCCAGTGGCAGCACCCCGAGGTGCTGGCGCTGGCCGCGGCGGGCGGCGTCTGGCTGGTCAGTTTCGCGCTGGTACTGGCCAACACCGGGATCGTCCTGGTGCTGACCGCAGGCCGGGCGGCCCGGGCGGCCGGCGCGGCGGCGGCCGCGCTCGCACTGGTGGCGGGGCCGGCCGCGTTCGCCCTGATCCCGGCGGCGCCGCCGGCCCGGACGGTGACGGTCGCCCTGGTCCAGCCGGGGATCGAGCACAGCCGCGGCGCCCGGGTCGGCGCCAGCCTGCGGCTGTCCGCCGGGCTGGGCGCGGCCCGCCCGGACCTGATCGTGTGGGGCGAGAGCAGCGTCGCCTACAACGTCCAGCAGGATGCCGCGCTCTACGGCCAGATCAGGCGCCTGGCCGCGGCGGCCGGCGCGGAGGTGCTAGTCAACCAGGACGCGGTGCGGCCCGGCGGCAGCACCTCGAAGGTGGCCCTGCTGATCGGCCCGGACGGCGTGGCCGGGGCGTACACCAAGACCCGGCTGGTGCCGTTCGGCGAATATATCCCGTTCCGTGCCGCGCTCGGCTGGCTGACCAGCATCAGCAAGGCCGCACCCAGCAACATGGCACCGGGGGACGGTGCCCGCCTGATCCAGGCGCGGGACCGGGCGGGCCGGGCGCTGCCCATCGGCGTGCTGATCTGCTTCGAGTCCGCCTTCCCGGACATGTCCCGGGTGGACGCCGGCCTGGGCGCCCGCCTGATCGTCTACCAGACCTCGGACTCGACCTTCCAGCGGAGCTGGGCCCCGGCGCAGCACGCCTCGCTCAGCGCGGTGCGGGCCGCGGAGACCGGGCGGCCCGTCGTCCAGGCCGCGCTGACCGGGGACAGCGTGGCCTTCGACGCGCGGGGCCGGCTGCTGGCCATGATGCCGGCCTGCTGCCGCGGGGTGACCGTGGTGCGCCTGGGCCTGCCCCCGGCCAGCACGCGCACGCCGTACGACCAGGTGGGTGACGTCGTGCCGTGGACCGCGACCGGCATCGTGGCCCTGGCGGCTATGGCGGGGATGATGCTGGTTCGTCGGGATCGCGGCGGACAGGTAGCTTTGGGATGCAACCTCCGGCGCACCCGGGCCGTCTCAGTAGTGGAAGTCCCGCCCGGCGGCGAGCAGGCCTCCCAGCAGGCTCCCCAGCAGGCCGGGGATGCCGCCCCGCCGCCGCTGGTGGACGGGTGAGATCCGGCGGTGGATCCGCCGCCCGGGCTCCGGACCGGGCGGACCCGCGACGGGACGGCTCAGGTGGCGTGACGGCTCCCGGTAAGGCCCGCTGCGGCGGCAGACGATCGGCAACAGGAGGACCCACGGTGCGACAGAGCGACCGAGCGGAAACCCGGCTGGACGCCGCGGCCCGGGACCGGGGCGCCACGGCGCGCGCCCGGCACGCGGCCCGGCCCTCCAGGCTGGCCGGGCTCGCGGCCGTCTCCGCTGCCGCCTGCCTGATCCTGGGCGCCTGCTCGGGCGGGGCGCCGTCCGGCACGCCCGGTGCGTCCGACCCGGCGCACGCCTCCGGCAGCCAGTCCTCGGCCGCCGCGGCGAGCGTCCAGCTCTCGATCACCCCCGGGAACGGCACGCAGCACGTTGACCCGGGCAAGGGCGTCACCGTCACCGCGGCCGGCGGCAAGATCCAGACCGTCACGGTCACCGCCGGGCACGCCAGCGTGGGCGGGTCGCTGAACGCCGCGCACACCACCTGGCAGAGCTCCTGGGCGCTGCAGCCGTCCACCCGTTACACCGTGCACGCCACCGCGGTGAACACGTCGGGCCACACGGTCACGTCCACCAGCAGCTTCAGCACGATGACCCCGGCGGCCACCGACACCGCGATGATCTTCGAGGGCTACCAGCAGACCTACGGCGTGGGCATCCCGATCCGGCTGACCTTCAGCTCCCCGGTGACCAACAAGGCGGCGGTGGAGCGGTCCCTGCAGGTGACCAGCTCCAAGCCGGTCACCGGCGCCTGGTACTGGGACGGCAGCCAGACCCTGTACTTCCGCCCGATGAACTACTGGCCGGGGCACACCACGGTGACCTTCGACGGGCACCTGAACGGCGTGGAGGCCGCCCCGGGCGTGTTCTTCGCCGCCGACCTGACCCAGACGTTCGTGATCGGCGACTCGCTGATCTCCGTGGTCAATACCCGGACGCACTACGCGAACATCTACTACCAGGGCCGGCTGTGGGCGCACTGGCCGGTCAGCACCGGCCGGCCGGGCCTGGACACGGTGGACGGCACGTACATCACCCTGGAAAAGGGCAACCCGGTCCGGATGGTCGGCAACGGCTACAACGAGCTGGTGAACGACGCGGTCCGGTTCACCTACAGCGGGGACTACATGCACTCCGCGCCGTGGTCGGTGGCTGAGCAGGGGAACACCAACGTCAGCCACGGCTGCGTGAACCTGTCCCCGCAGAACGCGGCGACGTACTACAACCTGGCCGTCCCCGGCGACCCGGTGACCGTCATCAACAGCCCGGCGGCCGGCCGCTGGGACGACGGGTTCACCGTCTGGTTCCTGAGCTGGCAGCAGCTGCTCAAGGGCAGCGCGCTCGGCGAGGCGGTGCAGGCCGGGCCGTCCGGGAGCACGTTCGTCAGCCCGTCCTCGGTGACCCAGGCGCCGCTGACGACGGTGCTGGCCTGCCCGAAGCCGGGTAACTCCGCAGCGCAGTAGCCGGGTTCACCGGCCGGCGGGCGCCGCATTCCCGGCCCGGGCATCCGCCGCATGGTAGGACGCGAGCAGCTTCTCCTCGGCTTCGCGCCGCGGGAACATGAAGAACACCAGGGCCGCGCCGGCCAGCACCGCGATGATGGCGGCCAGGTAGGCCCACTTGCTGCCGGCCAGGAACGCGCTGCGCGCCGCCGCGGTGATCTGGCTGGCGAAATGCGGGTAGCGCAGCGCCACCTCCTCGGCGCCCGCGAAGGACTTCTGCAGCTGGTTCGCCGTGCTGCTGGTGATCTGTGACTTGTGCGGCGAGGCGGCGGCCGACTTGGCCACCGCGCTGGCGTAGCCGGCGGTGAGCAGCGCGCCGACGACCGACTGCATGATCGCCCCGCCCAGGTCGCGCTGCAGGTCCGCGGTGCCCGACGCCATGCCGGCCCGGCGCGTCGGCACCGAGCCGGTGAGGGAGTGCGAGGCCGGCGTGCCCGCCAGCCCGACTCCCGTGCCCAGCAATGCGAAGGCCACCCCGACCTGCCAGTACGGGCTGCCCTGCCCCCACAGCACCAGCATGGTGAGAAAGCTCAGCAGGCAGAACGAATACCCGGCCAGCAGCGTGAAGCCGGAACCGCGGGCGTGGACCAGGCGGGCTGACAGGGGCGCGAACACCACCATGCAGACCGCCGCCGGCAGCACCGCGACGCCGGACCGCAGGGCCGAGTAACCCAGCACGTCCTGCAGGTACTGCTGGCCGACGAAGATCGCGCCCATCAGCGACCCGAAGACGATGATCCCGCCCAGCGCCGCCACCCAGAAGATGCGCCGCCCGGCGATGTGCAGGTCGTAGAGCGGGAAGCGGGCCCGGCGCTGGCGCAGGAAGAAGCCGGCCCCCGCGAGGACCGCGATCAGGCCGGTGAGCAGCGCTATCCCGCCCCCGCCCGGCACCGGCGCGAAGTTGATCGTGATCACCAGCGCGGCCACGAAGATCATCGAGAGCAGCCCGCCGGGGTTGTCCACCGGGTCGGTGGTCTCGTTCACGTGCGCCGGCACGAATACCACGGCCAGGACCAGCGCGGCCGCCGCGAGCGGCAGGGTGAGCAGGAAGGCCGAGCCCCACCAGAAGTGCTGCAGCGCCAGGCCGGCCAGCATCGGCCCGAGCGCGGTGACCGCGCCGCCGATCCCGGACCACAGCGCGATGGCCTTGGTCCGGGCGGGCCCGGACCAGAGCGCGGTGATCAGGGCCAGCGTGGTGGGGTAGGCCATGCCCGCGGACACCCCGCCGAGCAGCCGGGCGCCCACCAGCACCCCGGGGCTGGGGGCGTAGGCGGCCAGCAGGGAGGCCGGCACGGACAGCAGCACGCCCGTGACCAGCAGCATCTTGCGCCCGTAGCGGTCCCCGACGGCGCCCAGGTACAGCACCGAGGCGGCCAGGCCCAGTGAGTACCCGATCGCGATCATGTCCAGCGACGTCTGCCCGGCGTCGAACGCCGTGCCGATGTCGGGCAGCACCACGTTGGCCACGGTCAGGTTCAGGTTCGCCACGACGGCGACGGTGATGAGCGCGAGCAGGACGCCGGAGGCACGCGGCGGCACCGCCCGCGCCCCGGCACCGCCCGCGGTACCGCCCCGCGCGGTGGCTGTGGCCAACGTCCCTCCCCGTGGGTGCCCCTCCCGGGCACCCCGTGCCGGAGGCCCGGCCACGAGCCAAATCAGCTCAGCCCAGCCGCGCGTCACCCCGGGCGGGTGAAGTGGCCAGCTGGCGCACCGCGGGGTGGCGCCGGGCCAGCCGGCCGGCGAGGTGCTGCACCGCTGCCCCGGCCCAGGCGGCGGGCCGCGGGGCGGCCCCGTCCACCAGGCCGTTCCAGTACAGCGACCAGGTCCCGGCCAGCAGCCCGCGCACGGCGGGGGCGGTGAGCAGCCGGACCCCGGCCGACGCGGTGCGGGGGCGGCGCAGCAGCATGGCCTGCAGGGCCGCGGCGCCGGGCAGGTACCCGCCGAACGCCGCGGCGGCCGCGGCGGTGTACCGGGCGGCGGCGTGCCCGGGATCGGCCAGCAGGCTTTCCGCGGCCAGCCGGGCGCTGACCATGGCCGGGCCGATGCCCTCGCCCTGCAGCGGGTTGATCAGGCCGGCCGCGTCCCCGGCCAGCAGCACGTTGCCGGCCGCGGGCGGCGTCCCGGTGCCGCCCATCCGCAGCCAGCCGCCGGTGACCGGCCCGGGCTGGGCGGCCAGGCCCAGGTCTCCCGAGGCCCGCAGCTGGGCGCAGAAGGCGGCCAGGTCCCCGCGCAGGCTGGCCTGCCGCCGCCGGGTGCCCAGGCCGACGCCGATGCCGACGTTCGCCTGGCCGTCCGCCCCGGGGAACAGCCAGCCGTAGCCGGGGTAGATCCGCCACGGGGCCGCGTCCAGCAGGACCAGCAGCGGCAGCGGCACCTCGGCCGGGAGGTAGGCACGGATGGCGAAGCCCCACAGGGCCTGGTCCGGGTCGAGCATCCCGGCCAGCCGGGCGACCGGGCTGAGCGCGCCGTCGGCGCCGATGAAGGCGTCCGCCGCCAGCCGCCGCCCGTCGCTGGCGGTGAGGGCCAGGAGCCGGCCGTCCGGCCCGGGCTCGGCCCCGCTGATCCGCGCCCGGACCGGTTCCGCGCCGGCCTCCAGGGCGGCGGTGCGCAGCGCGTCGTCCAGGATGACCCGGGGGATGACCACGCCGTGCCCCGGGTAGCTGCGGCCGCGGAAGGCGGGCAGCCGGGACCGGTGCCCGGACGGCCCGACGACGAGCAGGTCGGCGCCCTGCCCGGCATCGGGCACTTTGACGCCCAGCTCGGCCAGCAGCCCGACGCCGCGCGGCCCGACCAGGTCACCGCACGCCTTGTCCCGGGGGAAGGCGGCCTTGTCCACCAGGGCCACCTTGGCCCCGCCGCGGGCCAGCACCAGCGCGGCCACGCTGCCGGCCGGCCCCGCGCCCGCCACCACCACGTCGTACCGGTCCGCGCTCACCGGGCCACCACCAGGGCGACCGCGAGCGTCCCGGTCGCCCACGTGAAGTAGCGCAGCGCCTTCTCCAGCGGGGCCAGCAGGTCGGCGCGGCCCAGTTCCTGCTCGGTGCCGTCCCGCCAGGTGACCCGGACCGATATCGCGCTGATCCGGCGGCGCAGCGCCCGGGCCGGGGTGCTGAGCGTGCGCTGCCCCATGGACAGGAAGAAGGCGGCGGCCGCGCCGATCAGGGCGGCCGGTGACACCGACCAGTGCTGCGCGTACGCGCCGACCAGCACCGGGAACGAACCCCAGGCGAGGCCGAACCAGACGTCGCTGTGCATCACCCCGCCGAGCAGCTCCAGGTTGTACCCGATCACCAGGATCGCGCCGGCGATCACGAACGGGAGCAGCCGCAGGCCGCCGTCCAGCAGGCCCAGCACCATGGCGGCGGCCACCGACACCGCCGCGGTGACGGCCAGCACCACGCTGGGGATGCCGGTGCCCAGCGGCCGGCCGTTCAGCTCGTCGAGCGCGTGCGCGCCGATCCCCACGGCCAGGAAGAACGCGAGCAGCGTGCCCCCCAGCCGCCACAGCACCGGGTCCGGCTCCAGGGCCGCGCCGATGGCCACGTAGGACAGGTGCCACAGGGTGTACGGCGGGTGCAGCAGGGTGAGCCAGTCCCGGAAGCCCCCGGTCCCGCGGCCCACCGCGTAGAACGCGGTCTTCTCGGTCCGGGCGCTCACGACCCGGGTCCCGGGGCCGCCTCCTTGCGTCCCCACATGACGAGGCCGCCCCCCACGCTCATCAGGCTCACCCCCACGTCGGTGAGGCCGGCCGCCCGCCACGCGGCGATGTGCTCGTCGAGGGGGTACCGCTGGTAGTGCCGCGAGATGCTCGGCCCCAGGAAGCGGCCCACCCGGTACCAGGCCGGGCCGCCGGTCAGGCCGCCGAGCACCGGCAGCGCCAGCCGGGTATACAGCCACCAGGCCGCCCGCCAGCCGGGGTTCGGCGGCACGTAGAACTCCAGGCTGGCCAGCGTGCCGCCGGGCCGCAGGCAGCGGGCCATCTCGGCGACCGTCGCGGCCGGGTCGTCCACGTAGCGGAGCAGGTAGGAGAAGGTGACCGCGTCGAAGGTGGCGTCCGGGAACGGCAGTTCGTCGGCCCGGCCGACGGCCACCCGGACCCGGCCCCGCTGCCCGGGACGGCGGGTGCGGGCCATCCCGGCCCGGAGCATGGGCTCATTCAGGTTGACCCCGACCACGTCGGCCCCGGTGCGGCCGGCGACGGCCAGGGCCACGCCCTGCGGGCCGGTCGCCACGTCCAGGACGAGGTGCGGGTCACCATCGGCGGTGTGCCGGACGACCCCGGCGCGCCAGCGGCGGTCCTGGCCGAGAGACAGCAGGTAGGCCAGCCGGTCGTACTGGGCAGGCAGGCCCACGAAGACGTCCCGGGCCACTCGCTCCCCGCGCCACCGGGCATCCTGGGCAGGCGCGGCGGTCACCGCGTTCCGTACTGGGCCAACGGGACGCTCCCTCTCGGGCGGCCGGGTCATCACGGATCACGTGCGGCGCGGGCACGCGGTTCCCCGCGTGGCGCCGCCGAGCCGGACTCCCCTTCAGCCTCGCATGCCCCGACCGCATCGGCAAGGAACCGGCGTAGCGGCCGGGGCAGGGGACCCGGGCCGGCGGCCGCGCCGGATGGCGCGGCCGGGCCGGTCAGGATGCCTGGCGCAGCCCCGCGGGCGGCCGCGGGGCACCAGGGCGTCCCCGGCGGTCCCGGTCCCGGGAGGACCCGCCGGGCCGCGGCCGGCGGGCCAGGGGCGTCCCCTCGGTGCGGGCATTCGCGCCGGCCGGGCGCGGCTGCTGGGCACCGGGGCGGCCCGTCACCGGGCGGTGACCACGGCGGGCGGGCCGGCCCGTGGCCGGCGCGGACGGCGGTGGCGGCGGGATCGGCGTGCCGGAGGTGGCGATCTCCCGGACCGCCTGGTCCCCCGGCTGGACCTGGTGCCGGGTGGCGGTGACGCCGGCCGCGTCATGCATCCGGGCCATCTCCCTGACCTGGGCCGGGTCCGCGAAGGCCAGCACGGTCCCGGTCGCCCCGGCGCGGGCCGTGCGGCCGGAACGGTGCAGGTAGTCCTTGTGGTCGTTGGGCGGGTCGAAGTGCACCACCAGGTCCACGTCGTCGATGTGCAGGCCGCGCGCGGCCACGTCGGTGGCCACCAGGACCCGGGGATACCCGGCCGCGAAAGCGTCCAGCGCGCGCTGCCGCTGGTTCTGGTTGAGGTTGCCGTGGATCGCGGCGGCCTCAGCGCCGCCCTGGGTGAGCTGCTTGGCCAGGCGCGCGGCGCCGTGCTTGGTCCGGACGAAGAACAGCGACCGGCCGGGCCGCACGGCGATCTCCGTGGCGACGGCCAGCTTGTCCTGGGCCGGCAGCACGAACACCTGGTGGTCCGCGGCGTGGGCGGCCGAGGCCGCCGGGGCGACCGCGTGCACGGCCGGGTCGGTCAGGTACCGGGTGACGAGCCGGTCCACGTCCCGGTCCAGGGTGGCGGAGAACAGCATCCGCTGGCCGCCCCCGGGAACGTCGTCGAGCAGCCGGGTGACGGCGGGCATGAAGCCGAGATCGGCCATGTGGTCGGCCTCGTCGAGGACCGAGATCTGGACCTGGCCCAGTGTGGTAGCGCCGCGGTCCAGCAGGTCGATGAGCCGTCCCGGGGTGGCGACGACGATGTCTGTGCCCCGGCGGAGCTGGTCGGCCTGCCGCCCGAGCGGTGCGCCGCCGTACACCGTGGTGACCGTCACCCGGAGCGGGCGGCCGAGCGGGGCGAGCACGTCGGCGACCTGGCGTGCCAGTTCCCGTGTCGGCACCAGGATCAGCCCGCGCGGGGCCCGGCCCTGGGCCGGGCGCCGCCCGGGCTCCTGGCCGGTGCCCGGGGCCAGCCGGGTCAGCAGCGGCAGGCCGAAGGCGAGGGTCTTGCCGGAACCGGTCTGGGCGCGGCCCAGCACGTCCCGGCCGGCCAGCGCGTCGGGCAGGGCCCGGGCCTGGATCGCGAACGGGGCGTCGATGCCCTGGGCGGCGAGGGCGGCCACCAGCGGGCCGGGGAGGCCCAGCTCGGCGAAGCTGGCCGGGGCGGGCGCGGGGGCGGCCAGCGCGGCGGCCAGCGCCTCATCCAGCGCGGACGGCGGCCGCACGGCCGGGCCGGGCCGGCTGCGGCCTCCGGAGCGCGGGCGCTGGCCGGGCCGGGACGGCCGCTGCCCGGATGGGCGCGGGCGCTGATCCGGGCCGGACCACCGCTCACCCGCCGGGCGCGGCCGCTGCGAGCGGCCGCCGTCCCGGTGCCCCTCGGAAGCCGGCCACGCGCCGGACGGGCGGCGCGGGCGGGAGCTGCCGCTGGAGGCGGCGGGTGCGCGATCGGCGCGGCGGGCATAGCTGTGCGGCAAAACGGACTCCATCCATGGTCATGCGTGCGGAGGCCGGGCGGCAGGGCACAGCAGCGGCCGGTGGTCAGGGCTCACCGGGAACCGCGGCGGGTCAGGGAGGGGACAAAAGCAGCCAGGCACCCGCGCGGGGCGTCTCGCCCGCGGGAGTGGCGGCACCTCAGCCGCCAGATGCATCAACCTTATCAGCGGCCACCGTGTTCCCCGCGTCCGGTGCTGACTCTCCCGCGCTGCGCGCTGACTCCCCCGCGCCGGGCGCTAGCGCTTCCGGGCCGGGTGCTAACTCCTCCGCGTCCGGCTGCCGCTCGAAGTGGCCCACCGCGAGGTAAGCGGCGACGAAGGCGACCACCATGCCGATGAGCAGGCCCAGTTCCGCGGTGGGGATGGTCTTCTCGTTGCTCAGCAGGAACAGGATCCGCCTGATCACGGCGACCAGCCCGACCACGATGAACGGCTGCGCCGCGAGGCGGTGCGCCCGCAGCGACAGCACCACGGTGTGCACGATCTCCACCAGGATGAGTACCAGCAGCACGCGGTCCAGCAGGTTGATGGCCGCGGTCGAGATCGCGTTGGCGGTGGAAGTCTGGGGCTTGGGGTGCATGATCCCCGTGACGAAGGAGATCACCCCGTCGACGGCGAGCGTGGCGGCGAGCACGATCAGCACCACGCCGACCGTCACCGTGACGATGTCCTGGGCATGCTCCAGGATCCAGATGGATGCCGCCACCACCGGCCGCTGCGGCGGCTCGGCCGCCGTATCGGGATGAGCCTGGCTTGCCTCTGACAAGAGATCCCTCCAGCCGTGCATGGCTGTCGTTCCAGCTGGCAGCGCAAAACACCGGGAGTGGGAGAGGCCGCCCGGCCGGGCGCGGCGGTCCCTTGTTCGGTCGCTGGCCTAATTAGACCAGACGGCCCGCCCGTTCAGGCAGGCCCGGATCAGGACCCCGCGGATCAGGCCGCCGGGCGCGGCCGGCCTGGGCGGCGGCCGGGAGTTACCGGTGGCCGGCCGCTCCAGGGTGGCCGCGTGGTCGGGGACGTACGTCTGCATGTCCCGCGGCACCCGGATGTAGCCCTTGGCCGCCGGCCGGGGCGGCAGGGTCAGCGACACCCGCTGCACGTCGTGGTAGGGGATGGTGGACAGCAGGTGAGCGATCATGTTGATCCGGGCCCGCCGCTTGTCATCGCTTTCCACCACGTACCAAGGGGCCTCGGGGATGTCGGTGTGCAGCATCATCTCGTCCTTGGCCCGGGAGTAGTCCTCCCACCGGGTGACTGACTCCAGGTCCATGGGGGACAGCTTCCACTGGCGCATCGGGTCCTCCAGCCGGGACTTGAACCGCTGCTGCTGCTCCGCGTCGCTGACCGAGAACCAGTACTTACGCAGCAGGATGCCGTCCTCCACCAGCAGCCGCTCGAAGATCGGGGCCGTGTGCAGGAACCGCGCGTACTCCTCCTTGGTGCAGAACCCCATCACGTGCTCGACCCCGGCCCGGTTGTACCAGCTGCGGTCGAACAGCACGATCTGCCCGCCGGCCGGCAGGTGCTCGACGAACCGCTGGAAGTACCACTGGCTCTGCTCCCGCTCGGTCGGCGCGGGCAGCGCGGCGATCCGCGCGACACGCGGGTTGAGGTACTGGGTGACCCGCTTGATCGTGCTGCCCTTGCCGGCCGCGTCCCGGCCCTCGAAGATCACGACGATCCGGGCCCGTTCCGCGCGCACCCATTCCTGGGCCTTCACCAGCTCGGCCTGCAGCCGGTAAAGCTCCTCCTCGTACAGCTTCCGGGGCAGCCGCGGCGGTGGCTGGCCGGCGCTCCCGCCGTCCCTGGCCGCATCGTCCTCGTGCCTGCGCTTGCCGCTGGCCGCCTTGCCGTTCTTGTGCGCCATGGCCGCACCCCCTAACAGGAGTGAACCACGCGGGCCGGGCGCAGACGAGAGCCAGATGACCCGGGCCCGGCTCGGCTGGGCCGGGGCGGGCCGGGCAGGCCGGGGCGGGCAGGCCGGGCCGGGGCAGGCCGGGGCGGGGCCAGGCCGGGGCGGCAGTCCGGGCCCGGCCGGAAACCGGCGGAATCAGGTGAAATCGGCCGCGGCTCCCAGCCGGGCCGCGACCGCCACCAGGTCACGGGCCGGGCCGGCCGCGGCTGGGCGGCGCCCGCCCAGACCGCCCGCAGCCTGCGGCCCAGGTCGATGCCGGGCACGGCCACCTCGGCCAGCGTCCCGGCCGCCACGGCCTCCCGGACCGCGAGCAGGCTGAGCACGGCCGGGCCGGCCCCGGCCCGGACCGCCTGCCGGATCGCGGTGGTGGTGGTCAGCCGCAGCGCCGGGGTGGCCAGCTCGGCGTCCCCGCCCAGGACGGCCTTGAGCGCCGCCCGCAGCACCTGGCGGGTGCCCGACCCTTCCTCCCGCTCCACCAGCGGGGTGCTGGCCAGCTCGGCGGGGCGGACCGGGGACCTGCGGCGGGCCCACGGGTGGTCCGGGCGGACCACGACAGCCAGCCGGTCGGCGGCCACCACCCGGGACCGCAGGCCGGGCGGTGCCGCGGGCCCCTCCACGAAGCCGAGGTCGGCCTGGCGCTCCGCGATCAGGGCGGCCACCGCCTCGCTGTTCGCGGCGACCAGGGTTATCTCGGCCGGCCGGCCTGGCCTGCTCGTAGTCGCCGCGCAGCGCCACCAGCCAGGCCGGCACCAGGTGCTCCGCCACGGTGAGGCTGGACGCGACCCGGAGGTGGGTGTCCCGGGCCCGGCGCAGGCTGGCGATGCCGGAGTCCAGGGCACCGGCCAGGTCCAGCAGCGGGGCCGCCCAGTCCGCCAGCAGCGCGCCGGCCGGGGTCAGCCGGGAACCGCGCGGGTCGCGTTCCAGCAGCACCGCCCCGACCTGTGCCTCCATCGTGCGCAGCCGCGCCGATGCGGCCTGCTGGCTGATCCCGGCGTGCCGGGCCGCGGCGCCGATGCTGCCCAGCCGGGCCACCGACACGAACAGCTCCAGCGCTCCCAGCTCGGGGACGTGCGGGCTCAACGGCACGGCACCACGATAACCGAGCCACAAGGTCCGGTTGTGGGTTGACAGGGTGGTGACGGCTACCAGGGCGGGGCTCCGGGGCGGAGGCTGGCTTCATGAGCACGCAAGCACCCCCGGCCGGCCCGGCCCCCGCGCAGGCTCCGCCACCCGCCGGGCGCGGCACCGCACGCCCCGGCACCGCACGCCCCGGCACCACCGGACCGGGCACCACCAGGCCCGTCAGCACCTGGCCCCGCACCACCCGGCCGGCCTCCGGCCGCCGCCGTCCGCTGCGGGACCTGGAGCGCCCGTCGGACGTGTTCGCCAGCCTGGGGCCCAACTGGTTCGCCTCGGTGATGGGCACCGGCATCGTGGCCACCGCGGCGGCGACCCTGCCGGTGCACTGGCCCGGGCTGCGCGGCTTCGCCACCGTGATCTGGGTGGTGGCCACGGCCTGGCTGATCGTGCTGGCCGCGGCGGAGGCCGTGCACTGGACCCGGCACCGCCAGGCGGCCCTCGGTCACGCCCGCAACCCGGTCATGGTCCAGTTCTACGGCGCGCCCCCGATGGCCCTGCTCACCGTCGGGGCCGGGGCGCTGCTGCTCGGCCCGGCCCTGATCGGCGCACACGCCGCGCTCGTCATCGACGCCGTGGCCTGGCCGCTGGGCACGCTGGGCGGCCTGGCCAGCAGCCTGGCCGTGCCCTACCTGATGTTCACCCGGCTGCGCGCCGCCCCGGACGCCGCGTTCGGCGGGTGGCTGATGCCGGTGGTGCCGCCCATGGTCAGCGCCGCCACCGGGGCGCTGCTCATCCCGCACCTGCCTGCCGGGCAGGCGAGGCTCACCATGCTGCTGGCCTGCTACGCGATGTTCGGCCTCAGCCTGATCGCCAGCATCGTGGTGATCACGCAACTGTGGCAGCGGCTGGTCCGGCACTCGGTCGGCCCGGCCGTCATGGTGCCCACGCTGTGGATCGTGCTCGGCCCGCTCGGCCAGTCCATCACCGCCGCGAACCTGCTGGGCGGGGTGGCGCACCTGGCCATCCCGGCCCCCTACGACACCGCGTTCGCCGCGTTCGGCGTGGTCTATGGCGTGCCGGTGTGGGGCTTCGCGGCCCTGTGGGGCGGCCTGGCCGCGGCGATCACGGTGCGGGCCGCGCGGGAGCGGCTGCCGTTCAGCCTGACCTGGTGGTCCTTTACCTTCCCGGTGGGCACGTGCGTCACCGCGAGCACCGGCCTGGCGCTGCATACCGGGGCGGTCGCGTTCCGCGCCGCCGCCGTGGTGCTGTACCTGTTCCTGGTGGCCGCCTGGATCGTGGTCGGGGTACGCACGGTCCGCGGCGGGTGGCGCGGCGAGCTGTTCCGCCCGCCGGCCGCCCCCGCGGCCGCGGCACGGATGGGGTAGGCAGGCTCACCCGAGCGGAGGATTCCCTCCCGGCCGCCGGGTCCTAGCGTCGATAGCAGGTCAGCGGCCGGGGGTGGCGGCTGGGAACGGGTTTTCCCCGAGGGGGACGGTGGGCCAGGCACGGTGGCCATACGGGCGGCCGGGCCGCGCCCGGCGCCGCAGGACGGGCGCGGGCGCGGCCACGGCGGCACGCCCGCTGGCGCTGCTGGCGGCAGCGGCGCTGGCGGTGCTGGCCGTGGTGCCAGGCGGCGCCCCCGCCCGGGCCCAGGCCGCCAGCCCGGACCGTCCTCCCCGGGCCGCCCGGGCGCCCGCCGCCGGGGCAGCAACTGCCCCCGGTGGTGCCCGGGCGGCGACCGCTCCCGCCCCGGGCACCCAGGCCACGGGCATGAGGGCCACGGCCGCCGGTGCCGCGCGGACCGTGGTGAGCTTCACCTTTGACGACGGGGACGCCGACCAGGCCACGGGGGCCCGTATCCTGCACCGCTACCACATGGCGGGCACGTTCTACATCATCACCGGCGCGGTCGGCACGCCCGGCTACCTGACCCTGGCCCAGCTGCACGGGCTCGCCGGGCAGGGGGACGAGATCGGCGCGCACACCGTCTCCCACCTGGAACTGACCGGGATCACCCCGGCCGAGGCCCGGCGGCAGGCCTGCATGAGCCGGGCCATCCTGACCGGGTGGGGGTTCCGGGTCACCTCGTTCGCCTATCCCGGCGGCGGCGCCGACCGCCGCGCCGAGGCGATCGTGGCGGGCTGCGGCTTCGACAGCGCCCGGCTGACCACGGGCCTCCGTAACGGCGGGTGCCCGGGCTGCGCGATCACCGAGAGCGTCCCCCCGGCCACGCCCATGGGCATCCGGACCCCCGGGGAGGTGGACGGCTCGTGGACCCTGCATGACCTGGAGGGCCTGGTCACCCGCGCGGAGCGGGCGGGCGGCGGCTGGCTGCCGCTGATCTTCCATCACATCTGCAGCGCGCACCAGTGCGGCCCGCTTTCCACGAGGGCCTCGATTCTCAACGCCTTTGCGCACTGGCTGGCCGGCCGCAGCGAGCGGGGTACCGTGGTACGGACGGTCAGCCAGGTGACGGGCGGCCCGGACCGGCCGGTCCAGCGCCCCCGGCCGGCGGCCGCGCACGGGATCGTCAACCAGTCCCTGGAGTCGGCCGGCCCCACCGGGGCGGTGAACCCCCAGATCGAGGCAGCCCGCGGCGGCCCGGTGCTCCCCCGGTGCTGGATGCTCGGCGGCTACGGGAGCAACACGGCCAGCTGGCAGCGGACCAGCGACGCGCGGTCCGGCCGGTGGGCGGAACGGCTGACGATCACCGCCTACCACGGCGGGGATGACAAGCTGCTGCAGCAGTTCGACCTCGGCCAGTGCTCGCTGCCGGTGACACCGGGCCGGGCCTACGCCCTCAGCAGCTGGTACAAGTCGTCGGCGGCCATCCAGTACTCGGTGTACTACCGGACCTCGTCAGGCCGCTGGGCGTACTGGACGTCAGGCCCCTACCTCCCGGCCTCCAGCGGCTGGGCGCATGCCACCTGGGTGACCCCGCCCGTCCCGGCGGGGGCCAGCGGGCTGAGCTTCGGGCTGGCCTTGTTCCACCGGGGCTGGCTGATCACCGACTCCTACAGCTTCGGCCCGCCCCCGGCGGACGTGGCCAGGCAGGTGGCTGACGGGGTCGTGCTGGCCGCCCTGGCGGCAGGCGGGGCACTCGCGGCGGCCCGGGTCATCCGGCGCCGCAGGCGGGCTGCTAAACCGGTCCGCCCGGACGGGAAGCGGGCCGCCTCGTCGAGCAGGCCGTAGCGGACCGCGTAGGAGGCCGCCTCCAGCCGTGAGTGCACGCCGAGTTTCATCAGCACCGACTGCACGTGCGTGCGCACGGTGGCCGGCGAGACGCCCAGCTTGGTGGCGATCCCCCCGGTGTCCAGGCCCTCCACGAGGAGCATGAGGCATTCCCGCTCCCGGGGGGTGAGGAAGGCGGCCAGCCGGCGCGCGTCACTGGGCCGGGTGCGATCCCGCGGCACGGACGGCTTAGGCACGTCGATGACCACCTCGCCGCGCTGCACCCGCTCGATCGCCCGGGTCAGCGCGGACACCCCCCGGGTCTTGTGCAGGTAGCCGGGCCGCGCCGGCCTGCAGCGCCCGCTGGATGCCCTCGGTGTCCGGGTCGGCGCTGAGCACCAGCACCCGGGTCCGGCGGCTGGCGGCGAGCATCGGGCCGATGGCCGCGATCCCGCTGTCGCCGGCGAAATGCCGGTCGATCAGGCATACCGCCGGCTGCTTCCGGCGCACCGCGTCGATGGTGTCCGGCACGGTCCGGGCCACGGTGACCTGGTAACCGCGCTGCACGAGCACAGCCGCCATGGCATCGAGGAACACGCTGTGGTCATCGCCGAGGACGAGGGCGGTCACTGGCATACCCGCTCGCCCGCGGCCAGGCTGGGCAGGCCGGGAGGCGGTGGCCGGGCCGGCACGACGATGCGGACCGAGGCGCCGCGGCCGTCCGGGGCCCGCACCTCCATCCGGCCGCCGCACGATTCCAGCAGCGCGGTGACCACGCTGAGCCCGAGCGCGGCCGTGCCGGGCGGCCCGTTGCCGAAGCCCGGGCCGTCGTCGGTCACGTCGATGGCCGCCCCGCCCCGGCCGGGCAGCGGCGAGACGGCCACGTCCACGTGTCCGTCCGGGCCGGCCGCCCGGGCCGCGTTGTCCACCACGTTGGTCAGCACCCGCCACAGCACCGCGGGGCTGGCCTCGATGCTGACCTCGGGCCCCGGCTGCAGCCGCACCTCGGTCTCATGGGCCACCCGGGCCAGCCGGGTCACCTGGCCGGCCAGCGCGCGCAGGCCTACCGGGCCCACGGCGGCCGCCTCGTCCTGCCGGCCCGGCATCTCCGTGGCGATGACGTCCAGCAGCCGGGACATCTCCAGTGAGAGCAGTTCCAGCCGGATGCCCGCGTCCCCTGGCATGTCGAGATCCCCGCGCACCGCCTCGACCAGGTAGGACAACGTGGTCATCTGGTGTCCAAGATCATGTAGCAGGCCCCGGACGGCGAGCGTGTCCTGCCCGTCCGTCCGCCTGCGCCCCCGGCCCCGTCGCCGGTCGAACGACGGCTCCACAATCCTTCCCCCCTGAGCGGGCAAGCCCGGCCCGCTCAATCCCCCGCGCTGCCCCCCCGGGTCAGCTTCTTACTTTCCGGTACTTACCTGTTACCGTACGCGCCGTTCCTGTCAGTTAATCACGCCGCCCCTAGGCCGCGGCACCCCTGCCGCGGTAGGCCGCCGCCAGCGCCTGGCGCAGGGCCGCCTCGCCGAACCGTTCCCCGAGCTGGGCCCGGGCCGCCGTGGCCATCTGCGCCGCGACCTGCGGTTCGTCGAGCAGGAAGCGGATCGCGTCCGCCATCCGCCGGGGCTGGCCGGGCGGCACCAGCAGCCCGGTCTCCCCGGGGACCACCACGTCGCTCACCGCGTTGACCGCGGTGGCCACCACCGGGATACCGCAGAACATCGCCTCGACCACCGCGGTGGGCAGCCCCTCGTAGCGGCTGGGCAGGGTGAAGACGTCGAACGCCGGGAGCAGGTCGGGCACGTTCCCCCGCTGGCCGGCCAGCACCACCCGCACCCCGGGCAGGCCCGCCGCCCGGGCCGCCACCTCGGCCGCCAGTTCCCCGTCGCCCACCCAGACGCCCGTCACCCCGGGCCGCCCCAGCGCCTGCAGCGCGGCCAGGAAATCCTCCGGGGCCTTCTGGTAGGTCAGCCGCCCGACCGCGCCGACGACCGTGGCGTCCGGCGGCAGCCCGAGCTGGGCGCGGGCCCGGCCGCGGGCGGCACGGCCCGGGCCCCCCTCGGCGGCGGGGGCCTGGCCGCCGCCGTCCGCGACCACCCCGATGGTGCGGACCCGCTCCGGGGCGATCAGCTGGCGGCGGACCGCCTCCACCGCCACCCCGGTACCCACGCACAGCGCGAGGTCGGTGATCCGGCCCAGCCAGCGCTCGACCTGCACGTAGGCACGGCGCCGGGACGCCGCCTGGAACTCGTGGAACGGGAACCCGTGGTAGGTGTGCACCAGCCGGGGCACCCCGGCCTGATGCGCGGCCAGCCGGCCCACCGCCCCGGCCTTGGCGCAGTGGGTGTGCACCACGTCGAAGCCCCGGCGGCGCAGCAGGCCGCGCAGCGTGGCCAGCGCGCGCAGGTCGCTGCGTGGCGCGATCGGGGCGCGCAGCGACGGCTCCACGATGACCTCCAGGCCGCCACGGCGGGCCGCCTCCAGCTGGCCGCCGCCGCTGCCGGTGATGAGGGTCATCTGGAAGGCCGCCGGGTCCATGGCCAGCGCCCCGCGCACGGCCTGCTGGCCCGCACCGCCTTCCAGCCGGGTGATGACGGTGGCCACCCGGAGCGGCCGTCCCGGCCCGCTCACCCGCCATCCTCCTGGCGCCGCCGCAGGCCGGCGGCCCGGGCCACCCGGACCGCCTCCAGGCGGCTGTGCACGTCCAGCTTGGCGAAGATGTTGCGGGTGTGGGTGCGCACCGTGTCGGTCGAGATCAGCAGGTCCTGGGCGATCTGGCGGCCCCGTTTGCCGTCCATCATGGACAGCAGCACGTCCCGTTCCCGCGGGCTCAGCACGTCCAGCAGGTTCTCGTGCTCCCGCGCCCGGGTGACGTCGTTGCGCAGCTCGCGCAGGATGGCGCCGAGCATCTCCGGCGGGAACCAGGCGGAACCCTGGCAGACGCCGCGGATCACCGTCTCCAGCTCGGCCGCGCCCTGCTCCTTGGCCACCCAGGCGGCCACCCCGGCCCGGGCGGCCTCCACCGCGTGGGCCACGTCATGGTCGGCGCTGAGCACCACCACCTTCGCCTCCGGCCGCGTGGCCACCAGGGACTGGAGCACCTCGCCGACGGCCGGGCCGAGCGGCTCCACCTCGATGGTGATGACGTCCGGGCGCAGCCCCCGGACGATGTCCAGCAGGCTGGGGTCGGCCGTGGTGCACCGGCCGGCCACCCACAGGTCCATCGCCGCGGACAGCCGCGACGCCAGCGCCTCGGTGACCATCAGGTGATCATCCACGAGCAGTATCCGCACCGGATCCATAAGCTCACTGTGCACCGTCACCGTCGGCGCCTCTTCACCCAGATACATGACTAGCCTCCGCCACCCGCGCCGGGGGACCCGGCTCCGCATTGATCCCGGTGCTGCCGTCATCCGCCGGGGCGCCGTCCAGCGCCCGGCGGGCCGGGCTCGTCCAGCGGCCGCTGGACGCCGAGAGCCAGGCCGCCGGGACCGAGTACAGCGAGATGGCGGCGTCCAGCATCCGCAGCAGCGGGAAGAAAACACCCAGGAAGAGCAGCCGTGGCTGGCGTTCCAGCGCCGCCACCAGGCAGGTCAGCAGGTAGTCGGGCAGCACCACGCCGAACAGCACCGCGGTCAGCGTGACGTGCGCGGCCACGGCGGTGTGCAGCTCGCCGAAGCCGGGCCAGGACAGCGCGTCGCCGATGAGGTCGGGCAGGGTGAGCACCAGCAGCGCCACCGGCAGCAGGATGAACAGGATGCTGGAGGTGATCAGCTCGATCAGCAGCAGGGTGAGCATGGCGGTGAACAAGTTCACCCGTGGCGGGTGACGCCGCACGGTCTGCCACAGCCCGACCGCCCAGCGCTTGGTCTGCCGGATGTAGTCCCGCAGGTTGTCCGGGTCCTGGGTGACCGCCACCGCCCGCAGGGTGAAGCCGACCTTGCCCAGCCGCTTCTGGTAGACCTCGAAGGTCATGTTGAAGTCCTCGATGACCAGCCCCGGCGGGTTCATCTCCATCCGGGGCAGCACGTCGGTGCGGTACATGCTGGCGAAGCCGGGGACGATCGGCGTGGCGTTGGAGCGCAGCCAGGTCTGCCCGAACTTCAGCGCGCGCTGGCTCACCGCGTAGATCCGGGTGCGGTGGCCGACCAGGACTTTCCCGCCGAACGTCAGCTGCCGGTCGCGGGACGTCCGGACGCAGCCGGCCACCGCGACCACCTCCGGGTGGGCGAACATGGGCAGCGCCGCGGTGAAGTAGCCGGGCTGCACCCGGGTGTCGGCGTCCAGCAGCATCACCACCGGGAACCGCCGGATCAGGTCGAACCGGGCGATGGCTTCCTCCAGCGCCCCGGCCTTGCCCACGTTTTCGCGGGTCTCGATGACGTGGGCACCGGCCCGCCGGGCGATCTCCACGGTGTCGTCGGTCGAGCCGTCGGACACCACGTGGACGTTCTCCCTGGGCACCAGGGCCATGATCGACCGCAGGCTGTCCCCGATGACCTGGGACTCGTTGTGCGCGGGGATCAGCACGGCGACGTCCCCAGCGGTCAGCGAAGGCTCGCCCGGCCGGCGAATCGCGGGGGGTTCCGGGGGGTCGCCCCCCGGGCTGGCAGGCCCCGGGCTGGCAGGCCCCAGGCTGGCAGGCCCCAGGCTGGCAGGCCCCAGGCCAGGCCGCCGCGTGCGACTCGACCAGCCGGGCCAGCCCGAGCGACCCCCACAGCGCGAAGTTCGCGCCGAGGACCAGGACCGCCAGGAACCACCAGGGCATCACGGCACCGCCTTTGACGTGCTGAGGGCGTGCGGCCCGGACGGGGGCAGCACCTGGTGCACCGCGGGCCAGGTGGCGGTGTCCTCGTAGCCGTACATCCACAGGTACACGCCGGCGATGCCAGCGCCCTGGGCCGCCTCGAACTTCGCCCGCGAGCTCTCCGCGTTCTCGAACCACACGGTGTGCCGCCGCCCGGCCGCGTCGGCGTAGCTGAACCACGGTGCCTGGCTGGCAGCGTCATAACGCGGCGTCGCGTGGTACTGCCGGGACAGCCGCAGCGCCTGCAGCCAGCTGAGCCCGGTGGCGTGCCCGCCGGACCAGTCATACCCGTAGAGCGGGATGCCGAGCACGATCTTGGCCGCCGGGATCTGCGTCCTCGCGTAGCGCAGCACGCTGCGGACCCAGCCCACCGGCGCGACCGGGCCGGGCGGCGAGGCCGGCCAGTGGTAGTCGTAGGCCATCAGCCGCACCTGGTCCGCGGCCCGGCCGATGGCCGCGTAGTCCTGGGCCATGTTGAACGGGGCGGTGCCGGCGTTGGTGGTCTTGGCGAACACCGCGACGGAGAGCACCTGGCCGCGGGCGTGCAGCGCGTGGCCCAGCCGGGTGACGAACGTGGTGAACGCCTGGCGGTCGGCCGCGTGCAGGTTCTCGTAGTCGATGTCGATGCCCGCGTAGTGCTCCCGCTGCACCAGCGCGGCGATGGCCGCCACGTGCCGGGCCATCAGGGGCGGTGAGTGCAGCATCCGGGCCACCGCCGGGTACGCCCACTGGCCGGCGGTGATGTTGGCCAGGCTCGGCACCACCAGCAGGCCGGCCGAGCGCAGCCGCCGGATGTCCCCGGTCACCGCGGCGGCCTGGCCAGGGCTGTACTGAGTGTCGATCCCGCCCGCGTGGTCCAGCCCGTACATCCACGGCGACACCTCGGTCACCGCGCCGCGGTGGGCCAGCACCACCTCGGTGCCATGCCCGATGTTCCAGTACGGCATCGACGCCACGACCAGCGTGTGCCGGGACGGCGTGCCGCGGAATGTCACCATCGTCAACCCCACCAGCGCGGCCGCGAGCAGCACCAGGCCCGGCCAGGCCAGGCCGGCCACCCGGCGCCGCGGCCTGCCCGGCCCGGCGCCCGGCAGCGCCCGCTGGCTGCTGCGCAATGCCATCTCCGTTGCCCCCGCCGTCCTTTCCCCGGTCCGGCTGCTCGCGGCCACGCGGTGGTCAGGCCGCGGCGGCCTGGGCCGCCGCCTGGTCCGCGATGACGGCCTGGATGATCTCGTCCAGGTTCCTGGTCGCCGCGAAGCCGGCGAGGTCCGCGGCGAGTGTGCAGTCCGGCACCCGGCGCTGCATGTCCTCGTAGCCCGAGCCGTACGCCTCCAGGTAGGAGGCCCGCTCGATGCCGCTGGCCGACCCGGTCGCCGCGATCACCCGGCGGGCCAGTCCCTCGATGGTCACCTGCTCGGTGCTGCCCAGGTTGACCGCCCGGCCGCAGGCCCGGTCGGAGGCGATCAGGGCGGTCAGTGCCGGGATCACGTCGTGCACGTGGCAGAAGCAGCGCACCTGCTGCCCGGTGCCGTAGACGGTGAGCGGCTGCCCGGCCATGGCCTGGCGCACGAAGCGCGGGATGACCATGCCGTACCGGCCTGTCTGCCGCGGCCCCACCGTGTTGAAGAACCGCACGATGACCGCGCGCAGCCCGAGTTCCCGGACGTAGGACTCGACCAGGCTCTCGTCAATGGCCTTGGCCTCGGCGTAGCTCCACCGCGACTTCAGCGGGGAGCCGATCACGCGGTCGTCGTCCTCGCGCAGCCCGACCTTGGTGTTCTTCCCGTAGATCTCGCTGGTTGACGCGACGAGCAGCCGGGCGCCCGCGGCGTGCGCGGCCTCCACCACGTTCTCCGTGCCGTGGATGTTGGTGCGCAGGCTAGACAGGGTCCGGTCCCGGATGACGAACGCCCCCACGGCCGCCGCCAGGTGGAACACCCAGTCAGCACCGGCGGCGAGTTCCCCGACCGTGGCGGCGTCCAGGATGGACCCCTCGGCCAGGCGGAAGCCCGGGTGGCCGGTGACCGCCCGCAGGTTGCCCAGGCGCCCGGTGCTCAGGTCATCCAGGCCGGTGACCTGATGCCCGGCGGCCAGCAGTTCCTCGGTCAGGTGCGAGCCGATGAACCCGGCCGCCCCGGTGACGAAGCACCTCATCGCGTTCCTCCCGTGCGCGGCCGGGCCGGCCGCAGGACCGTGCGCCAGGTGCGCCGCCTGGCCAGCCGTTCATACAGGTCGTCGATCCGGGCGGTGACCGCCTCGATGCTGTATTCCTTCTCCACCGCCGGCTCGGCGGTCCGCGGCCGCCGGCCGGCCCGCAGTTCCGCGCGGATGGCGGCGCGCAGCCCGCCCGCGGAGGACGGCACCTGCTGGGCCCGCCCGGCGTCCAGGCCGTCCAGCGCCGGGCAGGTGGTGTAGAGCACGGGGGCGCCGTTGGCCAGCGCCTCCAGGACCGACAGGCCGAAGGTCTCCTGCCGGGAAGACGCCACGAACAGGTCCATCGCGGACAGCATGGCCGCCACGTCGTGCCGCTCCCCGGCGAAGATGACCCGCCCGGCGGCCCCGGAGTCCCGGGCCACCTGCTCGAGGTGGTCCCGCTCGTCGCCCTTGCCGACGATGAGCAGCCGCGCGCCCTCGCCGAGCAGCGGTGCCGCCGCCTCGATGACCATGTCGAACTGCTTGTTCGGGTCCAGCCGCCCCAGCACCCCGATGACGTAAGCATCGTCCGGGATGCCGAAGCCGGCCCGGACCCGGTCCCGTGCGCTCGCGTCGAACGCCACGCGCTGCAGGTCCACCCCGTTCGGGATCACCGTCACCCGGCGGTCCCGCACGCCCCAGGCCAGCAGCCGCTCGCGGACCGTGGCGGACACCGCGATGGTGGCGTCGGAGAGGAACCCGGTGGCCAGGTACAGCACCCGGACGCCGCGCGTCATCGGCCTGCGTTCCAGGTGGGTCTCCCCGATCGAGTGCTCGGTGCTGAGCACCACCGGGGTGGCCGCCAGCCAGGCGGCGGGACGGCCGTAGACCTGGGACCGGTACAGGTGGGTGTGCACCACGTCGTAGCCGCCGCGCCGGATCAGCCGCCGCAGCCGCAGCAGCGCGGACAGCTGGGTGTTGCGGCTCATCCCGAGGTCGGCGACCCGGCCCCCGTCGGCCCGGATCATGTCCGCCACCGGGCCCGGGTTGTACAGCGTGACCACGTCGGACTCGTGCCGGGTGTGCTGCAGGATCGAGCGGAGCTGGAGCTCGGCACCGCCGACGCCCAGGCCGGTGATCACGTGCAGGACCTTCATGAATGACCTCCTTGTGCGGGGCTGCGGGCCGGCGGCTCGGGGACCAGGCCGATCCCCGGCTCCCGCGCCCGGCCAGCCGCCGCCCCGGCCCGGGAGGCGCCGCGGGGCCGCCCGGCCCACCGGGCCGCCTCCGCCGCGATGCTGGTCACCGTGCGGGCCAGGATCAGCAGGTCCAGCCAGAACGACCAGTACTCGATGTAGTAGTTGTCGAAGCGGGCCCGGTCGCTGATGGAGGTGTCCCCGTTCAGCCCGTGTACCTGGGCCCATCCGGTCAGCCCGGCCGGGCATCCGGTTCCGCCCGGCGTAGCCGGGGACGGCCGCGGCGAACTGGCGGGCGAAGTGCGGCCGTTCCGGGCGCGGGCCGGCCAGCGACATGTCCCCGCGCAGCACGCTGGCCAGTTGGGGCAGCTCGTCGATGTGAGTCACGCGGAGGAACCGGCCGACGCCGGCCGCAGCGCCCGGCGGGCACCGCCCAGCAGGTGTCCGGGTCACCGTGCTGGCCGAGCGTGCGCAGCTTGACGATCTCTGCCTGCCTCCCCGGCCCGACGATCCGGACCTGGCGGAACAGTGCCGGGTGGCGCAGCCGCCGCCGGACGGCCAGGCCGGCCGCGGCGAGCAGCGGCGCGGTCAGGATCAGCAGGGCGGCCGCCGACAGGACGTCGAAGGCCCGCTTGGCCAGGCGGCCGGCCTGGAGCGGGCCGGAGCGGCGCAGCGGGATCAGCGGTACGCCCCAGATCTCGTCCAGGCAGCCGCGGGGCACCGCCGCGCCCAGCCCGGCCAGCCGCGGCAGCACGCACACATCGGCGCCCAGCTCACGGGCCCCGCGCAGCGCCCCGGCCAGGTCCGCCGCCGCACCGGCACCGGGGCCGGCGGCCACATCGAGGCCGGTGTCAGCAGCCGTCACGATGACCCGGCTGATGCCCTCCCGGGCCACCACGGCGGCCAGGTCCGCGATGCCGCCCAGCACCGGCAGCGGCCGGCCGCGGCGCCGCCGGCGGCCGGCCCGGGACGGCCAGGACGGCCGGGGCTGCCTGGGGCGGCCACGATGCTTCCCGCCGGGACGGTGCCCGCCACGAATCCCCGCACCCGCAGGCCCAGCTCGGGATGCTCGCCGAGCAGCCGGGCCAGCTCCCGGCCATCCGGGCCTGCCCCGGCCAGCAGGGCCGGCTCGGTCAGCCGGCCGCGCCGCCGCGCCGCGCGCAGCCCGGCCGAGCCGGCCACCCGCACCACCAGCAGCGCGGCCGCGGTTCCCAGGACCAGCCGGAACACCGGCCCGGCCGGGACGGCGGGCAGCAGCATGACGCCGGGCAGCATCACCGCCGCGGCGATCCGGCCCGACTGGTCGGCGACGCGCAGGCTGATCCGCAGCCGGTGCAGCCCGCTGGCGGACAGGGCGAGGAACACCACCGTCAGGTATCCCGCGAGCAGCCAGCCCCCTGGCCAGCCGCCGCCGGCCACCCGCCGCCGGCCCGGCCACTGCCCAGCCAGCGGTCAGCGGGCCAGCCGGCCAGCGCGGCCGCGGCGGCCACGGCGGCCAGCGTGAGCCCGTCGGCCAGCGGCAGCGCGGCCGCGGCCACCGCGGGCCCGGCGGCCCGCGCCGGGGCCGGCGCCCGCGCGGCACCGTCCCGGCTGGCCCCGGCGGCCTCAGCCACCCAGGTCGCCGGCCGGGGCCGCGGCAGCCCGGTCAGGCAGCCCGGCACGCTCACCGGCTGGCCCCCACGGCCACCTGGGCCGGGCGGCCGGCGCCCGCGGACAGCCGCCGGCTCGACGGTGCGGGCCGCGTGGTCCGCGCCGTACACGAAGCGCATCACCGGGCCGAACGTCGGGGCGACAGCCTGCCGACCACGTACAGCCCCGGGGATGTGGACTGGTAGTCGCGGTCCACGACCGGGGTGCCGGCCACGGTGCGCAGCCGGGCGCCCAGCTCAGCGCCGATGAACTGCAGCCGGCCCAGGTCCGGGCGGTACCCGGTGGCCGCGATGACATGGTCCGCGGACAGCTCGGCGCCCCGGCCCGAACGGCTGACCAGGCCGAGCCGTACCCCGTCCGGGGCGGCCTCGGCCCACTCCAGGTAGTGGCCGGCCAGGACCGGGAACTCCCCCTCGACCCGGCCGCGCAGCCAGCTGGCGCCCGCCGGGCCGAGCGCGGTGCGCGCCCGCCGCACCCGGGTGGATTCCGGCAGGTGCCGGAACAGCCCGGGCCGCCGCGAGTAGAACCAGGTGCCCCAGCCCGACCCGAGCCCGGCCTCCGGCTCGCGCAGCCGCTGCCGCAGCGGGCGGTCCGGCGGCAGCGGCGCGCCGTTCCAGGCCACCTGCTCCTCCCGCATCACGATCCGCACGTCAGCGCCGCTCTCATGCAGCAGGGCCGCGGACTCCAGCGCCGACTGGCCCGCGCCGACCACCACGACCCGCTGCCCGGCGAACACGGCCAGGTCGGCGTGCGCGGAACTGTGCGTGCACGCGGCGGCGGGCAGCCCGGCCAGCGGCGGGGGCACGTGGGCGAAGTGCTCCACCCCGGTGGCCAGCACCACCTGGCGGGCCCGCACCAGCTCGCCGTCGGCCAGGTCCAGCTGGTAGCCGCCGTCCGCCGGGCTGACCCGGCTGACCAGGACCTCGGCCACGTCCAGGCCCTGGGCCCGCTGGAACCACTCGCCGTAGGCCACGAAGACCTCCAGCGGCACCGGCAGGCCGTAGTCGGCGTAGGGCCGGCCGGCCGCCCGGCAGAACGCGCCGAGGGTGCAGGCGGCCGCCGGATCGGACAGGCTGGAGGCGAACCCCTGCGACTTGAGGTACATGCCCCGCGGCATCTTCGCCCGCCACAGGTGCATCGGCAGCCCGAACTGCCGGACCTCCAGGGCGGAGCGGCGCAGGTGCGCCGCCACGGACAGCCCGTACGGGCCCGCCCCCACGATGGCCACATCCGTCGTGCTGCTCATGCCTTCTCCCCCACCCTGTTGGAACATGCCGTGATCTCGTGCCGGGCCGCCCTGCCGCCCCGCGCGGCACTCCCCCGGGCGGCCCCCGTCCGGGCGGCCCCCACCCGGGCGGCACCCCGCCCGGGGCTGTACCGGGACCCGCCCGCGGCGCGCGGCGGCACAGACGGGCCCCGGGCCCAGCGGCGGGTGACGGCCCGCCAGCTCATCCGCAGGCACATCAGCCCGAACGGCACCAGGTCATCCCGGGCGAACCAGGCGGTCTCGTCGGCCCCGCGCACCGAGGCCGCCCAGGCCGCCAGCCCGAGCTCACCCGCGCGCCAGTAGCCGATCGCGCCCAGCGGGTCGTAGTTCTCGGCCAGGAAGCGGCGCCCCGGGGTGACCCCGCCCGCGGCGGCCGGCTGGCCGGTCAGGTCCAGGTAGGCGGCCCGGGCCACGTCGAGGCCCGCGGCGTCGGCGAACAGCCGGAACTGGGCGCCCAGCCGGGGATTGAAGTCCAGCAGCTTGTACTCCCCGTCGCGGGGATCGCGGCGCAGGTCGAGGTCGGCGATGCCGCGGAAGCCCAGCCGCTGGAGCAGCGCGGTGAGCTGCCCGGTGAGCTCGCGGTTCGGCACGGCCCGGCCCAGGCTGGTCAGCCCGGCGTGCGCCGGGTAGGACCGGTCCTTGACGCCGGTGAACGCGGCCAGGCAGCGGGAGCCGGCGTCGCAGTAGCCGTGGAAGAACCAGTCCTGGCCGGGTGCGGCCGGGATGAACTCCTGCAGCATCAGGCCCAGGCCGGCCTCCGCGCAGCGCCGGTACAGCGCGTCCAGCTCCGCCGGGCTGCGCACGATCGTGGTGCTGCGCAGCCCCGGCCCCCGCGCCGCGTGTCCCCGCGCCGCGTCTCCCCGCGCCCCGCCGCCCGCCGGGGCCGGCCCGCACGTGGCCGCGGCCTGGCGCCAGGGCGCGGCCAGCTTCGCGATGACCGGGAACCCGGCCTCGGCCGCGAAGCCCGCGGCCTCGCCCGGTGACCAGGCCAGCATGGCCCGCGGGCTGGGTACTCCCAGCTCGCGGCACAGCTGGAACAGGGAGTATTTGCCGGCCACCTGCCTGGGCAGGTCCGGGGGCGGTTGCGGGAACAGGTACGCGCCGCGCAGCGGGTCCCCCTGCTCGGCCAGGAAGATCGCGCCCGCGTCGTCGGTCGGGATGAGCACCGCCGGACGGCCGATCCGGCCGGCGAGGTCAAGCAGCCCGGCCTGGATCCGTTCGGCCTGATCGGGCACGGGCTGCCAGAACACCCGCCCGGCCAGGTAACGGGAGTTCGCCGCGGGCGCCCACCATCCCTCGTGCACGCCGTACACCGGCACGCCCAGCCGCCCCAGGCTGCGGGTCACCCCGAGCGTGCCGTGGTGCAGCGGGTTCGGGTCCAGCTTGAGCACCACCGCCGGGGTGCTCACGTCAGCCGCGCGCAGGTCGCTGAGCATGGCCGGCGCCTCAGACCACCGCGCGATGCGCCGCGTCGAAGAACTGGTAGGTGGCGTCCAGCACCCGGGGGCAGTCCTGGGCCCAGGAGTAGTCCACCCCGGGGTGCAGGGTGTGCGCGATGACCAGGTCCCAGTCCTCGCCGTGCGGGTCCAGGAGGCTGCGCATCATCGGGCCGCCCGGCAGGTCCAGCACCGGGATCAGCGGATCGTGGTACGACACCAGCGCGCCGCTGTCCAGCAGCCCGCCGAGCAGCGCCAGGGCCGGGGACTCCCGCAGGTCGCGGACGCCCGGCTTGTAACTGGCCCCGAGCACGACCACCCGCGCGCCCGCCAGCGCCCGCCCGCTGGCCGCCAGCACCTCGCCGGCCCGCTCGATGACCCGTTCCGGCCGGTCCGCGATGGACGTCATGGCCTGCTCGATGAGCGGCGACCGGCGGCCGCCCGCGTTCAGCTGCCAGAGCAGGTAGTGCGGGTCGCAGGGAATGCAGTGCCCGCCCACGCCCGGGCCGGGGAACGCCCCGAGGAAGCCGTAGGGCTTGGTCGCCGCGGCCAGCGTCACCTCGATCGGGTCCAGGGCCAGGGCGCCGCACGCGTCGGCGAACTCGTTGGCCAGGGCCAGGGACACCGCGCGGAAGATGTTCTCGTACAGCTTCGCCGCCTCGGCGGCGTCCGGGGAGCTCACCAGGTACACCGAGTCGGTGCAGCCGGCCGATGACCTCGGCGGCCCGGCTGGTGCACGCCGGGCTGGCCCCGCCGACCACGCGCGGCGTCTTGCTCTGCTGATGGTCGGGGTTGCCCGGGTCGATCCTTTCCGGGCTGAACGCCACGTAGATGTCGCGGCCCGCCACCAGGCCGCGCCGCCGCAGTGGCTCGGTGAGCAGGTCCCGGGTGGTCCCCACGTAGCTGGTCGAGGTGAGGATGATGACCTGGCCCGGCCGTGCCTGCCCGACCACGCTGGCGCAGGCCGCGCGGAGCGCGGACAGGTCCGGTGCGTGTGCGCTGTCCACCGGGGTCGGCACGCAGATGATCACGGCCCCGGCCCCGGCCGCGGCGGCCGGGTCGGTGGTCAGTTCCAGGCTGCCGTCGGCGAGCGCGGCGGCCAGCCGGCCCTGGTCCGGCCCGGTGAGGTCGGCCTGGCCGGTGGCGATGTCGGCGAGCCGGTCGGGGCTGATGTCCATGCCGATGATCCGGCGGCTCTTGCCGTGCAGTTCCACCGCGGTCGGCAGGCCCACGTAGCCCAGCCCGACGATGGCGACCGTCCCGGCCGCAGCACCGCTGCTGCGCCCGTTTCCGGTGATGAGCCTGCTGTGCAGCAGGCTCTCGCGCCCGTTGACGGCGAGCGAAAGCCGGTGCTCGGCCACTTGAGTCCCCTCGAACCTCGTGCCAGACGGCAATGCCCCCAGCCGCCTCGCGGGTTTCCACCTGGCTGCGACTGTGCCAGCCGCATTCCCCCGGCGGGTCAGCCAACCGGGGTAGCCGGGCTACGCAGAGTGGCGGAGTCCGGCCGGGCGCGGTACGCCCAGGTAAGCCGGTGCCGCACTGCCTTCGCCCAGAGCCGGGACGGCCCGTCCGCCTCACCCACGTAGCTGCGCGGCAGCGCATGCCGCCCGGTGTGCGGCGACGGCCAGATCGCGCAGCCGTAGTCGTAACCGGCCGCCCGGACCTGCCGCACCGCCGCGTCATCGACCGCGCCGTAGGGGTAGCAGAACCCGGGCACCGGCTGGCCGGTCACCGCCTGGAGGATCTCGCGGCTGCCCCTGACCTCGTCGCCCAGCGCGGTCCCCGCCTCCGGCAGCCGCACATGCCGCAGCCCGTGCGAGCCGATCTCGATGCCCGCGTCCGCCACCTGCTGTACCAGCCCGGCGTCCATCAGCCGCTTGCGCGGGCCGTCCGGGTCCCAGCTGTTCAGCCCGCCGAGCCGCCCGGCGATGACGAACACCGTGGCCGTGAAGCCGAAACGCCGCAGCACCGGCAGCGCGTACTGCGCGAAATCGGCGTAACCGTCGTCGAAGGTCAGCCCGACCAGGCCCTGGCCGAGCCCGGCCGCCCGCGCCGCGAGCAGGTCGCGCACCGAGGCGCCGCGCAGGCCGCGGCCCGCCAGCCAGCGCATCTGCTGCTCGAACCGCGGCGGGCTGACGGTCACCCGGTAAGGGTCGCTCCGGCATGGTTCCACCGAGTGGTACATCGCCACCATGGGCATGCCCGGCCCGGGTATCCCCGCTGGATTCAGGCGGCCCGCACTGACCGACTGCGCCATAGTCTGCTCCCCCCGGCTGGCACATCCGCCCCGGCACGGTAAGCCGGTCCCGGGCTAGCGCGGATCCGTCCTTCGTGTGGTTTTCGCTACCACATCCGCCCGGTTAACCGGGCTAGTCCTGATTAGGCCGGTTCTTGCGGCGCGGCGGGCCGGCCCGCGGCGGGATGCCCCCGGGGTAATTAACCCGCAGGAGCTCCCCGGCCGCGCCGGAGGAGGCAGGGGAGCACGGCCCGCGCTGGTGACGCCCCGGGTGGCTACTCGTCGGCGACGATGGAGCCGACCCGGCCGGCCAGCTGGGGGTCGCGGGAGTTGAGCATGTAGGCGTAAATGGCGGCCAGCACCACGATGATCAGCGCCACGTACGGGAACCAGTTGTACGGCGTGGGCTGGCCCGGCTTGGCCAGGTAGTACAGCGGCACGATGATGGCCAGGGCGCCGAGCACCGGCAGCACGAGGTGCTTGACGGGGCTGAACTCCTGTGGCCGGTAGCGGCGGTAGTAGAACGGCAGGGCCAGGTTGGCCAGCAGGTACACGACCAGCACCAGGATGGTGCCCATGGTGGAGGATTCGGCGAAGAAGTTGATCGGGTTCATCGAGTCGGTGTGGCCGCCGATGACGTGCCCCAGGGCCCAGCCGCCGATGATCGCCCCCGAGATACCCACGAAGATGAAGATCGCGTTCATCGGGGTGCGCCGGGCCGGGTTGACGTGGCCGATCCAGCTGGGCAGCAGGCCCTCGCGGCCCGCGTTGAACACCAGCCGGGCCTGGGAGTTCGTGCCCGCGATGAGCGCGCCCAGGGTGGAGGTCATCCCGGCCAGGTAGGCGAAGAAGGCCAGCACGCCAATGGTGCTGTCAGCCACCGAGATGAACGGGATCGGGGCCGCGCCGAGCTTGGTGACGTTGTAGCCGAAGCCGCTGACCGTGGCGTAGGCGAACACGACGTAGCTGACGGACATGATCGCCACCGAGGTGAACACCGCGCGGGGCACGTTGCGCCGCGGGTGGTCGGTCTCCTCGGCCAGCGCGGCCGAATTCTCCCAGCCGATGAACAGGTAGATGGCGAGCGGGAAGCCGGCCGCGAGCCCGGAGAAGCCGTTCGTGATGTGGCTCGGCTCGAACGGGATGGCCGACAGGTGGCCGCCGTTCTTGATCAGGGTGGCCACCGAGACCACCACCAGCACCAGCATCTCGAAGCCGAAGAAGAGCCCCGCGATCTTGGTGGACAGCCCGACGCCGCGGATCATCATCAGCACGGCCAGCGCGGTCAGGATGATGGTCAGGTAACCCCACGGGATGTTCACCTGCGCGTAGCGCTGCAGGGTGATGGACAGGAAGCCGCCGGAGATCGCGATGACCGAGGCCATCGCGATGATGTAGCCGACCCCGCACAGCAGGGCCGTGGTCACCGCGCTGGTACCGCCGAAGGTCTTGCCGACGAAGGTGATGAACCCGCCGGTGGACGGCTGCGCCCGGGAGAACTGGGCCAGCGTGTTGCCGAGCAGCGCGATGGCGATGCCGGCCGCCACGATGGTCAGCGGGGCGGCGACCCCCGCGGTGATGGCCAGGAAGCCGAACCCGAAGTAGAAGCTCATGGCCGGGCCGATGTTGGCCATGGTCGCGGCCGAGATGTCCATGATGCCCAGCGCGCCGCGGTGCAGCCGGTGATCGTGGCCGACCTCGCCGACCGGGGGGCTCTTGCTCTCGCCGAATGGAAGGGATTCCGTGCCGCTCATCGGGGGCTCCTTCCGGCCGCCGTGACCTAGCTGGCCAGACCGTAACCCGCCGGGGCTGTCGGCACAAGGATCTTCTTCCCGGACATTTCCGCCCCGGCCGCAGGCGCCCCTCACCGGCCCGCGGGCTCAGGACACGATGTCCTTGCGCTGGAACCGGCGGAACGCGAGGGCGAGTGAGCACGACGCGTAGCAGGCCGACACCGACGCCCCCTCGGCCATGCCCGCCCCAGCTGAGCTGCGGCTGCACCGCGTCCAGCCAGGCGAACTGGAAGTGTGACGGCAGCACCTGGCGCCAGGTCCCAGCGCCGTGACCTGATCCATGATGGCGGAGAGGATCATCAGCCCGACCGCGCCGCCTACCGCCCCCAGCGGTGAATCGGTGCTCACCGACAGCAGGAACGCGATGCCCGGCCACGGCCAGCTCGCTGACCAGGACGTACCCCAGCACGATGAGCATCCGGCCGAGCGCCTGCCCGGCCGCCAGCTGGACACCGGTTCCCGGCAGCCGGAGCGGATGCCAGCCGAACGCCACCGTGCCCGCGGCCAGCGACATCACCGGCAGGCTGACCACGCCGAGCGCGGAGTAGGCCAGCGCCACGGCCAGCTTCTGGCGCAGCAGCCGGGCCCGGGGCACCGGGGCGGCCAGCAGGTACCGCAGCGACGACCAGCTGGCCTCGCTGGCCACGGTGTCCCCGCAGAACAGCGCGACCACCAGGACGAGCAGGAAGCCCGCGGACACGAACAGGCTGAACGCCGCGAAGTTGAGCCCGCCCGCGGTCGCCACCGTGACCAGCCCGGGCGTGCCGTTGCCGGCGACGCCGGCCCGCTGAGCTCGAACGCGGCGACCAGGATCCAGGGCAGGACGAGCAGTACCGCGAACGCCACGATGGTGCGCCACCGGCGCAGCTGGCGGGCGAACTCCACCCGGAAGGACAGGGTGCGCCGGGACCGGTACCCGGGCGCGCACTGGCCCCCGGGCCCGCGGTGGTCACCGCTCCCCCTCGTGGCCGGCGATGAGCGCCAGGAAGGCGTCCTCCAGCCGGGCCCCGGCCTGCGGCAGCCGCTCGGACGGCGCCCCGGTGATCTCCGCGACCGGCCCGGCCGCCACCCGGCGGCCCTGGTTCATCACCACGACATGGGTGCAGGTCTGCTCGACCTCGCCGAGCAGGTGACTGGACAAGACCACGGTGCGCCCGGCGGCCGCGTACCGGAGCAGGACATCCCGCATCTCCCGGATCTGCGGCGGGTCCAGCCCGTTCATCGGCTCGTCCAGCACCAGCAGTTCCGGCAGGCCGAGCATGGCCTGGGCGATGGCCAGCCGCTGGCACATCCCGCGGGAGTAGGAGCGGACCCGCCGGTCCAGGGCCGCGCCCAGGCCGGCGATCTCCAGCACCTCGGCCAGGTGCGCGTCGGCGGCGGGCCGGCCGGTGGCCCGCCAGTACAGGTCCAGGTTGGCCCGGCCGGACAGGTGCGGCAGGAACCCGGGCCTTCCACGAACGAGCCGAGCCGGGACAGTGCGGGGGCGCCGGGGCGGACCGGCTGGCCGAAGATCGTGATGGTGCCCGCGTCCGGGTAGATGCAGGCCCATCAGCGCGCGCAGCGTGGTGGTCTTCCCGGCGCCGTTCGGGCCCGAGCAGCCCGAGGATCTGGCCGCGTTCCACCCGCAGCGACAGCCCGTCCACCGCGAGCTGGCCGTCCCGGTAGCGCTTGGTCAGCCCCGTGATCTCCAGCGGGCCCGGTCCCCGGCGGTCCGGCGGCGGGCGCCAGCTCGCGGCACCGGCGCGGCGCGGGGCGGCGGCGACGGCGGCGGGCGTGCGGCTGGGCCCGGCGCCGCGGGGCACCAGCAGCAGGCGGCCGCGGCCAGCGCGGCCAGCGGCGCGGCCCAGGTCCACCACGGCACCCCGCCGCCGGTGACCTGCAGCGCCGGGTCGAGACGGCACGGCCAGCCCGCGCCCGGCCAGCGCCGACCTGGTACACGGCGGCCGCCGGCGACGGTCGCGTAGCGCGAAGTCGGTGCTGGACAGCACCAGGCGCAGCCGGTGGCCCGCGGCGAACTGGTAGTCGATCGCGGGCAGCGTCACGGTGACCGTGGCGCCGCGGGCCGCCCCGGTGACCCGCAGCGGCGCGGCCAGCGAGAACGGCAGCGTGGCGTTCCCGGCCTGGTCCACGTCGTACAGCTTGGCGAACAGGGTGATGTCCGCGGCCCCGCTGACCCGGATCCGGACCACCGGGGACCCGGTCACCTGGAGCGGCGCGGCCAGCGGGGCGGAGGTGAAAGCGGCACTCTGCCCCGGGCATGTGCAGACCCGCACCCCGCCGCCCAGCCCGGGCAGCACGGACATGGACGGCGGGGCGCCGCCGGGCGGGTTGAGCACCGTCTGCGCCGGGCCGGCCAGCGGGAGCACGGCGTGCCTGGTCCCGCCGAGGCCCGGGTAGGCCGGCGCGGTGGCCACGCCGAGCACCTGCTGCCCGCTGTTCGGGTCGTAGCCGAGGTCCCGGCTCACCGCGAACCCGGGCTGCCCGGTGCCGCTGCGCCCGGCTCGCTGCGCCCGGGCTCGCTGCGCCGGGACCGCTGCGGCCGCCGCCGCGCCCGGTGTTCTTCAGCCAGCGGTCGAACCACTGCTCGGTGAGCTGGGTGATCCGGCTGGTCTCCTGGTTGCCCCCGTCGTGTCCGCCACGCGAACCACACCATGTCCACGGGAGTGCCGTTATGCATGAGAGCCTGGTAGTTGCCGTTCGCCTGGTCCAGCCCGAAGAGTGAGTCGTTCTCGCCCTGGATCAGCAGCGTGGGCGCGCGGATCCGGCTCGCCACGCTGGCCGGGGAGGAGCGCAGCAGCAGCGCCACTGCCTGCGGGGTGGCCCGGCCCAGGGTGGCCACCTGCTGGTACATGGCGCAGACCGCGGGCAGGAACCGGCCGCACAGTGCCTGCAGCAGAGAACGCGTGCCCGCCGCGGGCGCACCGGAACCCGCCGCGGGCGCACCGGAAGCTGTGGCGCCCGGCTCCGCCCCCGACCCGGCCGAGCCCGCGGTGAACAGCAGGCCCGCCCACTGCTTCTTGAACACGCCGGCCGCGGGGCTGCCCCCGGCGGCATCCGGGAACAGCGCGGTGGCCAGGTTGTACCAGGTGCTCTGCGGGACGATCGCGTCGATCCGGTGGTCGTACGCGGCGGCCAGCAGGGCGATCGCGCCTCCGTAGGAGGCCCCGGCGATCCCCACCCGCGGGTCCCCGGGCCGGTCCAGCAGCACCCGCGGCTGCCGGGCCAGCCAGCTGACCAGCTGCTCGACGTCCTTGACCTCGTAGTCGGGTGAGTCCAGCGCGATCTGCCCGGTGGACGCGCCGAACCCGCGGGCGGACCAGGTGAGCACGGCGAAGCCGGCCCGGGCCAGTTGCTCCGCCTCGGGGGCGACCGCGTCCTGGGTCTCGCCGAAGCCGTGCGCGAGCAGGATCGCGGGCACCCGGCCCTGGCCCGGCGGGGTGAAGAAGGTCGCGTCGAGCAGCATGTGGTCCGTGCCGTGCGGGCCGTCCGTCACCGGGATCCGCAGCGAGCGCACGGTCAGCGGGGCCGGCGTGCGGGCAGCGTCCAGCGCGGCGGCGGCCCCGGCCAGGACGAGAACGGCCACGGTGAGCACGGCGAGAACCCGGCCGCGGGGGCGGCGGCGGATATCCATGCCACGGACGGTAGCAACGCGGCCGGGATGCCCCGGGCTCGCTCACAGCCGTCTCACAGGCAACACGGATGTTCCATCCCGGCGCCCCCCCGTGTATGGATTGGTTTCAGCCAGGTAGTCAGCGCAGGCGCACGGGGAGGGCCGCGGATGGGGATCGATGCGCTCATCGGACGGATGGAATCGCTGCTGGACCCGCTGGAGGAGTCCGGTGATCGGCGGCGGTTCTTCCACGCGACGTACCTGCGCACCACCCGTGCGGTGCGGGACGCGCTGCGGGATGGCCTGTTCGCCGACCCGGACTGGGTGGAGCGCTGGGACGTCGCGTTCGCGGACCTGTACCTGCGGGCCCTCACGTCCCGCCCCGGCACCCCGGGCTCGGCCGCTCCGTGGGAGGTGGCGTTCCGCGCCGCCCGGGAGCACCCGGACCTGCCACCGCTGCGGCACGTCCTGCTGGGCATTAACGCACACGTCAACTTCGACCTGCCGCAGGCGCTGCTCGAGGTGATCAGCGCGGCCGAGTTCGCTGACCCGGCCCTGATCGCGCAGCGCCGCGCCGACCACGAGCGCATCGACGAGGTGCTGGCCCGGCGGGTCGGCGCGGAGGATTCCGAGCTGGGCCAGCTTGGCCCCCGGTCCCGGGTCGACACCCTGCTCGGCCCGGCCAACCAGGCCGCCACCCGGCGTTTCCTGCGCGAGGCGCGGGCGAAAGTGTGGGCGAACACCCTGGAGCTGAACGCCGCCCGCACGCTCGGTCAAGCCGAGTACGCCGAGCGGCTCGGCGATCTCGAGGCGCTGAGCGCCGAGAAGGTCGAGGACCTGCTGCGCCCGGGCCAGGTCCTGCTCCGGCTGGCGGCCCGGGGCTTCGGCGTCCGGCTGGTGTCCGGGCCTGGCCCGCGGCCGGTGTCCCGGACTCCGGGGCGGCCGCCGGGCCGGGCGCCGGGCCGGGCAGGGAAGGCCCTCGCGCCGCCGTCGCGCACCCCAGGACGGCTCCGTTCCTTCGACCCGGCCCAGGTGGCCGACCTGGAGTTCCGCGCCTGGGTCGGCTATTACCGGCGGGACTGGGCGGACGTGCTGCGCGCCTCGGTGGGCCTGGTCCGGGCCGGTTTCGGGATGAGCCTGCCGCGCACCCTGTACGGCGCGTGGCTGGTGCTGCGGGCTAACCAGCTGTGGGCCCCCGCGGACAATGACCCCGACGGAGCCCGGCGCTGCATGGAGCGTTTCTATGCACTGATCCGGGCGGCCTACGGGGAGCCCCAGGACGTGGCCGAGGCGGCCCGGCTGGAGGTCGAGTGGTGGCGCGTGCACCGGGAGCACCAGCGCGGGTCCGGGGACGCCGACCCGCTGGTGGCGTCGGTGACCCGGCTCTACGCCTTCCTGTACGGCGAGCCGGAAGAGGCCGTCCGCCCGGCCGCCGCGCAGCGGGTCCTGGCCATGGACCTGTCCGATCAGTGGGTGACCGAGGGCTGCCTCCCTGGCAGCCCGCTGCTGGCCCAGGAGCACGCCGCCCTGGTGCGGTCCTACGCGGCCCTGCTGGCGGCGGTGCACCACTGAGCCATCCGGCCCCGCCACGGCCCCCCGGTGCACTCCCCTATCGCCGGCGCTCCCCCTCCGGATTGCTCATCGCCGGCGCTCCCCTCCGGCTGGGCACAAGACCCGGAAGGGAGCGCTTGGCCAGTTACGCGCAGTCGTCCATCCCGCCAGGTTGGGTGGTGCGGCCCAGGCCCATGAGCCGCTGCTGGGCCGCGATGAGCAGCGGCACCATCGTGATCACATCGTCCCGGCCCTGCTTGATGCCGGCTACCCAGGATGCCTTCTCCTGGGCCAGCTGGTCCGCCCGCGCCTTGAACCGCTGCGTCTCCTCCTGCCAGGCACGGATCTCCCGGCGCATCAGATCCCGCGCCCGGGACATATCCATGGCGGCGCGTAGTGAAGTGATGCCCCAGCCTGCACTCGCCCCCGCGAGAAGCCAGACCAGGGCCAGCAGGACGCTCATCCGCTCACCTGCCTCGGCCGGAATCGCCGCCCCTGCGGGCCGACAGGACGCGAGTTTCCCCCGAAAAGTACGTCCTGAGATCCCTTGCAGCTTGCGAGCGGCGCTGTACTGTGGGTCATGCCATTACTCCTTGTCTTCGTGGGACGGAGTGTGGTCTTTCTTCGCTGGGCCGGTGGCTGTTATCCGCGGCTGGCTCATTTCGGGCGCGTTCGACGATGCCCCCGTGCACCGTCGATCTACGCGCGCTGTAAATGGGAACGTGACGGCCTGGCACCGGCGGCCCCCGGGGCCGGCCTCGCCAGAACGATTCTTCGCGGCACGATGTTCTGGGCCGCGCCTGCCAGCAAGCCGATGCGGTTGTGGACTGGCGCGGGCAGGCAAACGGGTGGAGCACTTTCGGGTAGCTCCGCCTGTTGATCATTTGCGGCGTGCCCTTCTGCGCTCCGGGGGTGACCCCCTCTACTTCATTGAACGGCACCGCTCAGAAGAAGGCAAGATGCACTGCAAATTGCACAACAACTGGTCATGCAAGCTTCACTTATAGCCTCACCAGGCACTACGCTGTGATTTAGTCACACGCCACCGGCTCACCCCCAGCCGGGAGAGGCGGGCCAATGCCCGAACATGGCAGTCAGGCCGTCAGGCGCCGCCGGCTAGCAGCTGAGCTGCGGCGACTGCGCGAACGCGCGGGCATCACAGGCGATGAGGCGGCCGAACGGCTTGGCTGGTCGGCGTCCAAGATCAGCCGCATAGAAACCCACCGCATCGGCGTGAAACCGGCCGACCTCCGCCGACTGCTCGACCTCTATGCCGTAGAACCGGGGCACCGCGCGGAGATGCAGGCTCTCGCCCGGGAATCCGCGGAAGCCAGCCGCCTCGAGTCGGTGGCCGCGGGCTTTCCCCCTGACTACGCGACCTACCTTGAAGCGGAAGCCGATGCGAGTTCCGTGTCGATATGGGATCCGCAAATAGTCCCTGGGATAATGCAGGCCGATTCCTACGCCCGGGCTCTCCTGTCCGGCTTCCAGTCAATGTTCAAACTACCGCCGGGAGACGCGGAACGACGGATCGAAGTGAGAAGGGTGAGACAGCAGGAACTGCTCGACGCGCGATCCGCCACTTATGGTCTCGGCCGTCCTCGACGAATCGGTCTTGTACCGCCGTTTCGGAGACAACGCAGTCATGCATGAGCAATTGACGCGGCTGGTTGAGTTCTCGGCGCTTCCGAATCTCCAGCTGCAGATTCTTCCGCTCGGCGGAGAGCACCCTATCGGGACGGGAGCCTTTGCGTACCTGCAATTCCCCCAGCTGCACGAAGTCCCGCTGAGCGATCTGGCTTACGTTGAGCACCTCACCGGTAATCACTACCTGGAAGAGGAGCAGCAAACGTTCCAGTACCGGGTTACCTTTGATTCATTGGCCGTCCTGGCCGCGGACCCTGAGCGGTCACAAGAGCTGATCCGTGCCGCCATGGCCACACGCTGGGCATAGCTTTGCCCGGCCAGAGCCACAGCTAGTACGGCCGTGACTCGCGGGTCAGCGTGCCGGGTCCGCCTTGATCTGGGCCAGAAAGCCAGCCCATTCGGCCCGGCCGAGGACCAGGACTGAACCATTCTCCCCGGCCTTGGAGTCGCGAACCCCGATACGCTCCGTACCGAGTTCAGCCGCCTCGACGCAGGCGCCGTTGTAGGCACTCCAGGAACTCTTGCGCCATACGGCACCAGGGTGCGAGCGAGAAGCGAATTCTGCGCCCCGCACGGTACCGCGCCCCGAAACCCGCCCGACTTCGCCAGCCTCAGCTACCGGATCCTGCACTGTGTACCTCGCCACTAGCAGACCTCCGGCGCCGCTACGCCGCAGGGTAAACGTATGGTGGTTACGTCCTAAACCGGGTTCGGGACGCCGGGCCTATTCACCGACCAGCGGCGGGGCCTTACGCTGACGGACAGTAGTACAGCGGCGCGCCGTCCGGGCCGATTTGAAAAAAATGGCGCCCGGCGTGTTGCGCCGGGCGCCAAGCGGGCAAATCCCGCGACCGGGCGGTTACCCCCAGACGTCGCGGGCGACGCTGACGATCAGTTCGAGCTTGGCGACTTCCTCGTCATAGGTCAGCACATTGCCCTCGACCGTCGAGGAGAACCCGCATTGCCCGGACAGGCACAGCTGGTCCAGGGGCACGTACCGGGCCGCCTCGTCGATCCGCCGCTTCAGCGTGTCCGGGTTCTCCAGTTCGCCACGCTTGGTGGTGACCAGCCCGAGTACCACCATCTTCCCGGGCGGCACGAAGCGCAGCGGCTCGAAGCCGCCGGACCGCTCATCGTCGTACTCCAGGAAGAACCCGTCCACGGTCAGCTCACTGAACAGCGCCTCGGCCACGAAGTCGTACCCGCCGGACGCCGCCCAGGAGGACCGGAAGTTGCCCCGGCACAGGTGCGTGGTCACCGCCAGGCCCTCCGGCCTGTCCTCCAGCGCCGCATTGACCTGCTTGATGTACCGCAGGTGCAGGTGCTCGGCGTCCTCGCCCCGCGCGGCGATCTCGGCCCGCTGGGCCGGGTCGTTCAGGTAGGCCAGGCTGGTGTCGTCGAACTGGAGGTACCGGCAGCCCAGGTCAGCCAGCCGGGCCACCTCGTCCCCGTACGCCGTGGCCAGGTCGGCCCAGAACTCCTCGACGTCCGGGTAGACGGCCGGGTCGATGGAGGCGGGGCCGCCCCGGTAGTGCACCATGTTCGGCGACGGGATGGTCAGCTTGGGCAGCGCCGTGGTCACCTGCGACTGCAGGTACCGGAAGTCGTCCGCGAAGATCGTGTGGTCCATCTGCAGCTTGCTGCCCACATGCAGCGCCGCCGGGGTCCATTCGATGTCCCCGGAGGCGTTGTGGAACTTGACCGCCAGGTGGCCCGGCGCCTTGCTGATCCCGCCGATCTGGTAAATGAAGTCCATGTGCCACGTCGCGCGGCGGAACTCGCCGTCGGTGGCGGACTGCAGGCCGACCGCCTCCTGCATCCGGACCGCGTCCGTGATGGCCTTGTCCTCCACCGCGTGCAACCGCTCCGCGGTGATCCGGCCGGCCGCGAAGTCATCCCGGGCTGATAGCAGCTCCGGCGGCCGGAGCAGGCTGCCGACGTGGTCGGCACGGAACGGGGGGGTGGTGCGAGCGCTCATCGTGTCTCCTTCGACCCAGCAGTCGGGCCACGGCCCGGGCCGGTCAGTTACGTGCGGCGGCTTCCTGCAGGGCCCGGCCGACCAGGACCCGGGCCAGGTGCTCCCGGTAGGCCGGGGTGGCGTTGATGTCCTCGCCCGGGCTGGTCCCGGCCGCGGCGTGCGCGGCCGCCTCGGCCGGGGACGCCCCGCGGGCCAGTGCCTCTTCTACCGCGGCGGCTCGCACCGGGGTCGGCCCCATGTTGACCAGCGCCACGGCACCGCCCTGCACGGCGACCCCGACGATGGCCCAGTCGATGGCCCGCTTGGTGAACTTCTGGAAGGACCAGCCGGCCGCGGCCGGCTGGGCACCCGGATCTCGGTGAGCAGCTCATCGGGCTCCAGCACCGTCTCGAACAGGCCCTCGAAGAAATCGGCCGCCGCGATCTCCCGCTCACCCGACGGCCCGCGCGCCACCAGGGTGGCGTCCAGCGCCAGGACCACCGCGGGCAGGTCGGACGCCGGGTCGCTGTGCGCGATCGACCCGCCGATCGTGCCACGGTGCCGCACCTGCGGATCGCCCACCTGCCCGGCCGCGTGCGCCAGCAGCGGCAGCGAAGACGCCAGCAGCCCGGAGTGCTCCAGGTCGTGGTGCCGGGTCAGCGCCCCGATCGCGATGTGCCCGCCCTCGTCCCGGATATAGCTGAGCTCGCGCAGCGTGCCCAGGTCGATGAGCATCTCCGGCTGGGCCAGCCGCAGCTTCATCAGCGGCAGCAGCGAGTGCCCGCCGGCCAGGAACTTGGCCTCGTCGCCGTGCTCGGCGGCCAGGCCGATCGCCTCGTCCACGGAGTCGGCGCGCCGGTAGGTGAACGGTGGCGGGATCACGGGGCGGCCTCCTCGGCGGCGGCCAGCACGGCGCGGACGATGTTGTGGTAACCGGTGCACCGGCACAGGTTGCCTTCCAGGCCTGTCCTGACCTGCTCCTCGGTTGGGTGCGGGTTCTCCCGCAGCAGCGACACCGCGGCCAGCACCATGCCCGGCGTGCAGAACCCGCACTGCAGCCCGTGCTCCATCCGGAACGCGCGCTGCATCGGGTGCAGCTCGCCATCCGCACCGGCCAGGCCCTCCGCGGTGGTCACCTCGCGCCCGTCGGCCTGGGCGGCCAGCATGGTGCACGACTTGACTGACTCGCCGTCCAGCAGCACCGTGCAGGCACCGCACGAGGTGGTGTCGCAGCCGATGTTGGTCGCGGTGAGCCCGGCCACCTCGCGCAGGAAATGGACCAGCAGCAGCCGGTCCTCCACCTCGGCGGCGACCGGGGAGCCGTTCACCGTCACTGTCACCTTCACCCGCGTGCCCTCACCTTCACCCGCGTGCCCCTCACCCTCACCCTTGTGCCTTCGCTTCGTTGATCGCGGTCCACACCCGGACCGGGGTGGCCGGCATGTCGATGTGCCGCACGCCGAGATGGGAGACCGCGTCCACCACGGCGCTGAGCGCGGCCGGAGTGGACCCGATCGTGCCCGCCTCGCCGATGCCCTTCACCCCGAGCGGGTTGATCGTCGTCGGGGTCTCCATCTCCAGCAGCTCGAAGGATGGCAGCTCGGTCGCGGTGATCGCCGCGTAGTCGGCCAGCGTGCTGGTCAGCGGGTTGCCCTCTTCGTCATAACGCACCTCTTCCAGCAGCGCCTGGGCCACCCCCTGGGCGATCCCGCCGTGCCGCTGCCCCTCGGCCAGCACCGGGTTCAGCACGACCCCGGCGTCGTCCACGGTGACGTGCCGCCGCAGCACGGCCTTGCCGGTCTCGGTGTCCACCTCGATCACGGCCACGTGCGCGCCGAACGGGAAGGTCGGGCTGCCCGGCCGGAAGTCCACCTCGGCGACCAGCCCGCCGGGCCGGCCCGCTCCGCGATGGCGGCCCAGCCCAGCGCGGTGTCCGGATCGCCGCGCACCTGCCACGCGGCCCGGGCGGCGTCGAACTCCAGGTCGGCCTCGGCCGCCTCGATCATGCTGGCGGCCAGGTCCCGGGCCTGCTCCTTGACCTGCACCGCGGCCTGGTGCACCGCGCTGCCGCCCAGCTGCAGCGACCGGGAGCCGTAGGTCCCGATCCCCTTCGGCACCGCGTCGGTGTCCCCGTGGATCACGGTGATCGCCTCCATCGGGATGCCCAGTTCCGCGTTGACCAGCATGGCGAACGCGGTGTGGTGCCCCTGCCCGTGCGCGGAGCTGCCGGTATACACGGTGGCCCCGCCGGTGCTGTCCACCACGAGCCGGGACGTCTCGCCCAGGGTGGCGTCCCCGGCGGTGATCTCCACGTAGCAGGACACCCCGATGCCGAGCTGCACCGGATCCCCGTCGCGCCGGCGCCGCTGCTGCTCGGCGCGCAGCTCCTCATAGCCCGCCGCGGCCAGCACTTTGTCCAGCGCGGCCGCGTACTCCCCGGAGTCATACACCGCCCCGCCCGGGGTGGTGTACGGGAAGGCGTCCGGCGGGACCAGGTTGCGCCGCCGCACCTCGGCCGGGTCCATGCCGATCTCGGCGGCGAACAGGTCGACGGCCCGCTCGATGGCCGCGGTCGCCTCCGGGCGTCCCGCGCCGCGGTAGGCGGAGATCGGCGTCGTGTTGCTCACCACGGCGCGGAATCTCGCCGCGACCGCCGGGATGTCGTACACCCCACTGGCCATCAGCCGCGTCAGCGAGGCCAGGAAGGCGCCCATCCGCGGGTACGCGCCACAGTCCTGGACCACGTCCAGGTGGTAGGCAAGGATCCAGCCGTCCCTCGTCCCGCCGATCTTGACGGTCTGCTGCTGGCCGCGGCCGTGCACCATGCCGGTGAGATTCTCGTTGCGCGTCTCGACCCAGCGCACCGCCCGGCCCAGCTTCCGTGCCGCCCAGGCGACCGCCATGGTGTCCCGCTCGGTGGCGATCTTCGCCCCGAATCCGCCGCCGACGTCGGGCGCGATGACCCGGATCGCGTCCTCGGGCAGGCCCAGCGTCCCGGCCAGCGCCCCGCGGGCGAGCTGCGCGTTCTGCGTGCTGGCCCACACCGTAGCCGGCCGTCCGCCCACCGGGCCGCCGCCGCGCGGACCTCGAGCGGCACCGGTGCCACCCGCTGGTTCGTGATCGTCCGCTCGATCACGACATCACAATTACCGAACGCCCCCTCGGACGGCTCATCTCCCCCGGTCCCGGCGAGATTGGAGTCGGTCCCGTCGAACAGCAGCACGTCGCCGCGGAGCGCACCGGAGATGCTGGCGACCGCGGGCAGCGGTTCGTAGTCCACGCTGACCAGCTCGGCCGCGTCCTCGCCCTGGTAGCTGTCCTCGGTGATGACCAGCGCCACCGCCTCGCCGACGTACCGGACCCGGCCGCTGGCCAGCAGCGGCTCGGTCATCGGCTGGTCTCCCGGCGAGGGCAGGTCATCGGTGTCGGCCGCGGTCAGCACCGCGATCACCCCGGGCGCCTCGCGGGCCGCCTCGGCGTCGATACCGGTGATCCGGGCGTGCGCCATCGGGCTGCGCACGAACGTCGCGCGGGCCGCGCCGGCCAGTTCCGGGACCCGCAGATCGTCGGTGTAGATGCCGCCTGCGGTGAGCAGCCGCGGGTCCTCGGTCCGTACCACCCGGGTGCCCAGGATGCTCATATGGCCTCCACCTTCGTCCGCGCCGCTTCCTGCGGGCCACCATAGAGCAACTCCCACATGGGCAACATGGTCACCTGGCGCTCCCAGATATCGGGGTATCTCCGGCGATCCTCGCATAAGCCGCGAGCAGGTCCTCCGCGGCGGTGAGATCCTCGTCCAGCGGGCGGTCGGCCGTTTCCGGGTCCAGCGCGGCGTCCGCCGCGTCGAAGGCGGCCCGCAGCGGCCCGGCCGCCGGGGCCCGGCCCTGCATCCGCAGCACCCGCACCGCGGCCACCAGTTCGCAGCACAGCACCGCCCGGTAGGCGGCGGCCACCTCGGTGGTGGCCCGCGCGGACTGGGTGGCGAACCCGGCGTGCTCCTCCACTCCCCGGGACACCACCGCGCTGCCCAGCGCGGCCGGGGCGGCGAACCGGCGGATGTCGGCCACCGCCGACTGGACGACGTACTCCAGGATCATGATCCCGGAACTGGCCTGGGTCTGCGCGGCGAAGGCTTCCAGGCCGGTGAAGGCCGGCTCGACCAGGGTGCCGAGCCGGGCCGCGGACAGCGCCGCGGTCTGGAACAGCGCGGCCCGGGCCGCGTCCAGGGCCAGCCCGGCGTAGGCCGCGTGGAAGTTGCCGTTGTGCCACACCGCGTGAGCTTCGCGGTCCACCAGCGGGTTCTCGCTGGCCGCGTTGATCTCGGTGCTGAGGACCGCATCCGCATGCCGCAGCGCATCCACCGCCGGGCCGTGCACCTGCGGGAACGCCCGGTAGCCGTAGGGGTCTTGCAGCCGGGCCGGGGCGGGTGGCGCGGCCCCGGCCAGGTGCCGCATCGCGGCCGCCACCCACTGCTGGCCAGGGTGCGGCCGGGCCCGCTGCACCGGCCCGGCGAACGGCTCCAGCGAGCCGCGGACCGCCAGCAGCGACAGGGCCGCGACGCTGACCGCCGCCCGGGCCGCCGTGGCCAGGTCGTCGCAGGCCAGCGCGGCCTCCCCGAGGGTGGCCGCGTTGCTGCTGATGAAGCCGAGGGCCTCGGCCGGGCGCAGCGGGAACCGGGGCGGCGGCCCGGCCGAGGCCACCCCGCCAGCCCGGCTCGCCGCGAGCCACCCCGGCTCGGCCGGCAGCCAGTCCCGCTCCCCGAGCAGGCACAACCCCGTTGAGGCGAGCGCGGTCAGGTCCCCGGTGCCGATCGCCCCGTAGCGGGAGACCGGCGGGGTGAATCCGCGGTTGATCGCGTCGGCCAGCACGGCGAGCACCCCCGGGTCCACCCCGGAGCCGCCCGCGCCGATCTGGTTCAGCCGGACCACCAGCATGGCCCGGCCCAGTTCCGGGGCGAGCAGGGGGCCGGTCCCGGCGGCGTGACTGCGCAGCACGTGCAGCCCGTGCTCGGGCGCCTCGCTGGCGGTCACGGTGACGTTGCGTTTGGCGCCCACCCCCGTGGTGCGGCCGTACACCGGGCGCTGCCCGGCCACCTCCTGGGCCACCTGCCACGCGGCCCGGGCCGCGGTCCGCGCCGCCGCGCCCACCCGGACCCGGGCCCCGCCCCGCGCCACGCTGGCCACCTGGGCGCAACGGAGCGACGACCCGTCGATCGTGATGCCCGGCTGCGCCATCCGCTCCCCAGTCTCCCGTCCAATGCCTCCCAGTCCCCAGCGCTGAAGGGTCCGCTCCCGCGCTCCCGGGGTCCGCCTGTGCATGACTGGGACAGCCGTACTCACAGAACTACATCAAAGCCCCGGCCACGCAGCCGGGACCGGGCCAGCGCCGGCCCGCGGCCGGGGCCAGGGCAGGGGTCCGGGCCTCCCGGAATCGGTAGCGGAGCCGGGCAATCACGGCATATCGCGGGACCAGGATCGCTACGATGACCGGCTGATGGAGGTGGCGCCATGCCTGCCCAGCAGCCCGGCCGCCGCCGTGCCACCCCGGGTCACCGGCCCGCCCCCCGGCATGGCTGGCCGCTCGCGGCCAGCGCGGCGTTCGCCGTGATCGCGATGGCCGGGGCCATCTTCCTGGTGATGCACCAGCCAGGCCGGGCCGCCCAGCAGGCCGACGCCGCCGCGGCCAGCCAGCCGGCGGCCGCAGCCACCCCCTGCACCCCTCGCACGGCGGCCAGCCCGTGCCCGCCGCCCCGGGCCACCGCGGACCATCCCGCATCGACCGTCCCGCCCACCAGCCCGGCCGCGCGCCACGCCCGGGCCGCTCCGGCCGGGCATCACCGGCGGGTGGCCGCCGCGCGCCCGGCGCCCACCACCGCGGCCGCCCCCACGGCGGCGCCGGCGACGACAGCGCCGCCCACGACCGCCCCAGCCAGCACCCAGCCGCTCGCCGTCCAGCGGGTGCTCGCGCTGATCAACCAGGCCCGGGCCCAGGCCGGACTGCCCGCGTACACCATCACCAGCGGGCTGGACACCAGCGCGGGCCGGCACAACGCGGTGATGGCGGCGGGTTGCGGCCTGTCTCATCAATGCCCCGGCGAGCCTGCCCTCGGCGCCCGGGAGTCCGCGGCCGGCGTGCACTGGACCGCGGCCGGGGAGAACATCGGCGAGGGCGGCCCCGTAGCGGCTACCTCCGCGGCCATCGCCCAGATGGCGGCCGGGCTGACCCAGAGCATGCTGGACGAGAAGCCCCCCGACGATGGTCACCGGCTCAACATCCTGAGCAGCACCTTCACCCATATCGGGATCGCGGTTTACCGGGACGGCTCCGGGACCGTGTGGATGACCCAGGACTTCTCGAACTAGGCGGCCGGGCCGGGCGCGCGGGGCGGGCTGACGGGCGGGCCGGGCCGCGTCCCGGAACAGGCTGACGGGCCGGCCGGGCCGCGCCAGCAGGCCGACGTAGGGTGGTGGAGCCAGGGTCAGCGCTCAGCCGATGGGGGAAGGGCGGCGATGCGGGCGATCACGGTGAGCGAGTTCGGCGGGCCTGAGGTCCTCCAGGCCGGCGATGTCCCGATGCCAGTGCCCGGGCCGGATGACGTTCTCGTCCGGGTCCTCGCGGCGGGCGTGGGCCCCTGGGACGCATCTCTGCGCCGCGGCGGCTGGACCGGGCGGCTTCCCTATATCCCCGGCGGCGAGTTCGCCGGAGTCATCGAGGGTGACACCGGCGCCGGCGCGGGCTTCGACGAGGGCGCGCCGGTCTACGGTTATCCCGGCCTGACCGGCTGTTACGCGCAGTACGTGCGGTGCCCGGCCGAGCAACTGGCCCCGATCCCGGCCGGCCTGCCGATCACGGACGCGGCCGGAACCCCGATCGACGCGCTGACCGCGCACCAGGGCCTCACCGACGTGCTCTCCGTTGGCCGCGGCGACCGGGTCCTCATCACGGCGGGCGCAGGCGGGCTCGGGCACTTCGCGGTGCAGATCGCCCGGATCCTGGGGGCCAGCGTGGTGGCCACGGCCAGCCCGCAGCATCACGAGTTCGTGCACCACCTGGGGGCGGCCGTGGTTATCGACCACACCCAGCCCAGCTGGCCCGACCAGGCCCGGGAGGCGACCGGCGGCGGGGCCGGGCGGGTACTCGCGTGCGCGGCCCCGACTCTGGAGGGCGCGGCCCGTGCCGCCCGGGACGGCGCGACCATCGCCACCCCGGTGCACGCCGAATACCCGGACGCGCAGCGGGTCAGCTGGCGCCCCTACAACGGCGAGCCACAGGGCAGCCGCCTGATCCGGATGGCTCCCTGGTTCGACGATGGGCAGATGTCGGTGCACGTCGAAGCCAGGTACTACTACGAGAATGCGGCCCAGGCGCACCAGCGGGTGGAACAGGGGCACACGCGCGGCAAGCTGGTCCTGATCGTGGACGACGACCTGGCCCGGGAGTGGGAAGTCTGACGCCCGCCCAGGAAAGGCCGGATGAGGCCACCGCTGCCCTCACTCGTAGTGGGTGGGCGGGAACGGGTCCGGTTCCGCGGGCAGCTCGCCCTTGGCCTTCTCCCGCTCGATCTCGGCCCTTTCCCCCTGGTACTGCTCCGACTCGGTGATGTCCGTCGGCACGGGGTCCTCGGTGGCCGGTGGCACCTCGTCGGGCTCATAGGGATCGATCCCGGCGTCCACCCGCTCCTCCTCGGCCAGTTCGGCGAGCTGGTCGTCATCGAGGCGCTCAAGCGGACCCGGGTGCTGCCGGCGGTCACGGTGGAAGGCCGACGGCTCAGCTGGCGGCGGGTCGGGCAGCTCGGTCATGGCTCCTCCGGGTGAGTGCGGCAAAACCCTCGCTTCTGACGCTACTCCGGCCGTGCCCGGGCCCGGGGGACGGGTGGCGGCCTGGAATCAGCGGGGGCCGGCGATTGTTGTGGTGAGGCTCACCATCACGACCGGAGTACTGAACGCTGTGGGAAAAGGCATTGTCGTCCGTGGTGCCCGCGAGCACAACTTGAAGGATGTGTCGCTGGAGCTGCCGCGTGATTCCATGATCGTGTTTACCGGGTTGTCGGGGTCGGGGAAGTCGAGCCTGGCGTTTGACACGATTTTCGCGGAGGGGCAGCGGCGGTATGTGGAGTCGCTGTCGGCGTATGCGCGGCAGTTCCTGGGGCAGATGGATAAGCCGGATGTGGATTTTATTGACGGGCTGTCCCCGGCGGTGTCGATCGACCAGAAGGCGGCGTCGCGGAATCCGCGGTTGACGGTGGGGACGATCACGGAGGTGTATGACTACCTGCGGCTGCTGTATGCGCGGGTGGGGAAGCCGCATTGCCCGTTGTGCGGGCGGCCGATCGCGCGGCAGGCGCCGCAGCAGATCGTGGACCGGGTGCTGGAGCTGGAGGAGGGGGCCCGGTTCCAGGTGCTGGCGCCGGTCATCCGGGGCCGTAAGGGCGAGTACGCCGAGCTGCTCCGCGAGCTGCAGGCGAAGGGGTATTCGCGGGCCCGGGTGGATGGGGCGGTCATCCGGCTGGACGGCGCGGCGGGGGATGGCGGCGGGCTGCCGGCGCTGAAGAAGTATGAGAAGCACACCATCGAGGTGGTGGTGGACCGGCTGGCGGTGAAGGCGGATGCGCGGCGGCGGCTGACCGATTCGGTGGAGACGGCGCTGGCGCTGTCCGGCGGGGTGGTGCTGCTGGATTTCACAGATCTGGGCGAGGATGACCCGCACCGGGAGCGGATGTATTCCGAGCACCTGGCGTGCCTGTATGACGACTTGTCGTTCGAGGAGCTGGAGCCGCGGTCGTTCTCGTTCAACTCCCCGTGGGGGGCCTGCCCGGACTGCACCGGGCTGGGCACCCGGATGGAAGTCGACCCCGGGCTGGTCGTCCCCGACCCGGACAAGACCCTGGCCGGGGGCGCGATCGGGCCGTGGAGCGGCGGGCACGTCAGCGACTACTTCATCCGGCTGATCGAGGCCCTCGGCACGTCGCTGGGGTTCAGCGTGGACACGCCCTGGTCCCGGCTGCCCGCCGCGGCCCGGCATGTCCTGCTGCACGGGCAGGGCGAGCCCGTGCATGTGCACTTCACCACCGCCCGGGGCCGGGAACGGTCCTACGACGCGATGTTCGAGGGCGCGATCCCGTTCATCGAGCGGCGGCACGCCGAGGCGGAGAGTGACGCCGCGCGCGAGCGGCTCGAGGGCTTCATGCGCGCGGTGCCCTGCGCGACGTGCCAGGGAACCCGGCTCAAGCCCATCGCCCGGGCCGTGACGCGTGGCCGGCCGGTCCGATCGCGGAGGTCTGCGCGCTGCCCATCAGCGAGCTGGCTGCGCTGCTGCCTGCCCTGAACCTGACCGGCGGCGGACGCGCAGATCGCGGCGCCCATCCTGGCCGAGATCAGCAACCGGCTGAGGTTCCTGCTGGACATCGGCCTGGACTACCTGTCCCTGGACCGGGCCTCCGCGACGCTGGCGGGCGGGGAGGCGCAGCGGATCCGGCTGGCCACGCAGATCGGGTCGGGGCTGGTGGGGGTGCTGTATGTGCTGGATGAGCCGTCGATCGGGTTGCACCAGCGGGATAATCACCGGCTGCTGGAGACGCTGACCCGGCTGCGGGACCTGGGTAACACGCTGATCGTGGTGGAGCACGACGAGGACACCATCCGCGCCGCGGACTGGGTGGTGGACATCGGGCCGGGCGCGGGGGAGCACGGCGGGTCGGTCGTGGTGTCCGGCCCGGTCGCCGAGCTGCTGGCCAGCGCGGAGTCGGTGACCGGCGCCTACCTGACCGGGCGGAAATCCATCCCGCTGCCCTCCGCGCGGCGGCAAGCCGGCCGCTGGCCCGCGAGATCACGGTGCACGGCGCGAGTGAGCACAACCTCAAGAATGTGGACGTGGCCTTCCCGCTGGGCACGTTCATCGCGGTAACGGGGGTGTCGGGGTCGGGGAAGTTGACGCTGGTCAACGACATTCTCTATAACGCGCTGGCGCGGGAGCTGCACGGGGCGCGGACCGTGCCCGGGCGTCACCTGCGGGTGACCGGGATGCAGCAGCTGGACAAGGTGGTTCATGTGGACCAGGGGCCGATCGGGCGGACCCCGCGGTCCAACCCGGCCACCTACACCGGGGTGTTCGACCACGTGCGGAAGCTGTTCGCGGCCACCACCGAGGCGAAGGTCCGCGGCTACCAGCCGGGCCGGTTCTCCTTCAACGTCAAGGGCGGCCGGTGCGAGGCCTGCTCCGGCGACGGCACCATCAAGATCGAGATGCAGTTCCTGCCCGACGTGTACGTGCCCTGCGAGGTATGCCACGGCGCCCGGTACAACACCGACACACTCGGCGTGCACTACAAGGGCAAGACGATCGCGGACGTGCTGGACATGCCGATCGAGGAAGCGGCCGGCTTCTTCGCGGCCATCCCCGCCATCCACCGCCACCTGGCCACCCTGGCCGATGTGGGCCTGGGTTACGTCCGGCTCGGCCAGCCCGCGCCGACGCTGTCCGGCGGCGAGGCGCAGCGGGTCAAGCTCGCCGCCGAACTGCAGCGCCGGTCCACCGGGCGGACCATCTACGTGCTGGACGAGCCGACCACCGGGCTGCACTTCGAGGACATCCGCAAGCTGCTCGGCGTGCTCGGCCGCCTGGTGGACGGCGGCAACACGGTGATCGTCATCGAGCACAACCTCGACGTGATCAAGACCGCGGACTGGGTCATCGACCTCGGCCCCGGCGGCGGCTCCCGCGGCGGCCACATCATCGCCACCGGCACCCCCGAAGACATCGCCCGCACCGACGCCAGCCACACCGGCCAGTACCTGAGGAAACTGCTCGACGTCCCGGCCGCCGCGTAACCCCCGGGAATACCCCGGGGGGGTTCGCGGTTGCTGCTGACACGAAACGGAACAAGGCGGGCCCCGGCAGTGAGTACGGGACGCCCTTTTCAAAGCAGTCGCGCGCATGAGCAGCGCCTTCCGGCAATCGGCCGGCCCCATTCCGACCGGCCCTGGAATTGTCCGCTGACAGCGAAAAACGTCCGCTAACGGCGAACGGTTTCCCGGAAACAAACCTGACTGCCCTGCGTTGAAGCGTAAACGACAAGCTGAATATCAGGAAGTGAGCAATGAGCGAAACACTCGCCCTGCCGGTGCTGCCGCTGGACGGCACAGTGGTGCTGCCGACCATGGTGGTGCCGCTTGACACCTCCGCCGCGGAGGCGCGCGCCGCGATCAGCGCCGCGCAGATGTCCGCCGCGGTGCCGGGCGCACCTGACGCCACCCCGCACGTCCTGCTCGTCCCCCGGCTGGAGGGCAAGTACTCGGCCCTGGGCACGCTTGGCGCCGTCGAGCAGACCGGGCGGCTGCCCAGCGGGGAGCCCGCCGCGGTGATCCGCGGCCTCGCCCGGGTCCGGATCGGCGTGGGCACCACCGGCCCCGGTGCGGCCCTGTGGGTCGAGGGGACCGTGGTGGATGAGCCCGCCCCCAGCTCGCGCGCCCATGAGCTGGCCCGCGAGTACCGCGGCCTGGCCGCCACCATCCTGCAGAAGCGGGGCGCGTGGCAGGTCGTGGACATGCTGCAGCGGATCACCGACCCGTCCGCCCTGGCCGACAGCGCCGGGTACGCCGGCTACCTGACCCAGGAGCAGCGCAAGCAGCTGCTGGAGACCATCGACCCCGAGCAGCGGCTGGAGCTGCTGGTCGGGTGGGCCCGGGACCAGCTGGCCGAGCTGGACGTCGCGGAGACCATCCAGAACGACGTCCGCGAGGGCATGGAGAAGCAGCAGCGCGAGTTCCTGCTCCGCCAGCAGCTGGCCGCGATCCGCAAGGAGCTGGCTGAGCTGGACGGCGAGCCGGGCACCGAGGAAGAGGACTACAAGGCGCGGATCGAAGCCGCCGCCCTGCCGGAGAAGGTGCACGAGGCCGCGATGAAGGAAGCGGCCAAGCTGGAGCGCACCAACGACGCCTCGCCCGAGGGCAGCTGGATCCGCACCTGGCTGGACACGGTGCTGGAGATCCCATGGAACACCCGCAGCGATGACGCCTACGACATCACTGGTGCCCGGGCCATCCTGGACGCCGACCACGCGGGCCTCGATGACGTGAAGGAACGGATCATCGAGTACCTGGCCGTGCGCAAGCGCCGCTCGGACAAGGGCCTGACCCTGGTCGGCGGGCGCCGCAGCGGCGCCGTGCTGGCGCTGGCCGGCCCGCCCGGAGTCGGCAAGACGTCGCTGGGCGAGTCGGTGGCCCGCGCCATGGGCCGCAAGTTCGCCCGGGTGGCGCTCGGCGGCGTCCGGGACGAGGCGGAGATCCGCGGTCACCGGCGCACCTACGTGGGCGCGCTGCCCGGCCGGATCGTCCGGGCCATCCGCGAGGCGGGCTCGATGAACCCGGTCATCCTGCTGGACGAGGTGGACAAGCTCGGCGCGGACTACCGGGGCGATCCCACCGCCGCCCTGCTGGAGGTGCTCGACCCGGCACAGAACCACACGTTCCGCGACCACTACCTCGAGGTCGAGCTGGACCTGTCGGACGTGCTGTTCATCGCGACCGCCAACGTGCTGGAGTCCATCCCCGGCCCGCTGCTGGACCGGATGGAGCTGATCCAGCTGGACGGGTACACCGAGGCGGAGAAGGTCACCATCGCCCAGGGCCACCTGATGCCACGGCAGCTGGAGCGGGCCGGCCTGGAGGCGGCCGACGTGACCTTCACCGACGAGGCCCTGCACATGCTGGCGGGCGAGTACACCCGGGAGGCCGGGGTCCGGTCCCTGGAGCGGACCATCGCCCGGGTGCTGCGCAAGATCGCCGCGCAGGTGGCGACGGACGAGGTGACCCTGCCGGTCACCGTGGCCGCGGGCGACCTGCACGGGTACCTGGGACACCCCCGGCACACCCCCGACTCCGCTGAGCGGACCGCGGTGCCAGGCGTCGCGACCGGGCTGGCGGTCACCGGGACCGGCGGTGACGTCCTGTTCATCGAGGCGTCGCTGGCAGATCCCGAGACCGGGAGCACCGGGGTGACGCTCACCGGCCAGCTGGGGGACGTTATGAAGGAATCGGCCCAGATCGCGCTGTCCTACCTGCGCTCGCACGGAGCGGAGCTGGAGCTGCCGGTCGGCGACCTGAAGGACCGCGGCGTGCACGTGCACGTGCCGGCCGGCGCGGTGCCCAAGGACGGGCCGAGCGCCGGGGTGACCATGACCACCGCGCTGGCGTCGCTGCTGTCCGGCCGGCTGGTCCGGTCCGACGTGGCGATGACCGGCGAGGTGTCGCTGACCGGCCGGGTGCTGCCGATCGGCGGCGTCAAGCAGAAGCTGCTTGCCGCGCACCGGGCCGGCATCCACACCGTGCTGATCCCGAAGCGAAACGAGCCGGACCTGGACGATGTGCCCGCCGACGTCCGGGCGCAGCTGACGGTGCATGCCGTGAGCGACGTCCGCGACGTGCTCGGCCTCGCCCTGGAGCCGGCCACCAGCGGGGCCGCGGCCATCGCGGCCTGAGCACCGGCGCCGGCGGACCGGCCGTCACCTGCCCTGACCGGGGCGGGTGGCGGCCGGTTTCGCTGTGCCCCGGACCGCCCGGGCATGCTTATCACCCTGTTGCGTGGCCCGGCCGGGCAGTATTTTGGGCTGCGTGGACACCCTCGGGGAAGACCTGCTCTTACTCTCCATCCGGAAGCCAGGGCGGGTGGCTACCAAGCACAGCATCGGGTTCGGGCTGATGGGCTCGGAACTGGTCCGGCTGGCCGCCGCCGGGAGGGTGGATATCCGCGAGGACCGGATTATCGTGCGGGACCCCGGGCCGACCGGTGACCGCGAACTGGATGCGGCGCTGGCCACCCTGGCTGCGCGGCGGCCGCCACGGGCCAAGGACTGGGTCGGGTCGCCCCGGCGCAAGATCCTGGACGCCTACCTGGACCGGCTGGCCGGTGCCGGGGTACTGCAGCGGGACACCGGGGGCATCTTCCCGGTCACCCGGTGGACCATCGCCGACCCCGGACGGCTCGCCACCGCGCAGGCCCGGCTGGACGCGATCGCCCGGGGGACCGGACCAGTGGACACCGGGCAGGCGGCCTTGGCCGGCCTGGCCACCGCTATCGGCCTGGGCCAGCTGCTCTACCCGGGCTGGCGGGGCCGCGCCGAGCGCAAGCGCCTCAAGGAGGCCGGGGAGGGCCAGCTGACCAGGCTGGCCGGCGTCCAGGACGCCCCGCGCCCGGAGCTTCCCGCGGGCCCAGTTCCCGGTACCGCGGCTGGCGACGCCGCCGCGGCCGCGGCGGCCGCCAGCGATGCGGCCCAGTCCGCGCACCATTCCCCCGCCCAGCATCCCCCGGCGCACCCCGCTGGGCAGCAGCACTCCGGCAGTCATGGGTCCCCAGCCGGCCTGGGGGCGGCGCACGCCGCCGCGGCCGCCGGAGCGTCGGCCGCGGTCCAGGCTGCGACCGCTGCCGCGGTCGCGGGCGCGGTGCATGCGGCCACGCAGGCCGCCACCGCCGCAGCGGTGCACGCGGCCACCTCAGCCGCCGCCAGCCACGCCGGCGGGCATGCGGGCGGCAGCGTCGGCGGGCACCACTAATCCGGCGCCTGCGCAGCCGCGCCTGGGGCCGCCAGCTCCACGACGCCCCGCCCCCGGGACAGGGCCCCGGGCCGCGGATGGGCGCGGAGTAGGCTCCCTGCCATGGGCACCGGGAGTACCCACGGCGGGACCGATCTGGGTCGGCGGATCCGCGAGCAGCGGGAGGCGGCCGGGCTGACCCGGGAGGCCACCGCCAGCCACGCCGGGATGGCGCCCAGTTACCTGAGTTACCTGGAGACCAGCCCGGAGGCTTTCCCGACCCCCGCCGCACTGGCCCGGCTGGCCGCCGCACTGGGCACCAGCAGCGGAGCGCTGGCCGGGGCCGGGATGGACCTGCCGCCGGGCCAGGCGTCAGGTGCGCCCCGGGCGGCTCTCCAGGCGCTGTCCCCGGAAGAGTGCCGCGGCTTCCTGGCTACCGGCGGCGTGGGCCGGTTCCTGTTCGTCACGGACCGCGGGCCGGTGGCCATCCCGGTCAACTACCGCATGCTCGACGGGGACGTGGTGTTCCGCACCAGCCGTACCGGCGCCCCGGCCGCGGCCGGGCTCGGCGAGCAGGTGTCCTTCGAAGTGGACCACCTGGACGACGCCCTCGCCGAAGGCTGGAGCGTGCTGGTCAGCGGGCACGCCTGGATCGTGTCCGAGCCCGGGGAACTGGCTGAGGTGGAGAAGCTGGGCATCGTGCCGTGGGCCGGCGGTGACCGGGATTGCTACCTCCGGCTGGCGCCCGCCGAGATCACCGGCCGGCGGATCCGCACCCGTCCCTGACCGGGCGCCAGCCCGGCGGGACCGTCCCGGTCAGGCCCGGACCTCGCTGAGCAGCCGCCGCGCCGTCCCGCCCGTGATAGCGGCCCTCGCCTCCCTGGGCAGGTCTGGATGGGCCAGTCGGTCGAGCAGGTGGCCCGCGGTCAGCCCGGTGTTCGGCGCGTCCGAGCCGAACAGCAGCTTGCCAGCCAGCTCGGCCAGGCGGGCCGCCGGGGCTGCGACCGGGTTGTGGATGACCGGGGTGAGGTCGGCGTGCACCCCGGGGTGCTCCGCCACCAGGCGGAGCGCCGCCTCGGCCGCGTCATGACCGCAGTGGGCGATGATCACCCGGACCCCGGGATGGCGCCGGGCCACCTCGGCGACCGGCCGCAGTTCGGCCTCCACGGTGTGCCCGTCCGCAGCGTGCCCGGCGTGCAGCACCACCGGCAGCGCGATCTCCGCGGCGTACTCCCACACCGGAGTCAGCCGCGGGTCGTCCGGCTCGTACTCGCCCACCGAGCAGTGCAGCTTGAGCACCCGCAGGCCGAGATCCTCGACCGCGCGGCGGAGCACGGCCACCGGGTCGTCGTCGCCGGGGTGCACGGTGCAGCCGCCGGTCAGCCGGACCGGGCCGCCGCGCTGCCCGGCGACCAGGGCAGCCATCGAGGTGTTCAGGTCCGCCGCGGAGCCGGGCCGCCGGGCGTATGGGAGGGTCCACGCCTCGGTCACGCCGTCCGCGGCGAGCCGCTCGCAGGCCTGGCCAGGGTCCGCCGGATAGGCGAAACCCGCACTGGGAAAGCCGCGCCCCTCGAAGAAGCCGCGGATCGCCGCCTGCAGCCGGGGTGGCAGCAGGTGAACATGCGCATCAACTACATCACCGGGCACCCGTCTGGTTTACCCGCTCGGCATGGCCGGATGGAACCAGTCATCCTCCGCGACAAGATCGAGGCGGGCGCCGTGCCGGTCCGCACGGGCTTCGATGACCGTGGCAGACGCCGGGCTGGGCTCTCGTCCAGCTACGCCCCGGCGTCTTCACCTGGACCACTCCCGGGCAGCGCCGGTACACCACGGCATCGGCCGAGTATCCGTGCTGACCAGGCAACTGAGGGAATCGCCTGAGGCAAAAGCGGGCGCTGAACGCACGGAGCCGTGCGTTCAGCGCCCACCGATAAGCCCGGCCTGGGGGCCGGGCCAAGCGGCCGGTGCTACCTAGCGGTGCCGTTCCGGGCCCGGTGCGGCCGGGCCCGGCGCGGCGGAGGCGCTTAGTCGTCGGGGCTAGAAGGGATGATCACGACCGGGCACATCGCATGGTGCGCGACCTGGTTGCTCACCGAGCCCATCAGCAGCCGAGAGAAGCCGCCGCTGCCCCGGGAGCCGACGACCAGCATGTCGGCGCCGGTCGCCGCGTTGATCAGTTCCTCGGCGGGGACGCCGCTCACCGCGCGGACGGTCACCGAGGGCGGCCGCTGCCCGGTGACCTGGCTGGCGGCCTTGTCCGCGCCCTCCTGGGCCGCGGCCTGGGCGCGCTCTTCGTCAGCTTGGTCAGCCGGGAAGCTCATCCCGGCCTTGGTCCAGCCGCTTGTCGCGACCGGGTGCACGGCGATAACCGTGAGCGGCACCTGTCGTATCGCCGCCTCCTTCATCGCCCATTCGAGTGACCGCTGTGAATGCCGCGATCCGTCTACTCCAACCACAATTCCAGGCATAGCTGCCTCCTTCGCCAGCGCATGTCCGGGTTCCGGCACGCACCGTCCGCCCGGTTCTCTAGCACAGATGCTAGGCCGCCAGGCCAGCGCGGGTAAGAGGCGCGCGGCTAACCGTCCCGGGACCTCCGGACCGGGGCACGCGGGCCGATGGTCCTGGGCCCCGGTCCCGCACTACCGGGCAGCGGTGGTCGCCAGCCGTCTGGAGGTGTTCCGGAGCCCGGCCACCTGCCGCTGGCTGACCACGACCACCGGGCAGGGCGCCGCCCGCAGGCAGGCCCGGGCCACCGGCCCGACATGATCGGGAACCGGGAACGAGCCATCCCGGGCGGCGGCGGACGCACCGCCCAGGACGAGCATCTCGGCGCCGACCGCGCAATGGAGCAGCACCGGGACCGGCCGTCCTTCCATGACCTCCAGCACTGCGCCGTCGTTGGATCGCCCGTCCGCGCTCAGCGCCTCGCGCACCGCGCCGGTCAGTGCCTCTTCTGCGGCCCGCCGGTCGGCCTCACGATCGAGGCTGGCCTGTCCCGGCGCGTACGGGGCACGCTCCCGGTCCGGCGGCTGCCAGGCGTGCACCGCGTGCAGCACCGCGCCGCGCAGCGCCGCTTCCCGCGCCGCCCACGTCATCGCGGCCATTGAGGCTCCGATCCGGTCAACGCCGACCACGATCCGCCGCAGCGGCTCAGGCACGGACTCGCCTCTCATACTGGCTCCTCCCTGATGCACTCCGCCGCCTGCTCCTCCCGGGTCCCAGCCTCACCCAGTAACCGCCGAGACGCCAGATGGCGAAGGTCCTATTACCACGAAGTTGGGCAATTTCCTGGCAAACACGCCGCTTGCCGTTCACTAGGCGCACGGGCGGACGGCGGCCGCACGCCGCCAGCTCGCGGTGGTCCTCCCACAGGGGCGAACGGCCCGGGGACGGGGGACCTCGGACCACTGCGGGCGGGACGGCCCGGGCAGAGCATGAGAGGCAGCAGGAATCACTGAGTTGGCACTATCGCGGCACCGGAGGTGACAGGACCATGACTGCCAGGCCGGAGGCCGGGAACGGCGTCCCATCAGCGCATGGCGGCCACCCGGAGCCGGCGATGAAAGACCCGGGCGACCTGAGCGCCCGGGTGAGCCAGCGGCGCAGGGAGCTGAAGCTCACCCGGCTGGAAGTTGCGGCGCGAGCCGGGATGAGCGTCCCGTACCTGGCCTATCTCGAAAACCATCCGGCTAGGCCGACGGCGGCGGCCCTGCGCCAGCTGGCCGCCGCGCTGCAGACCACACCAGAGACCCTGCTCGGGACGGGCATGAGCCGGCCGCCAGGAGGCGGCCCGGATGCCGCCGGCGAGCCCGGTGCCGGGGCGGGCGGCGGGGCCGGGCGGCCACTGCTGCAGACCCTGACCCCGGATGAGTGCTATGAGCTGCTCTCCCCGGGGGGCGTCGGGCGGGTGGTGTTCGAGACCGCGGACGGGCCGACGGTGCTCCCGGTCAACTTCGCTATGTGGGGCCAGACAGTCGTCCTGCGCACTGCCGCGGACACCGAACTGGCCGCGCGGCTGGACTGCCAGGTCGGCTTCGAGGTTGACCGGCTGGACGAGGCACTGAGCCAGGGCTGGAGCGTGCTCGTCACCGGCCATGCCATGGAGGTCAGGAAAGAAGAGCAAGTCCGCCGCCTGGAGGCCCGGCTCAGCCTGCAGCCCTGGGCCGGCGGCGCCCGCGACGTCTACGTGCAGATCACCCCGCGCCGGATCAGCGGGCGGCGGATCCTCAGCTGACCCGGCTCCCGGGCAGGCCCGGCTTTGTCAGGGACCGGGCGGTGGCGTGCCCCGCGGCCGCCGGTGGACCATCTGGGATCTCGCCCGGTGGCGCGGCCGGGGCGCCGTACGGCGCAGCGGCTCACGCCCGGGCGGCTGGGCAGGTGGCGGCGGTGACTCGATGGCCGGGATGGGCCGGCTCACGGGCTGCCCGGCGGTCACGGTGACCGGTTCCCCGTGGTGCATGATCTCTAGCGCCGGGCCGTCCCCGTCCAGCAGGTAGCTGGCCGCCTCCGGCCTCACCTCGACCCGCAGGCGGCCCCCGCGCAGGCAGAGGGTGAAGGTGAGCCGGGTCAGCGCCGGGGGCAGCCGTGGCGCGAAGCTGGGCAGCTGGCCGGGGCGGCCGCGCATCCCGCCGAAGCCTTGCACCAGCACCAGCCAGGCCCCGGCCAGCGCCGCGACATGCAGCCCGTCCCGGGTGTTGTGCTCCAGGTCGTCGATGTCCATCAGCGCGGTCTCGGCCAGGTAGTCGTAGGCCAGTTCCAGGTGCCCGGTCTCCGCGGCGACGACGGCCTGGGCGGCGGCGGACAGCGACGAGTCGCGGACGGTGAGCGACTCGTAGTAGGCGAAGTCGCGCGCCTTCTGCTCGGCCGGGAACGCGTCCGGGCACAGCTGGATGGCCAGCACCAGGTCGGCCTGCTTGACCACCTGCTTGCGGTAGAGGTCGAAGTAGGGGAAGTGGTTCAGCAGCGGGTACTCATCCGGGCTGGTCGCGGCGAAGTCCCAGACCTGGTGCTCGGTGAAGCCCTCCGCCTGCGGGTGCACGCCGAGCTTCTCGTCGTAGGGCAGCAGCATGCCGTCGGCCGCGGCCCGCCAGCCCGCCACCTCGGCCGTGCCGACGCCGAGGACCTGGGCCCGTTCCGGGTGCCGCTGCACCGCATCGACGGCGGCCCGCAGGTTCTGCTGCGCCATCAGGTTGGTGTAGACGTTGTTGTCCGCGATCGCGCTGTACTCGTCCGGCCCGGTGACACCGTCGATCCGGAAGGTGTCGGCCCCGTCGTGGTGACCCAGCGAGCACCACAGCCGTGCGGTCGCCACCAGCAGGTCGAGCCCGGTGCTGCCGTCGAACTGCTGGTCGCCGGTGGCGTCCACGTACGTGATGGCCGCGTGGGCGATGTCCGCGTTCAGGTGGAACGCGGCCGTGCCGGCCGGCCAGTAGCCGGAGCATTCCTGGCCGCTGATGGTGCGCCACGGGAAGGCGGCGCCGCGCAGGCCGAGCTGGCGGGCCCGCTCCTCGGCGCGCGGCAGCGTGCTGTGCCGCCAGCGGAGCGCGTGGGCGGCCGCATCCGGGACCGTGTAGGTCAGCACCGGCAGCACGTAGGTGTCCATGTCCCAGAACGAGTGGCCGTCGTAGCCGGTCCCGGACAGTCCCTTGGCCGGGATCGGCCTGCCCTCCGCCCGGGCCCCGGCCTGCAGCACGTGGAACAGGCCGAAGCGGACGGCCTGCTGCATCTCCTCGTCGCCTTCCAGCTCGACATCGGCCCGGCCCCAGAAGTCGTCCAGGTAGGCCCGCTGCTCGGCGCACAGGGCGTCCCAGCCGGCCTGCCCGGCCGCGGCCAGCGCCCCTTCCACCTGGTCCCGCAGCGCGGGGCGGGAGCGGATGCCGGACCAGCCGTACCCGACGAACTTCACCAGCCGCAGTGGCTGGCCATGCTCCAGCCGCCCGCTGATGGTGAGCCGGCCCAGGTCTGGACGGCTCTCGGTCCACTGGTGCACGGTCGCGTCGCAGGCCACCTGGTGGCGCATGCCGGCCACCACGGTGAGGTCACTCTGCCGGGTCCGGTGCACCAGAAGTGCCCGGCCATCAGCCGCGCCGTGGTCCAGCGACTCCAGCGGCGCCTCCAGCGCGGCGGCCACCCGGGGCTCCCCGCCGGAGGGCGGCAGCTGCTCGTTGGCGACCAGTTCGGACTGGAGCACCACCCGGACCGCGCCGTCCAGCGGCTCGACCTGGTAGTAGATAGCACCGACCGAGCGCTGGGTGAGCGACACCAGCCGCACCGAGGTGATCCGGACCGCCCGGCCTGCCGGGGACACCCAGTCGGCCCAGCGGCTCAGCGTGCCCGCCCGGAAGTCGAGTACCCGCTCGTGCCGCAGCAGTTCGCCGTAGCGCACGTCCAGTGGCTCGTCGTCGACCAGCAGGCGGATCAGCTTGCCGTTGGTCACGTTGATCACCGTCTCGCCGGACTCCGGATAGCCGAAGCCCGCCTCGGCGTACGGCAGCGGCCGCTGCTCGAGCACCCCGTTCAGGTAGGAGCCGGGCAGGCCGTGCGGCTCGCCCTCATCCAGCGTGGCCCGCCAGCCGATATGCCCGTTGGACAGGGCGAACACCGACTCGGTCTCCGCGAGCACGTCAACGTGCAGCAGATTCTCCCGCAGCGACCAGGGCTCGACCGGAAACGCGGGATGCTGGATCATGGGGTGCCCAGCAGGCCGGCGAGGTGTTTCAGCACGACGCCGGCGCCCGGGGCGCGCCGTCCGGCGGCCTGGCCGGCCCGGGCGTCGCTGCCGTCCGGCCGCCCGATCCCGCGGGCGGCCGGGAACGAGCGGGTCCCGCCGGTCCGCGGCTTCCGGTCCAGGTCGAACAGGCAGCAGCGGCTGTGATCCGGGATACCGAGCACACCGGCCAGCCTACGGGCCTTCCCCGCTGCGCGGCAGGACCAAAGGCCCTGCCGCGCCCCGTGGCGGCCCCCCGATCCTGGAGCCAACGCGAGCTCGTGGTTGACGGGGACCGGCAGGGAGGGACGCGATGACCGGGGAGCGCCTCACTTCACAGCTGGCCAGGAGCCTGGCCGAAGCCGCGGTCGCGGCGCCGTCGATCCACAACACCCAGCCGTGGCGCTTCGTCGCCCGGCCCGCCGACCAGGTCATCGAGCTGCACGCCGACCCGGCCCGGATGCTGCGCCACACCGACCCGCGGGGACGGGCGGTGCACATCTCCTGTGGCGCCGCCCTGTTCAACCTGCGGCTGGCGGTCACCTGCGCAGGCTTCGAGCCGGTGACCCGGCTGCTGCCCGAGCCCGGCGACCCCCAGCTGCTGGCCACGGTCCGGCTCACCCGGCCGCACCGGCCGTCTCCCCGGGACCAGGAGCTGTACGCCGCGATCTGGCAGCGGCACACCAGCCGGGCGCCGTTCACCGGGCCGCGGGTGCCGCCCCGGATACTCGCGGCGCTCAGCGAGGCTGCCGCGCTGGAAGGCGCCGCACTGTTCCCGCTGGACCAGGCGGCCGCGGGCCGGATGATCGAGGTGGCCGCCGCCGAGCAGCAGCGGCTCTGCAACGACCCGTACTCCCTGGCCGAGCTGGCCGCCTGGACCGGAGGCGCGCGCCGGCGGGACGGCGTCCCGCAGCAAGCCCTGTGGCCCGCGGCCCGCAGCGCCCCGGCCGGGGCCGGGCTGCTGCTGCTGCATCCGGGGCAGTTCACCGGGAGACCGCAGCTGGCCGCGCTGGCCACCCGTGGCAACAGCCGGGCCGACTGGATCCGGTCCGGGCAGGGGCTGCAGCGGGTGCTCCTGCTGGCCACCCACTACGGCCTGGTCACCTGCCCGCTGGCCCAGACCCCCGAGGCCAGGAGCCCGGCACATGGGCGTGACGCCGGCCTGCATGAGCAGCACATCCAGCTGGTCCTCCGGCTCGGGCACGGGCCGCCCGGTTCGGCCACCCCGCGCCGGCCCGTCCGTGACGTGCTGCAGATCCGGCGCCGGGCGGGCGCGGCGTCGTCCGCCGGGCCGGACGAGGGCCCGGGTCACCTGCTGGCCGTGGGTGAGCGGTGAACGGCGACGGCCGGATCGTGGTCATCGGGCTGGGCAACGAGTTCCGCCGGGACGACGGGGCCGGCCCGGCTGTCATCGAACTGCTCCGGGCCCGGCCGCTGCGTGACGTGGAGCTGCTGGTCAGCGAGGGGGAACCGGGCGGCCTGCTGACCGACTGGACCGGTGCGGCGCTGGCCATCGTGGTGGACGCGATAGTCGCCTCCCCGGCGGCCCCGGGCCGGCTGCACCGGATGGAGCCGGGCCTGGGCCAGGCGGACGACCCGGCGGCCGGGCTGGCCTGGGGGCCGGCGGCCGGGCTGGACTGGGGGCCGGCGGCCAGCTCGCACGGGCTGGGGCTGAGCGAGGCGGTCAGCCTGGGCGCGGTGCTGGGCCGGCTGCCCGGGCGGCTGATCCTGCACGGCGTGGAAGCCGCCGACCTGGCCCAGGGGGAAGGCCTCAGCCCGGTGGTGGCGGCATCCCTGGGCACGCTGGCCGAGGCCGTGCTGCGGGACATCCCGGCCAGCCGCGGGGGGGTGCGCGGGAGCGCGCACGCCGCCTCGTAGCGTTGCGGACGTGAGTACTCCCGCACCTCCGGCCGGCGAGACCGCCGACGAGACGCCAGGCACGACCCCAGGCGAGACACCGGGCGAGACACCGCGAGCCCGGGCCGCCGCCGTTGCCGGCCATCCCCGCCTCGGCCGGGGCGATGATCTTCGACCGGGCCTGCCGGCTGCTCATCCTCAAGCCCACCTACAAGTCCGGCTGGACGATACCCGGCGGGGTCATGGAGGCCGACGGGGAGACGCCCTGGGCAGCCTGCCGGCGCGAAGTGCTCGAGGAGTGCGGCCTGGACGTGGGCCGTGGCCGGCTGGCCTGCGTGGACTTCCGGCCGCCCCGCCCCGGCAAGCCGGGCGGCCTGCGGTTCCTGTTCGACTGCGGCGTGCTCGGCGACGGGGCGCTCGCTGCCATCGTGCTGCAGCCCGAGGAGATTTCCGCCTACCAGCTGGTGCCGGTGCGCACCGCGCTCGGCCTGCTGCGCAAGCCGGTCCGGCGGCGGGTCAGGGCGGGGTGGCGCGGGACCGGGACCCGCTACCTGGAGGATGGCCGCCCGGTGCCGGGCGTGGGCGGCTGACCAGGCCCGGGCCCTTGGCCCCGCGGCGGGGGGCGCAATGTCCCTGTCGCAACCGGCCAACAGGTGCGACTCTGGAGGCATGTTCCGGAGACACGCGCAGCAAGGCTCAGCAGGCGACGCCGCCCGGCGGGCCGCGGCAGCGGGACATCCGGCCGGCAGCGCCCGGCTGGGCGAGCCGCCAGCCGAATCCACCGGCGACCGTTCCTGCTGCTGCCCGGCCAAGCCCCAGGTCAAGGTGATCATGCCACCGACCGCGGACCGGCCGCGCACCGTGGACCTGTGGCTCTGCGGCCACCATTACCGGCAGTCCCGCGCCGCCCTGGAAGCGGCCGGTGCCACCGTGGTGGACCTGACCCGGATGCCGGCCGGCGTCTGACCGCGATCCGCCGTACCATCCTTGGTGTGCGCATCAGGATGAGTCCTGCCCGCCGGCCCGGCGCCATGGCGGTGGCAGCGGCCATGGGAGTGATGTTAGGTATCTGTGCCTCGGCGGGGGTGGCCCAGGCGGCCAGCGGTGGCGGCTGGCAGCGGGTGTACCGGTTGACCGCCCGGACCAGCAATCAGCTTGACAGCGTGGCGGCGGTCAGCCCGGGCGATGCCTGGGCCGTCGGCAGCTGGGGCAGCGGTGCCCTGGTGATGCACTGGAACGGCAGCCGGTGGGGCCGGGTGACCGTGCCGGCCCCGGCCGGCAGTGATCTCATCCAGATCGGAGCGTCGTCTGCGGGCAACGTGTGGGCGTTCGGCGACGCCGGGGGCGGCGTGGCTGGCCTGGCGCTCCGGTGGGACGGCCACCGGTGGCAGCGCGTGCCGCTGCCGGACGGCGTCATCCCGGACGCGGCGGCGGTGCTGAGCGCGTCGGATGTCTGGGTTTCCGGGCCGCAGTCATGTACCGGATCGGGCCCGGCCGCAGCCTGCCAGACCGCCATGTACCGCTGGAACGGCCAGGCCTGGGCCGGCCCTTACCCGGTCCCGGCGGCGGTCGACGCGGTCTCCGCGGCCGGCCCGGGCAGCATCTGGGTGGCCGGGCAGGCCAGCACGAGCGCGCTGCCCGGCCCGTACCGGCTGGTGGCCTACCGGTGGGACGGGACGGGCTGGGCGGCTGTCCGGGTGCCCGCGCCGCGCAGTTCCGGCGCACCGGACATCCGGGTGGTATCCCGGTCAGACGTGTGGCTGTTCGCCTGGCTGGCGGCGAAGCCGCAGCGCGGATACCTGCTGCACTGGAACGGCGCACGATGGCAGCAGATCATCACGCCCGCCAGCATCGCGGCCGGCGACGGGCTGACCACCGACGGCCAGGGCGGGGTGTGGGCCGGGCCGTGGGCGCACTGGACCGGCCGCCGCTGGGCCGGCACCGTGCCCGGCCCGTCATTCGCGGGCAACCTGAACAGCTTCGACCTGAACGGCCTGGCCCGGGTCCCCGGGCGTACCACGGTATGGGGCGTGGGCGAGGTGTCTCACTCGCCCCGCAGCCCAGTCTGGGACACGCTGATCGCCCGGTACCCCTGATCACTCACCGGGGACGGAGACCACCGGGCCATGCGCGTGGGCCAGCACCGAGTGGGTGACCGAGCCGACCCCGTGGGCGTGCGGCTCGCTGGGCACGCGCCGGCCCAGCACCACCAGGTCGGCGCGGGCCGAGGCGCCGGCCAGCACCCGGCCGGGGTGGGCGTGCACGACCTCGTAGCTGGCCTCGACGTCCGGGTACTTGTCCCGCCACGGCGCCAGCAGGGCCTCCATCCGGGCCTCCTCTTCCGCCTGGGTGTCGCCACCGCCGCCCAGGAAGGCCGGGGACCAGGCGTGCACGGCGACCAGGCGGGCCTTGCGCAGCGCGGCCTCCTCGAAGGCGAAGCCGAGCGCGGCCGCGGAGTGCTCCGGGTCGCGGACCCCGGCCACCACCTCGCGGTGCGCGGCCATCGTCTCCTCGCGGGCCACGACGACCGGGCACATGGCGTGCGTCGCGACGAACCGGCTCACCGACCCGAGGATCATGGCGCTGAACCCGCCCGCCCCGCGGGAGCCCACGACCAGGATGGCCGCGTCATGGGCGCAGTCAACCAGGGCACTGGCGGGCGACCCGGGCAGCAGCTGGGTCTCGATGGCCAGGTTCGGCTGGCACTCCGCCGCGCTGGTCGCCGCCTGCGCCAGCGCACGGGACATGGCGTGCTCGATCATGCCCGCGACGGTCTCCCGGGTGGCCGGGTTCGGGCTCATCCGCGGCGGCAGGACCGGCACCGCCACGATGCGCAGCGACGTCCCGTGCGTCGTGGCTTCCCGCGCCGCCCACTCCACGGCCCGGACCGACTCCGGTGAGCCATCTGTCCCGGCGATCACTGGCTTCGTCAACATCTCACAGCCTCCGACCTGCGGCTTATTAATCTCTTCAGCCACTCTGACACCCAATGGGTCACCAGTGCCATCGTCGTTCGGCTCTGCCCGCCCGGGCCGATGGTCCCCGGATGGTCCCCGGAACGCCGCCGGCCCCGGAAGGCCGCCGCCAGGCCAATAGTCCTTTCGGCCGGGGCCCAAAGGCTCTGCCCGCGCCGGCGGGCGGAGAGCACAGTAATGACTGTGACACCCGCCGTGCGGGGCCGGGGCGGTGGCAGGCCTGTCGGGGAACGGGTTGGGAATCGGGCGGTCTCGTGGGACCGCAAGACCCACCGTCGCCAGGACGGTGACCCTCCCCGGCGCCACACAGGCCCCTGCGGCGGGTGCCGCCGAACGGCGTTACGCCGGGAAGAGGCGCTGACGCCGGATAGAGGCACCGGGTTCCCGGTGCCTCTTTTTTTTTCATGTCTTCCAGAGGGAAGGCGAATCCGGTGAGAACCACACGATGGTGCTTACCGTGATCGGCACGGTCTTGCTGGCCGCCAGCAGTGCCCTTCCTGATGACAGCTGAATAGCCGTCCGGCCAGGAGGGAAGGGAACGCCCCGGGTGATTCTTCGCCCGGGGCGGGGGGCGGGCGCCCGGGGCGGGTCTGGCCAGCCGGAAGTCCCACGCTCCGGGCACTTCGACCCTGCCGCGCCCGGGCCGTGAGGTGTGTGCTGGACCCAGGGTGCTTGGCCTGCCTGAGGAGTGAGCCATGAACAAGACCATCCTGCTGGCCGTGGACGCCGCCCGGCATGTCCAGGCCGCAGTGGAAATGACCCGTGAGCTGAGCCGGGACAGCGGCGACAAGGTCGTCGTGGTGCACGTGCACGAGATCGCGGTCGGCCGGTTCGGCCGGATCCGGGTCGACTGCGCCGAGGGCGAGGGCGAGAAGCTGGTCGCCAGCATCGTCAACGACCTGCGCGCCGCCGGGATCGACGCGCAGAGCGACGTCCGGGACGCCGACTTCGGGCATCTGAGCCGGAAGATTCTCTCCATCGCCGACGAACTCGACGCGCGGATCATCGTGCTCGGCTCGCGCGGCCGCACCGACGTGCCGCACCTGCCGCTGGGCAGCGTGTCGCACCGGCTGCTGCACGCCGCGCACCGGCCGGTGCTGATCGTGCCGCGGCCGCCGGTCCCGGAGAAGGAGACGGTGCCGCAGACGGCTGCTGCTGCTGCCGCTGCCGCTGCCGGGGCAGCCGGATGAGCGGCCGCGGAGCACAGCCGGCCCCGGGCCTGTCGGCCAGCAACGGGCGGGCTCGTGACATCACGCCGCTGCCCGACCTGCTGCACGGCTCGTCCCGGGCCGGGCCGGTGCGGACCCGGCGGCCGGTCTACCTCGACCTGCTGCCACCGTGCAACGCCGGCTGCCCGGCCGGGGAGAACATCCAGGCCTGGCTGGCGGAGATCCAGGCGGGCCAGCCCGAGCATGCCTGGCGCCAGCTGGTCGAGGACAACCCGCTGCCCGCCATCCACGGCCGGGTCTGCTACCACCCGTGCGAAGCCGTGTGCAACCGGGCCGAGCTGGACAGCCCGGTGTCCATCCACGCGGTGGAGCGGTTCCTTGGCGACCTGGCGCTGGAGCAGGGCTGGGCGTTCGACCCCCCGCCGGCCGCCAGCGGCAAGCGGGTGCTGGTCATCGGGGCCGGGCCCAGCGGGCTGTCCGCCGCCTACCACCTGGCCCGGCTCGGACACCAGGTGGAGATCAGGGACGCCAGCCCGGAGCCCGGCGGGATGATGCGCTACGGCATCCCGGCCTACCGGCTGCCGCGGGACGTGCTGGCCGGCGAGATCCGCCGGATCGAGGCGCTCGGGGTGACGATCCGCTGCGGGCACCTGGTCACCAACCTGGCCGCGGAACGCCGGGACGGCCAGTTCGACGCGGTGTTCGTCGCGGTCGGCGCGCACCTGTCCAAGCACGTGGACATCCCGGCCCGGGACAGCAGCCGGATCGTGGACGCGGTGTCCTTCCTGCGTGACGTGGCCTCCGGGGCCCGCCCCGCGCTGGGCCGCCGGGTCGCCGTGTACGGCGGCGGGAACACCGCCATGGACGCGGCCCGGACCGCGCGCCGGCTCGGCGCGGACGACGCGCTCATCGTCTACCGGCGCACCCGGGCCCAGATGCCCGCGCACGAGGACGAGGCCACCGACGCGGAGCGCGAGGGCGTGCGGATCAACTGGCTGCACACCATCACCGCGTTCGACGGGCCGGAGATGACCATCGAGGTCATGGAACTCGATGAGACCGGGTTCCCCCAGCCGACCGGGAGATTCGAGACGCTGGCCGCCGACACCCTGATCCTGGCCGTGGGCCAGGACGCGGACACCGGCTTCCTGCGCCCGGTGCCCGGCGTGGAGTTCAAGCGGGACGGCACGGTGATCGTGTCCGCGTCGATGATGACCGGTTCCCGTGGTTTGTTCGCCGGGGGCGACATGGTCCCCGCCGAGCGGACCGTCACGGTCGGCACGGGGCACGGCAAGAAGGCCGCCCGCTTCATCGACGCCTACCTGCGGGGCGAGGAATCCATCCCGCCGCCCAAGCATGAGGTGGCCGAGTACGACCTGCTGCACCCCTGGTACTTCAATGCCGCGGGGCAGCGCAGCCAGCCGGAACGTGAGCCGGGCGGCCGGGTCGGCGACTTCGCCGAGGTGGTCGGCGGGCTGACCGGCCAGCAGGCCGGCTACGAGGCCGGCCGCTGCCTGTCCTGCGGCAACTGCATCGAGTGCGACGGGTGCCTGGGCGCCTGCCCGGAGGACGCCATCATCAAGCTCGGCCCCAGCCGCCCCGCCGGCCACCCCGACGGGACCCCGTTCGGCTACCGCTTCGACTATGACCGGTGCACCGGCTGCGCGACCTGCCACGACCAGTGCCCGGTGCACGCCATCGAGATGATTCCGGAGAACAGCTGATGCGCGCCACCATCGACGGCAACGAGGCGGCGGTCTCGGTTGCCTACCGGCTCAACGAGGTCTGCTGCATCTACCCGATCACGCCGTCCTCGCCCATGGCCGAACTGGCCGACGAGTGGTCCAGCAAGGGCCGTCCCAACCTGTGGGGCAGCGTGCCGTCCGTGGTGGAGATGCAGAGCGAGGGCGGCGCGGCCGGGGCGCTGCACGGCGCGCTGCAGAGCGGTGCGCTGGCCACCACGTTCACCGCCTCGCAGGGCCTGCTGCTGATGATCCCGAACATGTACAAGATCGCCGGTGAGCTGACCCCGGCGGTGCTGCACGTGGCGGCCCGGTCGCTGGCCGCGCAGGGGCTGTCCATCTTCGGCGACCACGCCGACGTGATGGCGGTCCGGCAGACCGGCTTCGCGCTGCTCGCCTCGTCCTGCGTGCAGGAGGCGCACGACCTCGCGCTCGTCGCGCAGGCTGCCTCGCTGCGCACCCGGGTGCCGTTCGTGCACTTCTTCGACGGGTTCCGCACCTCCCACGAGCTGAACACGATCGACCTGCTGGACGACGACGACCTGCGCGCGCTGATCCCGGAGGACCTGATCCGGGCGCACCGCGGCCGGGCGCTGTCCCCGGACCGGCCGTTCATCCGCGGCACGGCGCAGAACCCGGACACCTACTTCCAGTCCCGGGAGACGGTCAACCCGTTCTACGCCGAGGTGCCCGGCGCGGTCACCGACGCGATGGACGCGCTGGCCGCGCGGACCGGCCGCCAGTATCACCTGGCCGACTACGCCGGCCACCCGGACGCCGACCGGGTGATCGTGATCATGGGGTCGGGCGCGCAGACCGCCGCCGAGACCGCCGCCTACCTGGCGCAGCGGGGCGAGCGGGTCGGCGTGGTCACGGTCCGGCTGTACCGCCCGTTCCCCGCCGATGCGGTGCTGGCCGCGCTGCCGGCCACGGCCCGGCGGGTGGCCGTGCTGGACCGGACCAAGGAACCGGGGTCGCTGGGCGAGCCGCTGTTCCTCGACATGCTCAGCGCACTGGCCGAGGCGCACGCCGCGGGCACGCGGGAGGCCATGCCGGTGGTCACCGGCGGCCGGTACGGGCTGTCCTCCAAGGAGTTCACCCCGGGCATGGTCGCGGGCGTCTTCGCCGACCTGGCCGCGGACCACCCCAAGCCGCGCTTCACCATCGGCATCACCGACGACGTCAGCGGCATCAGCCTGGACCACGGCGAGCTGGACATCGAGCCGGCCGGCACGGTCCGCGCGGTGTTCTTCGGCCTGGGCTCGGACGGGACGGTCGGCGCGAACAAGAACACGATCAAGATCCTTGGCGGTGACGCGGGCCTGAACGCCCAGGGGTATTTCGTGTATGACTCGAAGAAGTCGGGTTCGCAGACCGTCTCGCACCTGCGCTTCGGGGCCGATCCCATCCACGCCCCCTATCTCGTCCCGCACGCCTCGTTCGTCGGCTGCCACCAGGCCGAGCTGCTGGAACGCTCGGACGTGCTGGGCCGGGCTGCGCCCGGCGCGACCCTGCTGCTGAACACGCCGCACCCGCCGGCCGACGCGTGGGACGCCCTGTCCCGGCCGGTGCAGGAGCAGATCCTGGACAAGGAGATCTCCCTCTACGTCATCGACGCCGACGCGGTGGCCGGGGCGGCGGGGCTGCCCGGCCGGACCAACACGGTGCTGCAGACCTGCTTCTTCGCCATCTCCGGGGTGCTGCCCCGGGACCAGGCCATCGCGGCGATCAAGACGTCGATCGCCAAGACCTACGGCCGCCGCGGCGCGGACGTCGTGGCGCGCAACAACGCCGCGGTGGACCAGACGCTGGCCGCGCTGCACCAGGTCACCCTCCCGGCCACGGCGACCGCCAGCCGGGGCCTGCCCGACCTGGTCCCGGCGGACGCACCCGAGTTCGTCCGCCGGGTCACCGCCGAGATGATGGCCGGGCGCGGCGACGACCTGCCGGTGAGCGCGCTGCCGGTGGACGGCAGCTACCCGAGCGGCACCACTCAGTACGAGAAGCGCAACGTCTCCGAGCTGGTCGCGGAGTGGGACCCGGACCTGTGCATCCAGTGCGGCAACTGCAGCTTCGTCTGCCCGCACAGCGTGATCCGGTCCAAGTTCTACGACCAGGCCGAACTGGCGGGAGCCCCGGACGGGTTCGCGTCCATGCCGCTGGACGCCCGCGGCCTGCCCGACACCCGGTACTCGCTCCAGGTGTACCTGGAGGATTGCACGGGGTGTGCGTTGTGCGTCGAAGCTTGCCCGGTCAGCTCGCCCAGCGAGCCCGGGAAGCGGGCCATCAACCTGGCGCCCCGCGAGCCGCTGGTGGACAGCGGCCGGGAGAACATCGCGTTCTTCGAGTCGCTGCCGACCGCCGACCGGACCCGGGTCGATTTCGGCACGGTGCGCGGCACCCAGTTCCTGCTGCCGCTGTTCGAGTTCTCCGGGGCCTGCGCGGGCTGCGGCGAGACGCCGTACCTCAAGCTGCTGTCCCAGCTGTTCGGGGACCGGCTGATGATCGCCAATGCGACCGGCTGCTCGTCGATCTACGGCGGCAACCTGCCCACCACCCCGTGGGCGACCGACGCGGCCGGCCGCGGCCCGGCCTGGTCCAACTCGCTGTTCGAGGACAACGCCGAGTTCGGCCTGGGCTACCGGCTCACCGCCGACCTGCACCTGCGGCTGGCCCGCACCCGGCTGGAGCAGCTGCGCGAGCGGATCGGGCCGGATCTGGTGGCGGACCTGCTGGCCGCGCCGCAGCGCCGCGAGTCGGAGTTCGCCGCGCAGCGGGACCGGATCGAGGCGCTGCAGGGGCGGCTGGCCGGGATGGAGGCGGCGGCGCCGGGCGACCCGGCCATCGCGGACCTGCGCAGTGTCCTGGACCACCTGGTCCGGCGCAGCGTCTGGCTGGTCGGCGGGGACGGCTGGGCCTACGACATCGGCTCCGGCGGCCTGGACCACGTGCTGGCCTCCGGCCGGGACGTGAACGTGCTGGTACTGGACACCGAGGTGTACTCCAACACCGGCGGCCAGTCCTCGAAGGCCACTCCGCTCGGCGCGGTGGCCAAGTTCGCCGCGGCGGGCAAGACCGTGCCCAAGAAGGACCTGGCCATGCAGGCCATCGCGTACGGAAACGTGTACGTGGCCCGGGTGGCCATGGGCGCCGACCCGCAGCAGACGCTGCGCGCGATGCGCGAGGCGGAGGCCTACGAGGGGCCGTCGCTGATCATCGCCTACAGCCACTGCATCGCGCACGGCATCGAGATGCGGGACGGAATGGGCCAGCAGTACCGCGCGGTGGCCAGCGGCTACTGGCCGCTGATCCGGTACGACCCGGCGGCGCGCGAGGACGGCCGCAACCCGTTCCTGCTGGATTCGCCGCGGCCGCGGATCCCGCTGTCCGAGTACACCGACCGGGAGCTGCGGTACCGGATCCTGCGCAACACCAACCCGGCCGAGGCGGAGCGGCTGCACGGGCTGGCCGAGCATGAGGTGGCGCAGCGCTGGGCGACCTATGAGGAAATGGCCACCCGGGGGCCGTCCCGGTTCCCGGCCAACGCGGGCACGGGCGAGCCGCAGGGCGCCGCGGACGGGCCAGCCGCCCCGGACGGGCCAGCCGCCCCGGACGGGCCCGGTTTCACTGGGCGGCTGGCGAGCGCACCGGGAGGCAGCTGATGAACCTGCGCACCCAGTACCTGGGACTGAAGCTGCGCAACCCGCTGGTGGCCTCGGCGTCGCCGCTGGCGGGCACCCCGGACGGGGTGCGCGCCCTGGCCGACGCGGGCGTGGCCGCCGTGGTGCTGCCCTCGCTGTTCGAGGAGGAGCTGCGACGGGAGGCCGGGCTGGACGCCGCCCTGGCCGATGCCGGGACGGACAGCTTCCCGGAGTCGCTGTCCTACTTCCCGGCCGAGGCCGAGACCGAGCCGGGCCCGCGCCGCTACCTCAGCCTGATCCAGCGGGCGGTCGCCGCCGTCGATGTCCCGGTCATCGCCAGCCTCAACGGCGTCACCACGGGAGGCTGGACCGACTACGCGAGCGCGCTCGAGGACGCCGGCGCGGCGGCGATCGAGCTCAACGTGTACCACCTGCCGGGTGACCCGCTGGTGCCCGGCCGGGACGTGGAGCAGCGCCTGGTCGAGGTCCTCACCACGGTCAAGGCCGTCGTGGGCATCCCGGTCGTGGTCAAGCTCAGCCCGTACTTCAGCTCCCCGGGGGAGATGGCCCTGCGGCTGGACCGGGTGGGCGCGGACGGCCTGGTGCTGTTCAACCGCTTCCTGCAGCCGGACATCGACCCGGAGACGCTCAGCGTGACCCGCGGCTTCGGGCTTTCCGCCCGGGACGAGGGCAGGCTGCCGCGAGCCTGGATCGCCCGGCTGGCCGGGCAGGTGCACGCCTCGCTGGCGGGCAGCACCGGCGTGACCGACGCCACCGACGTGGTGGCCTACCTGCTGGCCGGCGCGGACGTGGTGATGACCACCTCCGCGCTGCTGCGGAACGGCCCCGGATATGCGGGGACGCTGCTCGACGAGCTGGACTCGTGGCTGCACCGCAAGGGATTCGAGGACGTGGCCGCGGTGCGCGGGAAGCTCGCGGTCGGCGCGGGGCCCGGCTCCGAGCGGGCCGGCTATGTCAGCGCGCTGCGCACCGCCAACCAGGGCACCGGGCCCTGGCCAGGATGAGAGGAGGTGCGCCGATGAGCGCACTGAGCCGGCGGGAGCGGGGGTTCCTGCCCGATCTGTTCGACTGGATGGACCAGCCCTTCAGCCTGTTCCGGCCGTTCTCCGGCCAGCCGATCCGGATGGAGGACTACGTCAGGGACGGCCGTTACGTGATCCGCGCCGAACTGCCCGGCATCGACCCGGAGAAGCAGGTCGAGATCACCGTGTCCAGCGGCGTGCTGACCATCCGCGCGGAACGCCACGAGGAGCACGAGGGGAAGACCCGGTCCGAGTTCCGCTACGGAACGTTCTCCCGGTCGCTGACCCTGCCCGCGGCCGCCGACGAGGACGACGTGAAGGCGAGCTACGACCAGGGCGTCCTGGAGATCAGCGTGGGGATGAAGGAGGACACCGTCAGGGCCGCCCGGCAGATCCCGGTCACCACGCACGACTGAGTCACCACGCACGACTGAGTCACCACGCACGACGACCGCGCCGGGCCCGGCTTCTGCCGGGCCCGGCTTCCCGGCACCCGGGGTGCGGGATCACACCCCGGCGTGCTGGGAGTGGTCGGCGCAGACGGCCAGCGGGCACGGCGCGCGGTTCATGCACACCGGCACCACCTCACCGCCGAGCGGGTTGCCGGCCTCGGAGCGCGACCGGGCGCCGACGACCAGCAGGGCCGCGCCGTCGGCCAGCTCCACCAGCGTGCCGGCCGGGTCACCGTGCTCGACCTTTTCCCGGACCGGCACCCCGGGGCCATCCGGGTATTCCAGGGTCAGGATGTCCGACAGCTTGGTCAGGGCGGCCGCGTAGGCGTCCGGGTCCGGGCAGCCCGGGATGACCAGCACGACTTCCAGGACAGACCCGCCGCGCTGCGCTTCGGTGACGGCCCGGTGCAGCGCGGCGACCGAATTCGGCGAGCCGTCCACGCCGACCACCACCCGGCGCGGGTACCCAGTTGCGTTCATCGTGTTCCTCCCGTTCCTGGCGTGCCCCACCGTTTTCCAGCTTCGCGCCGGGACGGCGGCCGGGCAGGAGCCACAGGCCCCACGGAATCGGGACGTTCGGCCCCTCAGCCGAGCAGCGCCCGGCGGTGCTGCCAGGCCAGCCGGAGCAGCGCGGCCCCGGCCGCCTGGACCGGCCCGGTGCCCTCGGTGAGCCGGCCGATGACCGCGGCGGTGAACGGGATCGCGGCCGACCCGTGCTCGGTGACCAGCCGGCCTTCGGCGTTCCGCGGGACCAGGCCCTGGAACAGGCGGTCGAACACGGCGGCATCGAACACGGCGACGGTGAGGATGTCGGTGGCCAGCGTCAGCGGGTCCACACCCAGGCCCACGTAGCTGACCCGGAGCCCGCCGGAGTCACGGGCCTGGGTCAGCTGGCGGTAGAACGGCCACCGCGCATAGTCGAGCACCCCGTCCCCGGCCGTCGGGTACTCCTCGGACCCGCCCAGCAGTTCCTCGCTGAACTCCCGTGCCATGCACCGCCACAGGCTCAGGTCGCTGCGCAGCGCCGCCGGTGCGTCGGTGACCGGCTGGAAGATGCCCGCGGGCATGACCTGGTAGAGCCCGCCGGCGTGGTTCACCCGGGCCGGGTCCCGCCAGTGCAGCAGGAACGACGCCGCGCCGCCCGGTGCCCGGCGCAGCGTGAGCGTGGTCACCGCGGTGATCGCGGGCCGGCGGCGCAGATCGCAGGGGTCACCGACCGCGGCGCGCAACGGCAGTCCGGCCAGGGCGAGGTCATCCGCGCCCGCCAGCCAGGCCGCGGCCAGCTCATGGGCCACAGCGTGCCCCACGTTCACCGCGTCGAAGTACCGGGCGCCGGTGAAGCACAGCCCGGGCCGGGCCTCACCAGCGGCGGACAGCAGCCGGTAGCAGGCCCGGTTCTCGAACAGGGCCGGCCGGTCCACGGCCCCGATCGCGTCGGCATAGGCCGGGTAGGGCAGCCCGCAGGCCTGCCGGGGCAGCACATGGGCCGCGGCCGGGAGGGTGCCGTCCACGGCGGGCGGCGGCGGCTCGCCGGACCAGCTGAGCGGCAGCCCGGCCAGGTCCAGCGGCTCCGCGGGCAGCCAGGCCGGCCAGCACAGCAGGCCGGTCCCGGCCACCCTCGGCACATCCCCGTGCAGCCTGGCCGCGGTGGCGGTCAGTGCCTGCCGGTTCTCGTTGAGGGCCCGCCTGACCGCGCGCCACCGGGCGGCGGAGCCGTCGGGCCCGCTGGCGGGCCGGGGCTGCGTCATGGGCCGATACTCTCGCGGCCGGGCCCGCGGCCGGGTGCCGGCCCGCGAGCCATGCGGCCGGGCCGCGGGCCGTGCGGCCGGGCCGCGGCCCCGGAATACCCCGCCCGGGCGTGGTGCTTAGCCCTGCCGGGGGCCAGCTGCCCCGCCCTTCCCGCGTCGCATCCAGGAGTCGCATCCGTGAGCAAGCCCCTGTTGCAGGTCATCATCGGCAGCACCCGGCCCGGCCGGGTCGGCCCGGCGGTCGCGGACTGGATCACCGCCCGGGCGCGGGCGCACGGCTTCTTCGAGGTCGAGCTGGTCGACCTGGCCGAGGTGAACCTGCCGATGTTCAACGAACCCCGGCACCCCAGGTTCGGCCAGTACGAGCACCAGCACACCAGGGACTGGAGCGCGACCATCAGCCGGGGCGACGCGTTCATCTTCGTCGTCCCCGAGTACAACTACGGGTTCAATGCGGCCACCAAGAACGCCATCGACTACCTGCACACCGAATGGCAGCACAAGGCGGTCGGCTTCGCCAGCTACGGCGGCGTCGCCGCGGGCACCCGGGCGGTGCAGATGCTCAAGCAGGTACTGACCACGCTCAAGATGGTCCCGGTGTTCGACTCGGTGAACATCCCCTTCGTCCAGCAGTTCATCGGCCCGGACGGCAAGCTCCAGCCGAACGACATCATGGAGACCGCGGCCACCGCCATGCTGGACGAGCTGGCCCGCTGGACGCCCGCCCTGCGCCAGCTCCGCGCCCCCGGCAGCGGCGCCGAGCCCGCCGCCCCGGACCCCGCCCCCGCCGCCGTCTAGCCCACCCGCGGGACTGCGGGCGGAGTCAGGGAGCCGGGGTCAGGGGGCCCGGAGTCAGGGCGCCGGGGTCAGGGGGCGGCGGCCCGGAGTCAGGGGCGGGGGGCCGTAGCCACCGCCGCCGGGGGTTTCCAGCACGAAGACGTCGCCCTGGCCGGCCTGGACGCTGTCGCAGCCGGCCAGCGCGGTCACCCGGCCGTCGGGGTGCTCGACCCACTGGCGGCCCAGATCGCCGGGGTGACCTCCGGCCATCCCGTACGGCGGGACCCGGCGGTGGCTGCTCAGGATGCTCACCGTCATCGGCTCGCCGAAGCGCAGCCGGCGCTGGCCGCCGTCACCGCCGCTCCACCGGCCCGCGCCGCCGCTGCCCCGGCGGATCTCGAACGACTCCAGCCGGACCGGGTAGCGCCACTCCAGCACCTCGGGGTCGGTGAGCCGGGAGTTGGTCATGTGCGTCTGGACCACCGAGGTGCCCGGGAAGCCGTCCCCGGCGCCGGAGCCGCTGGCCACGGTCTCGTAGTACTGGTAGTCCTTGCTGCCGAACGTGACGTTGTTCATGGTGCCGGACCCTTCGGCCATGACCCGCAGCGCGGCGTACAGCGCCCCGGTGACCGCCTGGGAGGTCTCCACATTGCCGGCCGCCACCGCCGCCGGGTAGGCCGGGGCGAGCAGGCTGCCGGGCGGGATGATTACCCGGACCGGCTTGAGGCAGCCGGCGTTCAGCGGGATCTCGTCGTCCACCAGGGTGCGCAGCACGTACAGGACCGCGGCCATGGCGACCGACGAGGGCGCGTTGAAGTTCCCCGGCAGCTGCGGCGAGGTGCCGGTGAAGTCGATCTCCGCGGCCCTGGCCCGCTGATCCACCCGCACGGCCACCCTGATCACGGCGCCGTTGTCCAGTTCGTAGGCGCACTCACCGTCGCGCAGCCGGGCGATGACCCGGCGCACCGCCTCTTCCGCGTTGTCCTGGACGTGGCCCATGTACGCGGTCACCACGTCCAGGCCGAACTGGCTGACCAGCTGGCGCAGCTCGGCGGCGCCCTTCTCGTTCGCGGCGATCTGCGCCCGCAGGTCGGCGAGGTTGGCGCCGGGGTTCCGGGACGGGAACTCCGCCGAGGTGAGCAGGTCCGCGGTGGCGGGCTCGCGCATCTCGCCGCCCCGCACCAGCAGCCAGTTGTCGATGAGCACGCCTTCCTCATCGACGCGGGTGCTGAAGGCGGGCATGGAGCCGGGCGTGATGCCGCCGATCTCGGCGTGGTGCCCGCGGGACGCCACGAAGAACAGGATGTCCCGGCCGTCATCGCCGAAGACCGGGGTGACCACGGTGATGTCGGGCAGGTGCGTGCCGCCGTGGTAGGGGTCGTTGAGCATGAAGACGTCCCCCGGCTTCATGGTCCCGGGGTTGCGGCTGATGATCATCTTGATGCTCTCGCCCATGGAGCCCAGGTGCACCGGCATGTGCGGGGCGTTGGCGATCAGCTGCCCCGCCGCGTCGAAGATCGCGCAGGAGAAGTCGAGGCGCTCCTTGATGTTGACCGAGTGCGCGGTGCTCTGCAGCCGGACGCCCATCTGCTCGGCCACGGACATGAACAGGTTGTTGAAGATCTCCAGCATGACCGGGTCGGCGCCCTGCTGTTCACCTGGCCTGGCGGTGGCTGGACCGGGCGCCCGCGGGGCCGGGTCAGCAGCAGGTCACCCCGGCCGGTCACCGCGGCCTGCCAGCCTGGCTCCACCACGGTGGTGGCGAAGTCCTCGGTGATGAGGGCCGGGCCGGCCAGCACCTGGCCGGGCCGCAGCGCGGCGCGGGGCCACAGGCTCACCTCGGCCCAGCGGCGCCCGGTGAACATCCGGACGCGGCCGGCTGGGTGCGGGCCGGCCGGGCGGGCGCCTCCTGCGGCTGAACGGAACCGTCCGGGGCCACTCCCGCTCCCCCGGTCAGCTCGACGGAGACCGACTCGACGACGACCGGTTTGTCCCGCATCAGGAACGAGAACCGCTGCTGGTAGGCCGCCTCGAAGGCCGCCATCATGGCCTGCGCCGCGCCGAGCGGGACGGGCAGCGCGGTATCGGTGCCCTGGTAGCGCAGCTGGGCCCGGCGCACGCAGCGGACCACGCCACCCGGGACCACACCGCCGGGGACCACGCCGCCCGGGACCTGGCCGCCCGGGACGCCCTCGGCGGCCAGCTCGGCCCGGCCCGCGGCTTCCAGGTCCCCCGCCACCTGGTCCAGCCGGCCGAGCAGGCCGCCGGAGAGTTCCTCCTCCACGGCGGCCTCGCGGATCAGCGTCACGTCGGCCAGGCCCATGCCGTACGCGGAGAGCACCCCGGCCAGCGGGTGGATCAGCACGGCGGTCATGCCGAGGGCGTCGGCGACCGCGCAGGCGTGCTGGCCGCCCGCGCCGCCGAAGGTGGCGAGCACATACCGGGTGATGTCGTAGCCGCGCTGGACCGAGATCTTCTTGATCGCGTTCGCCATGTTCGCCACGGCGATGTCGAGGAACCCGGCCGCCACCTCGGCGTCGCTGCGCTGATCGCCGGTCGCCCCCGCGATCTGCCGGGCCAGGGCGGCGAAGCGGCCGGCCACCAGCCCGGCGTCCAGCGGCTCGTCCCCGCCCGGCCCGAACACCCGGGGAAAGTAGCCGGGCTGGACCCGGCCCAGCATGACGTTGGCGTCGGTCACGGTGAGCGGGCCGCCGCGGCGGTAGCACGCGGGTCCCGGGTCCGCCCCGGCCGAGTCCGGGCCGACCCGGTACCGGCTGCCGTCGAAGTGCAGCACCGAGCCGCCGCCGGCCGCGACGGTGTGGATGCTCAGCATCGGCGCGCGCATCCGGATCCCGGCCACCTCGGTCTCGTACTGCCGCTCGAACTCCCCGGCGTAGTGCGACACGTCGGTCGAGGTGCCGCCCATGTCGAAGCCGATGACGGCGCCGAAGCCGGCCGCGGCGGCGGTGCGGGCCATGCCGACGATGCCGCCGGCCGGGCCGGACAGGATGGAGTCCTTGCCACGGAAGCGGTGCGCGTCGGCCAGCCCGCCGTTGGACTGCATGAACAGCACCCGGGTCCCGCCCAGCTCACCAGCCACCTGGTCGATGTAGCGGGCCAGGATCGGGGACAGGTAGGCGTCCACGACCGTCGTGTCCCCGCGGGATACCAGCTTCATCAGCGGGCTGGTCGCGTGCGACTCCGACACCTGCGTGAACCCGGCGTCCCGGGCGATCTGGCCGATCCGGGCCTCGTGCGCGGGGTGGCGGTAACCGTGCATGCAGACCACGGCCACCGCCCGCAGCCCGTCGGCGTAGGCGGCCCGCAGGTCCCGGGCGGCCGCTTCCTCGTCGAGGGGCACGATCACCTCGCCGTGCGCGCTGACCCGCTCGGTCACCTCGATCACCCGGCGGTACAGCAGCTCGGGGAGGATGATCTCGCGGGCGAAGATGCGCGGCCGGTTCTGGTAGCCGATCCGCAGCGCGTCCCGGAACCCCCTGGTGATGATCAGGACCGTGGGCTCACCCTTGCGCTCGAGGAGTGCGTTGGTGGCCACCGTGGTGCCGAGCCGGACCGAGCCGATCTGGGCGGCCGGGATGGGCTGGCCGTCCGGCACCCCGAGCAGCCCGCGGATGCCGGCCAGCACCGCGTCCTGGTACCGGCCCGGGTCCTCCGAGAGCAGCTTGCGGACGGCCAGGGTGCCATCCGGGCGGCGCGCGACCACGTCGGTGAAGGTGCCGCCACGGTCGATCCAGAAATCCCAGCGCCCGGTCATGACCCGCATCCTAGAAGGGAGGCGGGACCATGACCGCGGCGCGGCCCGGGGCGGGCTGGGGCGCGGCCCCGGGTCAGACCGGCAGCGGGCTCTTGGTGGCCTCCTGCTCGAAGATCTGGGTGATCTCCTCCACCGAATGGCCCTTGGTCTCCGGCACGAACCGGTACACGAAGCCGATGGCGATCACGCACAGCGCGGCGAAGCAGACCAGCACCCAGCCGAGGCCGATGCCGGCCTGCCACACCGGGAACACCTCGACCAGCGCGAAGTTGGCCAGCCAGTCCACGGTGGCGCCGGTGGACGCGGCCCGGCCGCGCACCTCGGTGGGGAACACCTCACCCTGGAGCAGCCAGCCCGTGCCGCCCACGCCGATCGCGAACGAGGCGATGAAGGCGGCCAGGCCGATCATGACCACCACGATCCGCGCGGTGCCGGTGAAGAAGGTCAGGCCGGCCGCGGCGAGCAGGGCAAACAGCGCCATGCCGAGGTACCCGCCGATGGCCAGCTTGCGGCGGCCGATCCGGTCGATCCAGCGGAACGCGAAGTAGGTGGCGGCCACGTTGACCACGGTCAGCATCGCGGTGACCTCGACCCCGGAGATGGTCTTGTCCACCAGCGAGTTACTGCCCTGGAACAGCGGGCCGAGCAGGTGCGGGCCGTAGTACAGCGGGATGTTGATCCCGGTGATCTGCTGGAAGATGAAGAACATGCAGACCACGAACAGCGCCCGGCGGACCCCCGCGGTCCACTTGGTGCGCCGCTGCGCGCGCCGGTCGTCCTCTTCCAGCTGCCGGGCGGTGTACTCCACGTCCTCCAGCGAGACCTCGGCCCCGAAGCTGCCCAGCGCGGCCTGGACGCCCTCGTAGTTGCCGTGCCGCATCAGCCACCGGGGCGACTCCGGCATCTTGGTCCGCAGGGCCAGCCCGATCAGCGCCGGGACGGCGCCGATGCCGAGGATGAGCCGCCAGTCCATGGTGCCCGCACTGCCCGGCGCCGCCTTGAGGATGATGAGCGCGACGATGTAGGAGACCAGGATGCCGACGGTGATCATCCACTGCTGGAGCATGCTGAGCGCGCCGCGGCGGCCCCGCGGGGCGTATTCGGCGATGTAGGCGGTGGCGATAGCCGAGTCGGCCCCGATGGCCAGCCCGATCAGGGTCCGCGCGATGAGCAGCACGGCGGCGTTCGGGGTGACCGCGGACAGGATCGCCCCGACCGAGTAGATCAGCGCGTCGGTGATGAGCAGCGCCTTGCGGCCGAACCGGTCAGCGATGGGCCCGGCGCAGATGGCGCCGGCCGCCGCGCCGAGCGAGGCCCCGGCCACCAGGTAGCCGGTCCAGAAACTGCTCAGGTGGTAGGGCACGAAGTTCAGCGCGGCCCCGATGTTCGAGGTGTCGTAGCCGAACAGGAAGCCGCCCAGGCAGGCGAGCAGGGTCAGCTGCCAGTAGAACCTGGTGGGTACCCGCTGGTCGAGTTCATCGAGTACGTTCCGACCGCCGGTCTCGGTGTGCGTCATGTCGTCATCGACCTCACTCCCTGCTGAGGCCGTTCAACTAACCGCAATTCGCGAGGCCAAACCGGCGCCCGGCGGTCACCCCGGGTGAGGCTGGCGGATCAGCCCGAACCGGGCGCCGGCCGGCCAGACTGGGCCCATGAACCCACTGACCGTGCACCGGTGGCTGTACGAGTGGACCGGCGGCCGGGTCGGCAGCCGGCTGCCGGGCAGCGTGCAGGTTGCGCTGCTGCGGACGACCGGGCGGAAGACGGGCCAGGCCCGCACCGTGCCGCTGGCTTACGCCCGGGACGGTGCCGACTACCTGTTCGTGGCGTCCAACAACGGCTCCGACCGGCCCCCGGGCTGGCTGTTCAACGCGGAGGCCCGCCCGGAGGTGCAGCTTCAGGCCGGCTCGCTGCGGATGCTGGGCACGGCCCGGGTGGTGCCCCCGGGTGACCCGGGGTTCCCGCGGCTGTGGCGGCTGGTCAACGAGGCCAATCACGGCCGCTACGACCGGTATCAGGCCCGGACCAGCCGCCCCATCCCGGTGCTGGTGGTGACGCCCTGCTAGCCCGGGGGGACGACCCCCCGGAACCCCCCGGCATTTCACCCCGCGGCAACAACCCCCCGGAACCCCCCGGCATTTCACCCCGCGGCAACAACCCCCCGGAACCCCCCGGGATCACCGGTGAGGCGAGACCCGCCTCCGGCGGGCCTCCCCTCACCGGTCAATTAACGGGCTCAAGAATTACTACGGGGATCTGGCGCGTGGTCTTCGTCTCGTAGTCGGCGAAGCCGGGGTACTCGCTCTTGTGCTCCTCCCAGATGCGGTCACGCTCGCCGCCCTGGGCGACCCGCGCGGTGAACTCCGCGGTCTGCGTGCCGATCTCGGCGCTGACCCGGGGGTTCGCCACCAGGTTGTGGTACCAGTCCGGGTTCGTCGGGGCACCGGCCTTGGACGCGAACACGGCCACGCTGTCCCCGACCTGCCGGTACATCATCGGGTTGACCCGCTCCTGGCCGGACCTGGCCCCCACCGTGTGCAGCAGGAGCAGCGGCGCGCCCTCGAACGGGCCGCCGACCTTGCCGCCGTTGCGGCGGAACTCCTCGATGATCTTGCTGTTCCAGTCGTTCGCGTCAGCCACATCTGCTCCATTCGCACGGTTGGGGACCCGGTTCATTCTGGCAAGGCGGCCGGCTGTGGTGGCCATCACCCCGGCGGCATTGTCGTAACTAATTGTTTTCGACATGTTACTCTCCGTACCACGGCTGCTACGCGCCCGCGCGGCGGCTCTGATGATGCCCCTGGCGGCCCCCGGGCCGGGCCGTGCAGGAGCCGGGACGAGTGCGGATGCCACATGGATGCGAACGATCACGAGCCGGTGCCGGACACTGGGCCCGACCTGCCCGGATACCGGGAGGCCGTCGGCGACCTGCTGCTCGAGATCGCCGGCTACACCGGCCGCGGTGACCTGGCGAAGGCGGAAAAGGTCCTCACCGAGCGGCTGGCCGGGGCCGAGCTGGCCGCGGTGCTGTCGGCGACCCCCGGCGGCAGCGCCGCGGCGACCGAGCGGCTGCTCCGCGAGGTGCGCCAGTACCAGCCCAGTGCCCGCAGCGCGGCGGCCGATCTGGCCGCGCATATCCGGATCCACCTTTTCGCGCTGATAGACATCATGTGGTGGGGCCGGACCCGGGCCTACGTGACCGATGCCGAGCTGATCAGCGCGCCCGAACTGGCCGATCTCGAGCCATTGCGGCGGGCGGGCGCCCTCCGCTTCTGCTACCGGCGGCAGCCGGCCACGCTGGCGTCCCGGGCGGCCCGGGCCGCGGACCGGCGGCTGCGCCCGGACGCCACGCCGCGGACGGCGGGCCTGCGGTTCACCCGGGCCCGCCCGGAGACGGTCACCCTGCTGAATCAGGTGGCGGCCGAGTTCGCGGCGGTGGCCAGCCCGGGCACGCCCCCGCTGTGGGTCACCAGCCTGGCCCGGAGCATCGAGCACCAGCGCCGCCTCCGCGCCCTGGGTTACACGGCGTCCCTGCCGAGCGCGCACTGCGTCGGCTACGCCATGGACATCGAAATGACCTGGTTCCGCCGGTTCGGCGCGCACGGGCTGCTGGTGAGCCTGCTGCTGGACCGGCAGCGGGCCGGGCAGGTCAACGTGATCGACGAGGGCCAGGCCTGGCATGTCTGCCTGAGCCCGGGCACGGCCACGGCGCTGCGCGCCCCTGGGCCAGATGACCACCAGCCACGGGAAGACGGGTACTGAGCGGCATGTGCGGCATCGCGCTCATCCTCGGCGCCGAACCGGACCGGGCCACGTTCCGCCGGATGCTCGGGTCGCTGGCCCCGCGCGGCGAGGTGGAGGAGGTCCGGCTCACCGAGCGGCTGCTGGCCGGGACCCAGCGGCTGCGCATCGTGGACCGGGAGAACGCCGTGCAGCCGTGGACGTCGCCGGACGCCCGCTGGGTGCTCTGCTACAACGGCGAGATCTTCAACTACCGGGCGCTCCAGGCCGACCTCACCGCCCTCGGGCACGGGCTGCGCACCGACAGCGACACTGAGGTGGTCCTCGAGGCGTTCCGCGAATGGGGCCCCGGGGCGGTGCGCCGGCTGCGCGGGGAGTTCGCCTTCGCCATCACCGACACCGCGGCGGGCCGGGTGTACCTGGCCCGTGACCCGCTCGGGGTGAAGCCGCTGTACTGGTCCCAGGCCCGCCGCTGCCTGCACGTCGCCTCTGAGGTCAAGGCGCTGACCGCGATCGGGGCCCCGGTCAGCGAGGTGCCCCCGGGCCACCATGGCTGGGCCGAGCCTCTCTCCGGGCCGGCCGCCCGGAGCTGCGGCCCTACGTGGACCTGCTCCGGCTCGGCGAGGGCCAGCCGCTGATCGCCGACCCGGAGGAGGCGGCCAAGCTGGTCCGGACCGCCCTGGAGGACAGCATCCGGGTGCGGGTGGACACCGACCTGACCGTCGGGGTCATCCTGTCCGGCGGCCTGGACAGCGCGCTCACCCTGCTGCACGTCCGGGAGATGCACCCGGACTGCGTCGCGATCACGATCGGGGCACCGGGCAGCCAGGACCTGGCCTATTCCCGGCGGCTCACGGCCGACCTCGGGGTCCCGCATGAGGTCATCGAGGTCCGCCCGGGTGACATCCGGCTGGCCGACATCCGGGAGGCCGTCCGGCTGGGCGAGCTCACCGAGTACGGGGACATCATCAACGAGGTGGTGTCGGTGCCGCTGTTCCGGCGCATCCACCAGATGGGCATCAAGGTGGTGCTGTCCGGGGACGGGTCCGACGAGCTGTTCGGCGGGTACCCGATGTACTTCCAGGCCAGCGAGGAACACGCCCGCCGGCTGTTCCTGCACAAGATCCGGAACCTGTGCCGGACCGAGCTGCAGCGGCTGGACCGGGCGAGCATGGGGCACGGTGTCGAACTGCGCGTCCCGTTCCTGGACCTGGCCCTGGTCGAGCTGGCGATGCGGCTGCCGCGGTCGGTCAAGCTCCGGGACGGCCAGGAGAAATGGATCCTCCGGCATGCGTTCGCGGACGTGCTGCCGGACTACATCAGGCTCCGGCCGAAGGACATGATGTCCTACTCCTCAGGGCTGCACGAGCGGGCCCGGCTGTTCAAGCCGCTGTACCCGCGGATGCACCGCTCCTTCGGGTACGACCTGCTGGAGCCGGTGCGCCGGGACTTCGACACCGTGCTGGAGCGCAACGATCACGATCTGGACCGGGCCATCGCGGACGCCGCGGCCCGGCCGGACTACCGGGTCACCGAGCGGGCCCGGGACCTGGCCGGCGCGGTCCGCTGGAACGCCGTGCTCGCGGCCCGGGCGCGGCGGCCGGCCCGGAAAACTGTTCGGCCGGGACCCGCCCGGTGAATAGGCTGGGCGGCGATGAACGCTAACGCCGGAGAATCTCCCGCCCCGGGCCCTGACACCGGACAGCCCATCCTGAGCCCCGGGGACCAGATCGCCGCCATCACCGCGCACAGTGCCGGGTTCGCGGCGGCGGCCGAGGGCCACCTGGACGCGGACGTGCCGAGCTGCCCGGGCTGGTCCGTGGCCGATCTGGTCGATCACCTGACCGAGGTGCACTGGTTCTGGGCCACGATCGTCGCGGAGCGGCTCAGCGAGCCGCCGCCCGAGTCCCGGCGGCCGGCCACCGCACCCCGCGGCCAGCTCATCGCGGCCTTCCGGGCCGGGGCCAGCCGGCTGGCCGAGGTGCTGCGCACGGCGGACAGCACGGCGCCGGTGTGGACCTGGGCCCCGCAGCAGGACATCGCGTTCGTCCGGCGGCACCAGGTCCAGGAGGCCGCGGTGCACCACTGGGACGCGGCGCACGCGGCGGGCGGCCGCCTGGCCATCGAAGGCCCGGTGGCGGCCGACTCGATCGAGGAGTTCCTCACCTTCTCGGTACCCACCCTCGCCGCGTACCCCGAGCCGCCCGGCCCGCCCCTGGCCGGGCAGTTCGCGCTGCGCGCCACGGACACCGGGGCGGCCTGGACGGTGCGCGACGACCAGCGGCCCGGCACCGTCCGGTACCACCGGGGCGCCGCGCCGGACCTGCCCGCGCTGACCGGGACCGCCTCGGACCTGCTGCTGTGGCTCTACGGCCGGGTCACCCCGGACACCGACGGGGTGCCCGCGGACCTGCTGGACCGGTTCCGCGCGCTGGCCGAGACCGACTGACCCGCCCCCCGAGCTGGCCCGGGGATCAGCCGGGTTCCTCACGGACGACGGCCACCCCGCCGGGGGCGACCTCCAGCCGCCCGGCCACCAGGGCGCCGGACAGCAGCTCACGCCCGCGGGCAGCGACGACCGCGGGCCGCGTGGTGTGGTTCAGCACGAACAGCCAGGACTGGCCGGCCGCGCCGTGCCGCCGCGTCGCCTCCACCCCTGGCCGCAGGCCGGGCAGCACGGGAGCCAGGCCCGCGGCGGCGGCCGCCTCGCCGATGACCCGGTCCAGCGCGGCGTCCTCCAGCCGGGTGGACAGGTACCAGGCGCGGCCCGCCCCGGCGCGGTTCCGGGTGATCGCGGGCTGGCCCGCCAGCGGGCCGGCCGCGTAACTGGCCAGCACCTCGGCCCCGGCGGCCCGCACCAGCTCGCTCCACAGCGTGCCCGCCTCGCCGGTGGACAGCGGCACCCGGTCCGCGGCGGGCAGCGGGAAGAACTCCTCGACCCGGATGCCGAGCAGGTCACTCAGCGCCCCCGGGTAGCCGCCCAGCCGGACCTGGTGCGCCGGGTCCACGAGCCCGCTGCCGAACGTGACCACCAAGTGGCCGCCGCCCTCGACGTAGGCGCGCAGCGACGCCGCGGCCTCGTCGGTGAGCAGGTACAGCGCCGGGGCGAGCACCAGCCGGTACCCGGCCAGGCTGGCGTCCGGGCGGGCCAGGTCACAGACGATCCCGGCCCGCCACAGCGTGGCGTGCGCGCGGCGCACCTCGCCCAGGTAGCTGATGTCCGCGCCGCGCAGCCCGCGGGCCTCCAGCGCCCACCACGAGTCGGCGTCCAGCAGCACCGCGGCCTGCGCGGTGACCGTGGAGCCCGGCCACCTCGGCCAGCCGCCGCACCGCCCCGCCGAGCGCCACGACCTCCCGGAACGCGGCGGAGTCCGGGCCGGCGTGCGGGACCATCGCGGAGTGGTACATCTCCGCCCCGGCGCGGGACGCCCGCCACTGGAAGAAGAGCACGCTGTCCGAGCCCCGGGCCAGGTAACCCGCGCTGTCGGTGAGCATCCGGCCCGGCGCGCGGCTGAGGATCCGGCCGCCGTCGTAGACCAGCCGGGTGGCCTGCTCCATCAGCAGCCACCGGCGCCCGCCCGCCCAGGACCGGGCCCGGTCGGCGGCGAACGCGATGTCGGCGTGCCCGCGGCGGCCCGCGCTGGACAGGTAGTGGTCCACCGCGACCACGTCCACCTCGCGGCTCCACGCCCACGGGTCCACCACCTGGTAGTCCGGCAGGATGAAGTTGGTCGTGACCGGGGTGCCCGGGGCGTGCTCACGGATGGCGTCGCGCTGTTCGCAGAAGGCGGCCAGCAGCTCGCCCGACCAGAACCGGCGGAAGTCCAGCAGCTGCGACGGGTTGCCCAGCCACTGCGTGGCCCGCGGCGGGAGCACCTGCTCCCAGGCCGTGTAGCGCTGGCCCCAGAAGCCGGTCCCCCAGGCTTCGTTCAGCGCCCGCAGGCCGTCTGCTGCGGGTCCGTACCTCCGCTGCAGCCAGTTCCTGAACGCGGTAGCGGCGTGCTCACACCAGCACACCGTGCCGTATTCGTTGTGCACGTGCCACAGCGCCAGCGCGGGATGCCCCGCGTAACGGGCGGCCAGGGCGGCGGCGATCCGGCGGGCGGCCGTGCGGTAGGCGGGGGCGGCCGCGCAGTAGGTGTCCCGGCTGCCGTGGCTGAGCCGGACGCCATCCCGGGTCACCGGCATCGCGTCCGGGTGGGCCAGGGTGAACCACGGCGGCGGCGAGGCGGTCGGGGTGGCCAGGATGACCTGGACCCCGCCGCGGTGCAGCCGGTCCAGGGTGGCGTCCAGCCAGCCGAAGTCGTACCGGCCTTCCTCCGGCTCCAGCAGCGCCCAGGAGAACACGCCGACCGTGGCGGTGTTCACCCCGGCCTCGCGCATCAGCCGGCCGTCCTCCGCCCAGACGGCCTCGTCCCACTGTTCCGGGTTGTAGTCCCCGCCGAACCACAGCCCCGGGCTCACCGGTGCACGCCGAGCGCGGCCAGCCGGACCGGGCCGTCGAGGACCAGGTACACGTCGGTGACCGGCGGCCCGCCGGGAGCCGGTGCCCGCAGCGGCCCGGTCACCTCGGCGTACCGGTACCGGCCGCCGGTGCACGGCACGGTGACGGTGCCGAGCGGTTCCCCGCGGGCCGGGCCGCCCGGGCCGGGTCCGGCGGTGTACAGCGTGACCTGGGCCGCACCCGGCTCTTCGCGGGCGGCGCGCAGCGTGAGCGTGGCCGGCCCGGCCACGCCGCCACGTCACGGAACCGGATCCAGCCCGGTCCCGGCCCGGCGGGCGCCACCACGTCACCGCGCTCCGGTGCCTCATCGAGCAGGGTGATGCCCGCGTAGCCGTCGAAGGAGGCGGCGGCGGTACGCACCCCGAGGAGGGTCCGGGGCGGCGGCTCCGGGCCCTGCACGGCGAGCCGGGCGGTCTGGTGGATCGCGGTGCTGGACGACCCGGCCTGCACCAGGTAATCACCCGGGTCCACGGTCATCCGGCCGGCCGCCGCGTCCCAGTAGGCCAGCGCGGACAGCGGCAGCGGGATGCGCACGGTCCGGGACTCGCCGGGGGCGAGAGTGAGCCGGGTGAACCCGGCCAGCGCCCGGCGTGGCCGGGGGCGGCGCGGGGCGGCCGGGCCGGTGTAGCACTGGACCACCTCGGTCCCGTCCCGCGTCCCGGTGTTGCTGACCGTCACGCTGGCCGTCAGCACCGCCTCGTCCAGCGCCCTCGCGTCCGCGCCGCTGAGGTCCAGGGCGCTGAGGCCCAGGTCGTCCAGGTCCAGGCAGGCCGGATCCAGCCGCAGCCCGGTGTAGCGGAACGTGGTGTAGGCCAGGCCGTGGCCGAACGGGTACAGCGGGATGCCGTCGAAGTACAGGTAGGTGCGCCGCGCGGCGATGATGTCGTAGTCCAGCAGGCCGGGCAGGTCGTCGTCGCTGGCGTACCAGGTCTGGGCCAGCCGGCCTTCCGGGCCGTGCGCGCCGAGCAGCACCTCGGCCAGCGCCCGGCCGGCTTCCTGCCCGCCGTGGCTGGTCCAGATGATGGCGGGGACCTGGCCGGCCAGCGGGCCCAGGGCATACGGGTAACTGCTCATGATCACGAGCACCAGCCGCGGGCAGGCGGCCAGGACGGCCGCGGCCAGCCGGGCCTGGGCCGGCGGCAGCGCCAGCGTGACCCGGTCCTGGGTCTCCCGGCCGTTGATCATCGGCTCGTTGCCCAGCACCAGCACGCAGGCGCCGGCCGCCGCGGCCGCCTGCGCGGCGGCGGCCGCCCCGTCGCGCAGCACCTCCCAGCGGAACCGCTGCGCCCCGGCCGCGTCCGGCGCGGAGGCGCGCAGTTCCCCGGGCGCATCACCGGCGGCGACGTAGCACCCGGTGGCCGTGGACCGCACGATGACGCTCCGGCCCGGATCGTCTCCGGGAGCCAGCGGGACATCCTCCACCGTGAACGTTTCGCGGACCACCCAGCCGCCCGGCCTTTCCGCGTCCGCGGCCAGGGCGCCGTCCTCCGCGACGGTCAGGTAGCGGCCGGTGGCCGCGGACCGGAAGGTGACCACCGTGCCGAGGGTGCCCGGCCCCCAGTCGAAGACGTCGAACTCGCCGAGGTCACGCCCGCGGCCGCCCGCGGCCGCCAGCCGGACCAGGTCCGCACCCTCGGCGACGGTGACCGCCCCGCCCGCCCCGGCCAGCGCTTCCCGCAGCCCGGCGGCCACCGTGACCTGGTAGGGCAGGGTGCCGCTGTACCAGTCGGTGCGCAGCGTGTCGGCGAACGGGCCGGCCACGGCCAGCCGCAGCCCCGGACAAGGCTGCAGCGGCAGCAGTCCGGCGCCATTCTTGAGCAGCACGAGCGACTGCCGCGCGGCCCGCCGGGCCAGGTCCCGGTGCGCCACGCCCGGCCCCGGGCCGCCGGGGGCGCGGTAGGGATCGAGCCCGGGGTCGAACTCGCCGAGCCGGAGCCGGAGCAGCAGCAGCCGGCGCACGGCCCGGTCCACGTCCGCCATCGTGATCAGCCCGCGGCGCAGCCCCTCGGTGATCCGGGCCACGGTCACGCCGGAATCGGCGCCGTGGTCGGTGAAGCTGTCCACCCCGGCCCGCAGCGCGGCGGCGTGGCTCTCCGCGTGGCCGGCGAAGTAGCGCTCGGTGTCCACCAGGTTGGACGGCGCCTGCGCATCGCTGCACACCACCAGGTCGCTGGCCGGCCACCGGCGGAGCACGTCGTTCAGGTACGGCGACACGTGATTCGGCCGGCCGTTCACCAGGTTGTAGGACGGCATCACGCCGGCCGCGACCCCGGCCGCGACCGGGCCGCGGAACGGCGCCAGGTCGTACTCGTGCACGACCCGGGCCGGGACCACCGAGGAGGTGGTGTCCCGGTCCGTCTCGTGGTTGTGCGCGAAGAAGTGCTTGAGCACCGGCGCAGTGCGCCAGAACACGGGGTGATCGCCGCGCAGCCCGGCGCAGTAGGCCACCGCGAGGCGGGCGGTGAGCAGCGGGTCCTCCGAGTAGCCCTCCTCGTTCCGGCCCCACCGCGGGTCCCGGAGCAGGTTGACCACCGGGGCCCAGACGTTCAGGCTCACCAGGGGGTCGCGCTCGTGCAGCGCGCGTACCTCCGTGCTCACCGCCGCGCCGACGGCGGTGAGCAGGTCCGGGTCCCAGGTCGCGCCCAGCCCGGCCGCCTGGGGGAAGACGGTGGCGACCCCGTGCCACGCCGCCCCGTGCAGCGCCTCGGTACCGGTGCGGAACCCCGCGATCCCCAGCCGGGGCACCCCGGGCGACCACTGATGCAGCATGGCGATCTTCTCGGGGCCGCTCAGCTGGCTGAGCATGCCGTCCGCCCGGGCCCGCAGGCCCGCCTGGGCGGTCCCCTCCTGGGCTGTCGTGCCTGCCCGCTCCACCCGGCTCCTCCGGTGAGTTGGCGTCATTGATGATCGAAGCGCTTCGACGCTGCCACCGCAGACCATCTGGTGTCAAGCCGGCCACGGCCCCGTAATGGCTCGCGTCCCCCCAGCTGGGCCATTCCCGGCCAGCATCACGGATTCGGCACGGGTTGCCGGGAATTGGGAGTTAGGTCTTGCTCGCGGTAAATGGCCTGACGTAACCTCGGCGCAACATCGAAGCGCTTCGACAACCTGGCACCGGGCCGACCCGGGCCGACTGGGCCCGCCCGCCTCGCGATCGCCCGACGAAAGGTCGTGTCAGCTATGAACGCCGCATCCTTCCCGCGCAGCAGCGGTGCCCCGATGAACCGCCGGTCCTTCCTCGGCACCGCCGCCGCCGCGGCCGGCGCGGTGGCCGCCGCACCGTTACTGGCCAGCTGCGGGACGGGCGGCACCGGCGGGACCGGGACCACCAGCGCCAGCCAGATCAGCAAGATCATGCCGGCCTACGTGCCGAGCAACCTGGTCAAGCCGGACTACGCCAGCATCGACGGGTCCTCGCCGGGGTTCCTGAGCTACCCGGGCACGCTGGTGCACACGGTGCACGACGTGCCCGGCACCGGCGGAAGTTACACCGCCATCACGCCGCTGTGGGCATCGATCCCCTCGCCCAGCGGGAACACGTACTACGAGGCGGTGAACAAGGCGCTCGGCGCGACGGTCACCATGCAGCCGTCCAACGGGAACACCTACAACAACATCCTGCCGCCGCTGTTCTCCGGCAACAAGCTGCCGGACTGGATCCAGATCCCCACGTTCTGGACCGCCCCGCTGAACTTCGGCCAGGCGGTCGGGGCCAAGCTCGCGGACCTCACCCCGTACCTGGCCGGCGACAAGGTCAAGGAGTACCCGAACCTGGCCGCCCTGTTCCCGGGCGCCTGGCAGGCGGGCATCTGGAACGACCGGATCTACGGCATCCCCGTGTTCCCCACCGAGTTCACCGTGGCCGGCTACCTGTACTACCGCGCCGACGTCCTGGACAAGCTGGGCATCGGCACGCCGCACATCACCTCCATCGACGACCTGTACAACCTGGGCAAGGAGATCAACGACCCGAAGGCCAAGCGGTGGGCCTTCGATGACATCTGGACCGGGCTGCTGCAGCCGTTCAACATCCCGCCCAACCCGCCGGCCTGGATCACCAACGCCAAGGGCGACCTGGTCGCCGCCTGGGAGACCGAGAACATCATCGAGGCCATGGCGTGGGAGGCCAAGCTGGTCAAGGCCGGGCTGATGAACCCGGACGCGATCGCGCTGGACACCAACTCGGCCAAGCAGCGGTTCTGGAGCGGCCAGGAACTGATCACCTTCGACGGCCAGGGCGCCTGGCTCGGCGCCGACGCCCAGTCCGGCGCGGCCGCGGACAAGGGATACGTGCGGATGGCGTTCCCGTTCTTCACCGCGAGCGGGTCGGGCACGCCACGCATCGCGCTGGCCAACGGCACCGAGTGGTTCAGCTACCTGAACAAGAACCTGAGTAAGAGCCAGATCACCGAACTGCTGCGGATCGCCAACTACCTGGCCGCGCCGTTCGGCTCGTATGAGTACACCCTGGTCAGCTTCGGCGCGCCCGGCACCGACTACACGATGACCGGCAGCGGGCCGCAGCTCACCGCGACCGGGAACAAGCAGGTCGCGCAGACCTACGCCTTCCTGGCCTCGGCAAACCAGGTGCTCAACAACCCCGGCTACACCGCGGTGACCCGGGACCGCGCCGTCTTCGAGCAGCAGAACGCCAGGTACGGCTACAAGCCGCTGTTCTACGACATGAACATCGCGCCGCCGTCCAGCCTGAACAACGCGATGGCGGCGCCCCAGTTCACCAGCAGCACCGGGAACATGATCCAGGAGGTGGTCCGGGGCCGCAGCACGGTCGCGGACTTCCAGTCCGCGGTCAAGTCATGGCAGCGCAACGGCGGCAACGCGCTGCGCACGTACTTCGACGGCATCCGCGCCAAGTACGGCGATGCGTAGGCACCCGGCCTGATGTCCGCGATCACCAAGCCTCAGGCGGTGCGGGAGGCCCGGCCGCGGGCCGCCGCGGCGCCGGGCGCGCGGAAGACCCCGTGGCGGGCGCGGCTGCGCCGGGACCGGTCGCTGATCCTGATGACGCTGCCCGCCGTCGCGCTGCTCGGCGTTTTCGGCTACACCCCGATGCTCGGCCTGGTGATGGCGTTCCAGAGCTACGACCTGTACGACGGGTTCACCGCACAGCCCCTGGGTCGGTTTCGCCAACTTCCAGCAGTTGTTCACCGACCCAGGGTTCTGGCACGCGTTCAGCAACACCCTGGTGCTGTTCTCGGTCCAGTTGGTGCTGTTCTTCCCGGCGCCGATCGCGCTGGCCATCCTGCTGGACAGCCTGCTCGGCCGGCGGCTGCGGGCGTTCATCCAGGGCGTGGTGACGCTGCCGCACTTCTTCTCCTGGGTGATGGTGATCACCATCTTCCAGCAGATGCTCGGCGGCACCGGGCTGCTGGCCACGTTCCTGCGCCAGCACGGCGTGGCCAACCCGGTCAACATCATGACCGACCCCGGCGCGTTCAAGTTCCTGGTCGCCGCCCAGCTGATCTGGAAGGAGGCCGGCTGGTCGATGATCGTCTACCTGGCCGCCCTGGCCGCGATCAGCCCGTCGCTGTACGAGGCGGCGGCGGTGGACGGGGCCGGCTGGTGGCGGCGGCTGCGGCACATCACCCTGCCCGGCCTCAAGGGCATCACCGTGCTGCTGCTCATCCTGAACCTGGGCTACGCGCTGACGTTCGGCTTCGAGCAGATGCTGATCCAGCGGGGCGCGGTCGGCCCCGGCGCGTCCGAGGTGATCACCACGTTCTCCTACCAGTTCGGGATCGTCGAGGGGAACTTCAGCTACGGCGCGGCCGCGGGCCTGTTCCTCGGGGTTACCTCACTGATCCTGATCCTGGCCGCCAACAAGGTGGCCCACCTGTTCGGCGAGGACGGGTTGTACCGGAAGTGAGGGCGACATGACCGCAACGCCGCTGACGGCAGCGCCACGGCGGCGCCGGCGTGACCCCCGGCGGCCGATCTGGCAGGAGCAGCCGTCCGCGGGCGGGCAGGCGGGCAAGGCGGGCACGCTCACCGTGATCCTGCTGCTGATCCTCCTGCCGATGTACTCGATCGTGCTGACCAGCTTCTCCACCCAGGCCTCCATCAACATCGCCGGCGGCCTGGTGCTCGTCCCGCACGGGCTGACGCTGAACGCCTACCGGCTGATCATCTCCGGCGGCGTGGTCGCCCGGGCGCTGCTGGTCAGCCTGGCCATCACCGCGGCCGGCACCGCGTTCTCCATGGTGGTGACCGTGCTGGCCGCCTATGGGCTGTCCCGCCGGGGCTCGTTCGGGCACCGGACGATCCTGTGGATCATGATGATCACGATGTTCTTCAACGGCGGGATCATCCCGCTGTTCCTGGTCGTGTCGGCGCTCGGCGGCTACGACCAGTACTGGGCGCTGATCCTGCCCAGCGCGGTCAGCGTGTTCAACATCATCGTGATGCGGGCGTTCTTCACCAACACCGCCAGCGACGTCATCGAGAGCGCCCGGATCGACGGGGCCGGCGACTGGACCATCCTGCGCCGCATCGTGCTGCCCATGTCCAAGGCGGTCACCGCGGTCGTCGCGCTGTTCTACGCGGTCGGGTACTGGAACTCGTGGTTCAACGTGCTGCTGTTCGTGCCCGCGGACAGCGTCAAGTGGCCGCTGCAGATGGTCATGTACAACTACGTCACCGAGGGCATGACGATGGCCGGCACGGGCACCACCGGGATCGGCCAGTACCTCGGCAACCAGCAGATCGCGCCGCTCTCGCTGCAGATGGCCGTGGTCGCGCTGACCGTCGTCCCGGTACTGATCGCGTACCCGTTCGTGCAGAAGCACTTCACCAAGGGCGTGCTGCTCGGCGCGATCAAGGGCTAGCCGCCGGTCCCCCGTCCGGAGAGGACATCCCGCCATGCGCATCCCCGTTGCCGCTGCCTTACTCGCCGCGCTCGCGCTTCCCGCCGCGCGACCGCCGCGCCGGCCCCCGCCATGGCGCCTTATCACTGGCGCAACGCACAGATCGTGGCCGGTGGCTTCGTGGACGGGATCGTGTTCAGCCCGGCCGGGCGAGGGCTCGCCTACGCCCGGACCGACATCGGCGGCGCCTACCGCTGGGATCCCTCAGCCCGGCGGTGGGTGCCGCTGATGGACTTCACCGGGTTCAGCGACTGGAACGAGCTGGGCGTGGAATCCATCGCCGCCGACCCGGCCCGCCCCGGCCAGGTCTGGGTGGCGGCCGGGGAGTACACCCAGCCGTTCGCGCTCCCGCCGGACGGCGAGATCCTCCGCTCCGCCGACCAGGGCCGCAGCTGGCGGGCCAGCCGCCTGCCGATCCAGCTGGCCTCGAACCAGGACGGCCGGAACATGGGCGAACGGCTCGCCGTCGACCCCCGCGACGACGCCGTGCTCTACCTGGCCACCCCCGCGAACGGGCTGTGGCGCAGCACGGACGGCGGTGCGGACTGGGCCCAGGTGGCCAGCTTCCCGGTGACGGCCACCCCGGACGACATCGGGCTGTCGTTCGTCACGTTCGGCCCCGCCAGGACCATCTTCGTGGGGGATGCGACCGGCCGGGACCTGTACGAGTCGGCGGATCCGGGCGCCACCTGGCGGCTCGTGCCCGGACAGCCCACGGGCATGATGCCGCAGCACGCCGTGCTGGCCTCAGACGGCACCCTGTACCTGGACTACGCCAACCAGCCCGGGCCGAACGGGATGACCGACGGCAGCGTGTGGAAGTACGGCACGGGCACCGGCACCTGGACTGACATCACCCCGGAGGTGCCCGGGGCGGGCGGCAACCCGCCGTTCGGCTACGGCGGGCTGGCCGTGGACCCGGAGCACCCGGGCACCGTCATGGTGGCCACCAATGACCGGTGGAACCCCATCGACACCATCTACCGGTCCACCGACGGCGGGGCCAGCTGGGAGGACGTGGGCGCGCACGCCACCATGGGCATCTCCGCCTCGCCGTACCTGGCCTGGGGCGGGGCTCCGAAGTTCGGCTGGTGGATCGCGGCGGTGGCCATCGACCCCTTCGACCCGGCGCACGTGCTGTACGGCACCGGGGCGACCGTGTACGGGTCCGGCGACGTGACCAGCGCCGACCACGGCGGGGGCACCACCTGGACGTCGGCCGCCGCCGAGGGCATCGAGGAGACCGCGGTCGAGGATCTCGCCGCCCCCGCGGCCGGGCCGTGCCAGCTGATCAGCGCGCTCGGTGACCTGGGCGGGTTCTGCCACACCACGCTGGACCGCTCACCCGCCACCGGCATGATCCAGCCCATCCTCGGCTCGGGCAGCAGCGTGGCCGAGGCGGGCCAGGCCCCGCTGGACGTGGCCCTGGTCGGCTGGAGCGGCGGCGACTTCTCCGCCGACGGCGGTGCCACCTGGACGGTGATGAAGCTGCCTGCGGGCGAGCCCTACGGAGCCGGGGTGACCGCGCTGTCCGCGGACGGCGGCACGGTGCTGTGGGCGCCGGAGGCCAACTCCTGGGCCGCCGAGCCCGGTACCCCGGTCTACAGTACCGACCACGGGCAGACCTGGACCCCGGTGTCCGGGCTGGCGGCCGGCCTGATGCCGGTCGCCGACCCGGTGAACCCGCAGGAGTTCTACGCCTTCGACCCCGGCTCCGGGACCGTGCTGCGCAGCACCGACGGCGGCGCCAGCTTCACCCCGGCGGCGGCCGGGCTGCCGGCCGGGGTGGGCTCGGAGCAGTCCAGCAGCCTGCCCCAGCTGCACACCGTCCCCGGCCGGGCCGGTGACCTGTGGCTGACCGCGGGCGACGGCGCGCTGTGGCACTCCACTGACGCCGGAGGGGCGTTCAGCAAGGTAGGGAGCGTCGCCGCGGTGGCCACCCTGGGCTTCGGGAAGGCCGCGCCCGGTACCGCGTACCCCGCCATCTACCTGGTCGGCGTGGTCGGCGGGGTGCAGGGCATCTTCCGGTCGGCAGACGAGGGGGCCAGCTGGGTGCGGATCAACACTGACGCGCAGCAGTGGGGCTGGACCGGCCAGGTGATCACCGGGGACCCGCACCGGTTCGGCCGGGTCTACCTGGGCACCAACGGCCGGGGCATCCAGTACGGCGGTCCCGCCGGGGGATCCTGATCTCCGGGCCGCCCGGCCGGGCACCATGGACGCCGCGCCCGGCCCCCGCCAGCGGCGGGAAGCCGGGGCCGGGAGCATGGCCCGGATCCCGCCTCAGCGGGCGTGAAGCGCTTCGCCACCATTCCGTCCGGCCTGCCGCCGCCTGCGCCCGGCCCGCATCAGGCAGGCCGCTGGCCCCGGCCAGGAACCCGGCTCAACCTGGGCAAAGAGCCACCGGCCCGGAAAGCGCCGCGATGCTATTGTGGACATCGGTTACATCGGAGCGGCGAGGTGAGCCCAGTCGAAGCGCTTCGATTTGGGACGCCCGGGAGGACGGCACATGGCGACGCTCGCGGACGTGGCCCGTCACGCGGGTGTGGCCTCCAGCACCGTGTCCTACGTGCTCAGCGGGAAGCGCTCGGTCTCCGACGCCACCCGGCGCCGGGTCGAGCGCAGCATCGAGCTGCTCGACTACCACCCGCACGCCGGGGCCCGCGCCCTGGCCAGCAACCGGTCGAACATCATCGCCCTGGTGGTCCCGCTGCGCAGCGACCTGTACGTGCCGGTCATGATGGAGATCGCCATCGCGGTGACCACGACGGCCCGCCGGTTCGGCTACGACGTGCTGCTGCTCACCAACGATGAGGGCCCCGACGGGATCCGACGGGTCGCGGTCAGCGCCCGCGCCGACGCCATCATCCTCATGGACGTGAGCATGGACGACGACCGGCTCCCTATGCTCCGCGAGGTCGGCATCGATGCGGTGCTCATCGGGGTCCCGGCCGAGACGGCGGGCCTGGCCTGCGTTGACCTCGACTTCGACGCGGCCGGCGCCCGGTGCATCGATCACCTGGCCGGGCTCGGGCACCGCGAGGTCGCGTTCCTCGGCGAGGCCCCGGCGGTGTACCAGCGGCGCAGCGGGTTCGCCGAGCGGGCGCTGCGCGGTGCGGCCGATCGCCGCCGCCGCCGTGGTGTCCGCCTGGTCCACCGGCCGTGCGAGGGCAGCCACGAGGCCGCCGCCGGGGCGATCACCCGGATCCTCGAGGATCGCCCCGGCACCACGGGGCTCATCGTGCAGAACGAGGCCATCATCTCGCCGTTGCTCAGCGTGCTGCGCACGGCCGGGCGGACCGTGCCCGAGGACATGTCGGTGGTCGCCATCTGCCCGGACCAGGTGGCCGGGCGGACCTCACCGCATCTCACCTCGGTGGCGATCCCGGCCGAGGAGATGGGCCGCCGCAGCGTGGAACTGCTCGTCCGGCGGCTCAGCGACGGGCCGGCCAGCGAGGTCGTGCTGCTGCCGCCCGAACTGACCCCCCGGGGCAGTACCGGGCCGGCCCCGGCGGCCCGCTGACCCGCCGCGCCGCCGGTGGCCGGCGTGGTCAGGCGGCGGCCTCGGGACCGACCAGGGCCCAGACGACCTTGACCGCCGTGGGGCTCAGCGCGCCCGCGGCCGGAAAGTAATAACCCCACCGCCGGCTCATCGCCTGCACCATTAAAAGGCCGCGCCCGGTCTCTCCATCGCCGCTGACCAGGCCGGCCACCGGCGGCGCCGGGCTGCCGTCCCACACCTCCACCAGCACCTGGTGCTGGTCCGAGCCCAGCCTCAGGCCAATGGGCTGTGGCCTGCCCTCCGGCGGGTACCCCTGGCCGCCGGGCGCGCCGCCAGCCGAGGCGTTCAGCGCATTGGTGACCAGTTCCGAGACGATGAGTTCCACCGGGTCGCCCAGGCTGGTCAGGCCCCACTCCCAGAGCACCAGCCGGGCGTGCAGCCGGGCGCAGGGAACCGCGCCAGGCAGCGGGCCCAGTTCGAGCTGCGAGCGGAGCGGCCAGCCGGGGGCCGGGGCAGCCGGATCATCGAGCCCGCCTGCCGCGGCGGGCGGCCGCGGCGGGTAGCCGGGGTCCGGCGTGCCCGGGCCAGCGGCCGGGGCACCGGAGGCACGCCCCCCATAGGAGGCCGCCCCATAGGCAGGGGATCCATAGGCGGTGGGCCCGCGGGCCCACCGGCCGGAGCCGGAACCTTCCTGGCCTGGCTGCGACGAACCGGCACCCCCGTAGGGCCGGACGGGGAAGGGCCCGGTACCGGTCCGGTGCATCTGGCGGATCACCTCGCCGGTGTCGGGCAGTCGGTGCGCCAGCACCGGTTCTCCAATACTCACGCATAGACTACGCCCAAGTATTTTGCCCCAGCATGGCCCGATTGCCCGCAAGTCGGCAACATACTTATCGGTATTATGCGTCCCAGCTTACCTGGCAGATCGCGCCCGGCACCACTGCCCGGCGCCGGAGGTGATCAATGGCGGCTGCGCCCAGCCCTCCCATCCGCCGTAAGCGGCTCGGCAGCGAATTGCGCCGCCTGCGCGAACAGGCCCGCTTAACCTGCGATGACGTCGGGCGGCGGCTGGACTGCTCCGGTACCCGGATCAGCCGGATAGAAACCGGCCGGATCAGCGCCCGCCCCGGGGACGTGCGGGAAATGCTGGAGGTATACGGGGTCACCGGCGACGAGGCTGGATACCTCGTGCAACTGGCCCGTGACGCCCGGCGCAAGGGCTGGTGGCAGGCTTACGGCCCGGTCATCCCGCCCTGGTTCGAGTCCTACCTGAGCCTGGAATCCGAGGCGGCGGGCATTCGCCAATTCGCGCCGATAACACTGCCCGGGCTGGCGCAGACCGAGGACTACGCGCGGGCCCAGCTGGCCGGCGCGGCCGGATCCGGGGCGGCGGAGGGCCCGCCCGGCACGGCCGGGGACCTCGACCGCCAGGTGGCGTTGCGACGGGAATGGCAGGCCCGGCTGGGCCTGCCGGCGCCGCGCGGCTAGCCCTGGTGATCGGCGAAAGTGCGCTGCGGCCACGGGCCGGCGGCCCGGGAGTAACGCGCGGCCAGCTGGACCACCTGCGGGAACTGGCCGCACTGCCCGTCGTCTCGCTGCAGGTGCTGCCGCTGCGCAGCGCGGCCGGAGTCCACGCGGTCACCCCGTTCACGATCCTGGATTTCACCGACCCGGCGGACCCGCCCGCGGTGTACCTGGAGTACCTCACCGGCAGCCTGGTGCTCGATGCGGCCGGCGAGGTACGGCGGTACGCGGCGGTCTTCGGCCAGCTCCAGTCCGGCGCGCTGGGGACGGCCGACTCCGCGGAATTCCTCAGCCAGCTCGCGGGGCATCCGGACTACGCCGCGGGCCAGTGACCAGCGGGCCCGGCGCGGTGAGCCCAGGGCGGCCGGGTCGTCGACACTGCGACAGCACCCTGTGCACCAGCCAAGGAGTTGACCATGAGCCTGGGGCTCGCTGATCAGTCGCCCGGGTCCAGCCGGGCCAGCACCCGGCCCTGCTCGGCCAGCTGGCGGCCGTGCTTGAGCTGGGTGTCGTGGATCATCCGCAGGGTGGCGATGATCCCGTCGAGCGCCTGGTTCTGCTCGGACAGGGTGTGCCGCTGGCCGGCCTGCTCGTCGCGCAGCGCCTGCAGCAGCTGCCGCTGCGCGCTGAACGAGGTGTTCAAGTCGGCCACGTCCCGGTCGACCATGGCGAACAGATCGGCGGCCCGGCGGCCCTCGTTCCGTACCTCAGCCAGCGCAGCGACCTGGTTTTCCAGGTCCTCAAGGCGCTTGAGGATCTTCTCATCGAATTCGGTCACGCTCGCCTCCGGCCGCACTCCGCCCCACGAGCATAAGCGGCGCGGCCGGGCCGGAAGGCCGGATCTGGTCAAGGCTGGCGATTCGGCCGCCACTGATCGCGCAGCCGGGCCAGGTCGGCCAGCGGCCCGAGGTGGCGCAGCTTGTCCTGGTTGATGATCGAGCGGACGGTCAGCACCTGCCCGCCGGCGATATCCAGCACGAAGATGCTGACGATCCGCCCTTCCGGATCGAGGCAGAGCCCGCCCGGCTGCCCGTTGATCTCCGTGGGGCGGACCTCGAGGCCAAGGTCGCGGATTATCCCTCCCAGGCCGGCTAGCAGCCGGGCGGCCCGTTCCCGGCCGGTGATGGGCCGCGGCCAGGAAGGCCTCTGGCCGCCGCTGTCGCCGTAGACCACGGCGTCCGCGGCGAGCATGCCGACCAGGGCGTCCAGGTCCCCGTCCCGCACCGCCCGGAAGAAGCCGGCCGCCAGCTCCTCCCGCTTGCCGCGGGACGCCTCGAACCGCGGCCGGCCCTCGGCGATGTGCTTCCGGGCCCGGGCCGCCAGCTGGCGGCAGTTGGCCTCGCTCTTGCCGACGATGCCGGCGACCTCGTCGTAGCCGAAGCTGAACACGTCGTGCAGCAGGAACACCGCCCGCTCCACCGGTGACAGCTGTTCCAGCAACAGCAGGAAGGCCATGGACAGCGAGTCGGCCTGCTCGGCCGCCTCGGCCGGGTCGGGGGCAGGGCCGGCCGGGAAATCCCCGCCCGTGCGGGCGGCCGCGCCGGTGAGCACAGGCTCCGGCAGCCACGCGCCCGGGTAGGACTCACGGCGGGCCCGGGCGGAGCGCAGCTCGTCGATGCACAGCCGGGTGGTCACCGCGGACAGGTACGCCTTGGCCGACCTGATCGTGGTGCCGTCCTGGGACGCCGACCGGTGGTACCGGAGAAACGCCTCCTGAACGACATCTTCCGCCGCGCTGACGCTGCCCAGCATCCGGTAGGCGATGGCGAACACCAGCGGCCGGAGGCGGCGGAACACTTCTCCGGCGGGAGCATCCGGCCCCGCCGGGTCAGGAGACATCCGCCTGGGCCGGGCCGGCCAGCCCGCGGGTGAAGCCCTCCCGCCAGGTCGGCCAGGCCGGCTGCCAGCCGAGCTCCCGCTTGGCCTTCGCGTTCGAGCAGCCCCGGATCTGGGTCATCATCGACACTCCCACCTCACCGGCGGCCAGCCGGCCCAGCCACACCGGCACCCGGCGCGGCGGTTTCGCGCCGAGGGCCCGGGCCAGGAACGGCAGCCACTCCGTCACCGTAGCGGGCTCATCATCCACGACGTTGTAGACGCCCGGCTGGCCATGGTGGACGGCGGCGGCCGTGGCGCTGGCCGCGTCGCTGACGTGCAGGAACGACCAGACGCCCGCCCCATCGCCGAGCACCGGCATGGTCCGCCTGCGGACCGGGCCGAAGAACTCGCTGCTCGCGCCGTAGCCGTACAGCGACCCGTAGCGGAGCACCAGGCCCTCGACCGGGGCGGCCGCCGGGACCACCTGCTCCATGTGCTGGATCGCGGCCAGGCTCTCCCGCTGCGCCGCGGGCGGCCGCGGGTCGAGCGGATCCTCCTCGGACTGGATCCGGCGGCCGGCCCGGTCGCCGGGCCACCCCGCGTAGCTCTGCGCGATGAACCGGCGGACCCCGGCCGCCCGGGCCGCGGCCAGCAGGTGGTCGGTCCCCTCGGTGCGCAGCCGGTTGGTGGCCGCGAACTCGCGGTCGAAGTGGCGGAGGCTGGTCAGCCCGGCCAGGGCGGTCATCTGGTGGATGATGACCTCCGGCTCGGCCCGGGCCACCGTCTCCCCGACGGCCGGCCCGTCCAGCCCGTCCAGGATCACCGGCTCGGCGCCCAGCGCGCGCAGCTGCCCGGCCCGGCCCGGGTTCCGCGTACTGGCGGTGACCTGGTGTCCCCCGGCGGCCAGCCGGGGCAGCAGGTGCTGCCCGATCACCCCGGTCCCCCCGGCGACAAAGATCCGCATGTCCGGCTCCCTCCGATCTCAGGTGGCCCGGCTCCCGGTGAGCCCGGCACCCTCTGAGACGAGAACCTCCCGCCCGCTGTGACACCCGATCTGGCCCAGCATTACTCCAGCCTCAGCCAGTTGACCGCCGTAGTCAGGGGAGAACGGCGAGGTCGAGTTGCCGTAGCCGGCCGGAATCCGCGATCACTTCGTATTGGGCGATCCTGTCATCCTCGATGGTGAAGGTGAGGGCGAGCAGCAGCCGGCCGTGCGGGGCCACCACGGCTCCTACCGTGCCATTGACCAGGGCCAGCTCCGCCTGCTGCGACCGGCCGGCCAGCGCGGCCGTTCCCTCGCCGACGGCCCGCGCACCGCGGACCTCGGCCGCTCCGCCCGGGGGCAGGGCGGCCTGGTCGGCCCGGCGGACCACATCCGGCGCCAGCACTGCCAGGATGGCCGCCAGGTCACCGGTCCGGGCGGCGGCCAGGAAAGCAGCAACAACCCGCCGGTGCCGGGCGAGTTCGGCCGCTGGCACGGACGGCGTGCCCTGTACCTTGTGCCGCGCACGGCTGGCCAGTTTCTTGGCCGCGGCCGGGGTGCGATTCACGATGGGCATCCGGAAGGCGACCGCACGCAATTGACTGCGCTGCTCCTCGAAGCACTCGGCCAGACCGTCACGTCCCTGCACCGGTCACCTGTCCTCTCCGCGCTCCGTCAACAGTCAATGACGATCGCAGCACAGCCGAAGTGACAGGAGACGGGATGCCTTCCTTGCTGCACCTGGATTCCAGCGCCAACTGCTCCCGCGAGTCGGTCAGCAGGCAGCTGACCGCGCTGTTCGCCGGCATCTGGCAGGACAGGCACGGCCCGGCCGGGTACCGGTACCGGGATCTGGCCGCCGACCCGGTGCCACCGCTGGATAACGCGTTCTGTGCGCTCGGCCGGCGAGCAGAGCGGCTCGGGCTCGTCCGGCCGGCCGAGGTGGCCGGGCTGGCCGGGACCCCGGCCGAGAAGCACCAGTGGGCGCTGACCAGCCCGCTGATCAGCGAGCTGCTCGCGGCCGGTACCGTGCTGATCGGCGCCCCCATGTACAACTACTCAGTGCCCGCCTCGCTGAAGGCCTGGATCGACCGGGTCAGCTTTCCCGGGGCGTTCACTGACCCGGAAACCGGGTGTAGCCCGGCTGCGCGGCACGCGGATAGTGGTGATCACCGCGCGGGGCGGCACCTACCGCCACGGCAGCCCCCGGCAGGCGCTGGATCTCGAGATTCCCTACCTCCGCGCGTACTTCCGCAGGCACGGTGTGGCCGTCGAGAACATCCGCTTCATATCCGCCGAGCTGACCCTGGCCGGGCTGATCCCGCGCCTGGCCCGCTTCGGGCCAGTGGCCGCCAGTTCCCTGGCCGCGGCACAAGCCCAGGTGATCGGGCTGGCCGGCGCAGACAGCCCATGGGGGGCGGACCGGACGGAGCAGGTCAGCAATTACCCTGGCCGGCCCAGGCGGCGACGGTGTCGGCCTGCGTGCCGCCGTTGACGGTCATGGCCCGGTTCGCCACGTACCCGCAGCCGGCGGTCTCCTCCACGCCGGCCAGGTGCCGCCCAGGTCGTACTTGTAGGACAGGGCGGTGCCCGCGGTGCCCGCGGCGGCCGCGGTGATAGTGGCGGTCCAGTGCGTGGCATCCACCCGGGTCATCGGGACGCCGTCCGGTGCCCAGTCGGGCTGGCCCAGGCCCAGCGCGGACAGGTTCCCGGCCAGGTACACGGTGTCCCCGGAGGCGCCGGTGCTGGCCGGCACGGTCACGGTGACCTTCTCGGGCACGACGGCGGCGGTGGCCACCGCGGCCACGTCGAGGGCCACCGCGCTCTTCGCGGACACGGTGAGGGCGGCCTGCCCGGCCGCGTTCACCGTGACCACGGTGCCGGTGCAGCCGCCGCCGGGGTCCGCGCCGCCGCTGATCACGTCGCAGTAGGTCCCGGCGGGCAGCCCGGTGCTGAAGGCCCGGGTGACCGGGGCGTTCTCGTCGTTGATCGCGACCCAGGCACTGGATCCGCGGCTGAACGCGATCGCGTCGCTGCCGTCGGTCCACCAGTTGGCCACCGGGGCGGTGCCCGCCGCGTCATGCCAGCCGACCATGCCCGCGATGGCAGGCCAGCGGTCCTCGCATTCCCAGGTCCCGGCACCGCAGCCGGGCGGGGCGATGGCGTTACCGCCGGTACCCGGCGGCCCGGCGTCGTAGGAGCTGAACGCGTAGTCGGACAGCACCAGCGGGGTGCCATAGTCCCAGGCCAGCATGAACGCGTTGGCCAGCACGTAGGCGGCCCCGTCGGCGTAGTACAGCGCGCCGCCGTCCCGCTCCGTGTCGTGGTCGGCCACGAACGCGACCGCGTCGGCGCTGGGCACCATGCCCGCGGAGTTCCAGGACGGCCCGAAGTCACTCAGCGAGGCCAGCGTGCCCGAGGTGAACGCGTCGTACAGATCCCAGCCGTACCGGTACTCCAGCAGCGAGCCGGTGCCCTCGTACATCTCCGGGGTGACCGGCTGCCCGGCGCCGTACTCGACGTCCTGGTAAATGAACACCGGACGGGTCAGCAGCGCCTGGATGGCCGCGATGTCGGCCGGGGCCATGTTCTTGGCCGCATCCCAGCGGAAGCCATCCACGCCCAGGGCGAGCAGGCGGTTCAGGTAGCCGGCCTCCTGCTGCTGCACGTAGGCCGAGCCGGTGTCCAGGTCGGCCAGGCCAGACAGCTGGCAGTTCCACACCTGTGACTCGTCGTCCCAGTTGGTGATCGAGGTGTGGCAGCTGTGGAAGTCCGCCGCCGAGTACAGCGGCGGGTAGTCGTACATGCCGGGGAACGTGGTCCCGGCGTCGCCGGTGCCGCCGGACCCCTGCGCCGTCATGTGATTGAGCACCACGTCCGCGTACACCTTGACGCCAGCGGCGTGACAGGCCGAGATCATCGAGGCGAGCTGCGCCTGGGTACCGAACCGCGAGGTCAGCGCATAACTCACCGGCTGGTATGCCTGCCACCACGGGTACCCGCTGCCGGGCAGCACCACGGCCTCCTCCGGCGGGGAGATCTGCACCGCGCCGTAGCCGTCGGGGCCGAGCACGGTCGGGCACTCGGCCGCGATGGCCGTCCACGGCCAGTCGAACATCGCCGCGATCACCCCGGGCGCGGCGCTGGCGGCGGGCGCAGATAAGGCGACCGGTGAAGGGGCGGGGGCGCTGACAAGTGCGGCGGCGGCAAGCGCGGCGACGGCGGCGGTGCGGAACGCGATCACGGGGGCAGATCCTCCAGGCGCGGCGGCGGGAACCGTGGCATCACGCGACCTTGCGGCCGGCGGCCGCACCCAGACAGATCACCAGCGGCCGGGGCGGTCCCCCGGCCGGGGAATTGAAGTATCACGCCAATCCGCGCACCCGGTCAACGGCCAAAGCGCCCGCGACAAGGGCGTTACGGAAACTTTGACACTTTGTTTCTAAATTATTTCAGGCTCAGGTTCTGGCCGGCTGTTTCCGCCAAATCTATGTTTGCGGCAACCAACGATCCCGCCGCTCCCTGGACGGCCAGCCCGGTCCCGGGCCAGCGGCGCGAGGGGAGGACGCGATGCCTACCTCTGTCCGCACCCGGCCGGGCCCCGCCCGGTTACTGTCCTGGCCGAGGCTCCTGCCCGCCGTGGTGGCGCTGGCCGTGGCGGGCGCGCTCACCACGGCCGGACCGGCCCTCGCCGCCGGCAGCGCCCCGGGCGCCCCCGGCGCCAACGCGACCTGGAACGAGTCGAACCTGCAAGCGTTCGCGGACTCCCTGGGGTCCGCCTCGAAGGTCTGGTACACGCTCGGCAACGGTGAACTGGAGAACGTCTTCTACCCGCAGGCCGACACCCCGGACACCTTCGGCCTGCAGTACCTGGTCACCGACGGGTCCACGTTCACCGGCACCGAGACCGCGAACACCAGCCATGCCATCTCGCTCGCCGACCCGGCCTCGCTGACCTGGCAGCAGGTGAACACGGCCAGCAACGGCGACTTCAAGATCACCAAGACGTACATCGCCGACCCGTCCCGCTCGGTGATCCTGATCCAGACCACGTTCACCAACCTCAGCTCCGGCCCGCTCCAGCTGTACGCCGACTACCTGCCGCAGCTGAACAACCAGGGCATGGGCAACACCGGCGGCACCGACTCCGCCAGCGGCGACCTGGTGTCCAGCAACGGCTCGGTGTCCAGCGCGCTGGCCGCCTCGACCGGGTTCAGCCAGACGACCAGCGGGTACGCCGGCAGCTCCAGTGACGGCAGCCAGCAGCTGGCCAGCAGTCACGCGCTGACCGCCACGTACACCTCGGCGTCCACCGCCGGGCACATCGTCCAGGTGGCCCAGGTCCCGGTGGCCGCGAGCGGGTCGACCACCTTCACCCTGGCGCTGGCCTTCGACGCCAGCCAGTCCGCGGCCATCTCGGACGCGGCCGCGTCGCTGGCGGCCGGGTTCACCTCGCTGCAGAGCTCGTTCCAGTCCGGCTGGCACTCCTGGATGGCCGGCCTGAACGCGCCCCCCGCCTCGGTGACCGGCAGCAGCCAGCTACTGGAGCAGTACGACGTGTCGCTGATGGAGGTCAAGGCCGACGAGGACAAGACCTACACCGGCGGCTTCGTGGCCGCCCCGAACGACCCGTGGGGCACCAGCGTCAGCGCGAACAGCGCCGGCGATCACGGGTACCACGTGGTGTGGACCCGGGACGAGTACGAAATGGCTTCCGCCCTGCTCGCGGCCGGGGATGCCACGGACGCGAACGCCGCCCTGCAGTACATCTTCAGCTACGAGGAGGAGTCGAGCGGGGCGGTCAAGCAGAACAGCTTCCTGAACGGCACCACCGTGTTCGGCTCCCTCCAGATGGACGAGGTGGCCGACCCGATCATCCTGGCCTGGCAGCTGGGCGCGACGAATTCGGCCGACTGGGGGCACGTCGAGGCGCTGGCCAACTACCTGGTGGCCAACGGGCCGACGACACCGCAGGAACGCTGGGAGGAGAACGGCGGCTACTCCCCGGCCACCATGGCCGCGGAGATCGCCGGGCTCATCTGCGCCGCCTCGATCGCCGAGGCCAACGGCGCCACCAGCCAGGCCGCCACCTACCAGTCCACCGCGCTGTCCTGGGCGTCCCAGGTGGACAGCCTGACCTACACCACCACCGGCTCGTACGGCGGGGGCAGCTACTTCCTGCGGATCACCCCGGACGGCAACCCCAACTCCGGGGCCTCCATCGGCATCGCCAACGGCGGCGGCAGCCACGACGACCGCACCGTGGTCGACCCCAGCTTCACCGAGCTCGTCCGGCTGGGCATCAAGGCGGCCACCGCGACCGACATCACCAACACCCTGCCGGTGGTGGATTCCCAGCTGAAGGTGACCACGCCGGAGGGGCCCATCTGGCACCGGTACAACTTCGACGGCTACGGCGAGACCTCCTCCGGCGCCGACTACACCGGCTCCGGGACCGGCAACCCGTGGCCGGTGCTGACCGGGGAGCGCGGCGAGTACGACGTGGCCGACGGCAACCTCAGCGGCGCCCAGTCCCTGCTGGCGACCATGGCCGGCGCGGCCAACGCCGGCTTCCAGATCCCGGAGCAGGTGTGGGGCGGGTCCACCGGCACCGGCGGGTTCACCTTCGGCCTGCCGGACAACTCCTCCACCCCGCTGATGTGGGCCATGGCCCAGTACGTGCGGCTGGCCATCGACATCTCCGCGGGCAAGGACGTGGACACGCCCTCGGTGGTGACCCAGTGCGTGCAGCAGGGCAGCTGCCCGGTCAGCGGGTCGGTCAGGGAGACCGTCAACGTGACCGTGCCGGTGAACACCGACGCCTCCGGGGACACCGTCTACCTGGCCGGGAACCTGTCCGCGCTGGGCCTGGGCCAGTCCGACTGGGCGGCCAACGGCATCCCGATGACCCGGACCGGTGCCGGCACCTGGACCGCCACCGTCACCGCCGCCGCGGACGCCACCCTGTCCTACAAGTACGACCTGGGCGGCTCCTGGAACAACGTGGAGAAGAACGCGGCCTGCGCCGACATCGGCAACCGCAGCATGAGCGTGAACGGCGGCACGGTGAACGACACCGTGGCCAACTGGGGCGGCCCGGCCGCCTGCGGCAACTCCACCGCCGTGGTCAACGTGACGGTGCCCGCGAACACCCCCAGCGGGGACATCGTCTACCTGTCCGGCAACTACGACGTGCTGGGCACCGGCATCCCCAGCGGGGATGACTGGATCGCCACCGACTACCCGATGGTCAAGACCGGCACTGACACCTGGTCGCTGACCATCACCGGCGTCCCGGTGGCCGCGTTCCAGTACAAGTTCACCCTCGGCTCCTGGAACAACGTCGAGGAGTCAGCCAGCTGCGGGTTCATCCCGAACCACAGCTTCGGGTTCAACACCGCGGGCAGTTACACCGCCAACGACACCGTCGCCGCCTGGGAAGGCGTCGGCAGCTGCTGAGCCGCGTCGCGGCCCCGTAGACGTGCCGCCGGCCACCTCACCCAGACGAGGTGGCCGGCGGCACAGCCAGCAGACGCTGGCCGGAAGGGATGGCTCAGCTGGTGCAGCCGGTAACTGAGGCGTTCGGCGAGCAGTTGTTCACCGTGTTGAACCGGACCGTGGTGTTCGTCAGGTTGACGGTCCCGGCGTTGTGGATGCCGCCGCCTTCGCCGGCCGCGCGTGGTTGTAGACCACCTTGAAAAGGTTGACGTGGTCACTGGTGTCGTCGAAGGTGACGAGCGCCCCGCCCCAGCCGCCGGACTGGGTCACCGTGTTGCCGGTGAAGGTGGAGCCGCTGATCGGCGAGCTGCCGCCGTACGCTGACCGCGCCGCCGTAATAGCCCGCGCTGTTACCGGTGAACGTGGCCCCGGTGATCGCCGCACCGTCGCTCGGCGTCGATGGCGCCACCGAAATCGCTGATCCCGTAGCCGTTGGTGAAGTTGACCTTGCAGACGCTCAGGTCGCCGCCGGTACCCACGGTGAGCAGGCTGAAGTCCGGGGCCCGCGCGGCCCCGGCCAGCCCGGCCAGGGCCAGGCCCCCGGCCGAGGCCGCGGCCAGCGCCGCGCGCACGTATTTCTCCCGCATCAAGAGTCCCCCTGATGTGTCAGTGCCGTGAAGGATCAATCGACGCTCGGATATGCCGTGGCCCGGCGGATTGCCCGCCGGGCCACGGGATGGCCGGGGGCGCGCCTCAGCCGGTGCAGCCGGCCACGGACGCCGCCGGCGAGCAGTTGTTCACGAAGTTGAACTGGACCTGGGTGCTGGTCAGGTTGACGGTGCCGCCGTCGTTGAAGATGCCGCCGCCCTCACCACCCGGCGCGTGGTTGTGGGTCACCTTGCTGAACTGCAGCCCCAGCGTGGCGGTGGAATCGTTGTAGATGCCCCCGCCGGCGGTCGAGGCGCTGTTCTGCTGGAACGTGGTGGTCCCGATCGTGGCCTGGTAGTCGTTCTCCAGGCCGCCGCCGTAGTCGGCGGTGTTGCTGGTGAACGAGCCGCCGTCCATGGTGAGCTCGTCCTCGTTGTAGATGGCGCCGCCGTAGGTGGCGGTGTTGCCGCTGGCCGTGATGGTGCTCACGGTCATGGTGTCCTCGTTGTAGATGGCCCCGCCGTAGCTGCCGGCACTGTTCCCGGTGAACGTGGTGGTCTTCAGCGTCGCCGGGCTGATGTTGTAGATGGCGCCGGCGTAGTCGTTGGCCGAGTTGTTCTTGAAGTACCCGTGGTTCACCGTGAGGGCGTCACCGTCGGCGTAGATCGCGCCACCGTAGTCGGCGGAGTTCCCGAAGAAGAAGCCCACGCCGACGGTGGTGGTGCCGTCGTCAACGTAGACGGCGCCCCCGTCATCCGTCGCGCTGTTGTTGTTGAACGTGTCGTTCAGCGCCACGGTGTCGTAGACGTTGTACAGGGCACCGCCGTAGTCGCCGGCCGTGTTGCCGGTGAACGTGGAGCCGGTGACCAGGGCGGGGTCGTCGTTGTAGATCGCGCCGCCGTAGTCGGCGGACGTGTTGTCCGTGAACGTGGCCCCGGTCACGGTGAGGCCGAACTCGTTGTAGATGGCGCCGCCGTACTCACCCGAGTGGTTGCGGGCGAACGTGCCGCCGTGCACGGTGACCGGGCCGTCCTCCCCGTAGATGGCCCCGCCGTAGGTGACCGCGTCGCCATTGACGAAGTTGATGTTGTCGGTGGTCAGGTCACCGCCGGACGCGACGGTCAGCAGGCTGAACGCCGGCGGGCTGCCGATCGTGCTGCGCGCGATCGTGCTCGGCCCCGCGATCGTGATCTGCTTGGTCACGTTCGGCAGCGCCGAGCTGAGCACGTAGGCGCAGCTCTTGGACAGTTGCAGCACCTCACCGTTGACCGCGGTGGAGATGGCGGTGGACAGATGGCCGACGCCGCACGGCACGTTGACCACGTTCGAGGCCAGGGCCGGGGCGGCGCCCAGCCCGGCGGCGGCCAGCCCGCCGGCCGCCGCCGCGGCCAGCGCGGCCTTGCTCAACGCCATTCGCGTGATTCGCATGGATATTCCCCCAGGAAGAGTTGCCGGATTGCCTATGAGCCGTTGCCTCAGCCGGTGCAGCCGGGGACCGAGGCGGACGGCGAGCAGTTGTTCACGGTGTTGAACCGGACCGTGGTGGTGGTCAGGTTGACGGTGCCGCCGTTGTAGATGCCGCCGCCCTCGCCGGCCTGCGCGTGGTTGTAGACCACCTTGCTGTTGGTCAGGTTCACGGTGTCGCCGGTGTCGTTGTAGATCCCGCCACCCCCCGAGGTGGCCGAGTTCTGCTGCAGCGTGGTGCCGCCGATGGTCACCACGTCGTCGTTGTACAGGCCGCCGCCATACTGGGCGGTGTTGTTGCTGACCGAGCCGCCGCCCAGCGTCATCGGGGACTCGGTGTAGATGCCGCCGCCATACTCCGCGGTGTTGCCCTTGAGGTTGAACCCGTTGGCCGTTACCAGGCTGCCGTCGTTGTCGATGCCGCCGCCGTATCTGGCGGCCTGGTTGTAGTTGAACATGGTGTTGCTCAGTGTCAGGTCCGAGCCGAAGTGGGCGATGCCGCCGCCATCCTCGCTGGCCGTGTTCTGCTGGAAGTACCCGGTACTGACCGTGAGGTCGCCGCTCTCCACCTCGATGGCGCCGCCGTACTCAGAGGCGTTCTTGGTGAACGAGACCTTGTTCAGCGTGGTGGTGTAGTCCTCGACCTCGAGGCCGCCGCCGTAGGTGTCGCTGCTGTTCCCGGCAAAGGTGGAATTCGAAACCGTCGTGTTGTCATCGTCGAACAGCGCACCACCGTATTCGGCGGTGTTGTCGCTGAAGCTGGAGTTGAGGATCGACGCGGGATTCTCGTTGTCGATGGCCCCGCCGTCGATATCGGCGGAGTTGCCGGTGAAGGTGGCGCCGGTCACGGTGAGGCCGTCATCGTTGTAGATGGCGCCCCCGTACTCGCCGGAGTAGTTATCACTGAAGGTGCCGCCCTTGACGGTGACCGGGCCGTCCTCGCCGTAGATGGCGCCACCATAGACGGATGCACTGCCGTTCTTGAAGTTCACCTTGACGGTGGTGAGGTCACCGCCGGTGCCCACGGTGAGGAGGCGGAAGTCCGGGGTGCTGCCGGCGTAGCTGCGCTCGATGGTGGTTGTCGTGGTGAGGGCCTGGATGGTAATGCTCGCTGCCACGTCCGGCAGTGCGCTGGTCAGCACGTAGGCGCAGTTCGCCGCCAACTGCAGCACATCACCGTCCACCGCGCCGCTGATCGCGCTGGACAGCGCCGTCACGCTGCATGGCACGTTGACGGTGATCGGCGCGGCCAGAGCCGGGGCCGCGGTGGCCAGGCCGGCCACCGCCAGCCCGCTGGCCGCGGCGGCCGCCAGCGCGCTCTTGGTCACAGTTATTCGCATGGATGTTCCTCCCGGAAATTCGCTTGAGGTGTCAAAGCCGGTGCCTCAGCCGGTGCAGCCGGGCACCGAGGCGTTCGGCGAGCAGTTGTTCACCGTGTTGAACCGGACCGTGGTGCCGGTCAGGTTGACGATGTAGCCGTTGTAGATGCCGCCGCCCTCGCCCGCCGGGGCGTGGTTGTAGACCACCTGGCTGTCGTTCAGGTCTACGACGCTGGTGTTGTAGAGCCCGCCGCCTCCCGAGGACGCGGTGTTCTGCTGCATCGTGGTGCCGCCGATGGTCAGCGAGTCAGTGTTATAAATGCCGCCGCCTCGGTAGGAGGCGGCGTTACCGATGAACAAGCCACCGTTGAGTGTCATGGCATCGTTGACGAAGATGCCGCCGCCGTCGGTGGCGGTGTTGCGCGCCAGGACGATCCTGTTCACGGTCGCCTGGCCATTGTTGACGAAGCCACCGCCAAGCTCCCCGCCGTTGTTGCCGTTGAACGTGGTGTTGTCCAGCGTCATCCGGCCGCTGTCGTTGCTGACGCCGCCGCCCCCGTCGGTAGCGGTGTTCTGCTGGAAGTAACCGGTGTTGACGTCGAGCGTCGCGAGGCCGCCTTCCACCGCGATCCCGCCGCCGTGTCCCGAGGAGTTCCTGGTGAAGGAGTCCTTGTTCAGCGTCGAGGTTCCCGGCCCGACTTCGATGGCCCCGCCGTAGGTGCCCGTGCTGTTCCCGGTGAAGGTGGAATTCGAGACGGTGGCATCAGCGTCGTTATACAGCGCGCCGCCGTAAGTCCCGCTGTTGCCGGTGAAGGTGGAATTCTGCACCGACGACGTGTCCTCGCTGCCGATGGCGCCGCCGGACTCCGCGGAGTTGCCGGTGAACGTCGCGCCGGTCACCGTGAGCCCGTCGTCGTTGTAGATGGCGCCGCCTTCCGTCGTGGCGGTGTTGCCGGAGAACGTGCCGCCGTTGACGGTGACCGGGCCGCTCTTCCCGTAGATGGCGCCGCCATAAGGGGCGTCGCCGTTCTTGAAGTTGACGTTGCTCACGGTCAGGCCATCGCTCGTCCCCACCCAGAGCAGGGGGAAGCTCCCGGGATAGCCCCGCTCGATGGTGCTCGTCGGGCTGCCCTGGATAGTCAGGCCCACGGTGACCTGCGGGAGCGCACTGGCCAGCAGATACGTACAGTTCCCGGCCAGCTGCAGCACATCGCCGCTCACCGCGCCGCTGATCGCGCCGGACAGTGCGCCGGTGCTGCACGGGACGTTGACGGTGATCGGCGCGGCCACCGCTGGGGCCGCGGTGCCCAAGCTGGCCACCGCCAGGCCGCCCGCCGCAGCGGCCGCCACAGCCCCCGGCCTGAACTTGATGCGCATGCATATCCCCCTGCGGGAGCCCAGATTTGTTTGACCGGTTTCGCACCGGCTCGTCAGGCGCGTCCCCGACATCAACGCCTCTTTTGGATAAATGACCGGCTCTGATTACTCAGCCGAACCGGACGATAGCACAGTGTGACGAGCCAGGATGTGCGCTCAGCAGCGTCGTCAGACCGTTGCTCCCGGGCGTTAATGCCCGGGAGCGGCGAACCGCATCCCGGGCATTATTGGGCGGAATGTCACCGGCGCGCGAATATCTGCGGCGCGGGGGCGGGGGAATGACCGGGGCAGTTACCCCGCAGGCGGCATGATGGGCAGCGACAGCACCGCCGGGTCGGTGCCGCCGAGCCGGATCTGGATGTCGGCGGGGACCAGGCGGGTGGCGGTGGCGGGCGGCTCGCCGGTGCCGGTGTTGCGGGCGAACCGGGGGTGGGCGCCGCCGGAGACCGTGAGCCGGATCCGGTGCCCGGCCCGGAACCGGTAGGCGGTGGCGCTCATCCCGACGGTGATCACGAACTCGCCGCCCGGCTCCTCCGCACCGGGCTGGTGCCGCTGCAGGCCGTCACACACGCTGCGGGACCGGCCCCGCTCGTCCACGTCGCACAGCCGGGCGAAGAGGTCGAGGTGCGGGTGGCTCGCGCCAACCCGGAACCGGGCACTGACCGGGCCGATCACCTCCAGGTCAGCGGGCAGCGGGGCGCTGGTGAACACCAGCACGTCGGCGCGGGCCTCCAGGCGGCGGTCGTCGGCCCGCCCGGCCTTGGCGCTGAGCAGCTGGCCGCCGACCGACGGGGTGGGATCGCCGGGGTCGTAACGGAAGCCGGCGGTGTCCGCCGTGGCGGGCGGGTCGGCGCTCAGGGCCCCGCCCGGGGCGGCGTACCAGGGCTGGGGCGTCATCCCGGGCGGCGGCCAGTCGGCCAGGTCCCGCCATTCGCCGGACCCGCCGACGTGCAGCCGGACCGGTGGTTCCGTCCGGCCGCCTGGGTTCCCGGCCAGGTGCGCGTGCAGCCAATGCAGCGCCTCGCCCGCCACGATGGGCATGTCGTCGCTGAAACCGGACGTATGCGTCCACGGCCCGACGGTGAGCCGGGCCGGCGTGCCGGCCGCCCGCAGCCGGGCGTAGTCGGCCAGGCTCCCGTCCAGGCAGATGTCGTACCAGCCGGTCAGCAGGCTGACCGGGACGGCCGGGACCGGGCTGTCGGCCGTGACGTCGAGACTGCGCCAGTAGCCGGTGCCGGGATCCGGGTTGGCCAGCCACTCCTCGAAGTAGCCGAGGCGGCCACCGAGCGCGGGCGGGTAGGCGTCGATCAGCGGGAGTGACCGGGCGGCGCGGCCGAGCCGGCGCTGCAGCCGCAGCATGGCCCGGACCGTGGCCCCCAGCCCGCGCTCGAAGTTCACCATGGCGGTGGCGGCGATGAGGATGTTCTCCAGGGCGAAGGCACCGCCCGGGTACATGACCGGGTAGGGGCCGGTCACGCAGTTCTGCACGATCATGGCGCGGAGTTCGGGGGGCGGGTCCGCGGCCAGGGCCAGCTGGACGTAGCCGAGGTAACTCGCCCCGATGGTGGCCAGCGACCCGGTGAACCAGTCCTGCTGCCGCAGCCAGGCCACGGTGGCCAGTCCATCCGCCTGCTCGTGGCGGAACGGCTCGAGCCGGCCGGTCGAGCCGCCGGTGCCGCGGCAGCTCTGCAGGATCACGTGGAAGCCCTGCTCCGCGAACAGGGCGCCGTACAGGAAGTTCCACGGGAATCCCCGGCCGTACGGGGACCGGACCAGCAGGGCAGGCAGCGGGCCGGCCAGCTGGGGGACGTAGTGGTCGGTGCGCAGGATGACGCCGTCCGCGCCGGGCACCTCGATCCCCGCGGCGACCCTGACCGCGCACCGGGGCGCGGGCAGGCCGCGCCGGGACTGCCGGGCCATCAGCCGGACCATCCGGGGCAGCCGCGCTCCGGGACGGAGCGGACCGAGGGCACGGGCACCGTGGTCGTCATCGCTGTTCCTCTCCGTACGATGTACGTTGTTTTAGCCAGCATACTCGCAGTGCCGCCGCTGGTTAAGCTCGCAGCCGGGAGCGCCCGGGCACGGGGAGCGCTCCGGGCGGCGAGTTCCGGGAGGTGATGTCGGGTGATGGACGCGCCGCAGCCGCCGGGGACGGGACCGGTCCCGCCGCTGTCGATCTGGGACATCCCGGAGCGCGGCGGCCGGGGGCCGAAGGCCCGGCACAGCCGGGCGGCGATCGCGGCGGCCGCGGTGGCGCTGGCCGACGCCGAGGGCCTGGACGCGGTCACCATGCGGCGCGTCGCGGCCGCCCTGAGCATGGGCACGATGTCGCTGTACAACTACGTGCCCGCCAAGGAGCACCTGGTCCAGCTCATGATCGACTACGTCGGCGGCGAGTACCGCTACCCGCCGGGCCAGCCGGCGGACGCCCGGGAGGCCATCATCGACCTGGCCCGGCAGGGCCGGGACATCACCGAGCGGCACCCGTGGCTGCCCCGGGTCATGTACATCCCGCCCACGTTCGGGCCCAGCGCGCTGCGCTACATCGACTACTTCCTCCGCCTGCTCCGCGGAACCGGGCTGGACACCACGGCCAAGATGGAGCTGCTGGCCATGGTCAACGGCTTCGCCATCTCCTACGGCGGGGCCCAGGCGGCGCTGGCCTCCGAACGCGCCCGCACCGGCGTCACCGCGGAGCAGCAGGCGGGTGCACAAGTGACCGCGCTGGTCACGGCGGCGGCCAGCGGCCGGTACCCGGACCTGGCCGCGACGCTGACCGGTCCGGCCCCGACGGCGCGGGACGCGGATGAGGTGTTCTGCTCGGCGGTGGGCCGCCTGGTGGACGGCATCCTGGGCCGCTGACCGCGGCCACCGCCGGGTAGCACGACGATGATGCCGTTCCGGCCGCCCGGCGGCGTGCACCGTTCACGGTGAGTGAATTCCCCCCGGCGCGGCCGTCTGTTAACCCAATGTCACCTGCACCACGGATTTACCGGGGATTCAGTTACTCTCCGCACTGGAACCCGAGGCCGGGGCGCCCAGAAATGGCCATCGCAGATAGTGGATCATGTCCCGCAGGATAGGGGGCCTTGACCCCCGAGATGGGGTCATGACGGCGTCTCGGTATCGCCTTAGTATCGTCACTCGTAGCAGGAAGTCGAGGACGGGTATCTCCTGTTGTCCCTGACGCCGGGAGGGGGGGTCCGCGGGCTAGGGATGAGGGGGGAGATGCCCGTCCTCGACGGCTCGATGATACAACTCCAATTTGGTTGGCGCGGCCCGACCAGCCCGGGCGTACTTCTCCCGCACCCGGCCGACATACTGTTTCGCCGTTTCTTCACTAATGCTCATCCGCCGGGCCACGGATTTCATCGGCATGCCGGTGGCATAAAGCTGGAGGGCCCGGGTTTCCTGCGGGCTGAGAACGGGCCGGTCAGGGGCGTCGTCGGTGGCGAAGATGTAGGCCAGCCGGGGCGAGATCCAGTCCTTTCCGGCGGCCACCGCCCTAATGGCCGCGCGCACCTGGGCGGTTTCCTCGCTCTTGAGCACGTAGCCCAGCGCCCCGGCCCGGATCGCGTTCCGGACCGTGGCCGGCTTGTCCGAGGCGGACAGGACCAGCACGGCGGGGCCCGCGGCGCGGATCGCGGCCACGTTCTCCTCCGCCGTGCTGCCGTCACCGAGGTCCAGGTCGAGCAGCACCACGTGCGCCTGCCGCGCCCGGCCCGGCCAGCAGGGCGGCCACGGTCGCCGCCGCGGCGACCACCCGGATGCCATTGCCCGGCTCATTGAGCCAGGCCGCCACGCCGTCCAGGATGACCGGGTGGTCATCCACCGCCGCCACGTCGATGGCGCCGGGGCCGTCCGGGCCGCTCACTGAAGCCCCTCCTCGATCCGCCAGCGGACCTCCAGGCACCCCGGCCCGCCGTCACCGGCCTCGGCCGTGGCCGCCCAGCCGGCCTCCGGCGGGACATCCCGCTGCCAGCCCGCCAGGTCCCACCGGCCGGCCGGGGCCTGGCCGAAGGTCAGGTACAGCTCCACGTTCCCGCCGACCGCCAGGATGGTGAGGGTGACCGGCTGCCCGGGCAGGCTGCGCAGGACTTCATGAACCGCACCGAGCGTCGCCCGGGTCACCGCCGGGCCGGGCCGGCCCGGGTCACCGACCACCTGCACCCGCACTCCGAAGCCGCGGGCCCGGGCGGCGTCGAGGGCCGGCGCCAGCCCGGCCAGCACGCCGCTTTCCTGCTCGGCCCGGTCCACCAGCGCCCGCCGCAGCGTCACCGCGTTCCGGGCGCATCGGTCCCGCACGGCACCGTCGGCCGGGTCGAGGGTGCCGCTGGCGATGCCGCTCAGCAGCGGCAGCGCCTCGGCTTCGAGCAGCGCCAGGCGGTCCCGCCGGTCGTCCTGGATAGCGGTCACGGCGGCGCGTTCCGCGGCCGTCCGGCTGGCCAGGCCGGCCCGGCGCACCGCCATCGCGGCGTGCGTGCGCAGCGCCGGCCGCAGCGCGGCGAAAAGGGCCGGGACGATCAGGGCCGCGTACCCGCCCGCCGTCACCCGGGCCAGGCCGAGCGGGCTCCCGCCCAGGGAGCGCACCACGAAGACGGCGTGCACGCCGAAGATGAGCAGGGCGCCGGGCACCCACACCCGGGCCGGGCGGCTCAGCGCGACCAGGGCCAGCAGCCAGATCGTGCCGAGGATGGTCCAGTTCACGTCCACGGCGGCCACGGCCGGCCGGTGGTCCGCGCCGATCGCGGCCACCGCGGCCACCGCGACGCCGATCGCGGCGAGCGCCTCCGCCGGGCCCAGCCCCCGGGAGCAGGCCCGCGGCACGAGCCACCCCGCCGCGGCCAGCACGCCCAGCCAGACCAGGACGGGGACCACGGGATCCAGGTAGTCGCCCCGGCTGGCCACCGCCTGGACCAGCAGCGCGGCCGGCAGGATCACCGAGAGCACGCCGGCGAACCGGGGGGCCGCGGACTCGGCCGCTTCCGCGACCGCCGCCTGCCGGCTCGCCACCGCCGGCGTGGCGCCCGCCCCGGTCAGCACGGCGGCACCTCGCGGTGCGCCGCGTTCCCGGCGGCGGCGAGCGGCCCTGGTGCCGGGACGGCCACGGCCGCCGCGGGCCAGCGCAGGCACACCTCGGTCCCTTCGCCGGGCGCCGACCGGACCGAGGCCGAGCCGCCGCAGTCGGCGACGCGCTCGTGGATCGACATCCGCACGCCGAGCCGGGTCGGGCCGATCAGGCCGGGGTCGAAGCCGCGGCCCGCATCCCGGATCGTCACCTGGACCGCCGGGCCGGCCGGGACCAGGCCGGCCGGGCCGGCGGCCGGGGTCAGGCCAGGCCGAAACCCAGGCCTCGCCGGTGCCGGCGTGCGCGGCCACGTTGGCCAGGGCCTCCCGGGTGGCGTGCACCAGCGCCTCGGCCACCGCCCCCGGCATCCCCGGCACCGGCCCGGGCATCCCCGGCACCGGCCCGGGCACGGCCGCCGGCCGGGCACCTCCGCCCCGCTGCCCCGCCGCGCCGGCCCGGCCGCTGCCTGGTCGCCGGCCGGCTCGAGGTGCACGGCCAGCCCGCGATCCCGTAGCTCGCTGGCCACCGAGGCGAGCCCGGCGAGCAGCCCGGACCAGGACACGCCGGCCGCTGGCGGCGGGTCAGCGGGCTCCCGGAGCGCCGCCTCCAGCAGCCTGATGTCGTGACGGCAGCGGGCCGTCACGTCGCCGGCCGCGCCGGATCGCGCGATGGCGGTCAGCGTGTTCAGCACCGTGTCGTGCAGCAGGCGATCCTGCTCCCGGCGTTCCAGGTTCCGGGACAGGATGACGTACTGCTCGCGGGCCTGGGCCTGCGCCGCGGCGAGCGCGGCGTCCGCGCGGGACGCCCGGCGGGTCAGCATGCGGTGCGCGGACCAGTGCACGGCCACCACGGCGAACAGCAGCACCGACGACGCCACCGGGCTGCCGGCGGCGGCCCGGCTGACCGGAACCGAGGCGTTCCCGGCGGCGTACCCGACACCCGACAGGATCGCCAGCGGCATGGACGCCACCGCAGGGGCGAACCAGACCGGCACGATGAGCTGGGTCGTCACCACGATGAACAGCCAGTTGCCGGGCTGGCCGCGGATCGCGAGCGGCACGCACCCGGACGCGCTGAGCGCGAGCCCGGCGTACACCGCACTGTCCAGGCAGACCAGCGCCCACCGCCGCGGGCGCCGCCGCAGGTACCAGGCGGCGAGGGCACCCCAGCCGGCCGCCACGGCGGGTCCCCAGAGCAGCCAGGGACTGGCCGCGTAGAAGGAATGCCAGATGACCACCTGCAGCACGACGTAGCCGATGCCGATGACCCGGAGGGCGGCCGCGATCCGCGCGACGACCGAGACCAGCACGGTCATCGCCGGCCCGGCCGCTGCTCCGGTCACGCCCCAGGACGCGGGCCGGGCTAAGGACCGGGGTGACCGCATGGCCCGATGATAGGACCTGGCGGCCAGCCGCCCGCGTGCTTTGCGGTACAGTGCGCCGCTTCCGTCCCTGGCGTCCGGCTCGCTGGGAGGTCGTTGCCCTGGGCCAGCACTACACGACATTGCGCCACCGGATCTCCAGGCAGCCCCCGCCGGCCTCGTCCATGTCCACCGCCGCGCGCCACCCGGCGTCCCCGGGGAGCAGCCGGCGCAGGCTGGCCACGTCCAGGCGGCCCACCGGGCGGCGCTCGAAGGTCAGGTACAGTTCCACGTCCTCCTGGGTGGCCAGGACGGTCAGCAACACCGGGTGCGGCGGCAGCACGCTGACCACGCCGTCGATGGCCGCCCGGGTCGCGCCCACGATCTCGCGCCCCGGGCTGCCCGGGTCGCCAATGACCTGGACCTCCATGGGCAGGCCCCGGTCCCGGGCCGCGGCGAGGGCGGGCTCCAGGCCGGCCAGCAGCCCGCCCGGCTGGTGCGTGCCGTCCACCAGGGCCCGGCGCAGCACCGCCGCGCGCCGGGCGCAGCGGGCCCGGACCTCAGGGTCCGCCGGGTCCAGCTGGCCGGCGGCGATGCCGCGCAGCAGCGGCAGCGCCTCCGCCTCCAGCAGGCCGAGCCGGGTCCGGCGGTCGTGCTGGATCGCGTCGGCCGCCGCGCGCTGCGCGGCGGCCTGGCTGGCCAGGGCGCTGCGCCGGGCGGCGATCCGGGCGTGGACGCGGAGCGCCGGGCGCAGCGCCGCGAACACGGCCAGGCACACCACCAGGGTGTAGCCGGTGGCCGCCAGCCGCGCCTGGCCCAGCGGCGTCACCCCGAGCACGCGCACCGAGAACACCGCGTGCGTGCCGAAGACGAGCAGCGCCCCGGTCGCCCACTCCCACGCTGGGCGGAACAGCGCGACCAGCGCGAGCATCCAGCAGGTGCCCGCGACCGACCAGTCGACCGAGCCGATCGCGCCGGGCCGCCGCTGCCAGCCGACCAGCGCGACCACGACGACCGCGGTGGCCACCGCGATCGCGGCGTCGGCCCGGCTCATCCCGCCCCGCCGGGCCCGGGGCACCAGCCAGCAGGCGGCGCCCAGCATCCCGGCCCAGGCCAGCACCGGGATCACCGGGTTCCGGTAGTCCCGCAGGTAGGCCACGACCTGGATGAGGGTGGCGAACTGCCAGATGATCGCGATGCCCGCCATCATCCGGGGCAGCTCCGCCTCGTAGGCCTCCCCGACCAGCCCGTCATCCGCCGCCGGCACAGCCGCCCCCTTCCCGCCCGGGGTCAGCGGGCGGCGCACCGTCGCGCCGCGGCCAGCGCAGGCACACCACCGTGCCTGATCCCGGGGCGGACCGGACGGACGCCTCACCGCCCGCGTCGGCCAGCCGCTCGATGATGGACCGGCGCACGCCCAGCCGGGACGGGTCGAGCCGGCCCGGGTCGAAGCCCGCGCCGGCGTCCCGCACCCGGACCAGGACGTCCCCGGCCAGGCTGACCTCGACCCAGGCCAGCGACGTGCCCGCATGCAGCAGCACGTTGGCCAGCGCCTCGCGCACCGCATGCGCGACCGCGGCGGCGGCCGGCGGCGGCACGGCCAGTGCCGGGGCGCCGCCGGGGGCGGCCTGCTCCCCGGCGGCCTGGACCCCGGCGGCCTGGACCCCGGCGGCCTGGACCCCGGCGGCCCGGTCCCCGGCGGCCTCCCGGTCCCCCGCCGGGCTGGCCGTCACCCGCACGTCGAGGCCGCGGCCACGCATCTCCGCGGCCACCTGCTCGATCCGGGCCAGCAGGCCGGCCGCGGACCAGTCGGCCGCCTCGCTGAGTACCTGCTCCATCAGCGCGACGTCGTGCCGGCAGCGGCCGACCACGCCGGCGGCGCCGCTGGTGCCGTCCCGGGCCAGCGCGGTCAGCGTGTTCAGCACGGTGTCGTGCAGCAGCCGCTCGTGCTCGCGGCGTTCGGCGCTGCGGGACCGCACCACGTACTGTTCCCGGGTTTCCTGGTCCGCCCCGGCCAGGGCCGCGTCAGCCGCGGCGGCCCGGCGCTGCAGCGCCCGGCGGCCCCAGCACAAGGCGGCCGCCAGTGCCAGCAGGAAGCCCCCGGCCGCCAGCGGGGAGTTGGCCCGGACGGGCTGGCCGAGCATGGCCCCGGCCCAGAAGGCCGCCCCGGACACGGCCGCGAGCGACATGGCCAGCCGGGCCGAGGTGAACAGGGCGGGGAGGACCAGCTGGTCCAGCAGCGCGATGTAGAGCCAGCTGGCGGTATCGCCGAGCATCAGCGGCGGGACGAAGGCGGCGGCACTCAGCGCCAGCATCGCGTGCACCGAGGTGTCGGCCAGGGCCAGCCGGCGGACGGGCACGCCACGGCGCAGCCCGGCGACCACGGCCCCGGCGCACACCGCCGCGGCGGCCGGGCCGGCCAGCCGCCACGGGGCCGCCGCATAGAAGGAATGCCAGATGGCGACCTGGACCACGATGTAGCCGACCACGATGCACTGGACCACGGTCACCGTCGCCGCGGCCACGGTGCCGAAGGTGGCCACGGCCGGGCCGCCACTGGCCTGCGGCCCGGCCCCGACCGCGGACCCGGCCGCGGCCAGCGGCCCGGCGGCAGCCATGGAGCCGCTCACCCGCTCCCGCGCAGCGCGAAGCTGCGTTAAGTAACCGGGCGACCACATAGCTGCATGATAGGGCGTTAGTGAACATTAACTGTAAATATTGGCCTCCTCCTCTCGCCAGCGCCACGGTGGCGGGGGGAGCATTTCGGCGGTGCACGGCGAGGATGCCGTGCGGGCCGGAGGGGTCAGCCATGGGCGTAGCGACACGGCACCGAGGCACCGCGCTGCTGGCGGTGGCGGCCGCCACGATCCTTCCGTTAAGCATGCTGGGGCGGCCCGCGGTGGCGGCGGCCAGCCCGGCGCCGGCCGGCACCCTGCGCGGCGCGTTCGACAATGTGGGCATCACCGCGCCGGCCGCGCCCGGCGCGGGCAATTTCGACGGCACCGGCGACTCGTTCTCCGCCCCGGCGCTGGCCCGCGACGCGCTGGTCCCCGGGCAGTCCCTGCTGCACGACGGGGTGACGATCGACTGGCCGGGCGTGCCGCCGGGGAACCCGGACAACGTGGTCGCGGACGGCCAGCGGGTCGCGGTCAGCGGCACCGGGACCGTGCTCGGCATCGTCGGGGCGTCCGCGTACGGGACCACCTCGGGCACCGTCACCGTCGGCTACGCGGACGGGAGCACGTCGTCCGGGACGGTCAGTTTCGCCGACTGGACCTCGGTGCACGCGGCGGCCGGCTCCGACCTGCTGGCCACCACGGGCGGCTGGAACCCGGCCGGTACCGCGCCGGTGAGCCTGTTCTACGCGGCGGTCCCGCTCACCGCGGGGCAGCCGGTCGTCTCCGTGACGCTGCCCGCGGTCGGCTCCGGGGTGGGCAAGAACGTCCCGTCGATGCACGTGTTCAGCCTGACGGTGGCGGCACCGGGGGCGCAGGCCGCGGGCGCGCCGGGCGCGCCGTCGTACTACGACGAGGCCCGCAAGGACTGCGTCGGCACGTCGGCGGACGCCCGGTCCAAGGTCTGGTACACGGTGGCCGGCGGCACGCTGTCCGACGTGTACGCGCCGACGATCGACAACACCGACGTGAAGAGCCTGGACCCGGTGGTCACCGGGCCGGGCTTCACCGCGCTGCAGCCGCGCGACATGACGTACACGGTGTCCGCGCCGGGCGGCACCGGGATGGCCTGCGAGGTCACCGCGCACGACGCCGCGCACCACTTCGACCTGGTCACCGACTACATCACGGATCCGTCCGCCGAGGCGGTGATCATGCGGTTCACCCTGGAGCCGCTGCCCGGCGCACCACCGGGGCTCTCCGTCTACCTGCGGTTCAACCCGCTGCTTAACGGCCATGGCGGGGGCGGCTCGGACAACGCCGGCCCGGAGTCGGCGACGGTCGTGCCCACCAGCCGGGGACCGGTGCCGCTGTCCTACTCGACCAACTCGTTCACCGAGGCGGTGAACCGCGGCTACGCCACCCCGGTCTATGCCGCGCTGGCCGCCAGCACCCCGTTCGGGGCGGTGCAGACCGGGTACGCCGGGACGGCCAGCGACGGGCTCACGGAACTGGACGGCTCCGGGACACTGACCCCGGCCGCACCCGACGCCAGCAACGGCAACGTGGTGCAGACGGTCAAGCTGGACCTCGGCGTGCCTTCCTCCCGGGCTGGCACCATCACGGTGGCGCTCGGGTTCGGCGGCAGCGCGGATGACGCGGTGCGGACCGCGCTGGACGCGTCGGCCGTTCCGTTCACCGCCAGCTACGGCGCCTACCAGGCGGGCTGGCGGGCCTACGACTCCCGGCTGCTGCCACCGGGCGGCGGCCACCCGGCGCATCCCGTGCCCGCGGCCGCCGCGGCCGCGTACTGGCTGTCCGCCAACGTGCTCAAGGCCAGCGAGGACAAGACGTTCCCCGGCGCGACGGCGGCCTCGCTGGCCAGCCCGTGGGGGCAGGCGGTGCCGGCCGGCCAGGCGGCCAGCGACGGGCTGGCCCCCTACTTCGGCTCTTACCGCGAGGTGTTCCCGCGGGACACCTACGAGGCGTTCACCGGGTTCCTCACCGACGGCGACCTGGCCACCGCCCGGCAGATCGTGAATTTCCTGTTCGCTGACCTGCAGCGGCCGGACGGGTCGTTCCCGCGCAACGGGCTGCTGAACGGGCAGGCCGCGCCGGACACCGGCGGCCTGCAACTGGACGAGACGGCCGACCCGATCCTGATGGCCTGGCAGGCCGGGCTGGCCGGGGACGCCGCGCTGTACACCGGACACATCCGGCCGGCCGCCGACTTCCTGGTGGCGAACGGCCCGGCGGACGGGGTGGAACGCTGGGAGGAGCAGACCGGCTTCTCCCCGTCCACCATGGCCGACGAGGTGGCCGGGCTGGTCGCCGCGGCGGCCATCGCCCGGGTGCAGGGCGACCGGGTGTCTGCGCGGCTGTTCCTGGCCACCGCGGACGACTACCGGCGGCTGATCCTGGCCACCGACGTGACCAGCAACGGCCCGCTGTCCTCCCAGCCGTATTTCATCCGGGTGGACAAGACCGGTGATCCGGATGCCGCGTCCTCCTACACGCTCGGCAACGGGAACCCGGCCAGCTACGACCAGCGGGCCGTGGTGGACCAGGGCTTCCTGGAGCTGACCCGGCTTGGTGAGCTGCCCGCCAGCGACCCGGTGGTGCGCAACTCGCTCGCGGTGACCGCGTCCGCGCTGGGCCGGCCGACCCCGTCCGGCACCGGGATCCTGCGCTACAACGGGGACGGGTACGGCGACTGCGAGGTCTCCGTGTTCCACGACTGCCAGGCGGACGGCCAGCCGTGGGCAACCAGTAACCAGGGCACCGGGCACCCGTGGCCGGTGCTGTCCGGGGAGAACGGCGAGCAGGCGGTACTCGCCGGGGACTCCGCGGCGCAGGCTGCCGACCTGGGCTTCATGCTGAATTCCGGGTCCGGGGTGGGGCTGGTGCCCGAGCAGGTGTGGGACTACCCGGACGTGCCCGCCTCGGCGCCGGGGGCGGACCCGGCGACCGCGTCGATCGGGTTCACCGACGGCCAGCCGGACGGCTCGGCCGCCCCGCTGACCTGGGCCCAGGCCCAGCTGCTCCGGCTGGTCAGCGACACCGCGGCCGGCCGGCTGCTGGAGCAGCCCGCGATCGTGGCCGGCCGGTACCTGCCGGCGGCGCCCGGGACGGCGCCACTGCGGGTCACCGCCCCGCTGACGGTGTCCGGCGGCAACGTGCCGGCGGCCTGAGCCGCCCGTCGGTCACGGTGAACGCCGCGTCGGTGACCGTGACCGGGACCAGCGCGCCGGGCGCGACGGTCGATGTGGCGGTCACCGGCACGGCACCGGGGGCGGCGGCCCCCGGGACCACGGTCACGACGGTCACGACGGACTCCGCGGGCGCCTTCTCCGCCTCGGTGACGATGCAGCCCGGCACCAACTCCGTCGAGGTGGCGGCCACCTCGGGGGGCGCCACCAACGAGGCGCTGTTCATCGTGACCGACCTGCATGTGCCGGGCACCGTGGTGCTGAACGCGGCGGCCGCCCCCGGCGGCGGCAGCGGCCCGGGCACGTACGCCTACCCGACGGCGGCGAACGCGGACGGGTCGGCGGTGTTCGCGCCCGGCTCGTTCCGGCTGACCGGGCTCACCGTGATCGACTCCGGCGCCGTGGTCACCTTCCAGGTGGGCCTGGCCAACCTGCAGCCCACGTTCGGCTCGCTGCTCGGCGCCCAGCTCATCGACGTGTACATTCACGCCCCGGCCGGCAGCGTGCCGGGCGGGGAGGCGCAGTCCACCGCGGCGGCCGGCCCGTGGAACTACGCGATCGGCCCGGCGGACGCGTGGAACCAGCTCATCGAGGTGGACGGGTTCGGCACCGACGACTGGGTGACCCCCTCGGGCGCCACGTCCGGGCTGTCCTCCTCGTCCAGCGTGGGCACCCCGCAGGTGTCGGTGGCCCAGCTCAGCCCGTCCGGCGGGCAGACTCCCGGGCTGGTCACGATCACGGTGCCCGCGGCCGCCCTGGGCACCCCGGGGTCAGGGTGGACGTTCACGGTGACCCTGACCGGGCAGGACGGGTTCGGCAACAATGACGCCCGGACCTTCACCGCGACCCCCGGCGGGTACACGTTCGGGGTGTGCTCGGCGGCGGTGGCCGGCGGCTCCTCCCCGCCCGCGGTCTGCGGGGTCAGCCCGGCCTCGGTGCCGCTGGTGATGGACACCATCCCGCCGGCCGGGGCCGACGTCCAGTCCGAGCTCGACCCCACCGCCCACCCGTCCGGGGTGGTCCTGCAGGGAGTCACCGTGCCATAGTTGACTCACTGTTCAGTCAACTATGAGGGGCAACCGTGACGACCGACCCGCTCACCGCCGGGGAGGTGCCGGCCCGGGCGCAGGTGGTGATCGTCGGCGGCGGGGTGACCGGCTGCAGCATCGCCTACCACCTGGCCCACCTGGGCTGGACCGACGTCGTGCTGCTGGAGCAGCACCGGCTGACGGCCGGCACGACCTGGCATGCCGCCGGGCTGATCACCTCGGCCGGGATGACCGACGAGACCGCCCTGTTCTTCAGCCGGTACTCCCGGGACCTGTATGCCCGGCTGGAGCAGGAGACCGGGCACTCCACCGGGTTCCGCGCGGTCGGGCACATCTCGCTGGCCACCACCCCGGAACGGCAGGACGCGCTGCGCCGGGAGGCGGCGTGGATGCACGGGTTCGGCGTCGAGGACACCGAGATCTCCCCGCGCGAGCTGGCGGACCTGTGGCCGCTGGCCCGTACCGACGACGTGCTGTCCGCGTTCTACGTCGCCGACGAGGGCCGGGCCGACCCGGTGGGGGTGGCCACCTCGCTGGCCAAGGGCGCCCGGCAGCTGGGCGTGCGGGTGGTGGAGGGCGTGGCCGCGACCGGGGTGGAACTGGACGGCCGGCGGGTGCGCGCGGTGCTCACCGGGCAGGGCCGGATCGAGACCGAGATCGTGGTGAACGCGGCGGGCATGTGGGCCCGGCAATTCGGCGCGCTGGCCGGGGTCAGCGTCCCGCTGCAGGCCGCCGAGCACTACTACCTGCTCACCGACACGGTGCCCGGGATGCACCCGGACCTGCCGGTCATCGAGGACCCGGACAACTACGGCTACTACCGGCCGGAGGGAGACGGGATGCTGGTGGGCTTGTTCGAGCCCGTCGGCGCGCCATGGTCGCTGGACGGAGTACCCGGCGGGTTTTCGTTCGGCAAGATAAATCCCGACTGGGAGCGGATGGAACCGTTCCTCGGCCCGGCACTGGCCCGGATACCGGTGCTGGCGGAGACCGGGGTACGGACCTTCTTCTGCGGGCCGGAGTCGTTCACCGCCGACGTCCGGCCGCTGCTGGGGCCCGCCCCTGAGCTGGACGGCTATTTCGTCGCGGCCGGCCTGAACTCGCTCGGCATCCTGTCCGGCGGCGGGGTGGGCAGCATGCTCGCGCACTGGATAGCTGACGGCGTGCCGCCGGTGGACGCGACCGCGGTCGCCATCGACCGCACCCACCTGTATGAGTCCTCCCGGCGGTTCCGCGCCGAGCGGACCGTCGAGCAACTGGGCGTGCTGTTCGGGGACGCGGTCTGGCCCGGCTGGAAGCCGTCCACTGGCCGGAACGTGCGCCGGTCAGTGCTGCACGACCGGCTCGCCGCCGCGGGCGGGCATTTCGCCGCCTCGGCAGGCTGGGAGTTCGCCGAATGGTACGCGGCCGCCGGGGAGGTCCCGCCGTCCCGGCGGGGCTTCGGCCGCCCGGCCGCGCACGACATCGTGGGCCGGGAGCACGACGCGGTGCGCGAGGCCGTCGGCCTGCTGGACATGAGCCTGATGGCCAAGCTGCTGGTGCAGGGGCCGGACGCGGGCGCGGTGCTCAGCCGGCTGTCCGCGAACGACGTGCTGGCCGGGCCGGGGCGGCTGGTCTACACCCAGTGGCTGAACGAGGCGGGGGGCATCGTCGCCGACGTCACGGTGACCTGCCTGGAGCCGGAGAAGTTCCTGGTCATCGCCAGCGACCTGATCCACCGCCGGATCGAGCCGCTGATCCGGCGGGCCGTGCGCCCCGGTGAGGTGGTCACTGTCGCGGACATCACCTCGGGCACCACCCTGCTGTCCGTGCAAGGCCCGGCGTCCCGGGAGCTGATCGGCCGGCTGACCGACGCTGACCTGTCCAACGCCGCGTTTCCCTACCTGTCCGCCCGGCAGGTCTTCGCCGGCTACGCCCCGGTACTCGCCATCCGGGTCACCTACGTCGGCGAGCTCGGCTGGGAACTGCACGTGCCCGCCGAGTACGCGGCCGGGGTCTACGACGACCTGGCGGCGGCGGGCGCCGACCTCGGCTTCCGGCTGATCGGCCTGTCCGCCATGTCCAGCCTGCGGCTGGAGAAGGGCTACCGGGACATGGGCGTGGACATCGACAACACCGACAACCCGCTGGAGGCCGGGCTCGGCTTCGCGGTGGCCTGGGACAAGCCCGGCGGGTTCACCGGCCGGGACGCGCTGCTCGCCGCGCGGGCCGAAGGGCCGCCGCGGCAGCGGTGGTCAGCCTGATCGTGGAGGACCCGGCGGCCGATCTGTTCGGCAACGAGCCGGTGTTCGCTGGCGATCAGCGGGTGGGCTACGTGCGGGCCGCCGCCTACGGGTACACGGTGGGCGGCCCGGTCGGGCTGGCCCAGGTGTCCTGCCCGGACGGGGTGACCGGCGGGTGGCTGCAGGACGGGGACTTCCGGATGCGGACCCCGGCCGGCGACCTGCCCGCCCGGCTGCAGATCGCGCCGCTGTACGACCCGCAGCGGCTGCGCATCCTGGACCAGTAGGCGGCCTAGCCGGGGCGGTTCAGGCGCTGGCGGCGGGGATGGGCGTGCGGGCCGCAGTGGCGGCGGGCGCGGTCCGGGCCGGGTGCCGGGCGACGGCCAGGAAGGTGCCGGCCACGGCCGCCACCAGGACCGCCGCGATCGCGATGACAGCGGCCGGGGACCATAGCAGGATGCCCGCGCCCGCCGCGGCCCCGGCCAGCATGGCCGCGATCGAGCCGAGCCGGCGGTGCGGCTTCGCCCCGGGACCGCCGGCCAGCGAACTGTCCGCGGCCAGCCCGGTGAGGGTCAGCGTGAGCACCGTCGTGGTCAGGTCGGGGGCACCGAGATGGCGGACGGTGCTGTTCTGCACGCCGAGGGCCGCGGCCAGGATCGCGATGGTGGCGAACCGGCCATCACCGGCGAACGGCAGCACGCCGGTGCCGGTGAGCACGGCGACCAGGCCGAGGATGACCGCTTCCCCGCCGAACGCGGAAGCCAGCCAGTGACCGGGCCGGGCCGCGGACAGGGCGTGCGCCGCCCGTCCGCCGGCCAGCGCGCCCAGGATGAACGCGGCGATCGCGACGACCGAGGCAGCCGCGGACAGGCCGGAACGCGGATCCGCGCTGAAGCCGAGGAAGACCACGTTGCCGGTCATGTTCGCAACGAACACCCGGCCCAGCCGCAGATAGCTGACGGCGTCGACGAGCCCGGTGACCGCGGTCAGGGTCAGCAGCGCGGCCACGGTCTGACGGGACGTGAGCGGGGAGGGGACAGACATGGGTACTCATTCCTTCCGGATGGTCGGTCAGCTGACCGTGCCGAGCGCGGCGCTGACGCTGGCGATGATCGCCCCGCCAAGGGCGATGGACACGAACGAGCGCAGGAAGCCGGTGGCGAAGAAGCGCCACCGGATCCAGGCCAGGGTCAGCAGCTCGAAGGCGATGGTGGCCAGCGCCACGACCAGCGCGGCGCGGTAGCCCGGGATCAGGAACGGCAGGGTGTGCAGCACGCCGCCGAGGAACGTGCCCGCCCCGGTGATCGCGCCGCGCAGGTACGGATTGCCCCGCCGGTCACGTCCCCGGTATCGGACAGGCCCTCGGAGAAGGCCATGCTGACCCCCGCCCCGATCGCGGTAGCCAGGCCGGCAAAGAAGGCGTAGTGCGGCTGATGGGTGGCGAACGCCACGGCGAACACGGGCGCCAGTGTGGAGAGCGATCCGTCGATCAGGCCGGTCATGGCCGGCTGCGCCCGCTGGAGCAGGAAGGACTGCCCGGGGCGGCGCCCGGACGGGTGGGCCAGGGTGAGGATGGTCACGGCACGGGCTCCTTGCTGATCAGATACTGAACTTATCGTTTCGTAATTAGCCAACCGGCGGCCCGGCCGGCCTATTCCCCGCCCGAGCGCCCCGCCCGCGCCCGCGTTCCCGGCCCAGGCTCCCCGGCCGCGTTCCCCCCGCGTTCCCCCGGCCAAGTTCCCGTCCGCGTTCCCCCGCCCGCGTGAGGCCCGCCGTCGCCTCGGCAACCCCGTCAATCGCCGACATGGCACCCCAGAAGCGCGGTCGCAGTCCGTTTTGTCCGGTTCTCATGCGTCACATGGGTGCTATGTGAACGGAGGCAGTTGGCGGGGCAGGGTCGGCGTGGGCGGGCAGGGCCGGTGGGCGGGCCGGGTGGGCGGGCCGGGTGGGCGGGAATAGGGGCCCGCTGCCGCGAGTTATCGAAACTGCTAGTACAGTTTTGTTGAGGCCCGGGAGCTGACCGGGATCGTGACAGCGAGCCGAGGATGATGACGATGACCACAATCGGGTTCGTGGGCCTGGGGTCCATGGGCGCGCCGATCGCCGGGCGCCTGCTCCAGGGCAACACCGTGTACGGGACCAACCGCACCAGGGCCAGGGCGGCCGCGCTGATCGAGCAGGGGCTGATCTGGCGGGACACCCCGCGCGAGGTCGCCCAGGCCGCGGAGGTGGTGTTCAGCATGGTGACCGACGACGCGGCGCTGGCGGCCATCACCTCCGGCCCGGACGGGATCCTGGCCGGCCTGCGGCCGGGGACGGTCTACGTCGAGATGAGCACGGTGAGCCCGCAGCTCAGCCGTGAGCTGGCCGGGCGGGTCCACGCCGCGGGCGCCAGCATGATCGACGCGCCGGTCTCCGGCAGTGTCCCGGCCGCCGCCGACGGGAGCCTGGCGATTATGGCCGGCGGCACGGAGGCGGCCTTCCTGGCCGTCGCGCCGCTGCTGCGCGAGCTGGGCCGCAGCGTCACCCATGTCGGCGGGAACGGCCAGGGCCTGCTGCTCAAGCTGGCGATCAACATCAGCCTGGCCGCGCAGATGCTCGCCTTCAGCGAGGGCTTGCTGCTGGCGGAGCGCGGCGGGATCGACCCGGAGCTGGCCGCGCGCGCGATGACCGGGAGCGCGATCGGGTCGCCGATGCTGCAAGCGCGCGCCCCCCTCGTCCTCGACCTGCCCGAGCAGGCCTGGTTCGATGTGCGGCTGATGCACAAGGACATCCGGCTGGCGCTGGACGCGGCCCGCGAGGCCCGGGTCCCGCTGCCGTCGGCCTCGGTCGCGGACAGCATGCTGGGCCGGGCGGAAGAGATGGGCTTCGCCCACCGGGACATCGCCGGGCTGTTCGAGGTGCTGGCCCGGACCGTGGCCGCGCCAGCCGGGACCGCTCCGGCCGGGACCGCGCCAGCCGGGACCGTCCGTGCGGGCCAGCCGGCCAGCAGCGTGGCCGGCGCAGGCTCGAAGGCGGCGTGAGGCGCGGCATGACCACCGACACGCCGCAGCGTGGCCGCCCGCGCAGCGAGAAGGCACACAAGGCCGTCCTGGACGCGGCCGCGGAACTGCTGCTGGCCCGCGGTCTGTCCGCGGTGAGCATGGACGCGGTCGCGGAGCAGGCCGGCGTCAGCAAGGCCACCATCTACCGCTGGTGGCCGACCAAGGAGACGCTGGCCCTCGATGCGCTGTACACGGAGTGGGCCGCCGCCCGCCCGCTCCCCCGGGACACCGGCTCGCTGCGCGGTGACCTGCTCTCGCTGCTGCGCCCATGGGCCCGGCTGGCCAGCAGCCGCCCGTACGGGCGGGTGATCGCCGCGCTGATCACCGAGGCGCAGACCGACCCGGCCTTCGCCGCCGAGTACCGGCAGCGCGTGGTGGAGCCCCGGCGGGAACAGGCCCGGGCCATCTTCCGCCGCGCCATCGAGCGCGGCGAGATCCCGGCGGACACCAAGGTCGAGGTGGCGCTCGACCTGCTCTACGGCGCGCTCTACCACCGCTTGCTGCACGGTCATGCGCCGCTGAACGACCGGTTCGCCACCGACGTCATCGACATGGTCCTGGGCGGGATCCAGCCGGTGCCGGACAGCGCGGCCGGGAGCGGGACCAGGCCGGCCGGGCTGCCCGCGGAGGCGGGTGACCGATGCTGCGCGGCGATACCGGGTTCCCCCGGGCTGATGTGGAGAGCGACTTCCTGCGCGCGCGGCGGCGGCACATCATGGCCAGCGTGGCCGGACGGGTCCGCGGCCGGCCAGACGGCGCGGGCCGCCTGATACCGCTCGACGACGTGCTCACCGTGCTCGGCCGGCGTGGCGAGCGGCGGCTCGGCCTGCAGACCATCCGGCTGGGCACGATCGTGGGCACGATCGACGCACGGCGCGACTTCGACGCCCGGTTCCGGCCCGCCGCCAACCGGGTCCGGCCCCGCTGGGAGCGGCTGGCCCTGGCCCAGCGGCGCGGGGAAGCCATCCCGCCCATCGAGGTGTACCGGGTTGGCGGGCTGCACTTCGTGGCCGACGGCCACCACCGGGTGTCCATCGCCGCGGCCACACGCCAGGAGACGATCGATGCCTACGTCACCGAGGTGCTCACCGTCGCGCCCGCCCCGCTGCCCGGCGCGGGCGCGTTGATGGTCACGGGCCGGGAACGGGCGCGGGCGGGCGGAGCCAGGCCGCGGTGTCCGGCGGGAGCTGGCCACCGGGCAGCGGGCCGCTGCTGAGCAGGACCTCGGAGTGCGGGCGGAGCGGCACCGGCCGGGCGGCCACGTTGACCAGCACGGTCACGGCGTCCTGGCCGGCCCCGCGCTGGTAGCACAGCACGCCCGGAGGCGAGGGCAGCCAGGTCATCCCGGTCCCGGCGCCCAGCGCGGGCAGCGCCCGGCGCAGCCGCAGGGCGGTCCGGTACAGCTGGAGCATGGAGCCGGGATCCTCCTCCTGGGCCTGCGCGGTCAGGTTCTTCCACTCCGCGGGCTGGGGCAGCCACGGCACGCTGCCCTCCGCCCCGAACCCGAACGGCGGCGCCTCCCCGGACCAGGGCAGCGGGACCCGGCAGCCGTCACGGCCGCGGTTGGTGTGCCCGGAGCGTTCCCACATCGGGTCCTGCAGCAGTTCCTCGGGCAGGTCCTCCACCTCGGGCAGGCCCAGCTCGTCGCCCTGGTAGATGTAGACCCCGCCCGGCAGCGAGAACGTCAGCAGCGCCGCCGCGCGGGCGCGGCGGGTGCCGAGCTCCAGGTCGGAGGGCTCGCCGATCTGCCGGTCGGTCATGCTGAACGCGGTGTCGGCGCGGCCGTAGCGGGTCACGTGCCGGACCACATCGTGGTTGCTGAGCACCCAGGTCGGCGTGGCGCCCACCCGGTCGTGCGCGTCCAGCGTGGTGCCGATGACGCCGCGCAGCGCGGCCGCGTCCCAGGCGCAGCACAGGAAGTCGAAGTTGAACGCGCCGTGCAGCTCATCCGGGCGCAGGTACCGGGCTAGCCGCTGCGCGTCGGGCAGCCAGACCTCGCCGATCAGCACCCGGTCCCCCGGATAGGAGTCAGCGATCCGGCGCCACTCCCGGTAGATCCCGTGCACCTCGTCCCGGTCGATGAACGGGTGCGGGGATGCCGGGCCGTCCGGGACCACGGACGGCAGCACCTGGACCACGCTGGCGGGCTCGGCGAACTACACGTTCAGCCCGCCCACCGGCAACACCGTCACGATCAGCCTGCCGTCGGCGGTCAGCCAGCGGTACCTGCGGCTGAACTTCACCGCGAACACCGGCTGGCCAGCCGGGCAGGTCTCCGAGTTCGAGATCTTCCCCGGCGGGGCGGGCGGCAGCAGCGGGGGCGGCGGAGGCGGGCAGACCGACCTGGCCATCGGCCGCCCGGTGACGGCGAGCAGCTCCTACCAGGGCTACACGGCAGGCAACACAGTGGACGGGAACACCAGCAGCTACTGGGAGAGCACCGACGGGGCCGCCTACCCGCAGACGCTCACCGTGGACCTGGGCTCGGCCACCGGCATGGGCACCGTGGTGCTCGACCTGCCGCCGGCCACCGCCTGGACCACCCGGGCAGAGACCCTGTCCGTGCTGGGCAGCAGCAACGGGACGACGTTCAGCCAGATCGTCGCCCCGGCCAGCTACACCTTCAGCCCGGCCACCGGCAACACCGTCACCATCACGCTGCCCTCCGGGACGTCCGCCCGGTACGTGCAGCTCAGCTTTACCGCGAACACCGGCTGGAACGCGGCGCAGCTGTCCGAGTTCGAGATCTTCGCATCCTGATCCGCGTGGCCCGCGGGTCCCTGGGCAACGGCTCCGGGACCCGCGGGGGTCGCCGGGACCTTCAGGACCAGCACGACGGCGTCGTCTCCGGCGAACCCGCCGGCAAAGGCCAGCGCCTCCTGACGGACAGCCACGGCCATCGCGTCCGCGGGCCGGTCCCCGAGCCCCGCGACCAGGCTGCGCAGCCGGTCCTCGCCGAAGAAGTCACGCCTGACCGGGCTGCGGGCCTCAGTGACGCCGTCGGTGAACAAGATCAGGCTGTCGCCGGCCCGCAGCAGCTCCCGCGTGTCGTGCAGTTCGGGAGCGGGCAGCAGGCCGAGCAGGGTGCCCGGCCGCCCCAGTTCCCGCACCCGGCCGTCCGCGCGGCGCAGCAGGGCGAGCGGATGCCCGGCCGCACTGACCTGCACCGAGGCGCCGCCGACCGCCGGCCGAGACCGTGGCATAGATCGCGGTCAGGAACGGCGGCGCATCGGCCGGGCCGTCGAGCAGGGCCTGGTTCAGGGCGGCCAGGATCAGGCTCGGCCGGGTCCGCCGGTGCGCCGCCGCCCGGAGGGCATGGCGGGCCAGCGTGGTGCTCCTGGCCGCGATGACTCCCTTTCCGCACACATCACCGACCGCCAGGCCCCAGCTCCCGTGCAGTGACGGGAACACGTCGAAGAAATCGCCGATGACATCCACGCCGGCCGTCCCGGCCGTGTACCGCACCGCGACCTGCAGGCCCGGGGATGTCCTGCGGGCGATGCGGGAACAGGCTGCGGCAAGGGTCCGCGCCAGCGCCGCACTCCCGGCCCGCGCGACCGCACCATCCTGAGAACGCCGGGCCTGCCTGCGGGCCAGGCCCGGGGCGCCCGGCGGGATTTGCGTGATCGAAGGCCATTGGCCGGCGATCACGATGGGCACATAAAGGCGTTAAGGGCTCTCATGGTAGGCCGGGCAACCCGGTCGAGCGAGACGGTGCCTGAGACCGACATATCTGCCGCTTCCGCCGACGTGACGACTTTATCTGCCGTGCATCACCGCGAAGCGGGGTCCAGGCCTCGTGCTGATTAAACCACAGAAAAGCAGGCCCGGAAGTTCATCCCCTAATCAGCTTGACATAGGCAGCTAATGCATCTTCGACGTTCCCCGGGTTAATTAAGGCACTTTTCCGGAAAAGTCCCGGAATGCCGGCCGGCCCGGAGTCATCCTGGCCGCCCGGCGCTGGCCTTGGTCTAGTGGCCGCTGCTGAAGGCGGCGTCGAACGCGGCCTCCGGCGGGTCGTAGTTGAACTGGCGCAGGTAGGCCAGGGCCTCCGGCGCGCCGGTCAGGCGGCCCATCCCCGCGTCCTCCCATTCGACCGAGATGGGGCCGTCGTAGCCGATCGAGTTCAGCATCCGGAACACGTCCTCCCAGCGGACGTCACCGCGGCCCGCGGACACGAAGTCCCAGCCGCGCCGCGGATCGCCCCACGGCAGGTGCGAACCGAGGCGGCCGTTGCGCCCGTCCAGCCGCTTGCGGGCTTCCTTGCAGTCCACGTGGTAGATCCGGTCGGCGTAGGCGGCCAGGAACGCGACCGGGTCCAGGTCCTGCCAGACGAAGTGACTGGGGTCGAAGTTCAGGCCGAACGCGGGCCGGTTCGCCACGGCGTCCAGCGCCCGCCGGGTGGTCCAGAAGTCGTAGGCGATCTCGCTGGGGTGCACCTCGTGCGCGAACCGCACCCCCTCGGCGTCGAAGATGTCCAGGATCGGGTTCCACCGCCGGGCGAAATCGGCGTAGCCGTCGGCGATCATCTCGGGCGGCACCGGCGGGAACATGGCCACCGTGTGCCAGATCGACGAGCCGGTGAACCCGACCACGGTGCGCACCCCGAACGCGGCCGCGGCCCGCGCGGTGTCGGCCATCTCGGCCGCCGCCCGCTGCCGGACGCCCTCGGCGCTCGCCGTCGCCCCAGATCCGGGCGGGCAGGATGGCCCGGTGCCGCTCGTCGATCGGGTGGTCGCAGACCGCCTGCCCGACCAGGTGATTGGAGATGGCCCAGCAGCGCAGGCCGTACTTCTCCAGCAGGGCATGCCGGCCGGCCAGGTAGCCGTCCTCGCCGAGCGCCCGGTCCACCTCGAAGTGATCGCCCCAGCAGGCCAGCTCCAGCCCGTCATAGCCCCAGTCGCGGGCCAGCCGGCAGACCTCCTCCAGGGGCAGGTCGGCCCACTGGCCGGTGAAGAGGGTGAACGGTCGAGGCATCAGTGGCTCCCGTGGTTCTCGTTCTGCTTATCGGCGGGCGCGGGGACCGGCGTCCACCGGCTGTCGTGCTCCGCGCTGTCGGCGACGGCGGCCAGGACCCGCTGCACCTGCAGCCCGTCGGCGAACGACGGCTCCGGGTCGGCGCCCGCGGCGATCGCGGTGACCAGGTCGGCGACCTCGTGGATGAAGGTGTGCTCCCAGCCCAGCACGTGCCCCGGCGGCCACCACGCAGACAGGTACGGATGGGCCGGCTCGGTCACCAGGATGCGCCGGAACCCGGCCAGCGCGGCATCCTCGGACTGGTCATGGAACTCCAGCTCGTTCAGCCGCTCCAGGTCGAAGGCGAGGCTGCCGCGGTCCCCGTTCAGCTCGATGCGCAGCGCGTTCTTCCGGCCGGCCGCGAACCGGGTCGCCTCGAACGTGGCCAGCGCGCCGGGGCCGAGCCGGGCGGTGAACACCGCCGCGTCGTCCACGGTCACCGCGCCGGTTGCCCGGCCGGCCGCCGCCGGGCAGCGGGCGCTCCGTGATGAAGGTCGTGGTCATCGCGGACACCCCGGTGATCAGCTCCCCGGTGAGGTACTGGGCCAGGTCCACGATGTGCGCGCCCAGGTCGCCGAGGGCCCCCGAGCCGGCCTGCCCGGCCTGCAGCCGCCAGGTCAGCGGGAACGCCGGGTCTTCCAGCCAGTCCTGCAGGTAGCTGGCGCGGACGTGCCGGAGGGTGCCGAGCCGGCCCGGCGACGACAAGCCGGCGGGCCAGCGCCAGGGCCGGGACCCGGCGGTAGTTGAAGCCGATCATGGCGCGGACGCCGCGGGCGGCGGCCCGGCGGGCCGCCGCCGCCATCGCCTCGGCCTCCGCCACGTTGTTGGCCAGCGGCTTCTCGCACAGCACGTGGCGGCCCGCGTCCAGCGCGGCGATGGCGATCTCCGCGTGGCTGTCGCCGGGCGTGCAGACGTCGATGAGCTGCACGTCGTCCCGGCGCAGCAGGGACGCGCCAGTCGGTCACCGCGTCGGCCCAGCCCTGGCGCTCGGCGGCCGCGCGCACCCGGGCGGCGTCCCGGCCGCAGACCGCCGCCATGACCGGGCGCAGCGGCAGGCCGAAGACGCGCGGCGCGTCCCGCCAGGCCGCGGGAGTGCGCGGCACCCATGAACGCATAGCCGACCATGCCGACGCCCAGCGTGGGCTGGTCCTCGTGCTGGATCACTGCACCTCCCGTCGCCGCGGGCCGGGCCCGCGGTGCTCATCCGCTCAGCTCACCGTGCGGGCGTACGGATCCCAGTCCGCGGCCATCGCCTCCGGGACGGTGAAGGTGGTCCCGACCGGCTCGAAGGTACCGCCGTCGATGGAGCCGGCGATAGCTTCCATCGTCTCCAGCACGTGCAGTCCCAGCTCACCGGAGGCCCGGTGCGGCGTGCCGCCGCGCAGCGCGCGGGCCATGTCCAGCACGCCGAGCCCGCGGCCCGCGGTGGCGCCCTCGGCCGGGATGGACGCCCACTCGTCGCTGCCCGTGGTGCGCAGCCTGATCTCGCCGTCGAACCGGTTCGGGTCGGGCAGGGCCAGCGTGGCCTCGGTGCCGGTGATCTCCACGAACCCGTGCCGCCGTAGCGGGGAGTCGAAGCTGAGCAGCAGCGAGGCGGCCTGGCCGGCCGCGAACCGGACCAGGGCCGCGACATGGGTGGGCACCTGCACGCTGAACGCCGTGCCCGCCCGCGGCCCGGCGCCGATGACCCTGGTGGACCGGCCGCGCTGGCCGAGGGCCGCCACCTGCGTGGCCGGGCCGAACAGCAGGGCCAGCGTGGCCAGGTAGTACGGACCGATGTCGAACAGCGGCCCGGCACCGCGCTGGAACAGGAACTCGGGGTCGGGGTGCCACCGGTCCGGCCCCGGGTCCTGCATCATGGCCAGCGCGGCCTGCGGCACGCCGATGGTGCCCGCATCGATGAGGCGCCGCGCGGTCTGCAGCCCGGCGCCCAGGACGGTGTCCGGGGCGCAGCCGACCCGGCGCCCGGCCCGCGCCGCCTCGGCCAGCAGCATCCGGCCGGCCGCCGCGTCCAGTGCCAGCGGCTTCTCGATCCAGACGTGCTTGCCCGCGGCCAGCGCGGCCTGGGCCACCTCGGCGTGCGCGGCCGGGACAGTCAGGTTGACGACGATCTCCACCTCAGGCGTCCTCGACCGCCTGCCCGGGCGCTGCCCGCGGCGGGCACCCCGTACTTGGCGGCCTGCGCCTTGGCCCGCCCCAGCGTCGAGGTCGGCGCAGTACAGCACGCGGAGGTCCGGGAAGGAGGTCAGGTTGCGCAGGTACTCGTCGCTGATGGTGCCGCAGCCGACGACGGCCACCCCCACCGGCGGCCGGGGCGCGGTCATCCGGCTTCCCGCGGCCGGGTCACTGGCCGGGCCAGGCCATGGTCGGCCAGCCAGGACAGGCTGCCGGCCACCGCGGTCATCATGTCGGTGGCGCACCGGTCCAGCTCCACCACGTGCCATTCCGCGGCGGGGGCCGCGGCCAGGATCCCGGCCACCGGCATCCGGCCGGCCCCGACCGCGGTCATCGGATCGTCCTTGGTCACCGGGCCGTCCTTGACGTGCAGGTAGCGGACCCGCCCACCGAGGCGGCCCAGCAGCGCGGGCACGTCCTGGCCGCCGACCGCCGCCCAGTAGGTGTCCACCTCGAGCAGCACCCTGTCATCGAGGGATCCGGCCAGCACCTCCAGGGCCGGCCGGCCGCCGATCATGGAGGCCAGCTCGAAATCGTGGTTGTGGTAGCCGAGGCGCAGGCCGTCCCCGGCCACCCGGGCGGCCATGCCGTTCAGCTCGGCCGCCAGCTCACGCACGCTGGCCGCGTCGGCGAACCGCTCCGGCGGCTGGTAGGGGACGATCACGGTGTCCGTGCCCAGGGTGCGGGCGGCGGCGATCACCGCGGCCGCCTGCTCGCCCGCGGGCGTGGCATGCACGCTGCACACCGCCAGTCCGGCCGCGGCCAGGTCGGCCGCGAGCCCAGCCGGGTCATCCAGGATGCCGAACGGCTCGGCCGCGCCGTAGCCGTAGCCGGCCACCCGCGCGAGGACGCCCTTCCGGTCGGCGGCGAGCTGGTCGCGGACGGTGTAGAGCTGGAGGGCGGGCGGGTTGGCACTGCTGGCTGCGGCGGGGGTCACGCGGGCGCTCCTCAGGAAGGACGGCAGGGAGCGGTAGTCAGTTTTCGAAAACTATTCGCTCGGACTCAGGCTAGATTTGCCGCCACCCTCGGTCAAGAGGCGGCTCCGCCTACCATGGAGTCCCGCCTGGCGCTGGTACCAGCCTGGGCTCCGGCTGCGGCCGGCCAGGTCCCGGCCCGCAGACCAGGTTTCGAAAAGAGGGCTGCTGTGGCACGAGTCAGCGGGCGCGCCACGCTGGCCGGCATCGCGGCCGAGGCGGGTGTCTCCGTCTCCGCCGTGTCCAAGGTGCTGAACGGGCGGACCGACGTGGCCGCGGGGACCCGGTCGCGCATCGCCGCGCTGCTGCGGAGCAACGGCTACCAGGTGGCTCTCCCGGCTCGGTTTCGGCGTCGTGGACCTGCTGATCGCCAACCTGCACAGCCCGTGGGCCGAGGAACTGCTGCACGGCACCGTGCAGGCCGCCGTCGAGGCGGCGGCCAGCGTGGTCGTCACCACGGTGGACTCGCCAGCCGAGTTCGCCGGGTGGCTGGACCGGGCCGCTGCCCGGGGCACCGACGGCGCGCTGTGCGTGCTGCACCTGCCGGACAGCAGCGAGCTGCAGCGGCTGGCGGCGGCCCGGATCCCGGTGGTGGTGATCGACCCGCCGGAGGAGCCCGGGCCGGGCATCCGGTCGGTCGGCACCACCAACTGGCAGGGCGGCCTGACCGCCACCCGGCACCTGATCGAGCTGGGGCACCGCCGGATCGCCATCATCGGCGGCCCGGAGCGGCTGTGGTCCAGCCGGGCCCGGCTGGACGGGTACCGTGCCGCCCTGCAGGCGGCCGGGCTGGCGGCCGGCCCGGAGCTCATCCGCCGGGACGACTTCTGCGCCCCCGGCGGGCGGCGCCAGGCCAGGCACCTGCTCTCGCTGCCCCAGCCGCCGACCGCGATCGTGGCCGGGAACGACAGCCAGGCCTTCGGCGTGCTGCAGGCCCTGGGTGAGCGGGGGCTCCGGGCTCCCGGCGACCTGAGCGTGGTCGGGTTCGACGACGTGCCCGTGGCGTCCTGGGCCACGCCCGCGCTGACCACCGTCCGGCAGCCGCTGGCCGCGATGGCGGCCACCGCGTTCCGGATGCTGCGTGCCGGGACGGCCGGCGACGCGGCCGAGCCGCACCATGTCGAGCTGGCCACCACGCTGGTCATCCGCGAGAGCACCGGCCCCCCGGCTGACCCGCCAGCGATGCGCGGGGGGGTCCGGGGGGTCGTCCCCCCGGGCTAGCAGAGTGGCTCGTGCGGCCGGTGAGGTCACCAGGGGTAGCGGGCCGTTCTGAATGTAGGCATTTCCTGGATTTTTCCGCGCAGAATCCCCTACTCTGCGTGAGTCCCAGTGGTGGAAGCAAGGGGTCTTCACGTCATGATCCGTTGGCGCTTCCGGGCCCCCCTCATCGGTGCGGTCCTGGCAGGTTGCCTGGTCGCCGCCGGCTGTAGCGCCGGCGGGGGCAGTTCGGCCGCGCCCGGGAACCTGGAGAAGACGAACCTGGTCGTCGCCGCGGTGCCGGCGCTCGACTCGGCCGCCGTGTACATCGCCCAGCAGCGTGGCCTGTTCGCCGCCGAAGGGCTGCACGTCACGATCCTGCCCGCGATCAGCAGCAAGAGCGTCATCCAGCAGCAGCTGGCCGGGAAGTTCGACGTCTCGGTCGGGAACTACGTGTCCTACATCCTGGCCGACGCGACGAAGCACGCGAACCTGGAGATCCTCGCGCCCGGCTCGGTCATGCAGCCGAGCACCCAGGAGATCCTGGTGCCGGCCGACTCGCCGATCCAGACGGTCAGCCAGCTGGCGGGCAAGACGGTCGCGGTCAACGTGGCCGGGAACATCGGCACGCTGCTGGTCGAGTCGGTGCTGGCCGACAGCGCCATCGCCGATCCGACCGCGGCGGTGCACTTCAAGCCGATCGAGTTCCCGCTGATGGCGAACGCGCTGAAGAACCATCAGGTAGACGCCGCCTGGCTGCCGGAGCCGTTCGTCACCCAGGCCGAGGAGCAGGCCGGCGCGGTGCCGCTGGCCGACGCCGACCAGGGTGCCAGCCAGAACATCCCGATCGCCGGCTACGTGGCCACCAAGGCGTGGGCGAAGAAGTACCCCAATACCGCCGCCGCTTTCCGCACCGCGATCATGAAGGCCCAGGCCATCGCCGCCACCGACCCCGGTGCGGTGCAGTCCGGCATGGAGAAGTTCGCCGGCACCTCGGCCCAGGACGCGGCCATCGCCTCCGCCCCGCAGTACCCGACCCAGAACAGCGAGGCGCTGATCCAGCGGCTGGCCAACCTGATGCTGCAGTTCGGCATGCTGAACCAGAGCTTCAACGCGCAGTCGATGTTCCAGGCGGGCTGACCGCGCCACGGCGGGCTCCCGGCGGATGACGCCCCGGGAGCCCGTTTCCGTGCTGGCGGCCGGTCAGCTGCTGTAGCCGGGGATCCCGGTGCCCGTCACGGTGGTCCGCACGTGCAGGTACACCGGGCCGCGCGCCGAGCAGGCCCGGAACGAGAACGGGACCTGGAGCGAGCCGAAGTCGTTCGGCGGGTAGACCCGCAGCGCCACGGCGGTGACCGGGTGGCAGCTGGCCGGCGAGTAGTTGCCGACGTCGGTGATCCGCAGCAGCACGTGCGCGGTCGCGCCGCGGCCCAGGGTGATCAGCCGCACCGGGTCGGCCGTGTCCCGTCCCGCCGCGCTGCCCAGCGGGTGCCCGCCCGGGCCGAGCGCGGACACCCCCGGGTAGCCGTACACCGTGCAGGCACGACCCGAGACGTTGGACAGCTCCAGCTGGTACGCGGTGCCGCCGGCGTAGCCGTCGCCGGGGACGCCCAGCCACGCCCGCAGCGACCCCGCCGGGCAGCGGGCCGGCGCCGCCGCCCGGGCGGTGAACGACGCCGGGGCGGCTCCCGCGCCCGGGGCGGCCAGGGCGACGGCCGGCGCGGCCAGGGCCGCCGAAGCGACAGCGGACACGGCGAGGCCGCGCCGCGCCGTGCGGATGGTCAGCTTCATGAGAATCTCCTTTGCTCCCGGGGTCCGGGGCCGCAGGCGCCGGAAAGGACGGCTATGCGCCAGTTAGGACGGCGTGGCGGGCCGGATGGTTGGGATCAGCGGCCCGGCAGACGTCGGCCACAGTTCGCGCAGCTGTCAGGCTGAGTTCGGCCGCCGGGAATCTGGCCCGGTGATGATCGGCCTGTGCCAGCCACCGTGCCGACCGGGACCGTGGGGACGCGGGCCCGGCGCTGCCCGCTACCGGGCCGGGACCGGCCATGAGGATCGTGCGGGTGGCCAACTACGTGGCCCCCGCCTCGGGCGGCCTGCGCACCGCGCTGCGCGAGCTGGGCGCCGGCTACCTGGCCGCCGGGCACGAGCCGGTCCTGGTCATCCCCGGGCCGCAGCCGGGCCGCCGGCTGACCGGCCAGGGCCTGGTGATCACGGTGCCGGGGACACCGGTGCCGGGCACCGGCGGCTACCGGGCCATCGTGACCCGGCGCCCGCTGCGCCGGCTGCTGGACGAGCTGGAGCCTGGCCGGCTCGAGGTGTCCGACCGGACCACGCTGCGCTGGACCGGCCGCTGGGCCGCCTCCCGCGGGATCCGGTCGATGATGGTCTCGCACGACAGCGTGGCCGCGCTGGCCGCGATGTTCGCACCGCCCGGGCTGCGCACGGACTGGCTGGCCGACCTGGCGAACCGCGACACGGCAGCCAGCTACGACGTGGTCGTCTGCACCACCGCCTGGGCCGCGGCGGAGTTCCGCCGGCTGGACGCCGGCAACCTGGTGCAGGTGCCGCTCGGCGTCGATCTCGCCCGGTTCCACCCCAGCCAGGCCGACGGCCAGCTGCGGGCCCGGCTGGCCGGGCCCGGCCGGCCACTGCTGGTGCACTGCAGCAGGCTGTCCCCGGAGAAGCGCCCGGAACGCGCCATTGGCGCGCTGGCCGAGTTGCACCGCCGCGGGGTGCCCGCCGTGCTGGTGGTGGCGGGCGACGGGCCACGGCTGCGGGCGCTGCGCGCCCAGGCGGGCGGCCTGCCTGTGCGTTTCCTGCGGCACGTCGCGGACCGGGGGCTGCTGGCCCGGCTGCTGGCCACCGCGGACGTGGCCATCGCGCCCGGGCCGGCCGAGACGTTCGGCCTGTCCGCGCTGGAGGCGCTGGCCAGCGGGACGCCGGTGGTGGTCAGCGACCTCAGTGCCCTGCCCGAGGTGGTGGGTGACGCCGGACTGGCCGTCGCGGACAGCGACGCCGCCTACGCCGACGCGGTCCAGTGCCTGCTCGCCCGGGACCCCGCCGGGCGCCGGCGGCGGGCCCGGGAGCGGGCCGGGCGATTCGGCTGGCCCGCGGCAGTGCGCGGCTTCCTGGCCGCGCACCGGCTGCCCGCCGCGCCGGGCGTGCCGGCCGCGCCGGGGCTGGCCGTGGGGGGCCCGCCATGACGGTCTCCGCGTGCTCGCCCGCCGTTCCCCGGCCGGATCCCGGCCAGGCGGTCCGTTTCGCCGCGCTCGGCGACTCCGTGACGGCCGGGCTGGGTGACCCCATGCCGGGCGGAGGCTGGCGTGGCTGGGCGGCCCTGCTGGCCGGCTCGCTGGCCCCGCCCGGCCAGGTCGAGTTCAGCAACCTCGCGATATCCGGCGCGCTCGTCCGGGATGTGGCCACCGAGCAGCTGCCCCAGGCGATGTCCCTGGCCCCGGCCGCCGCGTCCGTGCTCGTCGGCATGAACGACACGCTGCGCGGCACGTTCGACCTGGCGGGCATCGCCGCCGACCTGGAGCAGGTCGTCTGCGGCCTGCAGCGGGCCGGTTCCCTGGTGCTCACGGCCAGCCTGCCCGACCCCGGGCTGCTGCTGCGCATCCCCGGATCGCTGCGCCGTCCCCTGGCCCGGCGGGCCCGCGCGATCAACGCGGTCCTGTCCGAACTGGCCCGGCACTACGAGGTGGTCCATATCGACCTGGCGGCGCACCCGGCCATCTACGACCGGCGGATGTGGGGGGTGGACCGGCTCCACCCCAGCGAGCGCGGCCACCGGCTGCTGGCCCGGCTGGCCGGCGCGGGACTGGCGGAACGCGGCCTGCCCCCGCTGGCGCTGCCCGACCCGGAGCCGGCCAACCCCGAGCCGAGCGCCTGGGCCCAGGCGCACTGGATGGCCACCAAGGGAACCGGCTGGCTGGTCCGGCGGTCCCGTGACCTGGTTCCCCGGCTGTTCCAGCTGGCCGCCGCGGAGTGGTGGCGCGAGGTCCGCGGCCGGGCCGTGCCGTCCGCCGGCCCCCGGGAACTGTCATGACCGAGGCGGCACCCGCCCCGGCCGTGCGTCCCGTCCCCGGCCCGGACGGGACGGCCCGCCGGCCGGCCCGGGGCAGTGACTACGCCGAGCTGTGCCGCCTGGTCCGCGGGGACGGGCTGCTGGACCGGCGGCTCCGCTATTACGCGGTGAAGATGACCGTCATGGCGCTGCTGCTCGCGGCCGGCCTGGCGGCCTTCGGCTGGGCCGGCGACTCGTGGTGGCAGCTGCTGGTGGCGGTGTACCTGGCCGCGGTGTTCGGCCAGGTCGGCTTCCTCGGGCACGAGGCTGGGCACCGGCAGATCTTCCGGTCCCGCCGGGCCAACGACGTAGCCGGGCTGGCCTGCGGCAACCTGCTGACCGGCATGAGCTTCGGCTGGTGGGCCGGGAAGCACCAGCGGCACCACGCGCACCCCAACCAGCTCGGCGCCGATCCGGACGTCAGTCTCCGGGCCCTCGCGTTCACCCCGGAGCAGGCCAGCCGCCGGCAGGGCGTGGCCCGCGCGCTGGCCCGGGGGCAGGCCTACCTGTTCTTCCCCATGCTCACGCTGCAGGCGCTGAGCATGCACGTGATCAGCGCCAACGCGGTGCTGCGCAGCCCCCGGGCCGGCCGGGCCGGTGCCGGCGGGCGCCGGTTCCTGGAGGGGGTGCTGCTACTGGCGCACTTCGCCGGGTACCTGGCCGCGGTGGCCCTCGTGCTGTCGCCGCTGCGCGCCGTCGTATTCATCGCCGTCCAGCAGGGCCTTTTCGGGGTGTACCTGGGCTGTGCGTTCGCGCCGAACCACAAGGGCATGCCGGTGCTCGGGGAGCAGGACAGCCTGGATTTCCTCCGCCGCCAGGTGCTCACCTCGCGCAACGTCCGCGGCGGGCCGCTGGTGGAGTCGCTGCTCGGCGGGCTCAACTACCAGATCGAGCATCACCTGTTCCCGTCCATGCCCCGGCCCAGCCTGCGCCGCTGCCGGCTGGTGGTCCGGGCGTTCTGCGCCCAGCGGGGCCTGCCTTACTGCGAGAAGAGCCTGGCTGGCAGCTATGGCGACATCCTGCGCTACCTGCACGCCGCGGGCCGCGGCCCGTGAGCGCCGACCGACCGTCGTCCCCATCGTGCTTCCGGCGGCCATGTTCGGCTGGCTCGGGATGGTGTTCTGGGCGGCAGCCCACCCCGAGTGGAAGTCACACCGGGCCGCGGCCAGCCCGGAGGCACCGGGTAACGCCGTCACCCAGCGCGCCGCGAGGGAACTGCCCGCCCTGGCTCCGGCGGTCCGCCCGCGGCACGCGGCCTAGCCTGGCCGGCATCCGGTCACGAGTGGGCGCGGCGGAGTAGTTCCCGGGCCGCGGCCCGCGCCTCGCGGGCCAGGGCCTCCGGGTCGGCGGTGCGCAGCTCACCGCCGGTCACCACGGGCCGGCCGGCCACGGCCAGCAGGTGCACCGGGCCGGCGGGCCGAACACCAGCGCGCAGACCGGGTCGGCGATGTCCGCATGGCCGAGGCCGTCGAGCCGCCACAGCACCACGTCGGCCTGCTTGCCCACCTCCAGGGAGCCGATCTCGTCCTGCCGCCCCAGGCACCGGGCGCTGCCCATGGTGGCCATGGCCAGGGCCTGGCGTGCGGTCAGCGCGGCCGGGCCGGCCCGGGCCCGGGCGGCCAGCAGTGCCTGGCGCAGCTCCGCCCCAAGGCCGCCGTGCTCGTTGGCGGCCCCGTCGGTGCCCAGCCCGACCGGGACGCCGCTGGCCAGCAGTTCCGGCACCGGCGCGATGCCCGCCCCGAGCCGGGCGTTCGAGCTGGGGCAGTGCGCCACCCCGGTCCCGGTCCGGCCCAGCCAGGCTGACACCGCCCGCGTCCAGGTGCACGCCGTGCGCCAGCCACACGTCCGGGCCGAGCCAGCCCGCCTGCTCCAGGTACTCGGCCGCCGGCCAGCCGAACGCGGCCTGGCAGGCCGCGTCCTCATCCGCGCTCTCGGCCAGGTGGGTGTGCAGCCGGACGCCCGCCTGCCGGGCCAGCGCCGCGGACTCGCGGAGCAGGTCCGGGGTGACCGCCAGCGGAGTGGCCGGGGCCACCGCCACGCGCAGCATGGAATCCGGGGCCGGATCGTGAAGGCGGGTGATGTCGCGCTGCGTGGCGGCGAGGATCTCGTCGGCGGATGCCAGCACGCTGTCCGGGGCCGGCCGGCCGCGGGTGCCCCGCGCTCCAGCGAGCCGCGGCAGCAGTGCATCCGCAGCCCGATGCCACGGGCCGCCTCGGCGCCGGCGGCGAGCAGGTCATCTCCCCCGCGCGGGAACAGGTAGTGATGGTCCGCGACTGTGCTGCAGCCGGACAGTGCCAGCACGCCGAGCGCGCTGCGCACCGCGGCCCGGTGCAGCCCGCCGTCCAGCCTGCTCCAGACCGGGTAGAGCGCGGCCAGCCAGTCCGGCAGAGTGCCCTGCTGGGCCAGGCCGCGGGTGAGCCGCTGGAACAGGTGATGGTGCGCCGCGATGAGGCCCGGGGTGGCGAGGCAGCCGGTGCCGTCCACCCGCACCGCGCCCTCGACGCGGGGTGCGGGCCCGGGCCCGGCCGCGGCGATCCGGCCGTGCGCCAGCACCAGGTGCCCCCGCGGGAATTCGGTGCCAGCCGCCCCGGCGAGAGTCTCTCCCGGTGGCACCAGAAGGCCCTGGCCGGCCGGGGCCACGCCATCGACGGTGGCCACCGCGCAGCCGTCGATCACCAGCGGCGGTATGCGCGGCGCAGGGCCGGGGACGTTCACATCCAGCAATTCTGGGCGCTGCCGGCCAGTTCGTCACGATCTCGCGGCAATCGCCCATTCCGGTTGACGGCTCGGGCTGAAACAATGGCGGCACAGCCTGGCCCGGGTGCGCAGGGCCCTGCCGCGCCGTCACCGCAGGCTGGCTGGGAGGGCCTGATGCGGAACGACCCCTCGAGTGAGTTAACGGGCGCTGGCCCGGCGCGGGCCACCGCACGGCCGGGCAGTCCAGTGCCGGCCATCCCGCTGGTGCCCGGCCCGCGGCCAGGCGGTCCCGGGCCGGCCGGTGCAGAGCAGCCCGACTGGTGGCCCTACGCCGGCGAGTTCCCGCACTGGCACGTCTGGCGCGGGATCGCCGGGCTGCTGTACGCGCGGCGGCTGATGTCCAGCCCGCCGCGCGTGCTGCGCAGCCAGGACCCCGTCGAACTGCGGGATCAGATCAGGCAGGCCGAACTGCGCCGCTGAGCCAGTGCACCGGGGGGACCCTGGCGCAACGGCTCCCGGTGCTGTATTTGTCGGCTATGTCGATGTGGATCTTCAGGGAGGCTGCTCCAGGCCCCGGCCTGCGCGTCGGCATCAAGGACCTCATCGACGTAGCCGGGCTGCCCACCACGGCCGGCTCGCGGGCCGTGGCGGAGCGGGCCGGGCCGGCTCCGCAGGACGCCGCCTGCCTGTCCGGGCTGCGGGCGGCCGAGCAGCGCGGCGAGGCCCGCCTGGTGGGCAAGACCAACCTGCACGAGCTGGCCTACGGGATCAGCGGGATCAACCGCGCCTACGGGACGCCGGTCAACCCGCTCGACCCGGCCCGCGTGCCCGGCGGGTCGTCCAGCGGGTCCGCGGTGGCGGTGGCCAGCGGGGAGGCCGACATCGCCTACGGTTCGGACACCGGCGGCTCCATCCGGATCCCCGCGGCCTGCTGCGGGGTGGCCGGTCTCAAGACCACCTGGGGCCGGATCCCGCTGACCGGCGTGTGGCCACTCGCTCCCAGCCTGGACACGGTGGGCCCGATGGCCCGGGACGTGGCCGGCCTGGCCGCGGGGATGGCCCTGCTGGAGCCGGGGTTCACCGTCGCCGCGCAGGCACCCCGGATCGTGGGCCGGGTGGTGATCGGCGCCGACCCAGTCGTCGATGACGCGGTGGATGACGCGCTGGCCGCGGCGGGGTTCGCGGTAACACCTGTCGCCCTGGACGGCCTCGACCTGGCCACTACGGCCGCGATGACCGTACTCGACGCGGAGGCCTGGGCGTCCGACGGGGCACTGGCGGAAGCCGCGCCGGACTTGATCGGCCGCGACGTGCTGGCCCGGCTCCGCCAGTCCGCCACGATCACCCCGGCGGCGCTCAGCGCCGCGTGGCACCAGGCGGCGCGGTGGAAGGCGACCCTGACGGCGCTGTGGGACCAGGTGGACATGCTGGCCCTGCCTACTCTGCTGGGCTTCCCGCCAACCCTGGACAACGCCCGGGAGATGCTGCAGATCCGCGGCCTTACCTCCCCGGTCAACCTGGCCGGGCTGCCGGCCCTCGCCGTGCCGGTCCCCTCGCGGGGCCCGCTGCCGGCCAGCGTGCAGCTGATCGGCCCGGCCGGCAGCGAGGACCGCCTGCTCGCGGCGGGAGCCGTGCTGGAGCAGGCCGCCTGGTCCTTACCGGCATCCCGCCCGGTGCTGGGCGCACGGCCCCGCTCGCGGGGCAGCCCGTCCCCGCCTCGGTCCGCCGTGGTGACCCTGGGCCTTCCCACGCAACAGCCCAATGTGATGGAGAGAGCGGGGAATGGGAGTATCCAGGCACCAAAGCCGGGACGGCATGCTATTACGCCAGCACCCCTAATGCTGACCCGTATTGGGACCATAGCCGCTGAGCAGCCAGCGCAGGCGGTAGGCGCGCCTCGGACCTGCCACTGCCCGCAGCAGGGATCTTTGCCGGGCCAGGAGAACACGCCGAAGAGCCTTCCCCTATTCTGGACCTGGCCTGACCGTTTCCCGCGTGATGCTCGTTAACCCCATGTCCCGGGGTCAGTGAGGGTCTTCTCGCCGGAGCGTGCGCGGTCCGGCCCGGGGGATCACAAGATCTGGCACGCCAGCGGGAAGGACGCCCAGGAGCACTCCGGCGGCCGAATCCCTTCGCCGGCAGCGGCGGCCTGGCGTGAACTGGCCGCTGCCGGCCCCGGTGCCGTGAGGAGTCCCTTGAACGTCCCAGGGGATTTCCCCGCGCCACTCTCGGACAAATGTGAACTAACCGTGCCAACCGACATGATCCCCCCGTCACTGCGCGCACGCACCAGCCACCTGCACGTCAAACTTGGCTATCCGCCCCATGAGTAACTGATTGAGGTGAAGAGGCTGGCGCTCGCCGCATCAGTGGCGGACTATGGGCTGGGGATATCCGTCCGGCCGGCGCCTTCCCGAGCCGCCGCCGGGCTCGCGGGAGGGGACCACGATGCTCAATGCCTTTTATGGTGCATTCTCACCGGCCTGCTTCGCCCTCCTCGGGTTGTGGCTCGTCGTGGTGCAGATACGGCTGCCGGAATGGCAGCGGAGCCCGGCGCACCGGCGCACGTCCTATGGCGTGGCGCTGCACTTCGCGCTGCCCGGGATCATGAGCGTGCTGGCCTTGGTGGATCCGCTGGATCCGCTGTTCTGGCGGGTGTCCTTCGCGATCATCGCCTTGGGCGGGGCCGTCGTGCTGGTCACCATCCGGGGTATCCCGGGCCGCCGCGCGGCCTGCCCGGGCCGGCCTGCCCGGGCCGGCCACCCCGGCGGGGATGGGGAGGCTAGCGAGGGCCGGGCCGGGACCGCGGGCGGCCCGGCCGCCGCGGACCAGCTGGGCCTGGCCGCCTACCTGACCTCGGTCGTGCTGTACCTGCTCGTCGGGCTGCTCGCCTTCGCCGGCGGGGTCGCCGTGTTCCGCATCGAGGCGATCCTGCTCACCGCCCTGCTGTTCCTCGGCTTCCAGGTGGCCTGGCTGATGATGTTCGAGGACAGGCAGCCGTACCCGGCCCAGCCGTCGGCGGCCGATCACTGACCCGCCGGGGCAGGGCGGCGCTACGCCGGGCCCGGCCAGCGATGGCACGGGCCCTGGTCAGTCAGCCGCCCGTCAGCCGACCAGGCCAGCCAGCCCGTTAGCTGGCCCGGGCCGCCTGCGGTGCCGTGGTGGCCCAGCGGATGCCGCTGACCACGGCCCGGGCGGCCGGGCGGACCACGGCCGCCTCGGTGAGCGGCAGGCGGGGCAGGTACAGCGGGCGGCGCGCCCACCCGGGCAGCATCGAGGTCGCGGCGGCGGCGAGCACCGCGTAGGGCGCCCGGGCGAGGGCCGGCAGCGGCGGGTTCAGCAGCAGGAACCGGGCCGCGGCCCGGGCCTCCGCGGTCCCCCGGAGCTCGGCGCGGTACTCCCCGATCCGGGCGGCCAGTTCCGCCTCGGTGCGCGGCGGGTCGGGCACTCCCAGCTCGGCCGCGATCCGGGCCATGTCGGCGACGTAACCGTCCCGGCCGGCCGCGTCCAGCGGCCGCGCGCCGAAGCGGGTGTAGGCCCGCAGGAAGCTGTCCGCCTCGGCGATGTGCACCCAGGTCAGCAGGTGCGGATCGGACGCGGCGTACGGCCGGCCGTCCGGCGCGGTGCCGGTAACCCGGCGGTGGACCGCCCGGACCCGCCCGATAGCGTCCATGGCGTCGCCCGCCTGGCCGAACGTGGTGACGGCCAGGAAGTAACTGGTGCGCTGCAGCCGTCCCCACGGGTCGCCGCGGTAACCGGAGTGCGCCGCCACCCCGGCCATGGCCAGCGGGTGCAGCGACTGCAGCAGCAGGGCCCGGATACCGCCGACGAACATCGCGGAATCACCGTGCACCTGGCGGATCGGCCGGCCCTCGGCGAACCAGCGTTCTCCCGGGGCATCGTGGATCACGGTGCGGCGGGCCGGCCCCTGGGGCCCGGCCACCCGCTCGAAGATCGACGTGCCGATGCGGCGCCGGACCGCCCCGGCCGCATCCTGAACACCCATCTGCCCAGTATCACCCGGGGGTGCCACGGCCTCAGCGGCACCGGCCGGGGCGGCACCGGCCGCGGCCACGGCGGCGGCCACGGCGGCACTGGCCGCGGCACGGCGGCACTGGCCGCCGCCACGGCGGCGTGGCGGGGTTTCCAGCCACACTGGACTACATGACTGGGACATCCAGTCACACTGCTGTGGCTTCGTCATGCTCCGCGAAGCGCCCACGGTTACGGCCACGGGTCGCGGCAGCCGCCATCCCTGCTGGCCGGGGCCCTATGGACACGGCCGGCCCCGGCTGCCGCAGCGGGCGGAGACCGTGTCTGACTGAAGCTGCAATCGTTTTCAAGCCGTGATATCAAACTTGGGCATGTGTAGCGTGACTGAAACGTCCGCACTATATCGTTGTCATAGTGCGACAGAGAGTGACCAATTCAGGACCGGGGGCCGCGCGGTATCAGATGAGGTCAGCCGGACAGGAGATGCACATGCCTCGGTTCTCCGCACGCGAGATCAGCCGTATCGAGACGACGTACGCCAGCGCGCTCGGTCGGCTGTCATGGGCCTGGGTGCTGCGGGCGGACGGCACGATCGCGTACCGGCTCAGCCAGGTGGACGGACGGTCCGAACGTAACGACTGGCAGGTGGTCCGCCGCTTAACCCCGACCGAGAAGCGCGCGATCGGCAACGACAGCACGCGCGCCAGGGACTTCCTCACCCGCGTCGCCCGTGAGCACGGCCACTACCCCGCTGGAAGCTTCGGCTAGGCGCCATCCCGCGCGGGCCAGGTGCCCGCCCCCGGCCGGCCATCCCCAGCGCCGCCGGCGCACGCGTGCCCGGGGCGGCCCCGTCCCGGGACGGCCAGCGCGAAAATCCGCTCGCTCCTCTATTCTGAACGGCCGTTCATGAACTATGGTTCATGAAAAGCCGTTCAGAGGAGGTCACGATGACAGAGGTCGCAGTGCGCCGCCTGACGAAGCAGTTCGGCCAGGTCACCGCGGTCCGGGACATGACGTTCACCATGCCGGCCGGCGCGGTGACCGCTTTCCTCGGGCCGAACGGGTCAGGGAAGACCACGACGCTGCGCATGGTGCTCGGGCTGATCCGCCCGACCAGCGGCGAAGCCGTGATCGGCGGGCGGCCCTACGCCCGGCTGGACCATCCCCGGCGCCGGGTCGGGGCGCTGCTCGAGGCGACCGGGTTCCACCCCGGCCGCCGGGCCCGGGACCACCTCCGGGTTCTCGCCGCAGGCGAGGCCATTCCCGGTGACCGGGTGGACGAGGTACTCGCCCAGGTCGGCCTGGGCGAGCACGCGCACCGCCGGGTCCGCGGCTTCTCGCTGGGCATGCGGCAGCGGCTGGGCATCGCCGCGGCGCTCCTCGGTGACCCGGAGGTGCTGCTGCTGGACGAGCCCGCGAACGGCCTCGACCCGGCCGGGCATGCCTGGCTGCGCGGCTTGCTCCGCAGCCTGGCCGCCGAGGGCCGCACCGTCGTGGTGGCCAGCCACCTGCTCAGCGAGGTGGCCCTGACCGCCGATCAGGTGATCATCGTGAGCACAGGCGAACTGCGGTTCGCCGGGCCGCTGCGCGAACTCGGGGACGGGGCACTCGAAGCGGCGTTCCTGCGGCTGACCGGGGAGGCTGACCTTGCTGTCCCAGATCCGCGCTGAGGCGCGCAAGCTCGGCACCATCCGCGGGCCGTGGCTGCTCCTGGCGGCGGGGCCGCTGGTCGTCGTGGCCGGCATCACCGGCCTGGTCACCTCGGGCGGGAACGTGCACGACCAGGCAACGGCGGACCGGGCCCTGGCCCACGTCGGCCTGGCCGCGGTGTTCGCGCTGGTGTTCGGGATCCTCGCGGTCGCCGGGGAGTACCGGCATCAGACCATCACCGACACCTACCTCAGCTGCCCCCGGCGGCGCGACGTGATCCTGGCCAAGCTGGCCGTCTACGGGCTGGCCGGGGCCGGGGCCGGCCTGGCCGCGGCGGTCACCGCGCTCGCGGTCACCGCCGCCTGGTGGTCGGCGAAGGGCGCGGCGTTCCCCCTGTCCTCGGCCGGGACCTGGCAGGTACTCGCGGGCGGCATCGCCGCCAACGCCGCGTTCGCCGCCATCGGCGTGGGCGTAGGGGCGCTGGTGCGCAACGTGGTGGCCGCCGTGGCCGCCGCGCTGGCGTGGGTCGCGCTGGTGGAGGGGATCGCGGGCCAGTTGCTCGGCGCCGGGCTGGCACGCTGGCTGCCCTTCTACGCCAGCGAGGCCCTGGACCGGGCGAACCTCACCACGGCCACCCGGTTGCTGCCCCCGTGGGGCGGGGGCCTGGTGCTGCTCGGCTACGCGGCGGCGTTCGCGGGCGCCGCCGTGCTCACTACACTCAACCGCGATGTCACCTAGACGGCCTGCCGTGCTCCGCGACCGGGATGATGCCAGCCTGCGGGAGTACCTGATCGCGACCGCCGCGCGCCTGATCGACGAGCGCGGCAGTGCCGGGCTGTCCGTCCGGGACATCGCGCGGGAGGCCAAGGTCGCCGACGGGGCCCTGTACAACTACTTCGAGGACAAGGAGGACCTGCTGGCGCAGGCCCTCCTGGCCCATGTGGCCACGGTGATGGGCCAGGCATCCCAGCTGCTGCCGCCGCCCGGCACCGCGACCGTGGCCGAGAACCTGGCCCAGTTCGTCGAGCAGGGCATCGCGGTGCTGGTCCGGGTGATCCCGGCCTTCGCCGGGCTGCTCTCCCAGCCCGGGGTGCTGCGCCGCTTCCATGACCTGGTCGGCGGGGACGCCGCGTTCGAGGGGTCCCCGGCCGCCGCCGGGGCGGACGCAGCGGGAGCGGGCGCGAGCGGGACGGCCGGGGACGCCGCCTTCGCCGGCCAGGCGGGCGGCCGCGGCCTGCCCGAGCTCCTGACCCGGTACCTGCTCGCCGAGCAGCGGCTCGGCCGGATCGACCCGGGCGCCGACGTCACCGCGGCCAGCACCCTCATCGTCGGCGCGATCCATGGCCAGGTGCTTCCCCGGGTGCTGTTCGCCGCGCCGGGAACCCCCTTCAGCGCGCCACCCGGCCTCGGCACGAGGCTCGCCCAGGTGGTCCTGGACGGCCTCGCACCGAAGGCCGGGTGAGCCGGGAGCCGCCGCCTGGCGCGACGCCCCGCGCGCTGCCCGCCCGGCCGGGCGGGGAAACCGGCCGGGCGGGACCCGTCCCGGCCGGGGGGGATGGCCGGGACGGGCGGCCCGGCCGTCAGCCGGCCGGGCCCGTGGCCGCCCGGGCCAGGGAGGTACCGGCCCGGGCGGCGGGCATTACAGGCCGCAGGCGGCGGCGACCGCGTTGGCCGCGGCCTCGCGGTTGGCCGCCGCCGGGATGCCGGCCCGCTCGAAGTCGGTGACGTAGATGTCAGCGGCCTGCGCCGGGCTGGCGGCGGCGTTGAGCGCGGGGATGTACTGCGCCCAGATCTGGTTGAACGTCAGGATGGCGTTCAGCTGGGTCTGCAGGTCGGCCGCGGGGTTCCCGGTCACGTAGCCGCCGGGCAGCGGGGTCCAGCCGATCAGCCCGCCGCCGCCGTCACCGACCGACTCCGGGTTGCCGCCGGACTCCTGGTAGATGTTCCCGGCGATGCCCGCGGCGGCGTTCCCGCTGTAGCCGTGCGCGGTCAGGAAGGTGACGATCGCTCCGTAGTTCTCCGGCCGCAGCGCGCCGCCCGATCCGGTGCAGGCATGCCCGCTGCTCGACGTCACCGTCGCCTGCGAGGCCGATCCGGATGCCTGCGACCCTCGCGACGGGGCGGACCGCGGCCGCTGGCTGGTGCCCGGGGCCGCCTGGTCACTGGCGGACCGCGTGGCCGTCGTGGCGGTGCCGCTGGACGGGCTGGCGTGCCGCGGCTGGTAGGTGCCGTTGAGAACGGAAGCCGGCGGGTTGCCGGGCACCCGCAGCACCTGGCCGGTGTAGATCAGGTTCGGGTCGCTGACCTTCGCGTCGTTGACGTGGTAGAGGTACGGCCAGTCGCTGGCGTGCCCATAGAAGCGCTGGGCGATCCCGGACAGCGTGTCCCCGGTGTGCACGGTGTAGCTCCGCGCGGCCTGGCGGGCGTGCCGGCCCGCGCGGCGCTGGTGGGCCCGCGCGGCCGCGTCGAGCCGGGCCTTGTGCACCTGGCCGGCCTGCCCGCGGACCGTGGCGGCCGCCTGCGTGGCGGCCGAGGCCGGGGCGGCGGCCGCTAGCGCCGATGCGCCGCCGGTGGCGGTGAGGGCACCCACCACGGCCACCGCGGGGGCGGCCCGGCCCGCCCGCTGGGCGGCCTTCTCCATCTGGCTGGGCGCCGCGTGCCGCCCCGACTTCCTGATCTTGCGTGCCTTACTCGGTGCTGCCTTCAAGAACCTGCCTCACGCCGGAGCGGCGCCCAGCTACGCGGCTGCTTGTGCCTCTCGCCAGGCCGGATAATTCCCAGCGGGTAGTATTGCCGCACATAGGCCGTGATATTGCCTAAACCGGACAAATAGCTCAGAAGAACTATGTGTGCAGGTCAGCGGGGGTTGGCCAGGAGCCGCTCGGCCCGGGCCAGGGTCTCCCGCAGATCCGGCTCAGCGGTGGCCGCGGCGGCCTCGGCGAACGACAGCCAGCGCAGCGGGGCGTCCGGCCGCTCCGGCACCGCCGCGTCCGGCACCGCCGTCGCGAGCAGGAAGCGCAGGTCGGCGTGTTCGTGCGCGGGTTCGCCGCCGCCCGGCGGCACAGCCACGATGACCAGGTGCCGCAGTTGATCGTCCGGCCAGGGAGCCAGGTCCGGCAGCCCGGTCTCCTCGGCCGCCTCACGCATCGCGATGCCCAGCGGATCACTCTCGCCCGGGTCACCGTGCCCGCCCACCTGCAGCCAGGACCGCTGGCGGCGGTGCCAGCGGAGCAGTACCCGGCGGGTCGGCGGGTGGACGATCAGCGCCGACGAGGTGACGTGCAGCGGCATCGAGCGCAGCCACGGGTCATCGGAGGCCCCGGCCAGCGCGCGGGCCCGCGCCACCTCGGCGGCCTCGGCCGGCCCGGCCGGATGGTAGCCCGCCAGCAGGCCGAGCAGGATCTGACCGGGAGAACTGGGCATCGGCGCACCCTACCGCACGCCCGCCGGCCGCGGCCGGCACCCGGCCCGCCCGGCGCCCGCCCACCGGGCACCGAGCACCAGGCACCGAGCACCAGGCACCGTGCCGGCGGCCGCCACCGCCCCCGTGACCGGATGGGGGCGGCCGCCGGTCACCGGCACCTCACTCCGCGTGCAGCGCCACGGCGGTCCGGGCCCGGGCGGCCCACCCCGCGGGCAGCAGCGCGCCGGCGATCGCGATCACGGCGCCCGCCGCGGCCAGGGCCGCCAGCTCCCCGCCCCGGTAGACATCCATGTAACTGGCGGGCAGCGCCAGGTTCGCGGCGGCCGCCATCACCGGGAGCACCAGCCGGTGCAGCGCCATCCCGGCCGGGACGGCGAGCAGCCCGGCCACCAGGCCGGTGCCGCCCACCCAGCACACCACCATGGCGACCGTCTGCCGTGGCGTCATCCCGACGGCCTTGAACACCCCCAGGTCGTGAGCCCGTTCCCGGGTGTGCAGCACGACCGTGTTCAGTACCCCGAGGCCGGCCACCGCGGCCAGCAGCACGGTGAGCGTGCCGATCAGGCCGAGCATCAGCGTCACGATGGCCGAGTTCCGCAGGTTCAGCATGACCAGGTAGCGGGGGCCGAACCGGTGGCCGAGCGCCTGCGCGTACGCCGACGGGGAGGTGCCCGGGCGCAGGCCGACGTCGTACTGGTCCGGCGCGGCCAGGGCGGGGCCGCCGGGGCGATCGTCCGCCAGCCGGTGACCAGCGAGATCCCGTGGCCCTGGGCGTCGAAGATCTCCCCCACGATCCGGACCGGGATCGGCGTGGCGCCGAGGACGATGGTGACCCGGTCCCCGACCGCCTTACCGGTGAGGGCGAGGAAGCCCGAGGACACGTCGGCCTGCCCCGGGCCGGTGTACCAGCGCCCCTTGACCAGCGGGTAGCCGGTCCAGGCGGAGTTCCCCTGGAACGCGGTCAGCGGGTGCTGCCCGGTGAGCCCGGCCACGGTGAACTGCTGATCCGTCTCGGCTGCGTAGCGCAGGGTGCCCGGCTCGGCGCGCAGCGCCGCCTCGACGGCCCGCTGCTGCGCGGCATCGAACTGAAAGGCGCTGGCCGAGCCGAGCGCGACCTGGACCGGCTGCGCCGAGGCCCGGGACAGGCCGCCCACCACCCGGTTCAGCGAGGCGCTGAGGCCAACCGCGAAGATCACCACCGTGGCGCCGAGGAAGACCGCCATCAGGGTCACCACAGTGCGCGCCGGGCGGGCGAACGGGGCGGCCAGGCCGACGGTGACCGGCCGGGGCAGCGGCAGCCGCCCCAGCAGCCGGTGCGCCGCGTAGCCCCGGCCGGTCCGCGGGGCGCGGCCGGCCGCGATGGCCTGGACCGCGCTCAGCCGGGCAGCCCGGGCGGCCGGCACCACGGCGGCCACCGCGACCAGGCCGAGCATCACTCCCGGCACCGCGGCATCCACCCAGCCCGGCACACCTAGCGCGCCGACCCCGTAGGCGTTCGCGGTGCGCCGCAGCAGCGCCGAAGCCAGCACGTTGCCCAGCACCAGCCCGCCCAGGCAGCCGGCCACGGCAGGCACCGCCATCTGGCCGGTATAGGCCGCCATCACCTGGCCGGGCGTGAACCCGATGCTCTTGAGGATGCCGATCCGCCGGTACCCGGCCACCACGGCGCCGCTGACCACGTTGCCCACGATCAGCAGGGACATGGCCAGGCCGACGCAGCCGAAGGCGACCAGGAATGGTACGAACGGCCCGATCCGCGACGTTTCCTGGAGCTGCGCCGCGAGATAGGTCGCGGTGCCGGTGACCGCCCGGGCGGGCAGAGCCGCGCGCACCGCGGTGGCGCCGGCCGCGACGGCCGCGGCCGAGCCCGCGCTGTGCAGCCGGTACAGCATCTGCTCGCTGGCCGGTCCCCCCGTAGCCCGCAGCCCGGCGACCTGGGCGGGCACCACCCAGCCGTCCGCCGAGTTGGTGACCGAGCTGGCCAGGCCGACCACGGTGAGCGTGGGCCGGCCCGGGGCGCTGGTCACGATGAGCTTCGCGCCCAGCGGCAGCCCGATCTGCTCGCTGCTGGCCGGGTTGCTGGCCAGCACGAGCTGGCCGGGCCGCTGCGCCCAGTGGCCGGCGCTCAGCGTGACGTCGTCCACCGGGCCGCCCGGTGACCGGCGGCCGGCCAGCGTCATCGGCGGCAGCTTGCCGTCCGAGGCGGGCACGCCGGCCAGCCCGGGCAGGATGATCGCCTCCGGGAACGGCCCGGCGGCGGCCGCCACCCCGGGAAGGTGAGCGGTGGCGGCCAGCTGAGCCGGGCTGACCCGTGCGGTGTCGACGGTCGCCGTCAGGTGGGCGCCGCGCTGCGCCGCGAACGCGTGATCAAAGGGGGAACTGGAGTCCACCACCAGGGCGGCGGCCAGCACGGACGCGGCCGTGGACACCAGCAGCACCAGGCCGACCACGATCGTCTGCACCCGGCGCCGGGCGACCGCGCCGCGCACCGCCCGGCGGACCGGTCCCGCGCTCACGGCCGCACCTGCGCCGGGGCGCCGCGGCCGCGCTGGGCGCTCGCCCCGGCGCCCGTGCCCGCCGGCCCGTCCGCACCGGCCCACCCGTCCGCCCCCGCGGCGGCCCGGCCGTCCACGTCCGCCGTGGCCCAGCCGCCCGCGATCCGGCCGTCCACGATGGCCACCGTGCGGGCGGTGTACCGGGCCGCGAGTTCCGGGTTGTGCGTCACCAGCACCAGGGTCTGCCCGGGCAGCATTGAGGTCACGCAGCAGCTCACCTGTCTCCTCGCCGGACCCGGTGTCCAGCGCGCCGGTCGGCTCGTCGGCCAGCAGCAGCAGCGGCTCGTCGACCAGGGCCCGGGCGATCGCCACCCGCTGCCGCTCCCCGCCCGACAGCCGCGCTGGGTAGGCGTCCCGGTGCGGCCCGATCCGCAGGGTGTCGAGCAGCTCACCGGCCCGGGCCCGGGCCTGCCGGCGGGACGTCCCGGCCAGCTGGGCCGGCAGCAGCACGTTGTCCAGCACGGTCAGGTCGTCCAGCAGGTTGAAGAACTGGAAGATCATCCCGACCTGCTCGCGCCGGAACCGGGCCGAACCGGTCTCACTGAGCTGGTCGATCCGCTGCCCGGCGACGGTGACCGTGCCGCTGGTCGGCCGGTCCAGCCCGGCCATCAGGTTCAGCAGGGTGGACTTGCCGCTGCCCGAGGGGCCCATCACCGCGACCGCCTCCCCCAGGGCAACGTCCAGGCTGACGCCGTCCAGCGCGGGCTGCCCGTCGTCGTCGTAGCGTTTGCTTACCTCACTCACTCGCACCAGAGCATCCATGACCCGCAGCATCGCGGGCGGGGGTGCCCCGGCGACATCCTGCTGGCGTCCGGTTACGGGTGGTGCTAGGTTCCGTGCCGGTGCGGGACCCTGCGGGATGGGCGCAGGCCCGCCCTTCCCCTACGGTCAGCAGCAGGAGGTGCCCCGGCCGGGGGCACGGGGAAGGCACCGGAGGTGCTGATGGCCGGAGGTGGCGCCGGTATCACGCCCGCAGCGGCTGCCCCGGCCGCCGGACGTGCCCCACGCTGGGCAGCGCACTGGGCGGCGCGCCTGGTCCGCCCGGTCGTATCGGCGCAGACCTGGCTGGCCCTCATCCACCTGATGTCGGGAGCGGTCACCGGCGCGCTCGCCTTTGCCGTCGTGCTGGCGCTGACCGCGGCCGGGATCGCCACCCTGTGGCTCTTCCTGGCCGGCCTGCCCATCCTGCTGGCCATGCTGTGGCTGTGCCTGCAGTTCGGCCGGGCGGAGCGGACCAGGTTCGCGCTCACGCTCGGCGTGTACCTGCCTGCCCCGCCGCCCGGCCTGAGCCCGGGCGCCAGCCGGTGGGGGCGGGCCGCCCGCCTGCTGGCCGCGCCCGCGACCCGACGCCAGTTCGGTTACGCGGTGATCCGGCTGCCGCTCAGCCTGGTGCAGGCCGGTGGCCGCCATCGTGTGGTCCCTCGGCGTGGCGCTGCTCGGGATGCCGCTCCTGAGCTGGCTGATCCTGCAGATCCAATGGCAGGACGGCGGGGTCGTGGGGCGGCCCGGGGTCCTGCTCTGGGAGGCCGCGGCGGTGGTGGCCGGAGTGGCCGTGCTGCTCACCGCGCCGCGCCTGACCCAGGCCCTGGCGGCTGGCGACACGGCCGTGGCCCGGTACCTGATCGGCCCGGGGGGCAGCGCGGACATGACAGAACGGATCGGCGAGCTGGAGCGCAGCCGGGCCCGGGTGGTCGATGCCGCCGAGACCGAACGCCGCCGGATCGAACGTGACCTGCATGACGGCGCGCAGCAGCGGCTGGTGTCCCTGGCCATGAACCTGGGACGGGCCCGGGCCCGGTTCGCGGAAGACCCGGAGGGCGCCCGGGCGATCATCGACCAGGCCCACGCCGAGGCCAAGGAGGCCCTGGCCGAGCTGCGCAGCCTGGTCCGCGGCGTGCACCCGCCGGTGCTAGCCGACCGCGGCCTGGACGCCGCCATCTCCGGCCTGGCCGCGCTCTGCCCGGTGCCGGTCACCGTGCGCGCCGACGCCCAGCCGAGACCGCCGATGGCGGTCGAGGCCATCGCGTACTTCGTCGTGGCTGAGGCGCTCACCAACGTGGCCAAGCACGCCCGGGCGACCCGGGCCGAGGTCTCGGTCACCCGGCACGGTGATGTGCTGCGGGTGCTGATCCGCGACGACGGGCCGGCGGGGCCGACCCGGCCGGGCAGGGGCTGGCCGGCCTGGCCGACCGCATCGCCGGGGTGGACGGCCGGCTGTCGGTGCACAGCCCGGCGGGCGGGCCGACGGTGATCGAGGCGGAGTTGCCATGCGAGTCGTGATCGCCGAGGACTCGGTGCTGCTGCGCGAGGGGCTGTCCCGGCTGCTGGCCGAGGCCGGGCACGAGGTGGTGGCGGCGGCCGGGGAGGCGGAGGAGTTCCTGCGGGCCGTGGGCACTTACGAGCCGGATGCCGTGGTGGTGGACGTGCGGATGCCGCCGACCTTCACCGACGAGGGGCTGCGCGCCGCGCTGGTGGTGCGCAGCCGCTGGCCCGGGGTGGGAGTCCTGGTGCTGTCCCAGTACGTCGAGGAGCGGTACGCCGCCGAACTGCTGTCCGGCCGCACGCACGGCGTCGGCTACCTGCTCAAGGACCGGGTCGCGGACGTGGCCGAGTTCCTCGGCGCGCTGGACCGGGTGGCGGCGGGTGGGAGCGTGCTGGACCCGGAGGTGGTGGCCCAGTTGCTGGCCCGCAGCCGGCACCCGCTGGCCGCCCTGACCGCGCGGGAGCGCGAGGTGCTCGCGCTGATGGCCGAGGGCCGGTCCAACGCGGCCATCGCGGCCGCCCTGGTGGTCAGCGAGGGCGCCGTGGCCAAGCACATCAACAGCATCTTCACCAAGCTCAGCCTGCCGCAGGCGGATGGTGACCACCGCCGGGTCCTGGCCGTGCTGCGTTACCTGGGAGTGGGATGATCATGGCCGCACCGCTGCCCCTGACCCCGGCCCGCCGGTGGGTGCTCGCCGTCGGCGTCCCGATCGTGCTGGCGGTCATCCTCCTGGCCGTCTGGGGCTGGGGCCACGCCAGCGTCAGGTTCCTGGCGTTCCGGGAGCAGGTCACCTACTCGGTGCGGTTCAGCGTCCCGGTGACCTCGGGCCAGGTCCGGGTGAGCGACAGCAACGGCGATGTCAGCCTGCACCCGGTCACCGGTCGCCGGATTGTGGTGGCGGGCAGGCTCACCGGCACGTTCCACCGGCCGCGGCTGAGCTACCGGACGTCAGCCGGGGGCCTGCAACTCGACCCGCGCTGCCGGGTGGGCATCGGGATCTGCTCGATCCAGTTCACCATCGGCGCCCCGGCCGGGCTCCCCGTATCCGTCAGCGACTCCTTCGGCACCCTGCGGGCCGGGAACCTGCACGGCCGGGTCGACCTCTCAGACAACTCCGGCGACCTGGCCGTCTCCGCACTGACCGGAACCATCCGGCTCAACGACAGTTTCGGCAACATGACCGCCCGGAACCTGGCGGGCCGCATCCTGCTGGTGAACGACTCCGGCGACATCCAGGCCTCCGGCGTCACCGGGGACACCCAGATCCGGGACAGCTTCGGGAACGTCAGCGTCACCGGGCTGGCCGCGGCCGACGTGACGGCCAGCGACAACTCCGGTGACGTGGTCCTGTCGTTCAGCCAGGTCCCGGACAGTGTCAAGGTCACCGACGCCTTCGGCAACGTCACCCTGGAACTGCCGCCGGGCCCCACCGCCTACCGGGTGCACGCGCAGACCACGTTCGGGAACCGCACCGTCTCGGTGCCGCAGTCGCCATCCGCGGCTCACGTGATCACGGTGACCAACAACTCCGGCGACATCACCATCGCCAACGAGCCGGGCGCGCCCAGCGCCCCCGGCGCGCCGAGCCAGCCCGCCACCCCGTCAGGTGGCTGACCGGCTGGGGCGGCTGCGGAACGCGGCCATGATCTCCTGGCGGGTGCCGATGGCCGCCGGGCCGAGGCCGCGCACGCACAGGGCCGCGGCGATCGTCGCCAGCCGGACCGCCTCGGGCAGTGGCCGCCCCAGGAAGACCTCGACGGCCAGGGCCGCCGCGAAGCAGTCTCCTGCGCCGGTCGCGTCGGCCACCGGGTGGACCGGCTCGGCCGGGTACTCCGACCAGCCATCCCCGGTGAGTACCTCACACCCGCGCTGCCCGCGGGTGACCACCGACGACCTCGTGCCGGGCCACGTCCTGCAGCAGCCCGCTCACGTAGGGGGCCTCGTCCTCCGACACCACCGCGATGTCCACCAGGGCCGCCAGGGCACCGGGGAAACGCCGGGGCACCAGGCCGACATGCCCGCCCGCGCCCGACCAGCGGCGGACCAGCCCCTGCGGGGTCAGGCAGACCAGCCGGAGCGGTATTCACCGGAGAGCCGGTCGATCGAGATCTCCCCGGCCACCGGGGCGATGTGCAGGATATCGCTGTCCGGGAGGCTTTCCATATCAATTTTCCCGGCCCATTCCCGGGACCGATTGTTGCCGCGCATCCGCATCGGAAACATTACAGAACGTCGTCGTCGGGCCGGAGGGCTGGAGACGCAGGTCCACCTGATTAGCGTAGGGCTGCCAGTAGGGCTGCAGGACGTCCGGGTTGGCCCTTCCGATGGCTACCGCCGACAAGCCAGCCGGGCCGCCTGCAATGCCGAGTAGACTGCCGTGCCGCCCAGCACTGCAGAGCCGTCCGACTGGACGTCCAGTGTCGGGTTACCGACAGCAAGGTAGTCTGGCAACGCGATCCGCTCATGGCACATAGCTGCTAGATTGGCCGGTGGTACCCGATGCATGGTACATCAATTGATAGCGGGCAACAACGCAAAGGCAGCCTCACGGCGCTGCCGCGGAATTGCTGCCCGGGTCTCCGGCCGGGCCCGCGCGCAGTCGCGGACCGGAATCCTTATCGGCGTGGACGGCGGCGGGACGAAGACAATAGCGGCCACGTTTGACCTCGGCAGCGGGCGGACGGTAGTGGCCGAGACCGGGCCGAGCAACCCGGAGGCAATCGGACTGGCGGTCGCCGCGGCATCCATTGACACCGCCATAAGAACGGCTATGGGCGGCCATGGTCACCATTTCGGAGAATGGGAGAAGAGCGGCGGGGAAGGCCCGGTAGCCGCGGCCGTGCTCGCCGTGGCGGGCGTCAATACCGACGCTGAGCAAAAGCGATTGCTGTCTGGTATTGACAGCCTGGCGGAGCCCCTGGCGATCGCGGTGAACGATGTCGTCGCAGCCTGGGCTTCTGGCGCGCTGGCGGCACCGGGAATTGCCGCGATCTCCGGAACCGGGAGCAATACCTTCGGGGTGAATGCGCGCGGTGAGGCATGGCGATGCGGCGGCTGGGGACATATCATCGGTGACGAGGGATCGGGTTACCTGGTCGCACTCTCCGCCATCCGGGCGGCGGCTGCCTGGCGGGATGGCCGGGGCGAGTGGTCGGCGGTCATACCGCGGCTTCTCGACTTTTATCAGCTGGGCGATGTCGAGGACATCATGCCCGTCGTTTACCGGCCTTTCGATAAAGCCCGCGTCGCCGCGTTCGCGCAGCAGGTCGCGGAGGCCGCGCAGGACGGGGACGAACTGGCCGTGGCCATCTTCCGCCAGGCGGCGGCGGACCTGGCCCGGCAGATCGAGGTGACCTACGCCGAGCTCCGCTTCGAGGGGCCCGCCGAGGTGACGCTGATCGGCGGCACGTTCCAGGCCGGGAAGGTCTTCACCGGCCCCCTCCGCGATCACCTGCAGCACGTCACCGGGGGCCGGGATTTCTCCACCCCGCGGCTGCCCCCGGTCGGGGGATCGTTGTGGCTGGCCGCCCGGTCGGCGGGGGCGGAGCCGCTGCTGGATGCCGACGGCCTCGCGGCCAGCCTGGACGCCGCCCTGGCCGCCCCGATGCGGGCGGAGACCCCCGCTTAGCCCGCCCCGGGCTGCCTGCCCCGGGCCGGTGATCCCGCCTAGCGCGCCCCGGGCTGCCTGCCCCGGGCCGGTGATCCCGCCTAGCGCTTCCTGGCCACGCCGCCGTAGGTGTTGACCTCCGACGGCACCGGCCGCAGCGCTCCCTCCTCCGGCCGCCACTCCGAGACCAGCACCACCCCCGGATCGACCATCTCGAGCCCGCTGAATGCCAGCTCGGCGAACTCCTCCTGGCCGCGCAGCGCCCCGCGCAGGCCGCGGTCGCTGTAGGCCTGACCCGCCCCGGCCATGCCTTCCGGGAAGTGCTCGGCGGTGGCATGCGACGCGGCCACGTAACTGCCCGGGGGCAGCGCGTCGGTCAGCGCCGACACGACCCCCCGGGGCTCATCCTCGTCCGGGACGAAATGCAGCACCGCGACGAGGATCAGGGCGATGGGCTGGCTGAAGTCGAGCGTGGCCCGGGTGGCCGGGTGGTGCAGGATCTTGTCCGGGTCGAGCAGGTCGGCGTCGATGTACGCGCAGGTGCCCCGCGGGTCGCTGGTGAGCAAGGCCCGCGCGTGCGCGAGCACGATCGGGTCGTTGTCCACGTAGACCACCCGCGACTCCGGCGCGATGGCCTGGGCGACCTCATGCACGTTGCTGGAGCTGGGCAGGCCGGTGCCGATGTCCAGGAACTGCCGCACGCCCGCCTCGGCGGCCAGGTAGCGGATGGCCCGGCCGAGGAAGGCGCGGTTCTCCCGCACCGCGGTCCGGACGGCGCCCCAGCTCCCGAGCACCCGGGCGGCGGTCTCCCGGTCGGCGGCGAAATTGTCCTTGCCGCCGAGGAAGTAGTCGTAGATGCGCGCCGGATGCGGCTTGCTCACGTCGATCCCGGCCGGAGGGCCTGGCCGTCCGGGTGGATAGCGCAGGCTCGCCGGAGGGGTCAGCCATGGCGCTAGTCACCAGAACGCCACGGAACACGCGGAATCATGGTGGACAGCGCACCCGCCGGCTGCTCACCGGGCCGCCCGGTCCGGACTGGCCGAGCGCCGGTCCAGGCCGCACCCCAGCCCCGGCGGCGCCGCCCCGCCCCAGCCCGGCGCGGCGCCGGCCCCGCCCCAGCCCGGCGCCGGGCGCGGCGGTGGCTCAGCGCGCCGCCAGGTCCAGCCCCAGATCCAGGGCCGGGGCGGAGTGGGTCAGCGCGCCGACGGCGAGGAAGTCCACGCCCGTCCCGGCGACGGCCCGCGCGGATTCCAGCCGGAGCCCCCCGCTGGCCTCCAGCTTGACCCCGGGGTGCTCCCGGGCCAGCGCCACCGCGCCGCGGAGCTCCGGCAGGCTCATGTTGTCGCACAGGATCAGCCCGGCGCCCGCGGCCAGCGCCTCACCGACCTGCGCCAGGGTGTCGCACTCCACCTCCAGCGGCAGCCCGGGGGCGGCGGCGCGGACCGCGCGGACCGCCGCGCCGAGGCCGCCCGCCGCCACCACATGGTTGTCCTTCACCAGGGCCGCGTCACCCAGTCCCATCCGGTGATTGCTGCCCCCACCGCAGCGGACCGCGTACTTCTCCAGCTGCCGCAGGCCGGGCGTGGTCTTCCGGGTGTCGCGCAGCCGGGCCCCCGTGTCCGGCCAGCTGATCCGCCCAGGCCCGGGTGAGGGTGGCGATGCCGGACAGGTGGGTGACGAAGTTCAGCAGGGTGCGCTCGGCCCCCAGCAGCTCGCGGAGCGGGCCCTGGATCCGCAGCACCGCCGTGCCGGGCCGGACCCGGTCCCCGTCGGCGCACAGCGGCTGCGCCGCGCCAGGCGGCAGGCCAGCCGCGTCGAGCACGGCCAGGGCGACCGGCAGGCCGGCCAGCACGCCCGGCTGCCGGGAGACGACGGCGGCATCCGCCACGGCCCCGGAGGCGTGGTGGCCGCCGTGGTCACGTCCGGCCCCCAGGCCAGGTCCTCAGCCAGCGCCTCCCGCACCACCCGCCCGGTACCCGCGGGGTCCAGGCCCGCCTCCCGCAGTGCGGCCGCCACCGCCGTGTCCATCGTCACGCGCTCACCCTCAGGCCGGGCTCCCCGGCCGCCACCCGGACCTCCCCGCCGGCCACCGCAGCACGCTGTGCCGGGCCGGGCCGCGGGCCGCCGCCGGGATATCCCGCCAGCGGTGGCAGCCGCGGCTCTCCTCCCGGGCCAGCGCCGCCGTCGTCACCAGCGCCGACACGGTATGCAGGCTGGTGGCCTCGACCACGGCCAGGTCGAGGCGGCCGTCACCGGCCGGGGCCTGCTGCAGCGCCCGGAACAGGAGGCGGAGGCCGTCACGGTCGCGGAGCACCCCGGCGTGCCGGGACATGGCGGCGGCCAGGGCCGTGCGCCCGGCCGGGCCGGCCCCGGGCCGGCCTGCGGCCGCTCCTGGCCCGCCAGGCCCGGACCACCCAGGCCCGGACCACCCAGGCCCGGCCCGGCCAGGCCTGGACCGCCCAGGCCCGGCCCGGGCAGTTCCCGGCCGAGCAGGTCACCGGCGCGGCGGCCGGAGATCAGCGCCTCGGTCAGCGAGTTCGACGCCAGCCGGTTGGCCCCGTGGACCCCGGTCGAGGCGGCCTCGCCCACCGCGTACAGGCCGGGTACCCGGGTCCGGCCGTCCAGCCCGGCCAGGATGCCGCCGCAGGCATAATGCGCGCCCGGCGCGACCGGGATCGGCTCGGTCACCGGGTCGATGCCGCGGGCCCGGCAGGCGGCGGTCACCGTCGGGAAGTCCCGCTCCAGGACGGCGCGGCCCAGCCGGGTGGCATCCAGCCACAGATGGCGGGCCGGGCGGTCCCCCTGGCTCATCCGCCGGGCCATGACCGCCGACACCACGTCCCGTGGCGCGAGGTCGCCGAGCGGGTGCTGCCCGGCCATGACCGGCCGGCCGGCCGCGTCGGCCAGCACGGCGCCCGCGCCGCGCAGCGCCTCGGTGATGAGCGGGCAGGCGCCGCGCGCGCCGGGCTGCCACAGCACCGTCGGGTGGAACTGCACGAACTCCAGGTCCCGCAGGTCCGCGCCGGCCCGGGCGGCCAGCGCCAGCCCATCGCCGGTCAGCCCGGCCGGGTTGGTGGTGGTGGCGAACGCCTGGCCGAACCCCCCGCTGGCCAGGACCACGGCCCGGGCCGCGATCACGCCCGGGAACAGCTCCCCCGGGCCTGGCCGCACGCACCATCTCCGTCCTCACCATCCGCGTCGTCACCGGCCAGGCCGGCCAGCAGGCCGGTGACCCGGCCGCCCGGATCGGTGACCAGGTCCAGCGCGACGCACCGGCCGAGGATCTCCACCTGGCTCCCGGCGAGGGCGGCGCGCAGCACCCGGTGCACCTCGGCGCCGGCCGCGTCGCCGCCCGCGTGCACGATCCGGCTCCGGCTGTGCCCGCCCTCCCGGTGCAGCGGATCGCGCTCCAGCCGGGCACCCAGCGCCGCCAGCCGGGTGATCTCCCGCGGCGCCGCCCGGGCCAGGTCCGCCACGGCCGCCGGCTCGCACAGCCCGGCCCCGGCCGCGACCGTGTCCTGGTGGTGGCTGGCCACGCTGTCACCCGGGCCGACGGCGGCGGCCAGCCCGCCCTGGGCCAGCGGGGTCGCGCCCGCGCCCAGCCCGTCCTTGGTGATGAGCAGGACCCGCCGGCCGTGCCGGGCCGCCGCCAGGGCGGCGCTGATCCCGGCGGCCCCGGAGCCGACCACGACCACGTCGGCGGACCGTTCCCAGCGCGGTTCGGGCCGCGGCAGGCCGAACACCCGCAGCCCGCTCACGCCGCGCCCGCCGCGCCCCCGGCCGCCACCATGGCCTGCACCGCGCGGCGGGCCCGGGCCGCCACCTCCGGCGGCACCCGCACCTCGGTCACCCCGTCCCGCAGGCAGCGCAGCAGCGCCGCCGGGGTGGTCATCTTCATGTACCGGCAGACCGCCGCGGGATTGACCGGCTCCCAGCGGACCGCGGGGTTGGCCCGCTGCAGCTGGTGCAGCATGCCGGTCTCGGTGGCCACCAGCACGGCGGTGGCCGAGGTCTCCCGGGCGGCGGCCAGCATGCCCCCGGTGGACAGCACCCGGGTGCGCCCGGCGGGCAGGTCACCGGCCCCGGCCTGCCACAGCGCGGCCGTCGCGCAGCCGCACTCCGGGTGGATGAACAGCTCGGCGCCGGGCTGCCCGGCCGCCTTACGGCGCAGTTCATCCGGGCTGATGCCCGGCGTGCACGTGGCACTCGCCGAGCCAGACGTGCAGGTTGCGGCGGCCGGTCACCCGCCGGACGTGGGCACCCAGGAACTGGTCGGGGAGGAACAGCACCTCCCGGTCCCCCGGGATGGCCGACACGATCTCCGCCGCGTTGGCCGAGGTGCAGCACACGTCGGACTCCGCCTTGACCTCGGCACTGGTGTTGACGTACGCGACCACCGCGGCACCGGGGTACTCCGCCTTCCAGGCCCGCACCTGCTCCGCGGTGATGCCGTCGGCCAGCGAGCAGCCCGCCGCCGGATCCGGGATCAGCACGGTCCGCTCCGGGGCCAGGATCTTGGCCGTCTCGGCCATGAAGTACACCCCGGCGAACACGATCACGGACGCGCCGCTGGCCGCGGCGATCCGGGACAGCGCGAGCGAGTCACCCACGTGGTCGGCGACGTCCTGGATCTCCGGCCGCTGGTAGTTGTGCGCGAGGATCACCGCGTCCCGCTCGGCCGCCAGCCGCCTGACCTCATCCGCCCATTCCTGGCCGGCCTGGTCCGGCCTCCGCCCCGCTGGTCATCGGCTTCTCCTGTCCCATGCCGCACGTGAGGGCCGTTCGGGCTGTTCAGAGGTTTTCAATCATTAGTCGAAAACCTGATGCCAGCACGGTATCATGCCGCCGTGCCCGTCGATAACCCCCACCCTGCTGGGCTAGCCGGATCTGGCCCTGGCGCCAGCCCGGCCCGCCGCCCGGACGAGTTCCGCCACGAGGTGCTCGCCGCCGTGCTCGGCGTCCGCGAAGGGCGGCTGCACGCGCTGCTCTGGCAGCGCGGCGCGCCGCCGTTCGAGCGGCACTGGGCGCTGCCGGGCGGGCCGCTCGGCCCGGACGAGCGGCTGGGCACCTCGGCCGGGCGGCACCTGGCCGCCAAGGTGGACCTGACCGACATCGCCCACCTGGAGCAGCTGGAGACCCGCAGCGACCCGGGCCGGGACCCGCGGGGGCGCGTCCTGGCCACCGCCTACCTGGCGGTCGTGCGGGCGGGGCTGGAACCGCGGGTCCCGGCGGATACGGCCTGGCACCCGGTGGACGCCCTCCCGCCGACCGCGTTCGACCACGGCTCGATCGTCGGCTCCGCCCGGGAGCGGCTGCGGGCCAAGCTGTCCTACACCAACATCGGATTCGCGCTGGCGCCGGAGTCGTTCACCATCGCCGCGCTGCGCGACCTCTATGCGGCCACCCTGGGGCACCCGGTGTCCGCGACCAACCTGCAGCGGATCCTGACCCGGCGCGGCGTCATCGAGGCCACCCCCGAGGCGGCCCGGCCCACCCCGCTCGGCGGCCGCCCGGCCACCCTGTACCGGTTCGCCGCGCAGCGCCTGGTGGTGACGAACCCGTTCGCCGCGTTCCGGCCGCCGTCCGCCCCGGGCGTCAGGTGAAGAACTCGGACCGGCTGACCGCGGCGGCCACCGCGGCCGGCAGCAGGCTGAGCCAGCGCGCGGCGACCTCGTCCCGGCTGGCCGGGGCCACCTCGCCGGCCAGCCGCAGCCGGGCCAGGCCCCCGTCCGGGTAGATGTCCAGCCGGGCCAGCCGCACCGGCCCGGCGGCCCGCAGCCGGAACCGGTGCTCGGTGTCGGGCCGCAGCGGGGTCCGCGGCAGCAGTTCCGCCCCGGTCTCCGCGTCGGACAGCCGCGCGGTGCCCGGGGCGTTCCCGAGGAACCACGAGGTGTCCAGCACCGCGTGCTGCAGCACGCCCGGGCGCGGCCAGCCGGACCACCAGCCAGTCGTTCCCCGCGTCCCGGCGGCGCGCCGTCTCCCACCCGTCCGACATGCGCTGCGCTCGTCCCGGCGCCAGCACGTTCGCCGGGGCGGAGTAGAACATGTCGCTGCACGCGGTGACCAGGCCGCCGTGGCGCAGCGCCGCCAGGTCCACCCGGCCGCCCAGCCACCGGGGATCCGGCACGATCTCCCCGAAAATCCTCAGCCGCCCAACGCCCCCATCGGGGTAGATCCTCAGCTTCACGTGCGTCACCAGCCGGTCCGGGGCGGAGACGGGGACCAGGTTGACGGTGTCGCCGGCCAGCGGGGCCAGGCCGGTGAGCGGGGCCCAGTCGGCCGCCAGCACCTCCTCCAGCGCGGGGTGACCGAGGAGCGTGGCCCCCTCGACCGAGGCGGCCGGGGGGTAATTGCCGCGGAAATGCGCCGTGTCGATGTGCACCCCGCGGACGACCGCGGGGGCGGCCAGGGCGACGATGGCGAAATCATCCCCGGGGCCGCGGCGCCGCCGGGTCTCCCAGCCGTCGTAGACCTTCCCTCGGGCGCCGAAGGCCTCGGGGTCGTGGGCCGGCGGCCGGGGGTCGATCAGCTGCCGGGCGTCGGCGAAGAAGTCGTCGTTGGCGAACCGCACCGACCCGCCCAGCGCCCGGCTGGCCACGTCGGGCCACGGCGGGGCGGCTCCGGCCGCGTCGCGGTCAGTCACGGCCGCGGGTCCCGGGAGCGGGCTGCTGCCCGGGCCGGGCTCCGGGAGCGGGCGGGCCCGGCGGCGCGGGCAGCACGGCCCGGGTGGTGAGCTGCCCGGCGCGGCGCCCGTCCGTGATGGGCTCTCCGGCCAGCCAGGCCTGGGTGACGACGCCCCGCAGGGTCCGGCCCGCGTACGGGGTGACTGGGTGCCGCTGCCGCAGCCTGGCCGGGTCCACGGTGAACTCCGCGTCCGGGTCGAGGACGCAGAAGTCGGCGCGGTGGCCGGCGGCGATGGCGCCGCGGCCGGCCAGCCCGGCCAGCCGGGCCGGGGCCGAGGCCATCCAGGCGGCCAGCGAGTCCACGCCGATGCCCCGCCGGGAGGCTTCCGTCCACATCACCGGCAGCCCCAGCTGCACCGAGGCGATGCCGCCCCAGGCCGCGCCGAAGTCCCCCTGCTCCAGGCACTTGAGGTCCGGCGTGGCGGGCGAGTGATCGGACACCACGCAGTCCAGCGTGCCATCCAGCAGCGCGGCCCACAGCGCGTCGCGGTTGGCCGCGTCCCGGATCGGCGGGCAGCACTTGAACGCGGTCCCCCCGTCGGGCACGTCCTCGGCCCGCAGCGTGAGGTAGTGCGGGCAGGTCTCTGCGGTGACCGGCAGCCCGTCCGCCTTGGCCGCCCGGATCAGCGGCAGCGCCGCCGCGGCGGACAGGTGCACCACGTGCACCCGGCACCCGGTGCGGCGGGTCGCCGCCAGCAGGGCCTGGATCGCGCGCACCTCCGCCTGCGGCGGGCGGGAGGCGGCGAAGCCGGCGTAGCTGCGGCCCCGGGCGGCGGGTGCCGCGTCGATCACCGCCGCGTCCTCGGCGTGCGCGATCAGCAGTCCGCCGAACCCGGCGATCTCCGTCATCGCCGCCTCCAGCTCCGCCGCGTCCAGCGGCGGGAACTCCCCGACCCCGGATGGCAGCAGGAAGCACTTGAACCCGGCCACGCCGGCCTCGTGCAGCGGGCGCAGGTCGGCGAGGTTCCCGGGGACCGCGCCGCCCCAGAACGCGACGTCGGTGGCGAGCTGGCCCGCCGCGGCCGCCCGCTTGCGCTCCAGCGCGGCCACGGTGACCGTGGGCGGGATGCTGTTCAGCGGCATGTCCACGATCGTGGTCACCCCGCCCGCCGCGGCCGCGGCGGTCGCGGTGGCGAACCCCTCCCACTCGGTGCGGCCCGGCTCATTGACGTGCACGTGGCTGTCCACCAGCCCCGGCAGCAGCACGTGGTCATCCGGGATGGTCACCGCGCCGTCCAGGCCGGTCACCGTGCCATCCGGGGCAGTCACCGCGCCGTCCAGGCCGGTCACCGTGCCATCCGGGGCAGTGACCGTGCCGTCCGGGGCGTCGCCGTAGGCGGCCACCGCGGTGATCAGCCCGTCCCGGATCAGCACGGTCGCGGGGCGCTCACCAGCGGGGGTAACGACCCGGCGGCCCCGGATCGCCGTCACTCCGCCCACCCGTCCTGCCCTTCCGCGGTGCTTTCGGGTAACGCGGTGATTTTGGTGCCGAATGGACCCCAAAATCACCGCACTGAGTCACGGGCACCGCGCTGAGGCCGATCTTCGCACAGGGGCCCGGGGTGACTGGGCGGGGAGGGCGCCCCCTTAGGGTCGGCATGGTGACCGACCCGGACCTGGTGCCCGTGGCCGTGCTGGATCAGGCCGCCGCGGACCGTGCCGCCGCGCTGCTGCGGCCGTCGTGCGCCAGCACCCAGTGGGGCGAGCGCCTCGTCGCCGGCCGTCCCTACCGCACGCTGGCGACGCTGACCGCCGCCTCCGACGCGGCGATCGCCCGGCTCGGCTGGCCGGACATCGAGGAGGCGCTGGCGGCCCACCCCCGGATAGGGGACCGGCCTGCGCGGGGTCCCCGGCGGGGGCGAGCAGGAATCGGCGTGGTCGCGGCAGGAACAGGCCGGGGTGGCCAGCGCCAGCACGGACGTCGAGGCCGGGCTGCGGGCCGCCAACCTGGCGTACGAGGAGCGGTTCGGGCACGTGTTCCTGATCTGCGCGACCGGGCGGTCCGCGGCCGGCATGCTGGCCGCGTTGCGCGGCCGGCTCGGAAATGACCCGGCGGCCGAGCGGGAGGTTGTCCGGGACGAGCTGCGGCGGATCGTCGCGCTGCGGCTGGGTAAGACCTTCCGGTAAGGGGGAGGCATGACGATCTCGACGCATGTCCTGGACGCCCGCACCGGGCAGCCGGCCGCTGGCCTGGAACTGACCCTGGACCGCCAGGACGGCGGCGGGTGGCGGCCGCTGATCCGCCGGGTGACCGACGCCGACGGCCGGGTCAGCGACCTGGCCGCCGGCAGCCCGGCGGGTGTCTACCGGATCGTCTTCGCCGCCGAGGCCTACCTGGCCGCGGCGACGTTCTACCCCGAGATCGTGGTGGTGTTCCGGGTCAGCGACCCCGCCGCGCACTATCACGTGCCACTGCTGCTCAGCCCGTTCGCCTACTCGACCTACCGCGGGTCATGACCGGCCCGCGTGACATGACGCTGAAATATGGCGGGGGTAAAAGTGGCCGGGCAGAAAGATACGCCGGAGTGAAGGGGGCCCGGGCAGGATGAGCGGATCATGCGCGCGGCCGTGACCAGCCCTGTGCCGCGCCGGAGGGAGCCTGAGCCGTGACCGGACCCGGCACCGTCGTGCTCGAGGACTGCCACCTCGCCACCGTGGACCCGGCGGGCAGCGAGTACCCGGCCGGGCACCTGGTCGCCGAGCAGGGCCGGATCGTCGCGGCCGGACCCGGCCCGGCACCGCCGGAGTACGCGGCCGCCGGCCGGATCCGCGGCCCTGGGCTGCTGGTCACCCCCGGGCTGGTGAACACGCACCACCACCTGTACCAGTGGATCACCCGGGGCTACGCCACCGACGACACCCTGTTCGGCTGGCTCACCACGCTGTACCCGCTGTGGGCCCGGCTCAGCGCCGACCTGCTGGCCGACGCCGCCGCGGCCAACCTGGCCTGGCTGGCGCTCACCGGCTGCACCACCAGCTCCGACCACCACTACGTGTTCCCGGCTGGCGCCGGGGACCTGCTGGAGGCGGAGATCCACGCGGCCCGGCGGGTGGGCCTGCGGTTCCACCCCTCCCGCGGCTCGATGAACCTGGGCGCCTCAGCGGGCGGGCTGCCGCCGGACTCAGTGGTCGAGTCGCACGACGCGGTGCTGGCCGCCTGCCAGGACGCGATCGAGCGATGGCACGACCCGTCGCCCGGCGCGATGACCCAGATCGCCGTGGCGCCGTGCTCGCCGTTCTCAGTCACCGCCGAGCTGATGCGCGACTGCGCCGCCCTGGCCCGGGACAAGGGCGTCCGGCTGCACACCCACCTGGCCGAGACCCGCGACGAGGAGGAGTTCTGCCGGGAGAGGTTCGGCCGGACACCGGCCGAGTACATCGAGGATCTCGGCTGGCTGGGCCCGGATGTGTGGCTGGCGCACTGCGTGCACCTGTCCGGGGAGGCGATCGGGCGGATCGCCGCCGCCGGCATGGGCGTGGCCCACTGCCCGACCTCCAACGGCCGCCTCGGTTCCGGCATCGCCCCAGTCCGGGCCCTGCTCGACGCCGGGGCGCCGGTCGGGCTCGGGGTGGACGGCAGTGCCTCCAACGAGTCCGGCCGGATGATCGACGAGCTGCACCAGGCCCTGCTGGCCGCCCGGTGCGCCGGGGGCCCGCTGGCCCTGACCGCGCGGGACTGCCTGCGGATGGCCACCATGGGCGGGGCCCGCTGCCTGGGCCGGGACGGCGACCTGGGCTCCCTGGAGGCGGGCAAGCTGGCCGACATCGCCGTCTGGCGGGTCGATGACCTGGCCGGGGCCGGGATCGGCGACCCGGTGTGCACGCTGGTGTTCGGCGCGCCCCGGCTGGAGCACCTGTTCGTCGGCGGGCAGCCGGTGGTGGCCGCGAGGCGAGTTGTGCACCGCAGACACGGCCGGCCTGGCGGCGGCGGCGGCCCGGGCCAGTGCCCGGATCGCGGGCCAGCCCGCCTGAGGGCACCTCGTGGACCTCGACACCGTCACCGAACTCCGGGGCGCGCCCGGGACCAGCTGGCAGCCGGGTGACGCCTGGCTCGGCGGCGGCACCTGGCTGTTCTCCGAGCCGCAGCCCGGGCTGCGGCGGCTGCTGGACCTGCACGCCTACGGCTGGGCCGCCCTGACCGAACGGCCCGGGGGCCTGGAAATCGCCGCCACCTGCACCATCTCCGAACTGGCGGGCTGGCGGCCTGGCCTACCAGTGGCCCGCGGCCAGGCTGGCGAGCCAGTGCTGCGAGGCGCTGCTGGCCTCCTTCAAGGTGCAGAACGTGGCGACCGTCGGCGGCAACATCTGCCTCGCACTGCCCGCAGGGGCGATGACATCGCTGGCCGCGGCGCTGGACGCGACCGCCCTGCTCTGGGCGGCGGACGGGACGTCGCGGGTGCTGCCGGCTGCTGGGCTGGTCACCGGCCCGGGGCGGACCGCGCTGCGGCCCGGCGAGCTGCTCCGCTCGGTGACCGTGCCGGCCGCCTCGCTGAGCTGCCGCAGCGTGTTCCGGCGGGCCTCGCTGACCCCGCAGGGGCGGTCCGCGGCGGTGGTGACCGGCCGCACGGCCGGCGCTGGCGCCAGCGCCGGCACGGTCATCACGGTGACGGCCGCCACGCCCCGCCCGGTCCAGCTGCGCTTCGCCCGGCCGCCCGCACCGGACGAGGCGGTGGCCGCACTGAACAGCGCGGTCGCGCAGTACCACGAGGACGCGCACGGCGCGCCCGCCTGGCGCGCCGCGATGACCCGGCGCTTCGTCGCCGAGATCGCCGTGGAGCTGGCCGGATGAGCATGCGCATCAACGGCAAGCCCGCCGCCGGGACACCCCGGCCGGGCCAGTGCCTGCGCACGTTCCTGCGCGAGCAAGGCTGGCTGGGGGTGAAGAAGGGCTGCGACACCGGGGACTGCGGCGCTTGCACGGTGCACGTGGACGGGGTGCCGGTACACAGCTGCCTCTACCCCGCGGTGCGCGCGGCCGGCCGCGCGGTGACCACCATCGAGGGCCTCGGCCCGCACCCGGTGGCCCAGGCGTTCGTGGCCGCCCAGGGGTTCCAGTGCGGGTTCTGCACGCCCGGCATGATCATGACGGCGGCGGCGCTGACCGGCCAGCAGCGCGCCGAGCTGGCCCGCTTCCTCCGGGGCAGCATCTGCCGGTGCACCGGGTACGGCTCGATCACCGACGCACTGGCCGGCGTGGCCCGGGTGGATCAGGAAACGGCCGAGCCGGGCGGCCCGGCCGGGCGCAGCCTGCCCGCGCCGGCCCGGACATCGTCACCGGCCGGGCCCGGTTCACCCTGGACACCCAGATCGGCGGGCTGCTGCAGATGCGGCTGCTGCGCTCCCCGCACCCGCATGCCTGGATCCGGTCCATCGAGACGGCCGCGGCGCTCGCGCTGCCCGGCGTGGCCGCGGTGTTCACGTTCGCGGACTCGCCGCCGGCCCGTTACTCCTCGGCCCGGCACCACAACCCCGGCGACGACGCCTGCGACACGCTCGTGCTCGACCGCACGGTGCGGTTCGCCGGCCAGCGGGTGGCGGCGGTCGTCGCCGACTGCGTGGCCACGGCCGCCGCGGCCTGCGCGCTGATCAGGGTGGACTACGAGATCCGGCCCGCCGTGTTCGGGCCGGAGGCGGCCATGGACGCGGCGGCGCCGGTCCTGCACCCGGACGTGCAACCGCTCCGTGCGGGGACGCCCAGCCAGGCGGCCGGCGGGGCCGGCCATAGCGGCGGGGCCGGCCGGGCCGCCCTCCCCGCCGCCCGCAACATCGCCGCGGAAGTCCACGGCCACCTTGGTGATGTGGACGCCGGCTTCGCCGAGGCGGACGCCGTGTACGAGGGGACGTTCCGCAGCCAGCGGGTCCAGCATGTGCACCTGGAGACGCACGCCACGATCGGCTGGCTGGACGGCGGGCGGCTGGTGCTCCGGACCAGCTCACAGACGCCGTTCCTGACCCGTGACGAGCTGTGCCGGATCTACGGCCTGGACCGCAGCCAGGTCCGGGTGCTCACCGCGCGGATCGGCGGCGGATTCGGCGGCAAGCAGGAAATGCTCACCGAGGATGTGGTCGCCCTGGCCGTGCTGCGGCTCGGCCAGCCGGTCCAGCTGGAGTTCACCCGCGAGGAGGAGTTCACCGCGGCCACGACCCGGCACCCGATGCGGGTGACCGTGCGGCTGGGCGCCCGCCGGGACGGCACGCTGACCGCGATCCAGCTGCGCACGGTGGCCGACACCGGCGCCTACGGCAACCACAGCGGCGGCGTGCTGTTCCACAGCAGCAACGAGGCGATCAGCCTGTACCGGTGCCCGAACAAGCGGGTGGACGGGTGGTCGGTGTACACGAACACCGTCCCGGCCGGCGCGTTCCGCGGGTACGGGCTGTCCCAGTCCGCGTTCGCGGTGGAATCGGGCCTCGATGAGCTGGCCCGGATGCTGGGGCTGGAGCCGGCGGCCATCCGCCGCCGCAACGTGGTCCAGCCGGGCGACCCGCTGCTGTCCTTCAGTGAGCAGCCGGACGACGTCCAGATCGGCAGCTGCGGCGTGCTGGAGTGCCTGGACCTGGTCCAGGCCGCGCTGGACAGCGGGCGCGGCGAGCCGATGCCGGACGGCGCGGGCTGGCTGGCCTGCCGCGGCATCGCGGTGACCATGCTGGACAGCGTGCCGCCCGGGGGCCACCAGGCGCATGTGCGGATCGCGGAGCGCCGGGACGGCGGCTACCGGCTCGCCGTGGGCACCGCGGAGTTCGGCAACGGCACCGCCACCGTGCACCGCCAGCTCGCGGCCAGCGCGCTGGGCTGCCGGGCCGACGACATCGAGCTGGTGTCCGCCGACACCGACGAGGTCGAGCACGACACCGGGGCCTACGGGTCCACCGGCCTGGTGGTCGCCGGGATGGCCACGCTGCGCGCCGCCCGGGCCCTGGCCGCCCTGCGCGCGGCCGGGCCCGAGGAAGGGAAGCTGCTGGAGGCGGAGGGGAGCAGCGACGGCCGGGGCCGCACGGTGGCGTTCTGCGTGCAGGGCTTCCGGGTCGCGGTGGCCCCGGGCACCGGGGAGATCCGCATCCTGCAGAGCGTGCAGGCCGCCGACGCGGGCACCGTCCTCAACCCGGTGCAGTGCCGCGGGCAGGTCGAGGGCGGCGTGGCCCAGGCGCTCGGCGCGGCGCTGCACGAGCACCTGGACATCGACGAGGCGGGCCGGGTGAGCACCCGGACGCTGCGGGACTACCACGTCCCGGTCCTCGCGGACGTCCCCAGGACCGAGGTGTACTTCGCCCGCACCGCGGACCCGCTCGGCCCGCTGGGCGCCAAGCCGATGAGCGAGGCGCCGTTCAACCCGGTCGCCCCGGCCCTGGCCAACGCGGTCAGGGACGCGACCGGGGTACGCCTCACCACCCTGCCGATGAGCCAGGACCGCGTCTACCTCGCGCTGCACCAGCCGCCGCATCAGAAAGGGACCCGCCATGGCCCACCTGGGAGCGAATCGTTACGGCAAGGCGGAGGTACGGGTGCTGCGGGTGGCCCGCGGCGCCGGGCCCGCGGGCGCTGACGTGATCAGGGACTGGAACGTCTCGACCAGCCTGTCCGGGGATCTTGCCGCGTCGCATCTCACCGGGGACAACTCCGGCGTGCTGACCACTGACACCCAGAAGAACACGGTCTATGCGCTCGCCAGCCGCCTCGGTGCCGTGGAGCCGGAGGTGCTGGCCATGGAGCTGGCCGCCCACTTCGTGCGCGGCCAGCCGCAGATCACCCGGGCCCGGATCAGCGTCCAGGAGTACGGCTGGGCCCGGATCGGCAGGACCGGGTACTCCTTCGCCCGGAGCGGCGAGCTGACCCGGGCCACCCGGGTCCTCCTCGACGAGACGGCCGGCCTCAGCGTGGTGTCCGGGATCGAGGACCTGACCGTGCTGAACACCACCGGCTCGGAGTTCTGGGGTTTCCCGGGGGACGAGTACACCACCCTGGCCGAGACCACCGACCGCGTCCTGGCCACCCAGGTCAGCGCGTGGTGGCGGTACCGCGGCGCGGACACCGACTGGGCGGCCGCGTTCGGTGCGGCACGGCAGGCGGTGCTGGATGCGTTCAGCGGGACTTACAGTTACTCGCTGCAGCAGACGCTCTACGCCATCGGCGAGCGGGTGATCGAGTCGGTGCCCGGGATCTGCGAGGTCCGGCTGGCGCTGCCCAACAAGCATCACTACCTGGTTCACCTGGCCCCGTTCGGGCTGGCCAACGACCGGGAGGTGTACTACCCGGGCGACCGGCCCTACGGCCTCATCGAAGGCACCGTACTGGCCGACGACGCCCCGGAGGACGGCCTGGCCTGGACCTGATCCCCCGGCCCGGGCGGCACGGCGGGCAGCAGGCAGCGGGCGACGGCGAGCGGAAATGGGGCGCGGGCCCGGGGCGCCGGCTGGGATCATGCGCGGCGTGAGCAACCACGACCTCTGGTTCGCGATGCCGGTGCTGCCCGGCCGGCTGATCCGGCTGGAGCCGCTGGCGGCGGAGCATGCGCCCGGCTACCTCGCCGCCGCGGGCACCGGGGCGGCCGCCGCCGAGGTGTTCCGCTGGCTCAGCCCGCCCGGCGGCGCGCTGGCCGAGCCGGTCACGGTCGGGGACGCCGCGCGGCACATCAACGACGCCCTGGCCGCGCGGGCCCGCGGCGTGCGGTTCCCGTACGCCCAGATCGACGCCGCGACCGGCGAGTTCGCCGGGACGACCTCGTTCTACGAGGTGAACCCGGCGCTGCGCGCCCTGGCCATCGGCCACACCTGGCTCGGCCAGCGCTGGTGGCGCGCCGGGCACAACACCGAAGCCAAGCTGCTGATGATGTCGTTCGCGTTCGAGACGCTCGGCGCCGCCCGGGTCGTCTGGCACACCGACATCCGCAACACCAGGTCCCAGGCCGCGATCGAGCGGCTGGGCGCGGCCCGCGAGGGAGTGCTGCGCAAGCACCGGATCCGGCGGGACGGAAGCTGGCGGGACACCGTGCAGTACGCGATGGTGGACGACGACTGGCCGGCCGCGAAGGCGGCGCTCACGGCCCGGCTCAGCTAGCGCTCTCCCTGAGCTCGGGCCCCCTGAGCACAGGCCCCGGGCACAGGCCCCTGAGCACAGGCCCCTGAGCACAGGGGTATGGCGGGCGGGTCAGCCGGATGGGTCAGGCTCGTCCAGCCGGTGGCTGTCCGCGGCGGTCAGCCCGCAGCCGTAGACCCGCTTCAGTTCGCCGATGACCTCCAGGGTGGGCCCGCCGAAGGGCGCCTTGCCCTCGAAGGCGTGCAGCACGATCCCCTCCAGCAGGTCACCGAGCGAGAGATCCAGGTACTCGGCCAGGCCCTTCAGTACTTTCAGCGTGGTGCGCTCCATGCGCACCCCGGTCTGGACCCGCTCGACTGTTACCATGTTACCTTTCTACCATGGTAGAAAGCGACAGCGACCATCGCCCCGGAGCACGATCCGCCCCGCATCCATCCCGGGTCCGGCTGACCGGGACGGTGCATCTCCCACCCGGTACGCAGCAGCCCTGGACCCTGTTCACGCCGCGCGGTGAGCAGTTGTGGGCAGCCGGCTGGGAACCGCGCTTCCCGGCGCCGGCCGAGGACGACAGCGAGCCCGGCACCGTCTTCCGGACCAGCCATGCGGGCCGGGACGTCACCTGGGTCGTCTGCGACCGGGTGGCCGGGAGGTCCATCCGGTACGCGCGGGTGACCGAGGGCCAGGATGCGGGCAGCGTGACCGTCACCCTGGACCACGGTGGCCACGCCGCGGTGGTCAGCTACGACCTCACCGCGCTGTCCCCGGCAGGCGCCGCCCACCTCGCTGAGTTCGCCCGCGGCTACCCCGGCTACCTGCGCCACTGGGAGCAGGCCATCGCGGCCGCGCACCGGGCTTAGTGCAGGCCCGGGCGGCGGCGGGCCCAGGAGCCGGTGATGTGCGCGTACATCGCGGCGTTGGCGGCCCCGGCGTCGCCCTGCCGGATGGCGTCCAGGATCCGCTGATGCTCGGCGAGCGTGTCGGCGATCAGCTCCGCTGACGTCGAGCCGTGGTAACGGCCGGTGGTCCGGGCCTTCCCGTGGATGCTGGTCACGATGGCCCGGGCCAGCCGGTTGCCGGACGCGTCCATCACCGCGTCGTGGAACCGCACGTCCGCCGCGCCGAACTCGGCCACGTCCCCGGCGGCCCGCTCCATCGCCGCGTAGGCGGCGGCGATCGCGTCCTGCTGGCCCGGCGTGGACCGGCCGGCCGCCTCGGCGGCCATCTCGCGCTCCAGCGCGGCCCGGACCATGACGAGCTCGTCGAGAATGCCCAGGGTATCGTCGTGCCGGACGACGGCGGAGAGCACGACATCGTCGATCATGTCCCAGGACCGGGGGTCGGTCACCAGGGTGCCCTTGCCCTGCACGATGCGCACCAGGCCCTTGTCCTGGAGCACCTTGACCGACTCCCGGACGACCGTCCGGCTGACCCCGAATGCGGCCCCGAGGTCAGCCTCGGTCGGCAGGGTGGAGCCGGGCAGGTAACTGCCGCCGGAGGGGGCGTTCTTCGATTACGGGCCCGCGGGGCCGGAGGTGCTGGCGCGGGCACGCGGGCTGGCCGCGGCCTGCGCGCGGCACGGGGTCGAGCTGCCCGCCGCGGCCCTGCAGTTCCCGCTGCGGCACCCGGCGGTGGTGTCCGTGGTCACCGGGCTGCGCCGTCCCGCACAGGTCGCGGACGCGCTGGCCCGTTTCGCCGCCCCCGTGCCGGCCGGGGCCTGGGCCGGCCTGGCCCCCGCCTGATCCCGCCGTCAGGCCCCGATCCGCGTGCTGCCCCGCCACCCCAGCTCCTGGTCATGGCTTAGCTGTCGTCCCAACGACACCTAAGCCATGATCAGGAGCACCGGCAGGGCGCCGCCGGGCCAGGTGGGTGACGGCGGAGCCGGCCAGCAGGACCAGCACGCCGTAGGCGCCGAGCGGGGCGGCGGCGGCCGGGCCGAACGCGGCGGCCGCGATCCCGGCCGCCACCGCGAAGTCCCGCATCGCCACCGGGAGCAGCACGGCCACGCCGCGGCGGCGGCCCAGCCGCACCGACAGCAGGCCGCCCAGCACGGCCGACGCGGCGATGTAGGCCAGCAGCGCGGCGACGACCCGGACGTAACCGGTGTCCAGCCGGATCTGGCTGGCCACCTGCCACAGCAGCACCAGCAGCGCGGCGACCGCGACGATGCGCACCACGGCGTCGGCGCCCGGGCCGGGTGACCAGGACGCGCGCAGCGCCAGGCCGGCCGCGAGCGGCAGCGCGATGATGAGAGCCAGCGTGGTGAGCAGCCCGCCCGCCGAGACGGCCGCCGACGTGCCGAGCACGGACAGGATCGGCCCGGCCGCGAGCACGGTAACCAGCGTGGAGGTGGCCAGGATCACCGCGCAGACCGCCGCCTCGCCGCCGGCCAGGACGCACAGCGCCACCGTGGCCACCTCGGCCGGGGCGACCCCGACCGCCTGCATGCCCGAGCGCAGCACCGGCTCGGCGATGAGCTGGCTGGCCGCCCAGGCCAGCACGGGCAGCACCGCGGTGCTGATGACCAGGACGGCCAGCAGCCGCCGCCACGCGGACCGCACCGCCGCCAGGTCGGCCAGCCGCAGCGACAGCCCGGTCGCGAAGACCAGGACCGCCAGCGCGACGTCGATGCCGCTGTGCGCGGACACCGCCCGGCCGGGGCCGGGCCCGGCCACCCCGGCGGCGGCCGCCACGATGACCAAGGGCAGCAGGTACCGTTCCAGCCCGCCGGCGGCGGCCGCGAGCCCGCGGCTGCGCCGGGGAACCTCCTCGCCCGCTTCGTCTTCACGCACAGCCCACCCGTCCCAGTCCGGCCCGTGAGCTCAGCAGGGCGCCGCGGGCACAGCGTGCAAGTTTCACCCGGCCACCCGGACCTCGCCGCGGGCCGCCACCGCGGACAGGCAGGTCAGCGCGGGGCGCGCGGCCGGCCATCCGGACGGCCCGGCGGCCCGCCGTTGACGCCACCGGCCCCGATCGTAGCGTCAGGGCCGTGCAGTTCCCCAGGCTCCTCACCCGAGGCCGCGCCGCGGCGGCGGCCCTGGCCCTCGCCGCGGCGGGCACCGTCGCCATCCAGCCTGCCGCGCACGCGGCACCGTCGCCGTCCGGCGAGTTCGACTACGCCGAGGCCCTGCAGGACTCGGGCTTCTTCTACGCGGCGCAGCGCTCGGGCCAGCTGCCGCCGGACAACCCGGTGGACTGGCGCGGCGACTCCGACCTGGCCGACGGCGCGGACAACGGCGTCAACTTGACCGGCGGCTACCACGACGCCGGTGACCTGGTGAAGTTCGGCCTGCCCGAGGCCTGGGCGATGAACATGCTGGCCTGGAGCCTGCTGGACTACCAGCCCGGCTACACCGCGGCCGGGCAGTATTCCAGTGCGCTGGAGAACCTGCGCTGGGGCGACGACTACATCATCGCCGCGCACCCGTCGGCCAGCGTCTTCTACGGCCAGGTAGCCGACCCCGGCACCGACCACCAGTACTGGGGGCCCGCCGAGACCAACCCGGTCAGCAGGCCCTCCTACGCGGTCACCTCCTCCTGCCCGGGGTCCGACCTGACCGGGCAGGCATCCGCGGCCCTGGCCGCGTCCTCCCTCGTGTTCAAGACGGCGGACCCGAAGTACTCCGCGGAACTGCTGTCCCAGGCCGAGTCGCTGTTCACCTTCGCGGACAGTTACCGCGGCGACTACGCCAGCTGCATCACCTCGGCGGCGAGCTACTACAACTCGTTCAGCGGCTACTGGAGCCAGCTGGTCGCCGCGGAGATCTGGCTATACAGGGCGACCGGCACGGCCAGCTGGCTGACCCGGGCGGAGGCTGACTTCGCGAACCTGCCGCTGGCCTCCCAGTCCACGCTGCACGAATACAACTGGACGGTGAACTGGGACGACGACAGCTTCGCCGACTACATCTGGATGGCCCAGCTCACCGGGCAGCAGCAGTACATCACCGACGCCGAGGACAACCTGGACTGGTGGACCACCGGCTTCGGCGGCACGGAGGTCAGCTACTCACCCGGCGGCGAGGCGTTCCTGAACACCTGGGGATCGCTGCGCTACTCGGCGAACGCCGCGTACCTGGCCCTGGAGTTCAGCCACTACCTGACCGCGAACGGGCTGGATCCGGCCCGGGCCAGCAGCTACCACAGCTTCGCCGTCCAGCAGGTCAACTACATCCTGGGCGACAACCCGGCCAAGATGAGCTACGAGGTCGGGTTCACCAACGGCGGGACGAGCACATCCTGGCCGCAGTACCCGCACAACGCCCCGGCGCACGACTCGTGGGCGGACAACCTGTCCACCCCGGCCCAGACCCGGCACCTGGACTACGGGCTGCTGGTCGGCGGCCCGGCCTCGGCCAACGACGCCTACACCGACCAGCGCGGCAACTACCAGGAGACGGAAGGCGCGCTGGACTACAACGCCCTGTTCTCCGGCGACCTGGCCGCGCTGACCGCGCAGTACGGCGGTACCCCGGCCGCGGGCTTCCCGGCCCCGGAGACCCCGGACGGGCCGCAGATCTACGTGCAGGCCGCCATCAACAACGAGGCCAGCAACTTCATCGAGATCAAGGCGCTGATCAACAACCAGTCGGCCTGGCCGGCCCGGCCCATGCCGGACGCCAGCTTCAGGTACTACTTCACCCTGGATCCCGGCGAGACGGCCAGCCAGATCAGCCTGAGCTCGTCGTATGACCAGTGCAATGCGCCGGCCGGGCCGACCCAGTACGCCGGCAGCATCTACTACATCCAGGTCGCCTGCCCGAACCTGAACATCGAGCCCGCCGGTGAGGCCGACTACCCCGGGGCCGGTTACCAGGCCCAAGTTCAATTCCGCCTAACGTTCCCTGCGGCGCACAGCCCGGCCGAGGACTGGTCGTTCCAGGGCATCCCGGCCACGGTCGGGGCTACCCCGGTCACGGTCAGCGACATCACCCTGTATTCCGGCAACACGCTGGTGTGGGGCACCCCGCCGGCCACCTCGACCCCGCCCGGCGCGCCCGGCGGGCTGACCGCGAGCGCCGTCACCGGGACCGGCGCCACGCTGTCCTGGACTGCGCCGGCCGCGGGCAGCAACCCGGTGGCCGGCTACGACGTGTACACCTCGGCCGGAACGCTGGCCGGCACCACGACGTCCACGTCCTACACGCTGACCGGCCTGAACGCGGCGCGCACCTCGCCCTACGGCTACTACGTCCAGGCGGTGGACAGCCAGGGCATCGCCTCGGCGGTGTCGAGCATCGCGCAGTTCATCACGTCGCCGAACACGTCGCTGACCGCCTTGGCCGCCGTGCCGCCGTCGGAGCCGGGCACGCCCTCGGTGACCAAGGTGAGCCCGGCCGGTGCCACGCTCAGCTGGACCGCCTCCGTGCCGGGCAGCAACGCACCGGCCGGGTACGCGGTCTACGAGCTCGCCCCGGCGACCGGGCTGGTGGCCAGGACCCCCTCGACGTCCTACGCGCTGACCGGGCTGACCCCCGGCACGGCGTACGCCTACGTGGTCGAGGCCATCGACGGGCAGGACCGGACGTCCCAGTTCGCCGCGCCCGCGACGTTCTACACCGGCTCTCCCAGCGGGAGCCCGACGCCCACACCGACCCCGACCGGCTCGCCCACCCCCACCGGCTCGCCGACCGCGTCACCGACGCCGACGCCGACGCCGACGCTGACCCCGACCCCGAGCCCGACTCCCACGGCGACCGGGTCCGGGAAACTGTCCTGCTCGGCGACGTACACGCTGGCCAACTCCTGGCCCGGCGGCTTCCAGGCGTCGGTCACGCTGACCGACGCCGGCCCGGGGCCGATCAGCCCGTGGGCACTGACCTGGACCTTCCCCGGTGACCAGAAGATCGCCACGATCTGGAACGCCACCGCCACCCAGTCCGGCGAGCAGGTCACCGCGACCAGCCAGTCCTACGACGCGACCATCGCCCCGGGCGGCTCGGTCACCATCGGCTTCACCGGCAGCTACACCAGCAGTGACGCCGCGCCGACGGCGTTCTCCGTGAACGGCACGGCCTGCTCGTGAGCGGCCACTTTCCGGGAGGAGGCAGGATGATTCGCACGGTAGCGCGGCTCCTGGCGGCCGTCGCGCTGGCTGCCGCGACGGCCAGCACCGCCAGTGTCGCGGCGGCGGCCGGGCAGCCCGCGGCCGGCGGTGCCGGTACCGCTGGCCGGCGGCCCGGTGCGCCAGCGTCTTCATGATCACCGGCCTGGCGTTCAGCCCCGCGCAGGTCCAGCCGGGGCAGACGGCCACCGCGAGCCTGGCCGCGCGCAACTGCACGGGCCAGGCCCAGCAGGCCACCGCCCAGTGGTATGGCCGTTACCTCGGGCCGGGCGGGACGACCCTGCCCGCCGGGTGCCCGGTCATCGACCCGGTCGCCATCGCCGCGTCCGCCGCCCCGCACGGGACCTACCGGGGCAGCCTGGGCTATCTGGTGCTTCCCGGCTGCACGGCGGCGGAGCTGCAGCTCACCGTGACGCTGACCGGTCCCGGCGGCGCGGTCGAAGGCCAGGCCACCGCGGGCCTCACGATCGCGCCGGCCGGGTAGCGGGCACGGGCCGTCGCGTTTACCAGGGCCCAGGAGGGAACCCGTAGACGTGCGGCAGGAGCCATCGGCGCCCCGCGCCGCGGAAGGGGTGACACATGAGTAGTGGCGTTCTCGCGAACTGGCCCATCGCCCTGGTGATCGTGCTGGTTGTCGTGGGTGTCCCGCTCTGGCTGACCTTCCGGCGGCGGCACCAAGCCCCCGATTACCGTGAGGCCCGGACCCATTTCCGGGCCAAGGACAACCCGGGCACGGCCGCGACGACCAGCGATTACATACCCACCGAACGCGTCGCCGCGGCGGACGGCCTGACCATTGCCAGGTCCCCGCTGGCCGACCCGGATGAGGAGGCAGGCGGGTCAGGGCCCGCCGCTCCGGCTGACTCCGCCCGGCCCCGCTCTTCCGGGCCGGCGCTAACCGGGCGCCGGGGCCCCCGGCTGCCCCGCCGGGATCCCCGGCGGGGCAGCCGGGCTGGTGTCCCTCGGTGACGATGGCTCCGCAGTCCGGGCAGACCAGGTGGGCCCAGCACGCCGCCTCACCGCCCTCCGGCGGCGGCAGCAGCAACCCGGCCAGGACAGCTGCCTGGCTGTGCTCCACGTCCCGGGTGGCGGTGAGCAAGGTGACCGGCCCGGCCGCCAGCAGCGCCCGCAACCCGTCCAGGGCCGCCCGGGCCGGGCCCTGGCTGAGCTCGGCCGCGTAACGGCGGCGGAACTCCGTGAACTTCGCCGGGTCATGCCCGTACCACCGGCGCAGTTCGTGGGACGGCGCGACATCCCTGGCCCAGGCATCGAGGCGCGCGTCAGCCTTGCGGACGCCGCGTGGCCAGATCCGGTCGACCAGGACCCGGGCACCATCACGAGACGACGGGGCATCGTAGATCCGGCCGATCCGGACAGGTGCTGACATGCGGTGCCTCCCTCCGGTGCGCCCTGACCCGGGCGGGCGACAGCCCGGCATTCCTGTCGGTACCCCCGCGCATAGTGAGCATGCAGCCAACCCTCGCGGAGGAACCAATGTGCTGGTTATGCGATCACCCCGGCAGCACGCCCGGCGACTACCTTGACCATGTCCGGGCGCTCATCGCCGAGCGTGGCTGGGCCGTGCAGGGCGTGGAGCGCGACCGGGCGCGCCCGCCCTGGGCCTACACCACGGGGCTGACCGGGCTGGGCCGCCCGGAACTCGTCCTCACCGGGATGCCGCTGTCCCGGGCCGCCTCCCTGCTCAACGAGGTAGCCGGGCACCTGACCCACAGCGCGCCCCCGGAGCCCGGGGAGCAGATCCCGCTGCCCGGCGGCCCGCTGATCGAGATCGTCGAGGTCGCCGAGCCCGCCGCGCATCTGGAGACGGCCGTGAGCCTGTACGGCCCGCAGATCCGCGCGCTCCAGGTGGTGCACGCCGACCGGCGGGGGCGCTGGCCCTGGGAAACGGGTTACCGCGGGGTGCGCGGCGGCCAGCCGGTACTGGGCATCCGCGCCGCGCCCGCGGCGGCCCGGAACGCTGAGAGCTGACGCCGGTCAGTCGTTCACGGCCACGATGACGTCCGACGCCTTGATCACCGCGAGCACCTGGCTCCCCTCAGCCAGCCCAAGCTGGCGGACCGCCTCCACGGTGATCGACGCGACCAGGCGCACCCCGGCCGCGTCCAGCTCCACGTTGGCGATGGCCTCCCCGGCATTGATGCTGGTCACCGTGGCCGGAAGCTGGTTCCGCGCGCTCAGCTGCATGCTGTGGCTCCTTGTGAGCAGGAAGTGGTGCGGACCACGCTAGCCGGGGGGCCGGCCGGATGCGCGGCACCGGAACCGGCGCGCCGCTGCCCCAGGATCCGTCCGGGCCGGAGGGCGGCGCCGGGCTACGGGACGGCGTGCGGCCCCGATGACGCGGACGCGGACGCGCGGCGCGGCCGGCGCCCGGCGGCCTCGGCGGCCCCCTGGCCGGCCAGCTGGTCAGCGCGCTCGTTTCCCGGGTGCCCGGCATGGCCCTTGACCCAGAACCACCGCACCCGGTGCCGGGCCGCCGCCGCGTCCAGCCGCCGCCACAGGTCATCGTTCTTGACCGGCTGCCTGCCCTGGGTCCGCCAGCCATTCCGCTTCCACCCGGCCAGCCACTGGGTAATGCCCTTCCTCAGGTACTCGCTGTCGGTATGAAGATGGACCTCGGACGGGCGGGTCAGGGCCTCCAGCGCCTGGATGGCGGCCATCAGCTCCATCCGGTTGTTGGTCGTGGCCGGATCCCCGCCGTGCAGCTCCCGGTAGTGACGCCCGTACCGGAGGATGGCCCCCCAGCCACCGGGCCCGGGGTTGGGCGAGCAGGAGCCATCGGTGAAGACCTCGACCACCTCCGGCGGCGGGCCGTCCGGTGCCTCGTAGCCGCGGCCGGCCGGCGGCCAGGCCCCGCCCGCCCCGGGCCTCACCTCTGGCATGGCGGCCGCCTCATCCCCGTATCCCCTTGTCCGGGGACCGACTGTACCGGCCGGGCGCCCCCTGGTTGCTGCGGCGGCCATTATGGTGGGGCCGTGGCGGAGTTCGATGACGTGGCCGCGGTCGCCCGCGAGTTCCCTGAGGTCACCGAGGGGGAACGGCGCGGCAACCGGACCTGGTTCGTCGCGGGTAAGGCCTTCGCGTGGGAACGGCCGTTCAGCCAGGCGGACCTGAGGCGGTTCGGTGACGAGCCGCCACCGGAGGGGCCGATCCTGGCCGTCCGGGTGCCGGACCTGAGCGAGAAGGAGGCCGCGCTCGCGGCGCACCCTGACTGCTTCTTCACCATCCCGCACTTCGACGGGTACTCAGCCGTCCTCATCCGGCTGCCCGCCGTCTCCGGCCCGGCGCTGCGCGAAGCAATGGCCGACGGCTGGCTGGCCTGCGCGCCCCCGAAACTGGCGGCCGGCTACCTGCGCCGCTGACCGCCCACGGCCTGCGCCGCTGGCCGTCGGCTCCGGGATCATCCGCAGCTGGCCCGGACGGCCTTTGATGAGGCAGTGCGCTGGGAATCCCCGGTGCCCGCGTGAACCGCCTCCGCGCCTGCCGCGTACTGAACCGCGTGACCACGGAGGGTATCGTGACGGTTAGCCCCGGTAGCCCGAGTGAGGACCTGAGGACCCAGGCGGCGGAGGACACCCATTCAGACGAAGCTGACCCGTGCTCTGGTCCTGGCTGGCGTGGCGGCCGGCGCGATCGGCGTGCTGCTGGAACTGGCCGGGGCCCGGTCCGTCGTGGTCAGTGTCCTGGTGCTCGTGTTCATCGTCGTGGCACCCACGGCGGCTATCGCCGGGCTGCTTCGCGGATTTGATGTATTCGCCCGTATTATCCTGGCCGCCGTTACGGCGGCCGCCGTTGTCACGCTTATCGCGATGATCATGCTGGCGATAGGCGCGTGGTCCGTCACGGGCGGCCTGGTGGCCATCGCGCTATTCAGTGCGGCCTGCCTGCTGGCGCAGCCCGGGCGGGCCGCGTGGCTGATGTCTCTCCCGGGCATGAAACGGCTCCGGGAGAACCGGATTTCAGGCTGGATAACCCGGGTCAGCGGCCGGCTGGCCGCACTGATGGCCGGGCTGGCCGCCGGGCGGCGCCGCGCCGCCGCGGAAGACCAGGGCGCCGCGACCGCGGGTGAGGCAACAAGCCGGCCGGAGCCGGAATGTGCTAGTCCGGGAGAGCCGGGGCGGTCAGGGCCGGGGGATTCCGCACCGGGTCCGCAGGCGCGGCGGCTCGGTTCCCCGTCTGTCATTAGGCCTGCGTCTCAGCCGGATTCTGAAGCTAAGCAGATATAACCCTCCGCCAGGGCGTCCCGGCTGACCCCGGGCGGACTACGCCGGCATCGGGATTTCTGCGGAGACTACCCCAGAACGTCCCTCATCTGACGGATCCAGGATGGTCCCCGGGCAGGCACTCTGGTGTCTAGCTTTCGTAGCCAAAGTTCCGGATAAACGCTCAATTACAAATTGTAATTGACTCGGAACCGAGAGCTATCTGGGCTGGCAGGGCACGGGGAAGACCAGCATGAGGCCGTCGGCTACGTCGGCATGCGGGAGGGGGACAAACAACCATGGGTATCGCCGCCTTTCAGCAAGGCGATCCATTTGCACAGGGTGAGCCCGCTGAGCACAGCGGGATAGTGACAGGGACCAAGCATCAAGCGGCAATTCAATCTCCGCGCTCGTACCGGCAGGTGAACGCTGGATTCGCAATTAACCCGACGGTTAGCGTCGTCATACCGGTGAAGAACGAGGCGCGGAACCTGCCGATCGTGTTCCGCACGCTGCCGCACTGGGTGGACGAAGTCGTGCTGGTGGACGGGCGCTCGGTGGACGACACGGTCGCCGTGGCGCGCCAGTGCCACCCCGGGATCAAGGTTGTCCACCAGACCGGGACGGGCAAAGGGGACGCATTGCTGGCCGGGTTTGCGGCCTGCACTGGCGACATTATCGTGATGATCGACGGCGACGGCTCGACCGACGGCGCCGAGATCATTCGCTTTGTGGCCGCCCTCGTGGCCGGGGCCGACTATGCCAAGGGCTCACGGTTCGCCAGCAGCGGCGGGCAGTGACGACATCAACCTGCCCCGGCGGCTGGGTAACCGTGTCCTGAGCGGCATGGTGAACCTGGCCTTCGGCACCCGGTACTCCGACCTGTGCTACGGCTACAACGCATTCTGGTCGCGGCATCTGGCCGCCCTCGACCTCGACTGCATGCGGCTTCGAGGTCGAGACCATGATGAATATCCGGGCCGCCAAGGCGGGGCTGCGCATTCAGGAAGTGCCCAGCCACGAACTCCGGCGCGTGCACGGCGTGAGCAACCTCCACGTCTTCTTCGACGGCTGGCGGATCCTCAAGGTCATCGCGGCCGAGGCCGTCCGGTACTCGCCTGCGCCGGACGCCGGGAGCAGCCCGCGGTGGCCGCGGCCCCGAGCCTGCACGCGAGCGCCGCGCCCGCCGCGGCCGGTGACGGCCGACGCCGAGCAAGGACTGACGTGACTGCCGCCAGCGACATCTCCGTGGTGATCTGCGCGCATACCGAGAAGCGGTGGCACGAGACGTGCGCCGCCGTGGAGTCGGTCCGGGCGCAGAGCTTCCCCAGCAAGGAAATCATCGTCGTCGTCGACCACAACCCGGCTCTGCATGCGCGCGCTGGCCGGCCGCGCTGCCCGACATCACCGTGGTCGAGAACCGCGAGGAACGGGGCCTGTCGGGCGGCAAGAACACCGGCGTCGCCGTCGCCCAGCGGCGACATCGTGGCCTTCCTCGACGATGATGCGGTCGCCGACCCCGACTGGCTGAAGTTCTTCGCCGACTCCTACGCCGATCCCGCCGTCATCGGCGTCGGCGGCCTCACCCTGCCGCGCTGGCAGGTCCCGCGCCCGTCGTGGTTCCCGGAGGAGTTCGACTGGGTCGTGGGCTGCACCTACCGCGGCATGCCGGAATCCGGGCCCCGGTCCGGAACCTGCTCGGCGGAAACGCGTCCTTCCGCCGCGAGGCCTTCGAGATGGCGGGCGGATTCCAGAACGGCATCGGCCGGTCAGCCGGCAAGCGGCCGCTCGGCTGCGAGGAGACCGAGTTCTGCATCCGGCTGCAGCCAGCAGTCGCCCGGATCGGTCTTCCTGTTCGACGACCGGGCGAGTGATCTGGCACCTGGTCCCCGCCGAGCGCTGCCGGTTCTCCTACTTCCGGTCCCGCTGCTACGCGGAGGGCCTTTCGAAGGCGCTGGTCACCGCCAGCGTGGGAGCCGCCGACGGGCTTTCGACCGAGCGGCGCTACACGACCCGGATCGCTGCCCCTCGGGATGGCCCGCGGGGTCGCCGATGCGCTGCGCGGCGACCTGTCCGGGCTGGCCCGCGCGGGCGCCATCGCCACCGGCGTCAGCGCCACGGTGGCCGGGTACGCGGCCGGCCGGGCGCAGCGCCGGGCCCAGGGCTGCCCGGCCGCGCCGGGCAGCGGGCAGTGGCCGGATCGGCCGGGCGGGGAGGACGGCGTGACCCCCGGCCGGGCTACGGCGCGGCACGGGCCAGTCGGACGGCGTGACCCCGGGCGGCGGCCGCCCGTGCCGATCCTCATGTACCACGAGATTTCCCCGGCCTCGGAGACCGGCAGCCGGCTGGCCGTGTCCCCCGGGGCGTTCGCCGGCGCAACTCGCGTACCTGCACGACGCCGGCTTCCAGACGGTGACCGCGGGCCGCCTCGCGGAGGTCCTGGCCGGCGGCTGCCGGCGGCCTGCCGGACCGGGCCGTGGTGCTCACGTTCGACGACGGCTTCGAGGATTTCCACCGCCGCGCCCTGCCGCTGCTGGACCGGTACGGCTACACCGCCACGGTGTTCGTCACCACCGGCTGGGTGCAGGACGCCGGGCCGCGACGCGGCCGGGCGGTGCCCGGGCCGGATGCTGAGCTGGAGCCAGATCGCCGAGGCGGCCGGGGCCGGCATGGAGGTCGGCGCGCACAGCTGGCGGCCATCCCCAGCTCGACCAGCTGCCCGGGGCCGCGCTCCGGCAGGAGCTGTACGCCAGCAAGGCGCAGCTGGAGGACCGGCTCGGCCGCCCGGTGCCCGGGCTGGCCTACCCGTTCGGGTACTCCAGCGCCCGGGTCCGGCGGGTCGCCAGGGAAGCGGGTCACCACTACGCCTGCGCGGTCAGCAACACCCTGCCGGCCCGGGCGCTGACCTGCTGGCCCTGCCCCGGCTCACGGTCCGGCGGAGCACGACCCTGCAGGTGTTCGAGCAGATCAGCCGGGGCAGCAACGTGGCCCAGCTCTACCGCAGGGACCGCGCGCTGACGAAGGGTTACGTGCCCTGGCCCGCCGGGCCCGGGCGGGACTGGCCGGGGTGGCCCGTGACTAACCGGACCATCGCCGCCGGTGGCGGCGCGCCGGCGGATCGGCCGGGCGTGCCTCCTCCGGGGCCCGCCAGCTGCTCGGGACTGCGCCGCCAGCTCACCGACCCGCTGTCCCGCAACGGCTACGCCCTGGTCGCCAACAGCGGGGCCACCGGGCTGCTCGGGCTGCTGTACTGGGTCCTGGTGGCCCGGCTGTACCCCACCGCCGTGGTGGGCCGGGCGTCGGCCGCCTACGCGGCGATGAACCTGCTGGCCGGCTTCACCGCGCTGAACTTCAACGGGGCGCTCACCCGGTTCATCCCGCAGGCCGGCCACCGGACCAGGAGGCTCGTCACCCAGGCCTACGCTGGTCAGCGGGCTGGCATCGGTGCTGGTGGCCGTCCCCTTCCTGCTCGACAATCGGCCGGTGGGGCCCGTCGTATGCGGAGCTGGGCAGCCCCATCACCGGAGCGTTCTTCGTCGGCTGCGTGGTCACCTGGGCCATCTTCACCCTGCAGGACAGCGTCCTGACCGGCCTGCGGAGCGCGGTCTGGGTGCTGGTCGAGAACGGCCTCTTCGGCGTCGTCAAGATCGTCCTGCTCGTGGCGTTCGCCTCCCGGCTGCCGCACCTGGGCATCTACCTGTCCTGGATGGTGCCGGCGCTGGCCGCGGTGCCGCTGGTGAACGCGCTGATCTACCGGCGCCTGGTCCCGCGGCACACCGCGGCGACCCCGGAGTCCGCCCCGCCCACCAGCCGGCAGATCGGCCGGTTCCTGGCCGGTGACTACTCCGGGGCGATGTTCCTGCTCGCCACCACCAGCCTCGTCCCGGTGCTGGTCGCGGTGCGCATCGCCGACGTGCGGCTGACCGCGTACTTCTACATGGCCTGGATGGTCGGCGGGGTCCTCGACCTGGTGGGCGTCAACATGGCCATGTCGCTGACCGTGGAAGGCTCGTTCGACGCGTCCACCCTGGCGATGAACTGCCGGAAGGCGCTGCGCAAGATAGCCTGGCATCCTGCTGCCCTGTGCCGCGCTCACCGCCCTGCTGGCGGAGTGGGCGCTGGGCCTGTTCGGGCCGGGCTACGCCGAGTACGGAGCACCGGTCCTGCAGCTGCTGGCCGTGGCCACCCTGCCCCGGGCGGTGACCGAGGTCTACCTGGGCGCGCTCCGGGCCCAGAGCCGGACCTCCCTGGTCGCGATCATCCAGGGCAGCCGCTGCGTGCTGATGCTCGGGCTGACGGTCGTCCTCGTCACCTCCATGGGCCCGGTGGGCGCCGGGCTGGCCGCGGTCCTGAGCCAGGGCGCCGTGGCCCTGGTCATCCTCCCGGGCCTGCGGCGGGTACTGGCGGGCGCCCGGGCGCCGCGCACCGCGCCGGAGGCGGCGGCGCAGGCCAGCGGCCCGGACACCGCCGCCCCGGAGGCCAGCACCTCATGACGGCAGGGACGCAGCTGACCGCCGCGGCAGGCCGCGTGGCGATGCCGCCGGCCAGGCCGGGCCGCTGGCCCAGCCCGGCCGCCGCGGCCACCGCCGCGCTGGGCGTGGCCGGGTTCGTGCTCTTCCTCGTCTCGCTGCACGGCGTCGCGCTGTCACACATGAACGGGCTGGGCTTGCTGTCGGTGCTGCCGGGCCGCGCGCTGGCTGGCGTCACGCTGCTGGCCCTCGCGCTCGCGGCCGGCATCTCGCCTGCCCCGGCCGCATCCGGCCGGGCTCGCCGCCGGGCTGGCCGGGCTGGTCATCTGCCTGGACGGGGTGACCGCCTTCGTCGAGCCCGCGCCGCGGTTCCCGACGGCCTACCAGATCGCCGGCTTCGTGCAGTACGTCAGCAGCACCGGGCACGCCACGCCCGGCCTCGCGGCGTACTTCAGCTGGCCGGGCTTCTTCGGGCTGATCTCCCTGGTCACCGGGGCGGCCGGGATGCACAGCCTGCTGCCGCTGATGCGGGTCTGGCCGGTGATGATCGACCTGCTGTGCCTCCCGCCGTTCTTCCTGCTGATGCGCAACCTGCGGATCTCCTGGCGGGCGAAGTGGGTGGCCGGGCTGCTGTTCGCGGTGGGCAACTGGGTGGGCCAGGACTACTTCTCGCCGCAGTCCTTCAATTACGTGCTCTACCTGGTCTTCCTGGCCATCCTGGTGAACTGGTTCACCGAGCCGGGGCTGCAGCCGGCCGCCCCGGGTCCTGGTGACCGGGCTGGCCCGGGTGCACCGGCGGCTGTTCGGGATCGTCCGGCCGGGTGAGCTCGGGCCACGGCCCGCCAGCACCGGCCAGCGCGCGTTCCTGCTGGCCGTGCTGCTCGCCATCTTCGCCGTGTCCACCATGAGCCATCAGCTCACGCCGTTCTACCTCATCGGTGCCGCCGTCGCGCTGGTCGCCGTGCGGCGGAGCACGCTGCGGGGCCTGCCGGTGCTGACTGGGCGTCATCCTGGTGGGCTGGATCAGCTTCGCCGCGGTGGACTACTGGTCCGGCCACATGTCCAACATCTTCGGCGGCGTCGGCAACCTGGGATCCAACCTGACCAGCAGCGTCGGCGGGCGGCTGACCGGCAGCAGCGCCGCGCACCTCATCCCGCTGCACATGCGCGAGGCCGTGGCCGCCACGATCGTCGGGCTGGCCATCCTCGGGCTGCTGCGGCGGCGGCGGGCGGGCTACGACGACCGCGTCCTGCTGGCGCTGCTGTGCATGCCGGTCCTGTCCATCGCCCTGCAGAGCTACGGCGGCGAGATGGCGCTGCGGATCTACCTGTTCCTGCTCCCGGCCGCGTGCGTGCTGGCGGGCTGCTTCTTCTTCGCCGATCCCCGGGCCGGGCGGGCCGGCTGGCGGGCGGTGCCGGTGCTGGTCCTGTGCGCCGCCCTGCTCCCGGCCGCCTTCCTGCTGGCGCGCTACGGCAACGAGGCGTATGAGCAGATCCCGCCGGGCGAGCTGGCCGCCAGCAACTGGGTGTACGCGCACGACGCGCACGGGGCGCGGATCCTGTGGCTGAGTTCCTCCCCGGCGGCCGACAACACCCCCGAGATGCCCTGGTCCTACCGGGACATGAACAAGACCCTCTACCTGCCGGTGCAGGCACCAAGGGACCCGGCGAGCGTCTCGGGCGCGGTGTCCGCGCTGCGCTCGGCCGGGCCCGGGTCCTACCTGGTCAGCACCGGCACCCAGGAGATGTACCTGGAGCAGTCCGCCGGGTACCCGGCCGGCTGGGGCAACCGGTTCAACCGGCTGATGAGCGCCGCGCCGGGCGTGCGGGTGGCGTTCGCCAGCAGCACCGCCGTCGTCTACACGCTGCACTGGCCGCCCGGCGCCCAGCCACGGCCGCTGCCGCCGACCGCGGGACGCGCCTCACCGCCGACCACCATCCTGTCCGTCACCGGACTGATCCTGGTATTCCTGCTCATCGCGGTGCTGGCGGCGCGCGAGTTCGCCCGGGTGTGCTTCCCGCTGGCCAGCTGGGTCATCCGGCCGCTCACCGCGGTCAGCCTGCCATTGCTGGTGCTCGTACTGGGTGACGTGATCCTGCGATTTGCGGGGGTGGCATGAGCCAGGCACGCTACGACAGCCAGGTCCCGGCGCTGATCCTCAAGATCGGCCAGTACCCGCTGCACTCCGGCGGGGTGGCCGCGGTGCGCACGCTGGGCCGGTTCGGCGTCCCGGTCTACGTGACGACCGAGGACGGGCTGACACCGGCGGCGGTGTCCCGGTACTGCACCGGCCGATTCCGGTGGCGGACGACCGGCCACGAGGACCCGGCCAGCCTGGTCGGCGCGCTCCGCGGCATCGGGCGCCAGATCGGCCGCCCCGCCGTGCTCATCCCGGTGGATGACGAGGCCGCCGTGCTGATCGCCGAGCATGCGGATGAGCTGTCCGGCCCGTTCCTGTTCCCGCGCATCCAGCCCGGGCTGTCCCGCCAGCTGGCCAGCAAGCACGCACTGTTCGGCCTGTGCCGGGAGCATGGCGTGCCCGCCCCGGAGTCGGTGCTGCTCAGCTCGGCGGAGGATCTCGCCGCGTTCGCCGCGGCGGCCCGGTTCCCGGTCGTGGCCAAGAACGCGGAGCCATGGGTCCGCCGCCGGGCGCCGGCGGTGGACGGCACCACCGTGCTCCGGTCGGCCGCGGAGCTGACCGCGCTGACCACCGCGACCGGGGAGCCGTCCACGTTCATCGTGCAGGAGTACATCCCGCACGAGGTAGCTGAGGACTGGATCGTGCACCTGTACGCCGACGCGGGATCGAGCTGCCAGGTGCTGTTCACCGGGGTCAAGCTGCGGTCCTGGCCGCCGAACACCGGGGCCACCGCGTGCGGGGTCTCGGTGCCCAATCCGGCGCTGGCGGACCTGGCCGCCGGGTTCTGCAAGGCCGTCGGCTTCCGCGGGGTGGCGGATCTCGACGTGCGCTACGACCGGCGCGATGGCCAGTACAAGGTCGTGGACTTCAACCCGCGGATGGGCAACCAGTTCCGGCTGTTCGAGACGGACCACGGCATCGACGTGCTGCGGGCCCTGTACCTCGACATGACCGGCCAGGGCATTCCCCCCGGCGATCAGGTCAGCGGCCGCCAGATCATCGTCGAGCACATCGACCTGCTGTCCCGGATCGGCCAGCGCGGGAGCGGCTACGTGACCCCGTCCGCGCCGGGGCGCCCGGCCGTCACGGAACTCGCCTGGCTGGCCCGCGACGACCTGCTGCCATTCGCCGCCATGCTGCCGCGGTTCGCGGCACTCGCACTGTCCGACATCATCCGCCGCCAGCGAGGGGCCTGGCGGCGCAGGCGAGCCACGATAGGGAGAACACCATGACTGACAGCATTCCAGCCGTCGTGATCGGCGCGGGGCCGTACGGGCTCTCGGTCGCCGCCCACCTGCAGGCCCGCGGCGTCGCCACCCGCGTCTTCGGTGACGTCATGTCGAGCTGGCGCAGCCACATGCCGGTGGGCATGTGCCTCAAGTCCACGCCCGACGCGTCCAGCCTGAGCGCTCCGCTGCCGGGGTTCACCCTGCCGGACTACTGCCGCAGCCAGGGGATCACCCCGCTGCAGGGCGACGACGTGGTGCCGATCGGGCTGTTCACCCGGTACGGGCAGTGGTTCCAGCAGCAGCTGGTCCCCGGCGTCGAGGAGGCGGGCATCCAGCAGCTCAGCCGGGCCGGCCAGGGATTCCAGCTCACGCTCAGCTCGGGCGAGGAACTGCGCACACCGCACGTCGTGGTGGCCACCGGGATCACCGGCCTGGCACACGTGCCGGACGGCCTGGCGTCCGTCGAGCCGGACGGCCCGTCCGCCGCGGGACTGGTGTCGCATAGTTCCCAGCACAGCAGCCTGTCCGGCTTCAGCGGCGCCCGGGTCGCCGTCATCGGGGCGGGCCAGTCGGCGCTGGAAAGCGCGGCCCTGCTGCACGAGGCCGGGGCCGAGGCCACCGTCCTGGCCCGGGGGACGGCCCGGTTCGGGAATCCCCCGGCGGTGCCGTCCAGCCGGCTGGCCGCCATGCTGCCGCAGCCCCGCTCCCCGCTCGGGCCGACCTGGCGGATCTACCCGTTCAGCCATGCCCCGGGCCTGTTCCCCTACCTGCCCGCGGAAACCCGTCTGCACCTGGTGAAACGAGTGCTCGGCCCGCTGGGAGCGTGGTGGCTGCGCGACCGCGTCGTCGGCCAGGTCCCGGTCCTGGACGGGCACGCCGTGCGCGGTGCGGCCCGGGACGGCGACGGGGTCGTGCTGACCACGTCGTGCCCCGACGGCCAGCACGCCACGATGCACGTCGATCACGTCCTCGCCGCCACCGGCTACCGGGTGGACCTGGCCAGGCTGGGCTTCCTCGGGCCGCAGGTGCGCCGCCAGATCCGGCTGACCGGCGGTTTCCCGCAGCTTTCCGGCTCGTTCGAGTCCTCCGTCCCCGGCCTGTACTTCGTCGGGCTGCCCGCGGCCGCGACGTTCGGCCCGCTCATGCGGTTCGTGTGCGGCGCCCGCTTCGCCGCGGGCCGGGTGAGCCGGTCGGTCGGCCGCCCGGCGCGGGCGGCCTGAGGACGGGGAGAAAGCCATGGCCATGAAGATCTCGGTCGTCCGCCCGGGGGAACTGGGGCCCGCTGAGGTGTCCGCGTGGCACGCCATGCAGCGCAGCGACCCGGCTCAGCGGAATCCGTTCCTGAGCCCGGAGTTCGCGGCCGCGGTAGGCCGGCACCGGGATTCCGCGCGCGTGGCCGTGCTGAGCGACGGCCCCGGCATCGCCGGCTTCTTCGCCTTCGAGAAGCACCGGCTCGGCGTGGGCCTGCCCATCGGGGCCGGGCTCACCGACTGCCAGGGCCTGGTGCACGCCGCGGGGTTCGAGTGGGATGCGCGGGACCTGCTGCGCGGCTGCGGGCTGGCCGCCTTCCATTTCGACCACCTGGCCGCCACCCAGCGGAGCTTCAGCTCCTGGGTGGCGGCCACCGCGCCCTCCCCGGTGGTTGACCTGACCGACGGGTACCGCGGCCTACCACGCGAAGCTGATGGTGAAATCACCGCAGTTCTGCCGCGACGTGGCGCGGCGGGCCAGGAAGCTGAGCCGCGAGGCGGGCCCGCTCCGCCATGAGGTGGACTGCCGGGACGCCGCGGCGCTCCGCGCGCTGATGGGCTGGAAATCGGATCAGTACCGGCGCACCGGCCGGTCCGACCGCTTCGCCCGGCCGTGGATCGTCGGCCTGATCGAGGACCTGTTCGCGGCCCGGGGGGATCACTTCAGCGGCCGGCTGTCGGTCCTGTACGCCGGGGAGGCCCCGGTCGCCGCGCACTTCGGCCTCCGGTCAGGTGAGCTGCTGTCGCACTGGTTCCCGGCCTACGACACCAGCTTCCAGCGCTGCTCTCCGGGGCTGGTCCAGCACATGCGCATGATCGAGGAGACGCCCCCGGACGGGATCACCCTCATCGACATGGGCAAGGGGGCCAAGCGCTACAAGGAGACCCTCAAGACCAGCGACCTGTTCGTCTGCGAAGGGTCGGTGACGGGACGTTCCCCGCTGGCCCTGGCTCACCGGGCGCGGATACGGCCCAGCCAGTGGGCGGTGCGGACGATCCGGGACCACCCCGCGCTCTACCAGTCGGCCGACCTCCTGCTCAAGCGCTACGGCCAGCTGCGCACGGCCGGGTCTTCCCGGCGGCCGCCGGACGTCAGTGCCCCGTCGCCAGGTGGACGGCACCAGAATGCTGGGTGACGGTCCCGACGTTGGTCACCACGTTGCCGGAGGACGCCACGGTCAGGGTGCGGCCGCCCGCGGTGAAGGAGAGCGCGATATCACTCCGGCCGGCCTCCCCGATGATGTTGCCGGTCACCGCGACCTGGCCGGCCCCGGCGTTCACTTTGACGATCGCGATGTAGATATGGACGGCCCTGCCCTGCTCGCCCAGGTCGTTGAACACGCTGTTGCCGAAGATCGTGGAACCGTCCCCGTTCTGGACGGACCCGGCTATCCCGTACCACGTGCCCGACGGCTGCCTGCTCGCGAAGTCCTCAATGTAATTACCGGAGATGGTCGTGCCGAAGAGCCGCTCGGCCACGATCCCGTTGCCCACGTCGTTATACAGGTGGTTGCCCGAGATGTTCCACCCGGCCGCGTTCTGCAGTTCGATGGCAGCGTGGCCGGAGGAAGCGATCTGGTTGTCCACCAGGTAGCCGTCGGTCACCGAATTGCCGCTGTCGGCCACCTCGAAGCCGTAGGCCCCGCTCCCGCTGATGAAATTGTCGGCGAAGCGGCTGTTCACGCTGGTGTTCGTGATGGTCTTGCCGTCCGCGACCTGGCCGGTGTTGACGATCCCGGAGCCGCCGCAGTTGGAGACGTCAATCTGCTGGACTTCGACCTGCCAGTTCAGGACCACGAGCCCGTTCGTCCGGCCCTGGCCAGAGCAGGCGACCGTCAGCTGCTGGATAGTGAGCGGCGCGCCCGTGGTGGCGGCATTATGCACAAAGGCATCAGAGGCCAGCACATAGCTCATCGGCGCGCCCTGCCGCAGCACCGTGCTGGTGCGGCCATCCCCGGTATACGTGCGGTCCGGCAGCAGGGATATGCCCCTGGTGAGAAGGCAGGTCCCGCTGATCTCGATGACCGTGCGGGGACGGCTGGAATTAATCACGTGCTGCAGGCGCCCGGCATCCGCCGGGGTATCAGCACAGGTGATGTGATACCCGTTGGGCCTCGTGGTGACGCTGCCTGCGGGCGTGCTGCAGCCTGGCCGCCAGCAGTGGAATGGCCGTCAGGAGCACCGCGATCAGGCGTGCTCTCACCAGGGACTCCCCGTCACTCACCCCCACGGTACGGAGCGACGGCACTGGTCGCCCGCGCCAGGCCGGATCCGGGCAGCCAGCAGGCGCCCGCGGCCCAGCCCCCAGGAAGAGTTTACGCGCTATACGAGGCCGGCCCGGCCGGCGGCAGGTGGCCAATGAAATTCACCGGTAACCAGAATCGCTCGAGCCTGTCCTATAAGGTGGCATTCGCCGCCCGGCACCCGGGCCAGATCCCGCCCTATGTCCGCCGGGTCTGCGTGGATGCGGTGCTGCGCGCCAAGGCCGAAGACCACGTCAGTTACTACCGCCGGATAATGAAGTACAAGGCGGCCACGCACGGCGTCGAGGTGGCGGTAGGCAGCCGGAGTTACGAGCAATGGCTGGAGTTTGGCCAGATGCAATTCGACTACCTGGTCAGGCACGGGCTGAAGCCGGCGGACCGGGTCCTGGAGATCGGCTGCGGCAACCTGCGGGCCGGCCTGCCGCTCATCGACTACCTCGATACCGGTAATTACTACGGAATCGACATTTCGGCCGAGATCCTGACGTCCGCGCTGAAGGTGCTCAGCGAGGCCGGGCTGCAGGACAAGCTGCCGCGGCTGACGCTAACCCAGGATCTGACCTTTGATTTCCTGCCAGACAATTACTTCACCGTGGTGCACGCCAATAGCGTCTTCACCCACTGCCCGGTCGAGATGATCGACGAGTGCCTGGCCAGCGTCGGCCGGATCATGGCACCGTCCGGCTTCTTCGATTTCACGTTCTACGCGCATGACCAGGAGGACTACCAGGTACACCGCGAGGATTTCTACTATCGCCCCGCCACGCTCCTGCGGCTGGCGGGCCAGCACGGCCTGGACGCCCGGCTGCTGGATGACTGGCATGACCCGTGGGATCACCAGCCGAAAATGCGCGTCACCCGCCGGGCGGTGCGGGATGAGCCGCGGAAACGCCCCATATCACCAGCGAGGTCATGAGATGCGCGTACTCGTTACCGGCGGTGCTGGCTTCATCGGCTCGCACCTCACCGATGCTTTCCTGGCCGGCGGGGCCGAGGTGACCGTGGCCGACGACTTCTCGGCGGGACGGCCCGACCGGCTGGATGAACGGGCCGGCGTGCTCAAGGTGAACATCGCCGACGCCGACGCGCTGGCCACGGTCGTGCGGCAGGCCCGCCCGGAACTCATCTGCCACCTGGCGGCCCAGATCGATGTCCGGGTCTCGGTCGCCGCCCCGGCGCTGGACGCCGGGACCAACGTGGTCGGGACGGTCAACGTCCTCGACGCCGCCCGCAGCGCGGGCGCACGCGTGCTGTTCGCGTCCTCGGGCGGCGCCATCTACGGCCGGGACGCCCCGCTGCCGACCCCCGAGGACGTGCCGCCGGTGCCGGAGTCGCCGTACGGCGTGGCCAAGTACTGCGCCGAGCAGTACATCGGCCTGTACAACCGGCTGCACCACACCCGGCACTCCGTCCTGCGGCTCGCCAACGTGTACGGGCCCCGGCAGGACCCGTCGGGCGAGGCGGGCGTGATCGCGGTCTTCTGCCGTGCCGTGCTCACCGGGCAGCCACCAGTCATCTACGGGGACGGCACCCAGACCCGGGATTACGTGTATGTCGGCGATGTCGTCCGCGCCTTCCTGGCCGCGGCGGCGCAGCCCCGGGCCGGCCTGTGGAACATCGGCACCGGCCGGGAGGTCAGCGTCCTGGACCTGGTGCGGATCATCGCGGACACCGCGGGGAAGACGGTGCCGCCCCGGTTCAGCCCGCCCCGGGCCGGGGAACTGGAGCGCAGCGTGCTGGCGGCCGGCCGGGCCGCCCAGGACCTGGGCTGGACCGCGGAGACCGCGCTGGCCGACGGGATCGGCGCCGTGTACGGCTGGATCGGGGCGGGCGCCCCCGCCCGCGCCTCCTGCCTGAGCTGACGCTGACGGGGCGGCCTGGCTGAGGGCGCGCTCCGCCTGACGGGACCGGCGCCGCGGGCGTGCCCTGTCATGATCAGTGCCGCGGGCCGGCCGTCCCGGTACGCTCCTGCTGCGATGACGCCGCCATCGCGATGCCCGGGCACGCGTACTGGGTAGGAGCACCGGAGATGGGCATGCCATGAGACCTAAGCGTGAGCCTGCCGTATGCCGCTGCGGCCACGGCCGGGAAGCCCACGTGCACTACCGCGCCGGCAGTGACTGTGCCCTGTGTGCCTGCCAGCGCTGGAATCCGCCGAACTGGCTGCTGCGGCGGCTGCGCGGACGGGACGAGGGCGGCCGCTTAGCACCCGTTCCCCCCGGGATCCGGGGCCTGCTCCGGCACCGGCGCCGGGTGCCCGGGCACCGCGTCCATGACCTGCCAGTGCTGCGGGCGTGACCCCATCGGGGACAATGGCGGGGTCTGCGAGCATGGCTGGAGGTCCTTGATGGCGGTGGCCGGGCGGGTACTTGTGCCGTGGAAGGAGATCCAGGACGCCGTGGCGGACCTCGGCCTCGAGGTGGAGGTGTTCACCGGCGAGGCTCCCGGCCCGGACGTCCTGGACGACGTGGTGTTCTTCACCGTCCCCTACGACCAGCCGTTCGGCACCGAGCCGGTCGCCCGGATGCCGCGGGTGCAGGTGATCCAGGCGCTCACGGCCGGCTACGACCACCTGCTGGGCCTCCTGCCGGACGGGGCGGCCTTGTGCAACGCGCGGGGGCTGCACGACGCCAGCACCGCGGAGCTTGCGCTGGCGCTGATCCTGGCGGCGCAGCGGGAACTGCCCCGGTGGACCCGGGCGCAGGACCAGCGGCGCTGGGACCATGCCCATACCCGGTCGCTGGCCGGCTCCCAGGGTGGTGATCGTCGGCTACGGCTCCATCGGTGCCGCGCTCGGTGCCCGGCTGCGCGCCTGCGAGGCGGACGTGGCCGGGGTGGCGCGGCAGCCCCGGCCAGGCGAGGGCGTGCACGGTCGCGCCGAGCTGGACCGCCTGCTGCCCTCAGCCGACATCGTCGTCCTGGTCACCCCGCTCAGCCCCGACACGGCCGGGCTCATGGACGCCGGGCGGCTGGCCTTGCTGCCGGACGGCGCCCTGGTGGTCAACGTCGGCCGCGGCCCGGTACTCGATACCGGCGCGATGCTGGCCGAAGCGGCCTCAGGGCGGCTGCGGGCGGCCCTCGATGTCACCGACCCGGAACCGCTGCCCGCTGACCACCCGTTGTGGGCCTGCCCGGGTGTGATCATCACCCCGCACGTCGCCGGCGGGGCGGCGGCTTTCTACCCGCTCGCGGCCAGCTTCGTGGCTGGCCAGATCCGCAGTTTCGCCGCTGGCGGGCCGCTGGCCAACGTCGTCGTGCCCGGCGCCAGGCCGGGGTGTCACCACTGACCGCGGTGCACGACCTGCTCGAGCGGACGGCGGTCGGGGTTCCTGATGGGTGCCAGCGGCCGGTCCGCGGGGTAGCCGAGCGAGAGCAGGAAGGCCCAGGTGCGGTCGCCCGGGAAGCCGAGCAGCTCGCGGGCCAGCCCTAGATCGGCGACACCCGCGTGGCAGCTGCCAATGCCCAGGCCGGCAGCGGCCAGTGTCATGGCCATGGTCGCCTGGCCCAGGTCGAACTGAGCGCGGTGGAACTCGTTGTCGGCGGCCGGGCCGATGATGACGATGGCCGCCGCGGCCCCGGCCACATGACCGGCGCCGCGCCACACCCTGGCCAGCTCGCGGAGCTGGCCGCGGTCGGTGACGAGGATGAAGTCCCACGGCTGCCAGTTCTGCGAGGAGGGTGACCGGCGGCCCGCCTCCAGGATCTGGTCCAGGTCGGCCGGCCGGACGGGGCGGCTGCTGAACGAGCGCACGTTGCGCCGTGAGGTGATCGCGTCCCAGGTCTCCATGGCAGTGCCAACGCCAGCGCCGCCTCGTTCATTCACGTCGCGGGCCTGGCGGGGAGACCGGCGGTGGACGCTGAGCAGGTTTTCCTACTATTTAGCCGACATGACAGGAAAAGGTCTCTGATGGCCGTCCTCAGCCAGCCTGTCGTGCCCGCCAGCTGGCGCGAGCCCGACGGTATCGCTCCCCGGGGCACGCTCGTCCTCATTCCCGGCCGCGGCGAGCACCCGGCGCTCTACGCGCGCTTCGGCCGCCGGATCGCCAGTGACGGGTACCGGGTGCATGTCGTGGCCGACGCCACCCAGGACGCCGGGCTGACCGCGGCGCAGGTAGCGGACCTGCTGGCGGCCCCGGCCCGGCCTGGCGGCGGCTCCGGGGAGGCCGCCACGGCGGGCTCCTGGGAGGAGGAACTCGATACCAGGACCGCGTGCCCGGCGCACCGCGCCCAGCTGTCCGGGGACGCCCTGCGCAAGGGGGCGCTGTACGAGCCCGTCCCCGCGGGCTGGGCGAAGCTGGCGGATCTCGGCGCCGTGACCCAGCCAGTGCTGGGCATCCACGGCGCCGACGACCCGGTCAGCCCGCTGGCCGCCGCGCGGGAGCGGTACGCGGCCGCCGCACGGGCCGAGCTCGTCAGCATCGCCGGGGGCCGCCATGACGCGCTGAACGACCTGACCCACCGCAGCGTGGCCGCGACCATCGTGCTGTTCCTGGAACGGCTGCGGCTCGGCCCGCAGCGGCCCGTCGTCGCGGTCACCGAGACCCTGGTCCGGGCCAGCTGACCAGGCTGGCCAGTGACCAGGCTCCGCCCGGCGAGCCTGGTCAGGGCCAGGCCATCCGGCCCGGCATCACCAGCGTCCTGGGGCGCCTCCCCGCGCGGACCGGCGCCCGGCGTCAGCGGCGAGCCGGCGCAGGGCCGAGACCAGGAGGTCGACTTCACCGCAGGTGTTGTACATGGCCAGCGATGGCCGGACAGCCGACTCCAGCCCGTAGCGGCGCAAGATCGGCTGGGCGCAGTGGTGCGCCGGCCGGACCGCGATGCCCTCGGCAGTCCAGCGCTGACGCCGACCTCCTCCGGCCGGTAGCCGTCGAGCACGAACGTCAGAGCACGCTCGGCCTTCTCGGGGGCCGTGCCGATCAGGCGGAGGCCCGGCACGCTCTGGATCTCCCGGGTGGCGTACCCGAGCAGTTCGTGCTCGTAGCGCCCCGATGCGCGGGCACGCCGATGCCGGCTGACGTAGTCCAGTGCGGCCCCGAGCCCCACGGCGTCGGCAATGCTGCCGGTACCCGCCTCGAACCGGGCGGGCGGCTCGGGCATACCTGGTCTGCTCCAGCGTGACGTCCTCGATCATGTTCCCGCCGCCCTGCCAGGGCGGCATCGGCCTCGAGGAGTTCTGGCTTGCCGTAGAGCGCCCCGATGCCGAGCGGCGCGAACACCTTGTGGCCGGACAGCACGTAGAAATCCGCGTCCAGGGCACTCACGTTGACGGGGATGTGCGCGACAGCCTGCGCGCCGTCGATGAGCACCGTGGCGCCAGCCCGGTGCGCCGCCTCGATCACCTCGCTGACCGGCACGATCGTCCCCAGCACGTTGGAGACATGCGAGACCGCCACCAGGCGCGTGCGCTCGGTGAGGAGACCGGTGTAGGCGTCCAGGAGCAGCCGGCCGTTGTCGTCGACGGGGATCACCTTCAGCTTCGCGCCGACCTGCGCGGCAAGCTGCTGCCACGGCACGATGTTGGCGTGATGCTCGAGGTGGGAGATGCACGATCTCATCGCCCGCGCCGATGTTCTCCGCGGCCCCACGCCTGCGCGACCAGGTTGATCGCCTCGGTGGTACCCCTGGTGAAGACGATGCCCTCGCTCGACGGCGCGCCCAGGTAATCGGGCGACCGCCGCCCGCGCATCCTCGTACGCCTCCGTCGCCCGCGACCGCCAGCGCGTGCGCGCCGCGGTGCACGTTGGAGTTCTCGTGCGCAGTAGAAGTATCGCGAGCCTGTCGATCACCGCCTGGGGCTTCTGCGTCGTAGCCGCGTTGTCCAGCCACACCAGAGGCCTGCCCGTTCACCCGCTCGCGCGAGCATCGGGAAATCCCGCCGGATCCACTTCGCACGTCGAACGGCGGGCCAGGCGTCGGCCGGCAGCACCGGCTGGTGACGCCAGTTCATCGACGAGTAGAAGCTCGGCGCAGCCGCGCCGGGCTGGCTCCGAGCAGCACGAATGACTGCCCATGCCACTCCGGCCGCGCGCCGCCCAGGTCCGCGGGCACGGTGGCGGGCTGGTAGCCGGGAGCCCCGCCCAGCTCAGCCGGGATCTCCCGGCCCGCAATCTCCTGGCCCGGGCTCTCCTGGCCCGGGATCTCGAGGAAGAACTCGTTGGCCAGCCGGGCCAGGACCGCCTCGTCCGGCAGCCCCGGGGGCACCGCGCTCACGCCGTCACCGGTAGGTGTCGTGGTACTCATGGAACTTCCCGACCTCAACGTCCTCGAGGATCCGCGAGCGCATCCGGCGTCAGTACCGCCAGGGAGCAGTACAGCGAGATCAGGTACGAGGCGATGGCGTTGCTGTTGATGCCCATGAACCGCACCGAGAGCCCTGGCCCCCGCTCCCCGGGCAGGCCCGGCTGGTACAGGCCGACGACGCCCTGGCGCGTGCTCGCCGACCCGCAGCAGCAGGACCTTGGTCTTGCCGTCGGCCACCGGCACCTTGTCGGAGGGGATGACGGGCACGCCGCGCCAGGTGATGAACTGCGACCCGTACAGGCTGACTGTGGCCGGCGGCACCCCGCGCCGGGTGCATTCCCGGCCGAAGGCGGCAACGGCACTTGGGTGGGTCAGGAAGAATGCCGGTTCCTTCCACACCTTCGTGAGCAGCTCGTCGAAGTCGTCCGGGGTGGGCGGACCGGTCACCGGGGAGATGCGCTGCACATCAGCGGTGTTGGCCAGCAGGCCGTAATCCGCATTGTTGATGAGCTCGCTCTCCTGGCGCTCCTTGATTGTCTCGACGGTGAGCCGGATCTGCTCGCCGATCTGGTCGTACGGGCTGCTGTAGAGGTCAGAGACCCTGGTGTGGATATCGACGACGGTCGATACCGAGCTGAGGAAATACTCGCGCGGCGCGTCCTCGTACTCGACGTAGGTCTGCGGCAGTTCGGATTCATCGCGGGGCGGGCAGGAAATCTCGCACCGTCTCCGGGTGCTTGACCCGGTTCAGCCGGTAGATGCCCGCCTCGACCGGCACCCACTGCAACAGACGGGTCAGCCACCGCGGGCTGATGGTGTCCAGCTGGGCGGTGGTCTTGGTGGCGTTGGCCAGTTGGCGCGCTGCGGCGTCGCTGAGCGCCAGGTTGACCGGTTCCTCAGTTGGCATTACATGTCCTTCCCTGATCTCTTCAAGGCTGACGCTTTATGTCGCCACTAAGCCGTCATCGAGCATGCGACACCCGATCAATCCTTTTGCAGGGCCGAATGTTCTTCAGGAAACAAGTGGTGTCTCTGAATGATGACAGGAACGTCTCCAATGGCCTTCTGTAATCGGTGAAGAGGATCCGCCAGGTCTTCAGCGTTGCGACGGCCCGCTCCACGGGCGCACGCAGGGAGCTGATCTGGTTATTGTAGTCATGCTCGCGTATGTAGAGTTCGCGATCTTCCGGCTTGCGGACCGGCGTGATGATGTAATCGGTGCCGATGAATCCCTTGTCGCCGATCACGTCACCTGCCAGCTTGAGGATCATCTCGCATTCTGATCCCCTGAGCTTTCTCATGTCATGCTGATTGCCGGGAACAGGTTCGGACACGAAGATGATACGGCCAGCGAGATTCGTGATGATCAGTGACCCGTGGCCGGTTTGTTGTCTTTCCGGCCCACATTCGCGTTCGCCTGCCCAGGACCAGCACGGCCACAGGTGCCGTCTACCAGGCTATCGCACCTCTGGTGGCCTCTGCTGCCTCGTCGGCGGATGGCCGGAACCCTGCGGTCGCCTGATCGATCAACGGCGTCAGGAAAGCGATGTGCCGCGAGATCGTGGACTGATCCACGTCAAAGATCTCTGCCCAGATTCCTCGGTGAGTGTTTCGCGTATCCGCTGGCGATGATGAGCGACTCTCGCAAAGAAAGTTCCCGTCGCAGGCCGTTTCCCTTGTCCCATGGCTCGTCAAGCAGTTCGGCCACGCGCGCCTGTAGCTCGTCGAGTTGCTCATCGGCCAGGCCTGACATACGATCGAATCGCAACGGCTTCTCCGTCGTGAAAGGTTTGGTGGTACCTCCTTTCTATCGGCCCGGGAAGCCGTTGCCTATCACCTGAGCGGCGCGCCGCCAGCTTACTGAGCATTCTGGCAACGATCCGCGAACTAGTAATAACCGTTTTGCATAATCCTAACCCTCGTAAACCGTTCCAGGACCTTAGGCCCTGGATGCCGGCGAGCACGGGCGACGAAAGTTAGTGAGAGGCACGGCTTTGTTTCTGAGACAGAAACAAAGTAATTCTGTCATAGAAGTAAATGGTCGGCAGGCGCTCGCAGGCCAGTGGTAACCGGCTCCTGGGAGAGGCAGAAATGCGCATTGCGGATGACATCACGCAGCTGATCGGTAATACGCCGCTGGTGCGGCTGCGGCGGGTGACTGATGGGGCGGCTGGGCAGGTGGCGGCGAAGCTGGAGTCCTTCAACCCGGCGGGAGCGTCAAGGACCGGATCGGCGTGGCGATGATCGAGGCGGCCGAGGAGGCCGGCCTGCTCGGCCCGACACGATCGTCGTCGAGCCGACCAGCGGCAACACCGGCATCGCGCTGGCCTTGGTGTGCGCGGCCCGGGGCTACCGGTGCGTCCTGACCATGCCCGAGACGATGAGCATGGAACGGCGGCAGCTGCTCCGGGCCTACGGGGCCGAGCTGGTCCTGACGCCCGGGCCAGACGGCATGAGGGGGGCGATCGCCAAGGCGGAGGAGACTGGCCAAGAGCGACACCCGACTATTTCATGCCGCAGCAGTTCGAGAACCCGGCCAACCCGGCGATCCACCGCGCACCACCGCCGAGGAGATCTGGGCGGACACCGACGGCGAGGTGGACATCCTCGTGGCCGGCGTGGGCACCGGCGGCACCATCACCGGCGTGGGCGAGGTCCTCAAGGAGCGCAAGCCGCGGTGCAAGCTGGTCGCCGTCGAGCCGGCGGCCTCGCCGGTGCTCTCCGGCGGCGGCGAAGGGGCCGCACCCGATCCAGGGCATCGGCGCTGGCTTCGTGCCCGCCGTCCTGGACACTCGACCTCGTACGACGAGATCATCAAGGTCGAGAACGAGGACGCGTTGGACATGGCGCGGCGGCTGGCGCGCGAAGAAGGGCTGCTGGTCGGGATCTCCTCCGGCGCGGCGGTCTGGGCCGCCGTGCAGGTGGCCTCGCGGCCCGAGAACGCCGGCAAGCTCATCGTGGTGGTCGTCCCCGACTTCGGCGAGCGCTACCTCAGCACTCCCCTGTTCGCCGCCCTCGGCCGACTAGCAGTGCGGGCGCACCCTGCGCGGGGATCTGCGGGCGGCCCGGGACCGTGACCCGGCCGCCCGCAGCACCGCCGAAGTCGCACTGTGCTATCCCGGCCTGCACGCCCTGTGGGGCCACCGCGCCAGCCCACTGGCTGTGGCGTCACGGCCGGACCCTGACTGCCCGGCTGTGCTCGGCGTTCATCCAGCGGCTCACCGGGGTGGACATCCACCCCGCCGCGGTGCTCGGGCCCGGGCTGTTCATCGACCACGCCACCGGCGTGGTCATCGGGGAGACCGCCGAGGTCGGCGCCGACGTGACCATCTACCACGGCGTCACCCTCGGCGGCACCAGCCTGACCGCGGCAAGCGCCACCCCACCGATCGGCGACCGCGTCACCATCGGCGCCGGCGCCAAGATCCTCGGGCCCATCACCATCGGCGCCGGCAGCCGGATCGGCGCCAACGCCGTCGTGGTCAAGCCGGTGCCGCCCGACTCGGTCGTCGTCGGCGTCCCCGGCCAGATCATCCACCGCGCCCCGCGCGGCCAGCGCCCCCGCCGACCTCGACCACACCCTCCTGCCCGACCTCGTCGGTATCAGCCTGCGTGCCCTGCACGACCGCATCGCCGACCTCGAAGCCAGGCTCAACGGCAGCACACCCCACCCCCGCCAGCCCGCCTCCCCCACCGAGGTCTGGTACGAACAGGACTTCTCCATCTGAGCGGCGCGGGGATGCCGGCCAAGGACGAGTTCATCCGGGTCCGCGGGACCTGGGGGACAGCTGGGAAGCGGTCCTCCGGCTCGACCCGGAGTTCCTGGCCAGCTACCTGAATTCCGCCGCGGTCCCGCGGCGGAAGAACCACCTCGAGGACAAGGTCAAGGAGTTCATCTGCATCGCGTTTGACACCGCAGCCACCCGCCTGTACGGGCGGCCGGGGCGTCGGGCAGGGGACGGGCCGCCCGGTGCTGCCCTTCCCAGGCCCGGGAGCTTATCCTCGCCGGAAAGGGGCATGGCCCGGGCGGCAGCGCGGCACGGCCGGATACGGAGACGAGATGACGGAAGAACTGATCCCGTTCCAGATGCTGATCGGCGGCAGGCCGGCCGATGCGATCTCGGGCCGGGCCTTCGAGTCACAGAACCCCTACACCGGCCGGAGCTGGGCGCTGGTGCCCGACGGCGGCCCGGAGGACGTGGACGCGGCGGTTGCCGCGGCGCGCAGCGCCCTGGATGGTGAGTGGGGCCGGCTGACCGGGTTCGCCCGGGCCGGGCTGCTGCGCCGGCTCGCCGACCTGATCCCGGTGCATGCGGAGGAGCTGGCCCGGCTCGAGGTCAGCGACTCGGGCAAGCTGTACCGGGAGATGATCGGCCAGATGAACGGGCTGGCCTCCTGGTACCACTACTACGCCGGGCTCGCCGACAAGCTGGAAGGCCGGCAGATTCCCGCGCCCAACCCGGACTACCTCGTCTACACCCGGCGCGAGCCGGTCGGCGTCGTGGCCGCCATCACCCCGTGGAACTCGCCGCTGCTGCTCATGACGTGGAAGGTCGCGCCGGCCCTGGCCGCGGGGTGCACGGTGGTGGTGAAGCCGTCCGAGCATGCCCCGGTGTCCACGCTGGGCTTCGCCCGGCTGGTGCAGGAGGCGGGGTTCCCGCCCGGGGCGTTCAACGTGGTCACCGGGCAGTCCCGGGAGACCGGGGCGGCGCTGGCCGGGCACCCGGGCGTGGACAAGGTCGCCTTCACCGGGTCGACCGCGACCGGGCGGGCGGTGGCGCGCGCGGCCGCCGAGAACCTCAACCGGGTCACCCTGGAACTGGGCGGCAAGTCGGCGCAGCTCGTCTTCCCCGACGCCGACCTGGCCGCGGCGGCCAACGGCCTGGTCGCCGGGGTGTTCGCGGCCACCGGGCAGACCTGCATGGCCGGGTCGCGGCTGATCGTGCACGAGAGCGTGCACGATGAGCTGGTCGGCCTGGTCGCCGAGCGGGCCGCCCGGATCCGGCTCGGCGACCCCAACGACCCGGGCACCGAGATGGGCCCGGTGGCCAACGAGCCGCAGTACCAGAAGGTGCTCGGCTACCTCAAGACCGCCCAGGACGAGGGCGCCCGGGTCGCCTACGGCGGCGCCGCCGACGAGGGGCTCGGTGGCTTCTTCGTCAAGCCGACCGTGCTCACCGGGGTCGGCCCGGAGTTGACCGTGGTCCGCGAGGAGGTCTTCGGGCCGGTCCTGTCGGCCTACACGTTCAGCACCGAGGACGAGGCCCTCAAGCTGGCCAATGACACCCCCTACGGGCTGGCCGGGGCGGTGTGGACCAAGGACGTGCACCGCGCCCACCGCGTCGCGGCCCGGCTCAAGGCCGGCACGGTATGGATCAACGCCTACCGGGTGGTGGCACCCAGCGTGCCCTTCGGCGGGTTCGGCGCCTCCGGGCTGGGCCGGGAGAACGGCATGGCCGCCGTCGACGAGTACACCGAGAACAAGTCGGTGTGGGTGGAACTCAGCGGCGGCACCCGCGATCCCTTCACCCTCGGCTAGCTCCCGGGCCGCCCGCCACCCGGGGCCGGCCAGGTACACCATTACCTGCTGCGCGGCCCGCCGTTGTCTCTTGACGGCGGCCACCATTCGGGATAGTGCGGCCGACTGCCGCGCCAATTACCATGCGTGTTGCGAGCCAATACGTAACGGCTGCGCCGCCAATTTTTACGCCGCGGACATTGACCTGCTACCGGCTCCTGGTTATGTTTCGCGCAAGCACCGCTACCCGCGGCGCCACTTCGGCCCGGCGGACAGGACCGGCACCGATAATTGAAGGGAGCAGGATGTTACTCCGTACTTCCATCCGGCGATGGGTCACCCGCGGCAGCATCACCATGCTTGCCGCCCTGGCCCTTCCGGCCGGGACGCTGGCCGCTGTTACCGCAGCTCAGGCCGCTCCCGTGCCCGCCCCCACTCCCACGGTGAGTAATCCTTACTCGCCCGCCTATGGCCACGCCTACCGGCGCGGCGTGACCCCGACCATTCCGCAGGAAGCGAAGATGCGCAGCTGGGCGGCGCAGCATGGGGCCGCGCGGGCGTTGTCGGCGAACGACCTCAACTATGGCGGCGGCATCGACGGAATCGGCGTCACCACCGGGCCGGAAAAGGTGTACCTGGTGTTCTACGGCTCACAGTGGGGAACCCAGGGCACCGACGCGAACGGGAACGTGACGCTGTCCGGAGACCCGTCCGGGGAGGCTCCTTACCTGCAGCAGCTGCTGAAAGGCCTGGGCACCGGCGGTGAGCTGTGGTCCGGGGTAATGACGCAGTACTGCGACGGCGCCGCGGCCGGCGCCCAGTCCTGCCCGGCCGGCAACACCGAGCATGTCGCCTACCCGGCCGGCGGCCCGCTGGCCGGCGTCTGGGCTGACGAGAGCGCCGCGTCGCCCAGCTCGGCGACCGGGCACCAGCTCGGCGTGGAGGCGGTCAACGCCGCCGCCCACTTCGGCAACACCACCGCCGCGGCCAACCGGGACGCCCAGTACGTCATCATCTCCCCCACCGGCACCAACCCGGATGGGTGGCTGACCAACGGGTTCTGTGCCTGGCACGACTACAACGGTGACAGCACCCTCAGCGGCGGGCCGGTCACCTCACCCTACGGCGATATCGCGTTCACCAACCTGCCGTACATCACTGACGCCGGCGCCTCGTGCGGGGCCAACTTCGTCAACTCCGCCAGCCCCGGCGGCAAGGACGGCATCTCGATCGTCGAGGGCCACGAGTACGCGGAGACCATCACCGACCAGAACCCGGCCGGCGGCTGGACCGACCGCAGCGGGTACGAGACCGGCGACAAGTGCGCCTGGATCACTCCCGGGACCAGCGGCGGCTCCTTCGACCTCACGCTGCCCACCGGCACCTTCGCCATGCAGACGACCTGGGCCAACGACGGCGCGGCCGGCGCTGGCAGCTGCGAGGCGAGCCATGCCATCGTCACCAACGGCACCGGCGGCGGCGGGAACACCGTGACGGTCACCAGCCCGGGCAACCAGAGCACCACGCGCCGGACAGCGGTCAGCCTGCAGATCGCGGCGAGCGACTCGGCGTCCGGCCAGGCGCTCACTTACAGCGCCACGGGGCTGCCGTCGGGCCTGTCCATCAACTCCTCCACCGGCCTGATCAGCGGGACCGCCCCCAGCAGGACCGGCACGTCCAGCGTCACGGTGACCGCCGTTGACGGCACCGGCTCCTCCGGGTCGGCCAGCTTCACCTGGACGATCCACCGCTAGCCGCCGATGAGCGTGTGGGGTGGCTGCGCTGCGGGCCACCCCACACCGCGCATGCCCGCCGCCGCGCGTGACGACGGCAGTGCGCCCGGGTGGTGCCTCAGTCCCGGCGCCGGATCCGGATGATCGCGGCGGTGGCGGCCCGGACGGTCAGGCTGATTCCTTCCTGCGGGGCCGCGGGGAGGGGTGCCCATGTCCCGCCCGCGGAAGCGTCATCGGTGATCACCGCGCCACCGAGGGTGGCGCGGGTTCCGGTGGCGTCCCCCGGCCTGCTGCCCGCCAGGGTGATGACCTCCGCGCCCGGGGAACCCGGGCCGGGCGGGATGATCGTGACGGCCGCATCCGCCGCCCCGGCCCCCTGCGTCTTGTTGATGACCGTCACGTAATCCTCGCCCGCGCCGCCGGCGCAGTAGGCGGTCAGGTTGAGGCCGTCCGCGTTCCGGATCGTGAGGGGCTTGACCCGTCCCGCCGAGCCGAGGCCGAACGCCTTGATGGCGTACCCCTTGGGGGTGATCGCATAGCGGCCGCCGGCCCGCGGCGGCATCCGGCACGATCGTGTCCGTGTACAGCCATTGCTTGTTGTGGAAATTCACGCCCGCGGCTCCGCGTGCCGCCCACCAGTGCAGGTAATCGAGCGCCCACAGGGCTGAGGCGAAGGCGTCGCTCGCCCCCGGGACGCCGGTGAGGTAGTCGTTGGATTCGGTGAGGCGGTAGCGCATCCCGGCCGCGGCCACCGGTGCGAGGTTGCTGGCGTACAACCATGGATAGGGGATGTAGGAGGTGCCCGCGGGCTGGGTCCCGGGCCTGGTGCCGTTCACCCATTCGGGGGACAGCATGCTGCTGATCGCCTGCTGGGCGGTGATCCGGCCCGGATCCCCGCCCACGTAGTAGTGCTGGGTGATGTCCGCCATCCGGCCGGGATCCCCCGGCATCGCCGGCGAACCGCTGCGTCCACGACACGCCGCTGCCCGGGTCGGGGGTGTAGGTCAGCGTGGTGTACGCCCCGGTGTCCGGCCCAGCCAGGAGGGCCCCGGGGGCGGCCTCCCGGACGGCATCGGCCAAGCCCCGCCAGGTGACCAGGTAGGACGGGTAGGCGCTGCCCGGCACCCCGGGGGACTCTTCCTCGATGGCCGGGTCGAACGGGTGGCCCGGATAGGCGTGGAAGGCATGCCAGTCCGGCTCGTTCCCGATGGCGAAACTCGCCACCAGGTCCCGGTGGTGACGCCAGATGTGCGCAGCGACCTGGGCGTTGGCCTCCTTGAGCCGGCCGACTGGCCGGGCGGCGGGATTGAGCAGGCGCAGTGAGTAGATGACCTTCACCCCGGCGGCGGCGGCAAAGCCGAACAGGTTGTCAATACCGCTGAAGCCATCACGGCCGGTACCCGCGAGAATCATGTTCTCCACCGAGCCCCCGCCGATCCGGAGGCTGCGCAGGCCCAGCTGGCGGAACAGGGTGACCAGCGAGTCGTTTCCCGGGTGGAACAGGTAGCCAGCCACCCCCGCGTTGCCCGGGTTGAGCGGCCCCCGCTCGAAACTCAGCCCAGCGAAGTCCTCCGGGATCAGGGGGCCGGGATGCTCGCCGCCGATGGTGATCACGACGGGATGAGGACCGGGCCGGGCCTCCCCCGGCTCGGCGCCGCCATGGTCACGCCGGCCGCCCAGCATCCGTGCGGCGGCCTCCGGCAGGCGCGCGGGAAAGGGCATCCTCACCCGGCCCGTGACGAGCAGGAAGGTCCGGCCCAGCACCCCGTCACCATGACGAGGGTGATGCCCGGCAGCGGGCGCGGCCTAACCGGCCCAGCCGGCGGCGCGCGCGTACCGGTCGGCGATCCGCCGCACCGCGGCCGCGAGTTCAGGCGAGTCGACGACCTCGAAGTCGGCCTCCAGCACGCCCAGCCAGAAGGCGATGTCGTCGACCGAGCGGCCGCCGAGTTGCATAAGGCAGCGATCCGGCCCCTGCGGTTCGATGCTGCCGCTCCAGGAACCCATGCGCGCCGCGACCTCCTCGCCGGGGCGTGCACGATCACTCGTCCCTGCACCTTCATCTGCACCTGCCGTGTCTTGGCCGCGACGTAGGCGGCGATGTCGTCGGCGGGCAGCGGGCGCAGGGTGAATCGGTGCCCGATCGAGCGCGGCTCGGCGATGCGGTCAACCCGGAAGGTGCGCCAGTCGGCGCGCTCGAGATCGAACGCGACGAGGTACCAGCGGCGCCCCCAGTTGACCAGCCGGTAGGGCTCGACCCGGCGCTCGGTGCCCGTTCGGGAGAAATCGGAGTAACGGAAGCGCATGATCTCCCGGTCCCGGGCCGTGGCCGCGATCAAGGCCAGCAACTTCCCCTCGACCTGCGGCCCCCGGCCCTGGCCCGGAACGCGCACGGTGTGTGACTGCAGCGCGTCGACGCGACGCCCGAGCCGGGGCGGCAGCACCTGCTGCAGCTTGGTGAGCGCACGCAGCGCCGTCTCCTCCAGGCCCTCGACGGCCCCGCCGGTCGCGGTGCGCAGGCTGACGGCCACGGCGACGGCTTCATCGTCCTCGAGCAGCAGGGGCGGCATCGCCGCTCCGGCGGACAGCCGGTAGCCGCCGACCGCACCGCGGGTGGCCTCCACCGGGTAGCCCATCCGTCGCAGCCGCTCGACGTCGTTGCGCACCGTGCGCGTCGTGACATCCAGCCGGCGCGCCAGTTCCGGGCCAGGCCATTCGCGCGGGGTCTGCAGCAGCGAGAGCAAGGACAGCAGCCGCGCCGAGGTTTCTGCCATGACTTCGAGAATAGCGGCCTAAGCGGAAAGAAACGTTCCTGATTGCCTCGTAACGTCAGACGTGTCCGACAACGAGATGAGGGAGAATTCATGACGACCGCCGTCGATCTGCCCGGCGTAGCTCGACCGGCCCGCAGTCATCGAGCCGAGTACTCCGAAACACGCCTGGACCGGCTTCGCCGTCGTCCTGGCCGCGATGATCATGAATCTGCTCGACTCCACGATCGTGAACGTGGCCGCGCCCTCCATCCAGCGCGACCTGGGCATGTCGAGCTCCGCCCTGGAATGGATCGCGGCGGCGTACACGCTGGCCATCGCCGTCGGGCTGATGACCGGCGGACGGCTCGGCGACATGTTCGGCCGCAAGCGGATGCTGATGGTCGGCCTGACCGGGTTCGTGCTCGCCTCCGCCGCATGCGCCGTTCGCGTGGTCACCCGGGTCCCTGATCGCCGCGCGCGTGATACAGGGCCTGTCGGCCGCGATGCTCACGCCTCAGGCGTTCGGGCTGATCCGCGACCTCTTCCCGCCCGCGCAGATGAACAAGGCCTTCGCCGCGCTCGGCCCGGTCATCGGGCTGTCGACCGTCGCCGGGCCGATCGTGGCCGGGCTGCTGCTCAAGGCCGACCTGTTCGGCACCGACTGGCGGGCGTTGTTCCTGATCAATCTCCCGCTGGGCGCCTTCGCCCTCCTCGTGGGCGCACGGGTGCTGCCGTCGCGTCCCGCCGGAGCACGGCCCGGTCCGCCTCGACGGCGTGGCCACGGTGCTGCTGGCCGCGGTGAGCTTCCTGCTCGTCTTCCCGCTGGTTGACGGCCGGGCGCTGGGCTGGCCGGCCTGGATCTTCGGCGTGCTCGGCGCGACAGTCCCGATGTTTGCCCTGTTCGCCGCTGCACCAGCGGTACCGGCTCCGGGCCGGGCGCACCCCGCTGGTCGAGTTCAGCGTGCTGCGCAAGCGGTCCTACGTCAGCGGCGTCGTGTTCGTGCTGGTCTTCTTCGCGAGCATCGTGGGGTTCTCCCTGACGATGGGCCTGTTCCTGCAGATCGGGCTCGGCTTCACCCCGCTCCACGCCAGCCTCTTGCTCGCCGCGATGGCGGCCGGCGCGTTCGTCGGCTCCGGGGTCGGCGCGTGGGCCGCGACGGCCGTGGGGCGCCCGATCCTGCACATCGGGCTGACGATCATGGCGATCGGCACGCTGGTGCTCTACCTGTCCCTGCATGCGGTCCACGGCACAGTGGGAACGCTCAGCCTGATCCCGGGCCTGGCGGTCTTCGGGATCGGCATGGGAATGATCTTCGTCCCGCTGTTCAGCATCATCATGGGCGAGATCGGCGATCACGAGGTCGGCTCGGCGTCCGGCCTGCTCGAGTCGTCACAGCAGCTCGGTGCCTCGCTGGGGGTCGCCGTCCTGGCCACGCTGTTCTTCAGCACGATCTCGCTGGAGAAGGGCGGCCCGCAGGCAGCGATGGCCGCCGGACGGGGCCTGCTGGCCGCCGAGCGCACCCTGCTGGTGACCCTCATCATGATCGGGGTCGCGTTCGCCGCCGGCTGGCTGCTGCCCCGCCGGGCCCGCGAGATGCACTGAACCAGCCGGTAAGCGACGAGGGCCCGCGGCAGCTGCCCGGGCCCTCGCCCGGCCGGGCCGGGCCAGCTACGGGGCACGCCAGCCTCGGATCCGCCGGGGAGCCGCTGGTGGTCAGGCCAGCAGGCGAGCCCGCCACCGGTGGAAGCGGCCCGCCAGCCGGTGATTGCCGACCGCGTTCAGCCGCGCGATGTGGTCGTCGATGTAGTGCACGTACAGCGGGATCAGCCCACGGCCCAGGAGTGCGGCGGCCTCGTCGCCTGCCGGCGGCTCCAGGCGCCAGCCGGAAGCGGCGCTGACCAGCGTGGCCAGGGCCCGCGGGCCTGGGCCAGGTAGTGCTCAGCCGCGCTGCTGTTGGTGCCCACCTGGCCCGTCTCCGCGGTGAACAGGAAGCGGACGGGGAAGAGCACGATCTTGGTCAGGTGCCGGGGCCCGCGCGCCACCAGCAGTGCAGGGGCGCGGATCTCCTGCACGGCATTCTCGTTGCGCGGGCCGGGCCGGGCCCAGCCCAGCACGCGGCCCGGCAGCGCCGGGGCTCCGCCCAGGTTGCCGAGCGCGAACTCGGCACCTGATACGAGCAGTTCAGCGTGCCCAGGGCGGGCCAGACCAGGGCGGGCATCGCGCCCGGTGAGCAGGCGGCCATATTCGAGCAGGTCAAGCCGGTCTAGCGGAGGGAACCGGCCGCCCCGGGCCCGGCCTTGCAAGGTTGATGGCGTTCCCCAGAACACCGACAGCCGTTCGTGAAGCGGGGATCCGACCGCTCTCACGGCGCGGGCTACTCGGTGGATGGTCAGGCGGTCTGAGGCCCGGGGCGGGTCCCGCAGGACGAGCCCGAGATCGACGTCACTGACCAGCGGGCTGAACCCGCCGTGGGCGAGGCTGCCCAGCGCGTAGCCGGCCACCAGGCGTGAGCCGAGAGCCGCACGATAAGCGGACACCGCATCAGCCAGCACGGCCTCGCCCTGGGAAGTACCGTCACCGCCGCACCCGATGGGCGGCGAAGCTGAACCGGCCACAGTCCCCAAAATACTGCCGGCGCGCCCGCTATCCCGCCGCCGGGGCCGTGTGCCTGGTTCCGCCCGGACGGTCTGCCCGTTCCGGGCCGCGCTGACCGCGGGAAGGCCGCTGAGCAGATCGCGGGAGGGGCCGCACGCCGCCTGGCCGCCAGCGCAGTAAAGTACGCGAGCAACTCCGTTCTGGGCATGGCCGCGGCCACCGCCGGAACGGCACAGTCACTACTCCCGCCAGGAGCAGAAGTGCCCGTCAGGTCACGAGCCGCATGGTTGAACCACAGGCCCGGCGCGGCTCGTTGTTCTTCATGGTGATACTTCGGGGCGCCAGGTGGCTGGAGCGTAGCGGCCGGGAACGTGGTGCAGGGAGCGCCGGGTGCGGGTCGGCCTCGGGCGGGCTGGGCCTAGCGCCGGGAAGGCTGGCAGGCACGGTGCATCCCGACGGTTACGTCCAGCTGGCGCGTGAACGCCCGGCGCCGCGGCTTCGCCGCCGGGCCGGCCAGCTCCTCGCGGCCACGTTCCTGTTGTTGCTGGCTGGATGTGGCGCCAGCTCACCGCATGGTTCCGGAGCCCCTTCGCCCGGCACTGGGCCCGCACGACGTCAGTACGTGTCCTTCACGTCTTATCCGGGCTGGATACAGCGCAGCATCCCGCCAGCCAAGTTCGACTTTGCGCCCTGGACCATCATTAGTGACTTCGGCCTGTGGCCGACGAAAACAGGTGGCATCGCCGTCGGCGACATGGGGTCATTGGCGTATATCCCGCCCGCTGTGTCAGCTGCCCATAAGGCCGGGAAGATGATAATAATGGCTGTCGGCGAGCAGGGGCAGGGCTCCGACTTTGCCGCCGGGGCTGCTCCGCAATTCCGGGCGAGGCTCATCCGCCATATTGTTTCCTACGTGTCCAGGTACGACTTTGATGGTGTCGACGTTGACTGGGAGGAGGAAGTGCCGCAGAACCAGGCAGATTACGTGGCCCTGGTCAAGGGCCTGCGCAGCGCACTGAATACGGCATTCCCAGGGCGGCACCTGTATCTTTCCGCTGACGTGGACGTGGGGCAGATTCCGCCCGGAATCGCAGCGCAGATCGCCCCGTACGTCAATTCTATTAATATGGAAACGTTCCAGAATAGTGGCGTGAGCAGCACCCTGGCCTACACCCGGGCAGGCATACCGGCCAGCAAACTACTCCTCGGGATCGGGGTCTCAAGCGGCTACTACGACTCGACCGCCGCCCGGGTCGCAGCAAAGGTAACGTATGTCGAGCAGCACGGCCTGAAAGGGACAATACTCTGGCAGCCCGGTGCCCTGAAAACATACAGAACAGATCCGCGCCTCATGCCGTTGCTGCAAATGCTGCACGGGCGGTAAATCTCCTGGAGCCGCCGCCCGGCTAGCAACATCACCATCTGCCAGGGGCGGCTGCCACATCGAGCCCGCGGCGGTTCCGTTGATCACCTCGGCCCCGGCCTGGCGGAAGGGGGCGGGCAACCATGATCAGGCCTGCCGGCGAGAAAGGTAAATTAACAATAAAATTGAGCCGCAGGAAACCTCTGCCGCCACCTCGGCATCATGGCCAATTTTCCGCCGCTTGGAGAACATTGGCCCACAGGGGCAGATGTCACACGCCGTTAACACGGACAGCCGCGAACCTAGGTACCTTGGACCCCGTCACGAATGGCGCGCCGGGACATATCAGGTAGATGCCGCTCCCCGGGAGAGCGGTGGGGAGTAAGGGATCATGAGCGAATCGCCTGATTCCGTGCCTGCTGTACCTGCGCCGGCACGAGAGGTGGCGCGGCAGCCGGCTTACCGGGAGCATGCCCGCTCCTACGATCACAGGACGAGCGCTTTCCAGGACTACCGCCAGGCCATCGTCGAGGCACTCCCGGTCGGCCGCGGGCAGGTGGTCCTCGACGTGGGATGCGGGACAGGGCTGTGCCACGGCCCGCTGCTGGACAAGGTCGGCCCGCAGGGCAGCGTCGTCGGCATCGAGGAGTCACCGGAAATGGCGGCGGTGGCACGCGAGCGCATCGAGCAGGAAGGCTGGCGTAACGTCACGGTCGTGCAGTCCTCGGCCGAGGATGCGCAGATCGCGTCAACCGCAGACGCCGCCCTGTTCTGCGCCGTGCACGACATCCTGCAGTCCCCGGACGCGCTGCGGAACGTCCTGAGCAAGCTGCGTCCTGGTGCGCGGGGTGGCCGCGGGCGGCGGCAAGTGGGCCGCAGCCATGGATGGTGGCCGTGAACCTGCCCGTGACGATGCTCCACGCTCCCGTATGTGCGGAGCTTCGAGGGATTCCGGCGGCCGTGGCGTCATCTCGAGCAACTGCTCGAGGACGTGCACGTCCGCGAGCTAGCACTCGGCAGCGGCTATATCCTGACCGGCCAGGCGCCACCGCGGACCCGGTCAGCGGCCCCTGCCCGCTAACGGTGGACCCGCGGGGCCCAGGGTGCGCTGGTGGGCGCCAGACGCGTCAGGCTGGTGTCCGCAGTGTGCTGCCGCGGGCCGGCTCTACCGACCAGCAGGCCTCGAGCAATGCCGGGCGAACAATTGCGGCGCGTTGATGCATGCCCCGTGATCGGCGTCCACGTGATGAACCGATGCGCCCGGGATCGCCCGGGCCAGCTCAAGCTGGCGGTCTGGCGGCACGACGCTGTCCCGGGCCGTGATGACCACGGCGGCAGGCACATCGACCTGGCTGATCCAGCTGTCCGACGTGAACCCGCAGACGGCGTGCATGGCCGAGATGGTGGTCGCCAGAGTGGTCCGGCTCAGCTGGGCGCGGGCCCACCTCGCTGTCGCCGGGTCGTCAACCCGGCCCAGCAGCGCCATGCCGAAGAAGTCGGCACCCATCAGATGCAGCATCGGGTTCCATTGCAGGGCGGCGGCCATCGCCGGTACCGCGAGCGCGGCCATCTGCTCCACCGGTGATCCGCAGACGTTGCGCGCGGTGGAGCACAACACCAGGCCTGACAACAGCGACGCGTGCCGCCGGTACAGGAGCTGGGCCACCATGCCGCCCATGGAATAGCCCACGGCAGCAAACCTGCGGATACCAAGGACACCTGCCAGCGCGGCGACATCGTCAGCGCAATCCTCAAGCCGGAACCGGGAACGCAAGGGGATCCCGTCACCATGACCGCGCAGGTCGGCGGCGACGACCCGGAAATGCTGTCCGAGCGGCGCGAAGACCTTCCCCCAGTTCAGCTCGGCCGTGCCCGCCACCCCGTGGATAAGCATCAGGGTTCCCGCGCCCGGGCGGGCCGGCGCACTCCCACACCCGCGTCGTCCCGCGGCCGGGCAGTTCCACCAGCCGCGTAAGCGGCATCGCCGCTTCCCCAAGCATCCGATGTTTCTCCTTTTCGCTACGCCCGGGGCCCAGCCCACGCTGGCCTCTGGCGCCCCAGCGCGTACCCCCGAGAACGCGCAACCATGGCGCAAGATCGCGGCGACATGGCCACCGCAGAGTTCCGGTGCCGGCGGCGGCCGGCCGCTGTCCCGGGGCGTATTGGCGCCGTTGCACAACCCGGCGGCACCCGCATGCCGGCGATCCGGCCCGGTCCGCGCTTCGCGGTTATGCACGCCCGCTCGGGGACCTTCATGAGGCTCTTCCTCAGCAACTCAACCACGCCACCAAGGTCTGGAGCGACGTCCCCTGGACCGCCCGGCTACAACCGTGCCCAGGCGATCAGATCAACTACTCTTTGACCATACGCTCAGCGAACCACCCGGGCAACGGCAGTGCCGTAGTCCCCCGCACGCACGCCACCGTGATCGGCGTCTCCCGTCGCGTTCCAGTGGTGGTCAGCCAGCCAGCGTGCGGGTGACCGGCACCGGGTTGGCGAACAGGTCGAGAACCGGGCAGTGCTGATCGACCGCGGCGGCCAGCTCCCGGTAGCGCTCGGGGCTCTCCGGCCCGGCCACAGTGACCTCGACCCGGACGGCGGAAAAACCCGGCCGCACGCTGTCATCGAAGCCGAAGAACCCGCGGATGTCGAGGTCGCCTTCCACTCGCACGGTCAGCGTGTCGAACCCGATGCCGAGCTGCTCAGCCCAGAACCGGTAGGTGATGGCCTGGCACGATCCCAGCGAGGCCAGCGCGTACTGCACCGGGTTCGCAGCCACATCGGCCCCGCCGAGCGCGGGCGGCTCATCCACCGTGAAGGAATGCGCCCCCGTCCGGATGTCCACCTCGGTGACGCCGACCAGTGTCCCCTGGGCGGCGAACAGAGCCTGCGCGTTCGCGGGGTCGTCGGCGACGGCCTTGCGCGTATCTGCGATGAGCGAGCTAAGCGACACTGCTGACCTCCCAGGCCGGGGCGGAACCTGGCTATTCTCTACAATATCGCTTGATTTTGTCAAGAAAAGGCGTTCGGTAACCCCGCGGCCGCCGCCGGGATCACCGGCGCGCGGCCAGGTACCGCGCGAGGTGGTCGATCACCTCGCGCGCGTCGTCCTCGATGCCGCAGATGAACGTGGACTTGCGCCGCCGCAGCACGGGCAGCCCCAGGGCGTACAGTCCCGGGCTGCCGACCACACCGCCCTCGTGGTTCAGCTGGCCCTTCGCGTCGACCACCGGCACCTTGAGCCACCCGTAGTCAGGCCGGAAACCCGTCGCCCACACGATCGCGGCGAACTCGCCACTTCGCAGGTCGAGCTGCAACCGCGTCGAGGAGGGCACGCGTGTCGCCGCGAAGTGCTCGGGAGGGCCGACCTCAG
>CAVYEA010000024.1:0-102491 GCA_963767385.1 uncultured Actinomycetes bacterium | reverse complement strand
TAATGAGTGTTACCGGGTCGGTCATCCGGCAGACTCGGTATCTGGTGGCCGCCAGCAGGTGGACTGCCCGCTCCTGGGCTTTGAGCCCTTCCTGAAGACTGTGCCCCTGCCGGTGACCGGGAGAGCTGAATCGCTGCTGGGATGTCGCGCCCGCCCACTCGGGGCGTGAGCGCTGTTTCATTAGGGCGCCGGAGTTGGTTCTCCTGCTGGCTGCTGGTAACCGGTATCTGGGACGGGAGAGGCGATGCGGCCGTTCGTCGGGGATGACTGGGCACAAGATCACCATGATGTGGAGGTGATGGACGAAGCGGGCCGGGTGCTGGCCACTGGCGCGGCTGCCCGAGGGCGTGGCCGGGATGGCCCGGCTGCACGAGCTGGCCGGGCGGTATCTCGGCGAGAACGCCGCGGAAGCGGAGGTGGCGATCGGGTCGAGACCGACCGCGGCCCGTGGGTGGCCGCGCTGGTCGCTGCCGGGTATGTCGCTATACGCGGTCAACCCGCTGCAGGCATCGCGGTACCGGGAGCGGCACGGGGTGTCGGGCGCCAAGAGCGACCGTGGCGACGCGCACATGCTGGCCGACATGGTGCGGACCGCCGCTCACCAGCTGCGCCGGGTCGCCGCCGACAGCGAGGACGCCGAGGGGGTCAAAGTCGCCGCCCGCGCCCATCAGACGATGATCTGGGAACGCACCCGGCACCTGCTGCGGCTACGCACCGGCTGCGCGAGTACTTCCCCGCCGCGCTGGAGGCGTTAGACGACTGGCGGGCGCTGACGCGCTTGAGCTGCTGAGCAAGGCACCGGACCCGGGCGCGCCGCCCGGCTGACCCGGGCCAGTATCCGCCGCGCTCAAGCGTGCCAGACGCCGCGACGTCCCGGACAAGGCCGCCGCGATCCTGGCGGCGCTGCGCACCGGGCATCTGGGCCAGCCGCCGGCTCTGACCGCTGCCTACGCCGTGGCTGTCCGCTCGATGGTCGCGGTCATCGCCACCCTGAACGAACAGGTCAAGACCTCGAAGCGAGGTGGATGCCCATTTTGGCCGGCACCCGGACGCTGAGATCTACCGGAGCCAGCCCGGTATGGGCGCGATCATCGGCGCCCGGGTGCTCGCAAATTCGGCGACGCCCCGCACCGCTACACCGGCGCAAAACCCCGCAAGAACTACGCCGGCACCGCCCCGATCACCCGCGACTCGGGCAAGAAGAAGCCGGTCCCCGCACGGTACATCCACAACGACCGGCTCATCGACGCGCTCATGGCCCAGGCCTTCTCCGCTTTGATGGCTCACCTGGGGCCCGCGCCTATTACGACGAGCTACGCGCCCGCGGGATCGAGCACAACGCCGCCCTACGGCGGCTCTCCAACCGGCTCGTCGGCATCCTGCACGGTTGCCTGAAAACCCGCACCCCCTACGGCGAAACCACCGCATGGGCCCACCGCTAACAATCAGGCCTGCCGCTTGACATCCAAGCTCCTGGGATGTCTTCTGGGCCGGATCGCCGACGCGGCAGCTAGCCCGATGCGTGCAGCAGCAGGTGCAGCATCAGAGCCGCCCGTCACGGTCCGATGACGCCCACCTGAAGCGAGCGACCTGCGACACGACCCTCACTGACCATCGTGGGCTGGCCAGCGGCGCATCGCATCCCGCGGCGCGCCGCTGGCTGATCTGCACGCCGCCCGTGTTCGCTGGTCCGCGCGCGCTTGCCGGTCCGGCGTGCGCGTTCGCTCCCGGCGTAGCTGGGAACACTGCCTCGCTGGGGTGGACGTCCTGGCGACGGGAAGGTTTGAGTTGTGCGACATTCGCATGCGCAACGTCGCCCGGTGCGCGGGCTAGCATGCGGAAGGGACGAGCAAGACTTCAGTTGCCTCGCCGGCCGCTCGGTGAGGGGGCACGAGATGTTCGAGAGGTTTACCGACCGGGCGCGGAGAGTTGTGGTGCTGGCTCAGGAAGAAGCCAGGATGCTCAACCACAACTACATCGGCACCGAGCACATCCTGCTTGGCCTGATCCACGAGGGCGAGGGCGTGGCGGCCAAGGCGCTGGAATCCCTGGGAATCAGCCTGGAGGCCGTGCGCCAGCAGGTTGAGGAGATCATCGGCCAGGGCCAGCAGGCACCTTCCGGGCATATCCCGTTCACGCCGCGCGCGAAGAAGGTGCTTGAGCTGTCGCTGCGCGAGGCGCTGCAGCTCGGGCACAACTACATCGGCACCGAGCACATCCTGCTCGGCCTCATCCGCGAGGGCGAGGGCGTGGCCGCCCAGGTGCTGGTCAAGCTGGGTGCCGACCTGAACCGGGTGCGCCAGCAGGTCATCCAGCTGCTGCACGGCTACCAGGGCAAGGAGCCCGCCGCGGCGGGGGCGCCGTCGGAGTCGGCGCCGTCCACGTCCCTGGTGCTGGACCAGTTCGGCCGGAACCTGACTCAGGGGGCCAGGGAAGGCAAGCTCGATCCGGTGATCGGCCGGGAGAAAGAGATCGAGCGGGTCATGCAGGTGCTGTCCCGCCGCACCAAGAACAACCCGGTGCTGGTGGGCGAGCCGGGCGTGGGCAAGACCGCCGTCGTCGAGGGGCTGGCCCAGAAGATCGTCAAGGGCGAGGTGCCGGAGACGCTCAAGGACAAGCAGCTGTACACGCTGGACCTGGGCGCCCTGGTGGCCGGGTCCCGGTACCGCGGTGACTTCGAGGAGCGGCTGAAGAAGGTCCTGAAGGAGATCCGCACCCGCGGCGACATCATCTTGTTCATCGACGAGCTGCACACGCTGGTCGGGGCGGGCGCTGCTGAGGGGGCGATCGATGCTGCCTCGATCCTGAAGCCGATGCTGGCCCGCGGCGAGCTGCAGACCATCGGCGCGACCACGCTGGATGAGTACCGTAAGCACCTGGAGAAGGACGCCGCCCTGGAGCGGCGGTTCCAGCCGATCCAGGTGGCCGAGCCGACGATCTCGCACACGATCGAGATCCTCAAGGGCCTGCGGGACCGTTACGAGGCGCACCACCGGGTGTCGATCACCGATGGCGCGCTGGTCGCCTCGGCGCAGCTGGCGGACCGCTACATCAGTGACCGGTTCCTGCCGGACAAGGCGATCGACCTGATCGACGAGGCCGGCTCGCGGATGCGGATCCGCCGGATGACCGCGCCGCCGGACCTGCGCGAGTACGACGAGAAGATCGCCCAGGTGCGCCGGGAGAAGGAGTCGGCCATAGACTCCCAGGACTTCGAGAAGGCGGCCGCGCTGCGGGATAACGAGAAGCAGCTGATCGCGAAGAAGGAAGCCCGGGAGAAGGAGTGGAAGGCCGGCGACATGGATGTCGTGGCCGAGGTGAACGAGGAGCTGATCGCTGAGGTCCTGGCCACCGCCACCGGTATCCCGGTGTTCAAGCTGACCGAGGAGGAGTCGCAGCGGCTGCTCCGCATGGAGGATGAGCTGCACCGGCGGGTCATCGGCCAGAACGACGCCATCAGGGCGCTGTCCCAGGCCATCCGGCGCACCCGCGCCGGGCTGAAGGACCCGAAGCGCCCCGGCGGGTCGTTCATCTTCGCCGGGCCGTCGGGGGTCGGCAAGACGGAGCTGTCCAAGACCCTGGCGGAATTCCTGTTCGGCGAAGAGGATGCGCTGATCCAGCTCGACATGAGCGAGTACATGGAGAAGCACACCGTGTCGCGGCTGTTCGGCTCACCTCCTGGCTACGTCGGCTACGAGGAGGGCGGCCAGCTGACCGAGAAGGTGCGCCGCAGGCCGTTCTCGGTGGTGCTCTTCGACGAGATCGAGAAGGCCCACCCGGACATCTTCAACTCGCTGCTGCAGATCCTGGAAGACGGGCGGCTGACCGATGCTCAGGGCCGGCTGGTCGACTTCAAGAACACGGTGATCATCATGACCACCAACCTGGGCACCCGGGACATCTCCAAGGGCGTGTCCATGGGCTTCGCCCGGGCCGGTGAGTCGAAGGGCTCGCTACGACCGGATGAAGGCCAAGGTCCAGGAGGAACTGAAACAGCACTTCAGGCCTGAGTTCCTCAACCGCGTCGATGACACGATCGTGTTCCACCAGCTCAGCCAGGAGGAGATCGTCACCATCGTGGACCTGATGATCGCCAAGGTGGATGAGCGGCTCAAGGACCGTGGCATGGGCCTGGAGCTGCTGCCTGCGGCCAAGACGCTGCTGGCGGAGCGGGGCTACGACCCGGTGCTCGGCGCCCGGCCGCTGCGCCGGACGATCCAGCGGGAGATCGAGGACAACCTGTCGGAGAAGATCCTGTTCGGTGAGCTGAAGGCCGGCCAGATCGTGATAGTCGATGTGGAGGGCGCCGGGCCCGAAGCACAGCTCACGTTCAAGGGCGTGCCCAAGCCCGGCGAGATGCCCGACGCGCCGCCCGCCGAGACCGGCAGCAAGGCCGCCTCCGGCGGGACCGACCGGCGCCTGACCAACGGCGAGTAGCACCACCCGGGCAGCGGCTAAGCAGCCCCTCCTGGGGCGTTCTGCGGTCGCTGACACGACACAGCCGCCGGACTGACGGTCACTGCCGAACTCGGCATCGGCATCTATCCCAAGGGAATCAAGATCGGCGGCCGGGAGATGAAGGATCTGGAGAAGACCCGCATCACCCGTGACCCAGGCACGGCGAGTGCACTACCAGATCCACCCGGCTACCACGAACCAAGAAGCCGGATAGCTTGAATCAAGTCGAGCCTTAAACGGTCATTCGCGCCATGCCCCTCGGGCGGTCCCCGGCCTGGGGAACGGCCGGTTCATCGGCGGAACTGCTGGTGCTGCGGCACGAGGTCGCCGTGCTGCGCCGCGCCACTCCGCGGCCCCGGCTGGACTGGGCCGACCGCGCGGTCCTCGCCGCGCTGATCCGGCTCCTGCCCAGAAGGCTGCGGGCACACCGGCTGGTCACGCCTGGAACCGTGCTGCGGTGGCACCGCCGCCTGGTCACCCAATGCCGTTGCTTGTGTGGCGTAAAACAGTTCATGGTGACGATGCGGCGGTGCGGTCGTTGGACTCGGCATGCATCCATGGGTGGGTTTGTCTGATCATGTGCGGTTGGGGGCGGTGGCCCGGTGGGTGACCCCGGAGCTTGCCGCAGAGGCGATTGACGGCTGCGGCGTCAGGGACAAGAAGCCCGGCGCGCTCCCTGCGGGTTCATGGTGTATTTCACGCTCGCCCTGGCCCTGTTCCAGCAGGACTCCTACGACGACGTGGCCGAGCGAACTCTTATGCCGAAAGATTTGTGCTCACCGCCCGGACGGAGGTGACCGACCGGATGCTGATCTTCGGCCAACGACACCTGCGCGTCGTGATGACCGAGTACGAGGCCCACTACAACGGACGACGACCCCATCGCAGCCGCGAACTCCGCCCGCCCCGGCCCGATCACCCTGTCGCCGACCTCTCCCGGGAGCGGATCAGGCGCCGACCAGTTCTCGGCGGCCTCCTCAACGAATACGAGCGGGCCGCGTAGAGTCAGGTCAGGACCGGTGGCCGAGTTCTGGAAGCCGACAAGCTCTCAGGGCGCTTGCGTGGGGACGAGCCTGTGGCTGGCTGGGGCATCCGCCTGGTGACAGGCCCGCCGGTCCTCTTCTGCTGCTGGTGCACTTGGCCTGCGGCCCGCAGTTGCTATGTTCGCCGGCGCCTGCGGGCGAGCGTGGCCAGGCCGACGCCAGCGGCGAACGCGCCGGTCAGCGGGAGCCAGCGCCGGGCGGTTGGGTGCGTGGCTGCGGGAGTGGGCGGGGGCCTTGCGGACTGCTCGCGCAGGCGGGCCATCGCCTCTGGCAGCAGGACGGGCAGTTCGGCCGCGAGGTCGAGGTAGTCGAAACGGTAACGGTGCCAGTGCTCTTGCAGCGCCTGAGGGCTCGGCAGCAGGATGTGCCGCAGCTCAGGCAGCAGCGGCTGGGCGAGTTCGGCGAGGTTGAGCTGCGGATCGACGATCATCGCGGTCGCCTCGAGGTTGACCAGGGCGCGTGCGAGCAGCATCAGCCCGCGCGGGAACACGATCCCGTGGCGTGCTCCCAGCGCGAGCTCGAGCAGCAGGAGGCGGGCGATCGAGAAGTCAGCTGCACGCTCGCCGAACCAGTCCTCGACGGTGTCTGCGAGCGCGGCGCGAAAGCCGGCCGGATCGGCGCCGGGGAGGAATTCTGATAGGCGCAGAAGCTGGTCGCCGACGGCCTCGTAGTCGCCGTTGACCATCGCCCAGAAGATGAAAGCCATCCGTCGCCGCTCGCCGGGGTCAAGCCGCCCGAACATGCCGAAATCGACGAAACCGATCCGGTCACCGGGCAGGAACAGCAAGTTGCCGGGGTGCGGGTCGGCGTGGAAGAGCCCGAACTGGAAGATCTGGCGCAGCATTGCTGCGGCGCCCGCGCGCAGTCCCGCTGCGGGGTCGAGGCCGGCCCGCCGCAGGTCGGCAGCGGGCGCCGGCGGCAGCCCCTCCAGGTATTCCATCGTCAGCACCCGTGCCGAGCTGCGATCGCTGATGACGGCGGGAATCACGATCCGGTCATCCCCGGCGAACAGCTGCCGCAGCCGCTCAGCGGTGCGCGCCTCACGCCGGAAGTCGAGCTCGCGACGCGTGTACTCCGCCAGCTCCGCCACCGCCTCCGAGGGCCGGAAGGCAATCGAGCCCGGCTGGTACCGTTCGAAGCGATGGGCCAGCGTGGCGAGCAGCGCAAGATCACGCTCGACCTGCACAGTAATCCCCGGGCGCTGCACCTTCACTGCGACGCAGCGGCCATCGAAGAGCCGGGCCAGGTGCACCTGCGCCAGCGACGCCGCGGCGAATGGCTCCCGGTCAAACTCGGCATACAGCGCGCCGAGCGGCGAACCAAGTTCGGCCTCGACGATGGCCACCGCCTCCGCCGCCGCGAATGGTGCGGCGTGGGTGTGCAGGCCACGCAACGCCTCCGCGTACTCCAGCGGAATGTAGTCCGGCCGCAGCGCGAGCATCTGCCCCGCCTTGACAAAGGTCGGCCCGAGCCGCTCAAGCGTCAGCCGCAGCCGCTCAGGCAGCGCAACGTCCACAGCCACATGGTGCGGGCACTGCCTGCCCGGCCGGAACGCGCAGACCAGGCGGCAGCGGGGCGAGACGCACGCGCTCAGGCCCAGGGCCTGAACGAGCCAGTCGAAGCCGCTCGCGGACAGGATAGTAACGATCTCTACGGCACGCGTCAGCTGTGCCGCGACCGCACGGGGCCCGCCTCCGAACTCATTCGCCGTCCTCACAGCACCTCCTGCGTGCAGGCCCGGGATTTCATGCTCTTCCCGGTACCCGGTGTACGCGCCCGCCAGGCACCCGGCTCATGTGCCCGGTATCCGGGCACCGGCTGCGATCACGCCTCGCCAGGGTCGCCATGTAATCCTGGCATGCCGGGTCAGCGGCCCCGCCACGCCCGCATCTAGGCCGTGACCACGCCGCGGATTTCCGGTTCCTTATCCGCGACCGGGCCGGGCAGTTCACCGCGTCTTTCGACGCGGTCCTGGCCAGCGCTGGTACAGAGGCCCTGAAGATCCGCCACGAAGCCCCAGAGCGAACGCTCATGCGGAGCGGTTCGTGCTCACCGCCCGGACCGAAGTCACCGACCGGATGCTGATCTTCGGCGAACGACACCTGCGGTCGGTCCTGGCCGCATACCAGGCGCACTACAACGGACGCCGCCCGCATCGCAGCCGCCAGCTCCGCCCGCCACGGCCCGACCACCCCGTCGCCGACCTCTCCCAGAAGCGGATCAAGCGCCAGCCTGTCCTGGGCGGCCTCATAAGCGAATACGAGCGAGCCGCGTAGAAGCCCAGGTCAAGACCAGTGGCCGAGTTCTGGAACCCCACAGGCATCTCGCGCAGCCGCCGGCAAGCCGTCTTCTAATAGCTTCTCCCCAATACCCCCTGGGGGTAGTGACCTTGGTCCCGGCGCGGCGGGCGGGACGGCCCTGCCCCGCCGGGGCGCCGCGGGGCACGCTGGGACCACTGCGATGCGGGAGAAACGGCGCAGCGGGAGGGCCGGGATCAGCAGCACGCCCCCGCCGCCCAGCCTGTCCCGGAGCAGGAGAAATCCCCGAACGGGAGGCACTATGACACGTAAGCGGGCCACGATCCTGGGCGGCGCCGCCGTGCTCGCTGCCATCGGCCTGGGCACCGGGGTAGCTCTCGCAGCCAGCAGCTCCCCAGGCGGGCCCGCCGCCGCATCACCAGCGCCTGCGGTCAGCCCTGGATCTTCTGCCGTACCGGGCTACGGGTGGTACCGGTCCATGATGAGCGGCTACTACGGCGGCGGGATGATGGGCGGCTCGCCGGGCGGCTGGATGATGAGCCCCGCCGGGTACCGGTGGATGACCGGTGGCACAGGAGCGCCCGGCTGGATGCGCGGCGGCAATCTGCCCTCCACCATGATGGGCGGGGGCAGCGACCCGGGCACCATCATGGGCACCCTGTTCGCCGACGCCCCAGGACCCCGGGTCAGCCCCGCCGAGGCCCAGCAGCTCGGCCGCCAGGCCACTGCCGGGGCGAGCATCAACCGCGCCGCCCGCACCATCACCTTCACCACCCGCACCGTGCAGCTGACCGTCCTGGCCAGCCCGTCGATGCCCGCCGAATCATTCCGCATCGCAGGCATGACCAACCCCGCCGTCAGCGTCCCAGCCGGGGCACACGTCACTATCGAGCTGATCAATGCCGACGAGGACATGGCCCACGGCCTCGTCATCGCCGCTACCGGAGCAGCCGGCTCGCCGATGCCGATGATGACTGCTGCACCGGCGTTCCGTGGGGCGGCGCTGTGGTTCCTCGGCAAGCCCACCACCGCCGGGATGCACGCCGGAACCATCACCTTCACCGCCGCCACCCCCGGCAGCTACCAGTACCTGTGCCCGGTCCCCGGCCACGCCCAGGAAGGCATGGTCGGCACCTTCACCGTCAGATAACCACCAGTGGCGGGCGAAGCCTGGAGGACTGCCATGGACACTGCCAGCGACCGGATCGCGGCTGCTCCGCTGCCCACCGCCCGCACGCTGCGCTGGCGCGGCTCAATCCTGCTGCAGCTATGGCGCTTCGGCCGGATCAACGTGCGGATGCTCCGGATGGCCCGCACGGCGCACTGACCACTGCCGCCCGGGCTGCCCCTGGCCGGCCGGGGCAGCCCGGGCGCGGCTCGGGCCGGGCCGTGATGCCGGGTTCTAGCCAGCGGCCGTGTCAGCCGGGGGATCTGCTGGCTGTGCCCCGAGGCAGGCTGGCGGGAGGGGGAACCAGCGCAGGGCCTCGAAGCCGGGGCCCAGCCCGGTCGGCCCGGCGTCCAGGTCAGCGGGGCGGGCGGCCAGCAGGGCCCGCGCCTGGTCGAGGTAGCCGGGGAAGGCGTCTTCGCCGGCCTGCCCGCGGTGGCGCGGGCAGGCCATCTCCCCGCCGGGGCCGTAGGACACCTCAGACAGCCGCCACGGCGCCCGCGGCGTGCCGCCCGCATGGCGCCACAGGCCGGTGTGCGGGTCGAAACGGTAGCCGGGCAGCAGCCGGTAGCCCTGCGCCGCGATCAGGTTGACGGCGTCCGCGATGTAGCCGGCCGCTGCGGAAGAGATGAAGTAGTTGAGGTTGACCCGGGTCCAGCCGGGCTTGACTCCCTCGCAGCCCTGGCCGATCTCCGCGCGCAGTGCATGGGAGCGGGCGGCGCCGATGGCCAGCAGCCGGTGCCCGTAGGGGCCGGCGCAGGAGCACCCGCCGCGGGCCTGGATGCCGAACAGGTCATTCAGCAGCGCGACGACGAAATTATGGTGCAGGTACATCCCCTCGCCATGGCGGATGCGGAATGAGATGACCGCCAGCCGCCGGGCCTGGTGGCTGCCGAGGATCTCGATCCGCGGGTTGCCTTCCCAGCGGCGCAGCGCCTGCTGCCACAGCCGCTCCTCCCGCGCGGCGATCAGGTCCGTGCCGATGGCCTGCTTGAGGCCGAACACCAGCCCGGCCCGGATCGACTCGACGATGGCCGGAGTGCCGCCCTCCTCCCGGGCCACCGGGTCATCGAGGTAACGGTGGCCGGCCGGGTCGGCGAACGCGACCGTGCCGCCGCCGGGCACGGCCGGCACGGCATTGCGGACCAGCTCCCGGCGCACCACCAGCACGCCCGGCGTCTGCGGCCCGCCGGGGAACTTGTGCGGCGACAGGAACACCGCGTCCATATGGTCCCCGGCGCCCGGCGCGGACCCCGCGACACCGACCGGCACGTACGGGCCGGCCGCCGCGAAGTCCCAGAACGACAGCGCGCCGTGCGCGTGCAGCAGCCGGGCGACCGCACCGGTATCGGTGAGGATGCCGGTGACATTCGAGGCAGCGGAGAAGCTGCCGATGCGCAGCGGCCGGCCAGCGAACCGGATCAGCTGCCGTTCCAGGTCGCCCAGGTCCACGTGACCATCGCCGTCCTCGGCGATGACCACGACGTCGGCGACCGACTCCCGCCAGGGCAGCTCATTGGAATGATGCTCATAAGGGCCCACGAACACCACCGGCCGGCCAGCATCCGGGATCCGCCCCGAGAGCCGGTACCGCTCATCCAGCCCGGCCGGGATACGCAACTCCAGGATGCCGATCAGCTTGCTGACCGCCGCGGTCGCCCCCGACCCGCAGAAGATGACCAGGTCATCCTCACTCCCGCCGACCGCATCACGGATCATCCGCCGCGCGTCCTCACGCAGCCGGCTGGTCGCCAGCCCGGTCCCCGAGCTCTCGGTATGCGTATTCGCGTACCGCGGCAGCACCGCGTCGCGGATGAAATCCTCAATGAAATCCAGCGACCGCCCCGACGCCGTGTAATCCGCATACGTCACCCGCCGCGCCCCGAACGGCCCATCCAGCAACTCACCCTCACCGATCACCCCACGCCGCACCCGCTCCAGCAACGGCGACGTCGGCAACTCCCCCGTGACCACAGTGAAGCCACCCCCTGCCGCACCGGCTCCGCTCATGTCAGCCCCCTCACGCCAATAGGCTCATGTGCCCGCAGACGGGGCAGGCCGGCGGCGCTCCGCGATGCTGGCCCGGACCTCGTCCATGTCGAGCTCGCGGGCCTTGGCGATCAACTGCTCCAGGGCCGGCTCCGGCAGCGCGCCGGGCTGGGCGTAGAGGATGATCCCGTCGCGGATCACCATCAGGGTCGGGATGGAAGAGATCCCGAACCCGCCCGCCAGCGCCGGCTGCGCCTCGGTGTCCACCTTGCCGAACACCGCATCCGCATGCCGGGCGGACACGCGCTCGAACACCGGCCCGAAAACGCGGCACGGCCCGCACCACGATGCCCAGAAATCGACCAGCGCCAGCCCCTCCCCGCTGGTCATGGCATCGAAATTCTCCGCAGTCAGCTCGACCGTTGCCATGTTGCGCCTCCTCATCTACTCTGTCTGATTATAATACCCCTAGGGGTATAGGTGGTAGCTGCGGGCCGGGCACTTCGCGGCCGTCAGGGTTGGCGGCCGCACGCCACGAGTCCAGACAGCTAAGGCCGGCGGATGGCACTCATAGCTGGGTAGGTGCAGGAGGGAACAGGAAGGAGCCGAAGACGGACGCCAGTCACCGCGGGGAATCAGCTCACCCGGGAAAATCCCAGGGTGAGGCAGAGCCGGATGCCCGGTTCACCTTCGCCAACGAGCGGACCTTCCTGGCCTGGAGCCGCACCGCACTCGCGCTGGTGGTCGCCGGGCTGGCCATCATCCAGCTGCTGCCGCCCTTTCCCGGTGTCCCCTGGGGCCGGCACATCATCGGCACCCCGCTGATCCTGCTCGGCTCGGCCGTCGCGGTGATCAGTTACCTCGAATGGCTCCGGAATCAGCGGGCGCTCCGCCGCGGCGAGCCGGTGAGCCGCTCGTGGCTACCGCGGATCCTGGCGCTGACCATCGCGGTCATCGGGCTGGTGGCCGCAGCGCTCGCGTTGCTGTCTGGGGTGACGCGGCACTGATGCGGCCCGCTGACGACATCGAGGACTCCGATCCCGGGCTGGCCCGGGAGCGGACCGAGCTGGCCTGGGACCGCACAGCGATCTCGTTCGCGGCGCTGGGCGGCGCGATCCTCAAGAGCCGCCCGTACGCGGGGATCCCAATCCTGGTCGTCAGCGCCCTGATCTGGGAACTTGGCAGACTGGCCCGCCCGCCCTCGGCGGGACGTTCCCGTCCGTGGCATCTGCTGGTGATCACCGTCGCCGTCACCGGCGTGTCGATCGCCGCACTGGTGATCAGCCTGCTCGGCCCCGCTTCCGGCGGCCTGCGGCCCTGACGGCCGGCTGATGGAGGCGAGTGGCAGCGGCCCGCTAGGGGGTCGCGGCCGGAACGCTGGCCAGCATCCGGGCGGCCGGGTGCGCGCCGCCGAGGGTGAGCTGGTAGCCGGCCCGGGCAGAGAACTCAGCCAGCAAGGCGAACCGGTCACCCCGGATCAGGGTGTGCCGCCACTCCACCGGCCGGCCTCCGGCGTGGCCGAGCCGGTCGATCGCCAGCGCCGCCGTGGCGGGCGGGATCTCCAGGAGCCGCTGCTGCGCCCGGCTGGGCACGACCGCGCGGATGTGCTCGCGCCCGCCCTGGAGCCGGACGCCAGCGCGGGCGGCCAGTTCGTCATACAGGGCCGTATGCGTGAAGTCGGCCTCCAGCAGCGGCGCCGCAATCTCGGCAGGCAGCCAGACCGTGTCCAGGGCGAGCGGCTCGCCGCCGGCCAGGCGCAGCCGCTCCAGGCGGAACAGCGGAGTGGACGCTTCCAGGCCGAGCCGGTCCGCGACGACACCGTCCGCGCGCAGGTCACGGGCCCGCACGATGCTGGCCTGATGCAGACCCGCCGCCTCCACCGACGCGAACAGCGAGTACAGCGCGCCCAGCGGCTGGGTGATCGGCTCCTGCGCACCCAGCCGCGGTCGCCTTCCCCGCTCGCCCACAATGACCCCGTCCGCCCGGAGCTGCTGCAGGGCGGCGCGGACGGTATGCCGGCTGACTTCATACTCCGCGGCGAGCTCCAGCTCCCCCGGGAACGCCTCGCCGAAGGCACTGGCCGCCAGCCTCCGCCTCAGGTCGTCACGGAGCTGCGCCCACAGCGGCAGCGGGCTGCCGCGGTCCAGCCGCCGCGGCGCGGCCGCCTGCTGGGCCGCATGTCCAGCCACGGTGCGCCTCCTGTCCTGGCCGGGACGTAACCCGCACGTCCGCTCACCACGGAAAGTACCAGCCGCTGCGGCGGGATCCCGTGGGCGGCCAGACCACTCCCCTGCTACCAAGGTCTTGTGACCATGTACGAATGATCGTACATTTGGCAGACCTGCGAGTCCTGGGTCAGTGCCGCGGCCGGAAGGATCACCATCATGGTCGAAGTGCTCCGCATCGACACACCGACCCTCGGCGACCGCAGCTACCTGGCCCACGACGGGGACACGGCTCTCGTCATCGACCCGCAGCGGGACATCGACCGGGTCACCAGCCTGGCCGCCAGGCTGGGCGTGCGCATCACCCATGTCGCCGAGACCCACATGCACAACGACTACGTCACCGGGGGGCTGGCGCTCTCCCGCGCAGCCGGCGCGAGCTACCTGGTCAACGCGGCCGACCCGGTCCGCTTCGACCGGACCCCCATCCGGGACGGCGATAGCCTGCAGGTCGGCGGGATGCGGCTGCGGGTGCTGGCCACCCCCGGCCACACCTTCACCCACCTGTCCTACGTGCTGGAAGCCGGCGGCCAGGTGACCGGGGTCTTCACCGGTGGATCCCTGCTGTACGGCTCGACCGGCCGCCCGGACCTGCTCGGGCCGCTCCACACCGTGACCCTCGCCCACGCGCAGTACGCCTCGGCCCAGCGGCTGGCCCGCGAGCTACCCGACTCGGCGGAGATCTTCCCGACCCACGGGTTCGGCAGCTTCTGCGCCGCTACCCAGGCACGGGCCCAGTCATCCACGATCGGGCAGGAGAAGCAGCTCAATCCCGCGCTTACCGCCGGCGAGCAGAGGTACGTCGACGCGCTGCTGGCCGGGCTGGATGCCTGGCCCGCGTACTACGCGCACATGGGGCCCGCGAACACCGCCGGGCCACCCGGCCCTGACCTGGCACCGCCGCGCCGGGCGGACGCAGCCGAGGTGCGCCGGGCGATCCAGGCCGGCGAGTGGGTGGTGGACCTCCGGGACCGGATGGCGTTCGCAGCGGGCTTCGTGCCCGGCTCGTTCAGCTTCCCGCTCGACGGCAGCTTCGCCACCTACCTGGGCTGGGTGATCCCGTGGGGCTCGCCGGTGACCCTGCTGGGCGAGACACCGGAGCAGGTCGCCGCCGCGCAGCGGGAACTGGTGCGGATCGGCATCGACCGCCCGGCCGCCGCCACCGGGCAGCCGCAGGACTGGGCCGGCGGCCGGCCGCTGGCCACGCTGCGGCTGGCCAAGTTCGGCGACCTGGCCGCCGCTCGCGCGGCGGCCGGGGACCGCCCCGGTGAACCACCCGTGCTCGATGTGCGGCGCCGGCTCGAATGGGAGGAGAGCCATATCACCGGCGCAACGCACATTCCGTTCAACGAGCTGCCCGGCCGCATCGGCGAGGTCCCGGCGGGCGAGGTCTGGGTGCACTGCCACAGCGGCTACCGCTCGATGGTGGCCGCGTCCATGCTCGCGGCCCGGGGCCGCCGGGTGATCAGCATCGACGACGACTACGCCAACGCCGAACCCGCCGGGCTGCCCCTGGCGCGGCCCCTGACCCGGTGAAGGAGGCTCGACGATGAGCCAGCCAACTCCCAGATCTGAGCACCACACGGTCGTGATCGTCGGCGGCGGCACCGGCGGCATCTTCGTCGCGGCCCGGCTGCGCCGGGCCGGCGTGGACGACGTCACCATCATCGAGCCGTCCCGCAGCCACTTCTACCAGCCGCTGTTCACCCTGGTCGGCGGCGGGCGGTGCCCGCAGTCCGAGACGGTACGCCCCGAGGCCAGCGTCATGCCCAAGGGCGTGACCTGGGTCCACGACGCCGCGGCGAGCGTGGACCCGGAGGAGCAGACCGTGACGACGGAGTCCGGCCGCACCCTGCACTACGACTACCTGGTCATGGCACCCGGGATCCAGCTGGATTTCGGCAAGGTGCCCGGGCTCACCGAGGCGCTCGGCGAGCGGGGCGTCTCCAGCAACTACCGCTTCGACCTCACCCCGCGCACCTGGGAGTTCATCCGCGACCTGCGCGGCGGCACGGCCGTGTTCACCATGCCCGCCGGGCCGATCAAGTGCGCGGGCGCCCCGCAGAAGATCGCCTACCTGGCGGCCGACTGGTGGCGCAGCCAGGGCGTGCTGGACCGCACCCGGGTCATCCTGGTGCTGCCCACCGCGACCATGTTCAGCCAGCCCGACTGGGCGAAGGTGCTGGAAGGCGTCGCCGCGGGCTACAGCATCGAGGTCCGCAAGGAATCCCAGCTCACCGAGGTGGACGGGGAGAACAACCGGGCGGTCATCGCGGACACCAAGGCGGGCACGAAGGAGACCATCGAGTACGACCTGCTGCACGCCACCCCGCCGCAGAGCGCCCCCGACTGGGTCAAGGCATCACCGCTGGCCGACCCGGCCACCCCGTTCGGCTACGTCCGGGTGGACAAGCACACCCTGCAAAGCCCGGACTGGCCCAGCGTGTTCGCCCTCGGTGACGCCTCCAGCCTGCCGACCTCCAAGACCGGCGCGGCCATCCGCGCCCAGGCGCCCGTCCTGGCCGCCAACCTGCTCGCGGCCATGCAGGGCCAGCCTCTCAGCGGCCACTACAACGGTTACACGTCCTGCCCGCTGGTCACCTCGCGCAACAGGATGCTGCTGGCCGAATTCGACTACGAATTCAAGCGCACGCCGACTCTCCCGTTCATCGACACCCTCAAGCCGCGTTACGACATGTGGCTGCTCAAGCGGTACGGCCTGCCCGCCATGTACTGGAACCTCATGGTCAAGGGGCGTCCCTGACCGCGGACCGGGCCACGCAGCCGGCGGCGGCTGCGGGCAGCCCGTCGTCCGTGCGCTGGCTGAAGGTGCTCGACCAGGACAAGTGCATCGGCTGCCACGCCTGCACGACGGCGTGCAAGAGTGAGAACGAGGTCCCGGTCGGGGTGACCCGGACCTACGTCAAGTCCGTGGACATCGGCGTGTTCCCGCAGGCCCGCCGCGCCTTCCAGGTGACCCGCTGCAACCAGTGCACCGACGCGCCGTGCGTGAGCGCCTGCCCGACCCAGGCGATGTTCCGCCGGGAGGACGGCATCGTCGATTTCGACAAGGGGATCTGCATCGGCTGCAAGGCGTGCATGGCCGCCTGCCCCTACGACGCCATCTTCATCAACCCCGAGGACCACTCGGCCGAGAAGTGCAACATGTGCGCGCACCGGCTCGACATGGGACTGGAGCCGGCCTGCGTCACGGTGTGCCCGACCGGGGCGATCCTGGTTGGTGACGGCAACGATCCGGCCTCGCCGGTCGCGCACATCGTGGCGCGTGAGCCGGTGCAGGTGCGCCGCCCGGAGAAGGAGACCCGGCCCGGGGTGTACTACAAGGGCGCCCACCAGGCCACGCTCGACCCGCTGGCGGCCCGCCGACCGGACGGCGGACTGTTCGCCTGGGCGACCCAGGGCGCACCGGACCAGCAGCTCATCGTGTCCGGCCATCCCGGCCTGCCGGCCTCCTCGGCCGCAGCGCTGCTGTCCTACGACGTGCCGCATCACGCGCCGTGGGGCTGGCGGGTGAGCCTCTATACCTGGACCAAAAGCATCGCGGCGGGAGCATTCGGCGTCCCCGTGCTGCTCGCCTTCCTCGGTTACCTGGGCTGGGGCAGCTCCGCGGTCCGCTGGGCCGCACCGGCTGTCGCGCTGGCCTTCCTCGCCGTCACCGGCATACTGCTGATCTGGGATCTCAAGCACCCACTGCGCTTCTACCTGATCTTCACCCGGCATCACTGGCGCAGCTGGCTGGTCCGCGGCTCGTTCATCATCGGCGGCTACGGCGGCGTGACAGCGCTGTATTTCCTGGCCGCCATCGGCGGCTGGACCGGGGCCAGGCCGGTGCTGGCCGGGATCGGGATACCGCTCGCACTGGCCACCGCGGTCTACACCGCGTACCTGTTCGCCCAGGCGAAGGCCCGTGACCTGTGGCAGAGCCCGCTGCTGCCCGCCCACCTCGCGGTCCAGGCGGTGCTGGCCGGCGCGGCGGTGATGCTCCCGGTCATGGCCTGGCTCTCCCCCGGCCGGGCGGTCACCGCCACCGAGGTCACCCTGGCCATCGCCGCCGCGGCCCACCTGCTGCTGGTCGCGGGTGAGACCACGCTGCCGCACGTCACCGCGCACGCGCACCTGGCGACCACGGAGATGGTGCGCGGCCGGTTCGCCTGGTTCTTCTGGCCCGGCCTGGTCCTGGCGGCCGCGGCCGTGGCCGCGCCGTGGGCCGGCGTGGTGGCCGCCCCGCTCGCGCTGGCCGGGCTGCTCGCTCACGAGCACGCCTACGTGCAGGCCGGCCAGTCCGTCCCCCTGGCATGAGGAGGCTGGTGCATGGGCCGCGGTGATCACGAGGAGGACCTGGACGCGCTGGGGGCGCGGGTGTCCGCCGCCCGGGCGGCGACCGAGGCGCGCGGCGAGACGTTCTACCAGGGGCCCAGCGGCGTGCACCTGGCCGCGTTCCCGCCCAGCGAACGCTGGGACGACTGGGCCGAGCTCGACTCACGGGCCTGGCCGGCCCGCCGGGAGCGCCGCTACCTGCTGGTCCCCACCACCTGCTTCAACTGCGAGTCCGCCTGCGGGCTGCTGGCCTACGTGGACCGCGACAGCGGGCAGGTCCGCAAGTTCGAGGGCAACCCCGAGCACCCCGGCTCCCGCGGCCGCAACTGCGCGAAGGGACCGGCCACCCTCAACCAGGTGACCGACCCGGACCGGATCCTGTACCCGCTGCGCCGGTCCGGCCCGCGCGGCAGCGGCGGCTGGGAGCGGATCAGCTGGGACGAGGCGCTGGATGCGCTGGCCGCCCGGATCCGCACGGCGATCATCGAGGAACGGCAGAACGAGATCATGATCCACCTCGGCCGGCCGGGCGAGGATGGCTTCACTGAGCGGGTGCTGGCCAGCTGGGGGGTGGACGGGCACAACTCGCACACCAACGTGTGCTCCAGCCGGTGGCCGTACCGGCTACCAGTTCTGGATGGGCGCTGACCGGCCGAGCCCGGACCATGAGAACGCGCGGGTCATCTACCTGATCAGCTCACACCTGGAAGCCGGTCATTACTTCAACCCCCATGCTCAACGGATCACCACGGCGCGATCGAATGGCGCCAAGGTGATCGTGCTCGACACCCGGCTGTCCAACACCGCTACGCACGCCGACTACTGGCTGTCCCCGGTGCCGGGCAGCGAGGCGGCCATCAACCTGGCCGTGGCCCAGCACCTGATCGCCACCCGCCGCTACGACCGGGAGTTCGTCCGCCGGTGGTGGAACTGGGCCGAGTACCTGCGGGCCTGCCACCCCCACCTGCCGGTGACCTTCGAGGCGTTCGAGGACGTGCTCGCCACCCTCTACACGGACTTCACCTTCGGGTACGCGGCCGCCGAGTCCGGCCTCGACGCCGCCGTCCTGGCCGAGGTGGCCGAGACCGTCGCGGGCGCGGGCACCCGGTTCGCCGCGCACGTCTGGCGGTCGGCGGCCGCCGGGAATCTCGGCGGGTGGCAGGTGGCGCGCACCCTGTTCCTCATCTCGGCGCTGCTGGGGGCGGTCGCCACCGAGGGCGGCACGTTCCCGAACGGGCTGAACAAGTTCGTGCCCCGGCCGATCCACGTCCCGCCGCACCCGGGCGTGTGGCAGGACCTGACCTGGCCGCTGGAGTACCCGCTGGCGCAGAACGAGATGTCGTTCCTGCTCCCGCACTTCCTGGACGAGGGCCGCGGCCGGCTCGACACCTACTTCATCCGGGTCTACAACCCGGTGTGGACCAACCCGGATGGGCTGTCATGGATGGAGATGCTCACCGACGAGGAGAAGGTCGGCTGCTTCGTCGCGCTCACCCCGACCTGGAATGAGTCGGCCTATTTCGCCGACTACATCCTGCCCATGGGGCACGGCCCGGAACGCCATGACACCCACTCCTATGAGCAGTACGACGGGCAGTGGATCGGGTTCCGCCAGCCCGTCCTGCGGGCCGCCCGGGAACGCCTCGGCGAGACCATCACCGACACCAGGCAGGTAAACCCGGGCGAGGTGTGGGAGGAGAACGAGTTCTGGATCGAGCTGTCCTGGCGGATCGACCCGGACGGCTCGCTTGGGATCCGGCAGTACCACGAGTCGCGGTCCCGCCCCGGCGAGAAGCTGACGGTCGATGAGTATTACGGCTGGATGTTCGAGAACTCGGTACCGGGCCTGCCCGAGCGGGCCGCGGCCGAGGGCCTGACCCCGCTGGCCTGGATGCGCCGCTACGGCGCCTTCGAGATCACCGCCGGGCAGGGTGCGCTGTACGAGCAGCCGGTCCCCGCCAGCGAGCTCACCGGCACCGCGGTGACCGCGGACGGGCGGGTGTACACGGCCACGGAGCGGCCGTTCAGCCCGAATATCGTGCCCACGGGCGCGCCGGAACCGGACCGCGAGGGCCGGCGCGCGGCGGGGGTGGAGGTGGACGGCGTGGTGCGCCGCGGCTTCCCCACCCCGTCCGGCCGGCTGGAGTTCTACTCCGCCACGCTCGCGGACTGGGGCTGGCCGGAGCATGCGCTGCCCGGCTACATCACGAGCCACGTGCACCCGGACCGCCTGGCCGCGGACCAGATGGTGCTGCTGTCCACCTTCCGGCTGCCCACCCAGATCCACACCCGGTCCGCCAACGCCAAGTGGCTGGACGAGCTCGCGCACACCAACCCGGTCTGGATCCACCCGGGCGACGCCGCGCGGCTCGGCGTCGCCCGCACCGGCGACCTGGTCCGGGTCGAGACCGACATCGGCTACTTCGTGGCCAAGGCCTGGATCACCGAGGGGATCCGGCCCGGGGTGGTCGCCTGCAGTCACCACATGGGCCGCTGGCGGCTCGACGGCCATTCCGGCCAGCGGGCCATGATGGCCACCGTCGACCTGCGCCAGGGCGACGACGGCTGGACCATGCAGCGCCGGGCGTCCGTCGCTCCCTATTCCTCCAGCGATCCGGACACCCAGCGGATCTGGTGGAGCGACACCGGCGTGCACCAGAACCTCACCTTCCCCGTGCACCCTGACCCGGTCTCGGGCATGCACTGCTGGCACCAGGCCGTCCGGGTGCGCCCGGCCAGCCCGCACGACCAGCACGGCGACATCGCGGTAGATACCGCCAAGGCCCGCGCCGTGTACCAGGAATGGCTCCGGCTCACCCGCCCCGCCGGGCCCGCGTCGCCGGCCGGGCTGCGCCGCCCGCCCTGGCTCATGCGCCCGCTCAAGCCCGCCGCCAGCACCTACCGGGTGCCCGCCCCGTGACCGCCAGCCCGGCCAGCCCTGGCCTGCTGAGCGCCGGACCTGAGGGGCCGCACGGCGGCCCGGAACTGCTGCGCGCGCTCGGAGCCGTCGCGGCCAGCCCTCCGCCGCACAGCGGCCCGGTGACCGCGGCCCTCGGGCTGCCCGCGCCGACGACGGCCGAGCACACCAGCGTGTTCACCCTCGCCGCGCCGCCGCACGCGGCGATCCACCTCGGCCCGCGCGGCATGCTCGGCGGGGAGGGACTGGACCGGGTGGCCGGATTCTGGCGGGCGATCGGCCTGCACCCGCCGCAGGACGCTGACCACCTCGGCCCGCTGCTCATGCTCTACGCCGAACTCGCTAGCGCCGAGACGGCGGCGCGCGAGACCACCCGTGACCGGCTGCGGCACGCCCGCGAGGCACTGCTTTGGGAGCACCTGTGGTCGTGGGCGCCCGGCTACCTCACCGCCGTCATGCGCCTGGACGTGCCCTCGCTCGCCGCCTGGGCACAGCTCACGCGGTCCGCCCTCAGCCGGGAGGTTCGCCGCGCGGCGCCACCACCGGCCTATCCCCTGGCACTGCGCACGGCTCCGCCGCCGCTGCGGATGGCCGATGACCGCGGCCAGTTGCTCGATGCGCTGGTCGCGCCGGTACGCTCCGGCGTCCTGCTGACCGGTATGGACCTGCGTGGCGCAGCTGCGGCAGCAGGCCTCGGCTACCGCATCGGCGAACGACGCTACACGCTGCGGGCCCTGCTCGACCAGGACGCCAGCGCGACGCTGGGCTGGCTGGCCAGCCACGCCCGCCGGTGGGCGGACCTGCACACCGCCCAGCAGCCCATCGGCGGGCACGATCCACGGCACTGGTGGGCCCGGCGCGCTGCCCGCACCGCCCGCACCCTGACCCGGCTGCAGACCCGGCTGGCCGCAGGCCGGTAAGAGCACCTCCACAAATACCCCCCATGGTATTGTCGGGCGATCGACACTACCGACCGAGGAGGACCTCCATGTGCAGCCCTGCCGTCTGTGACCGGTGCAAGAAGATCACCTGGACCGGCTGCGGAGACCATGCGGAGCAGGTCCTGGCCGACGTCCCGCCCGAGAACCGCTGCACCTGCCCGTCGAGGGCAGCCAGCGGGGCTGCCTAGCACTCCGGGGATGATGAGCCCGGCCGGCGCTCTGCGGGTTGCCGTTAACAAGCGGGCTGGAACGGGCAAAGCCTTGACCTGAGATGCCGAACGGGTCGGAACCGCGGCTAGCTTGAATTGAGGCTGGCTGACTGCACGCGACGGGCCTGGACGGCCCTGCCTGACCACCAAGACGCGTCCAGCGGCAGCCAGCCCGGGTCAGGAGGGATAGCAGGTCATGCAGGACGATCACCGGCCGCGACGGCCCCATGGGGGAACCCACCGGGCGGGCGAGGCGGGTGATGCCTGGCCGGGAACGGGCCAGCGGGCCGGCGCCCCATGGGAGCAGCCGGAGCCGGAGCGGGCCTGGCGTGACCCCGCTGGCCGCCATGGCCGGCCGCCCGGCGAGACGCGGGTGCCGTCCGGCGGGTATCCGCGCCAGGGCACCGGTAACGGGCACGGACCGGAGACCAGGTACGGCGCGGAAGCTGGCTACGCCGGCGATGACGGGTACGACACGGATACCGGGTACTGGGCGGCGGACCTGGATCGTGACCCCGGGATGCGCCCGCCGGCGGCCGCGGCCGCCGCTGGCCGGCCGCGGAAGCCGCAGAGCCGCCGGGCCAGGCGCCGGGAGATCCGCCGTGCCCGCCGGACAGTCATTGGCCGGCACCCGTTCCTGGCGGCCCTCTGCGCGGTCGTCCTGCTGCTCACTCCGGTGTGGTACTCGCTGGGCAGCGCGCTCACCAATCCGGCCCTGGGGTCATCGGCGGGCGCCCGCGGCGCGGAATGGTTCCGGGGCCATGGGGGCAGCTCGATCGTGAACTGGGTGGAAAATGTGTGGTACTCCCACCATCCGCCGCCGGTCGGGGGCACCCCGGCCCAGTCCGCGATCCCCAGCCTGGGCGGCACCGGCGCGGCGGGCGGCCACGGGCGGCGAGGCGTCGCGCACCTGGCGGTCCCGGCCCGGATGACCTCGCCCGCCGGTCACCGGCTGCCCGCGGAAGGCGTCTGGCATCCGGCCGGACGGCGGGTCGGTGGCTATCCGGCGGTCTATGAGACGTGGGTGCGGCCGGACGCGGTGCACACCAGCCTGGTCGTCGGGGTGGCCTGGATGGACACCCGGCTGCTCCGGGCGACGCTCTACTCCGGGAGCACGATTCCCGGCGGCGGCCCGTACCGGTACACCGCGCCCATCTCGCGGACCGCGTCCAGGAGCCTGGTGGCGGCCTTCAACGCAGGCTTCCTGATGAACAACGCCAACGGCGGCTATTACACCGACGGCAAGACCATCCTCCCGCTGCGCAACGGCGCGGCCTCCTTCGTCATCTACCGCAACGGCTCTTCCAACATCGTCGCCTGGGGCCATGGCGCCACCCTCACCCCGGACGTCGTCTCCGTGCGGCAGAACCTCGACCTGCTCGTCAGCAACGGCAAGGCCATTCCCGGCCTCAACCCCAACGACACGACCCAGTGGGGCTTCACCCTCGGGAACGCCGTCTATGTCTGGCGGTCGGGGGTCGGCATCACCGCTGACGGAGCCCTGGTCTACGCCGGCGGCCCCGGGCTGAACATCACCACGCTCGCGGACATCCTGGCCCGGGCAGGCGCGGTCCGCGCCATGGAACTGGACATCAACACCGACTGGGTCAACTTCGCCTCCTACGATCCGCATGGTGCCACTGCGCCTGCCACCCCAGCCAACGGGAGGAACCTGCTGCCCGGCATGTACGGGGCACCGGACCGGTACTTCCAGGCCTGGTGGCCGCGAGACTTTTTCACCATGTCCGCGCGGGCCACCCCTGCCATCTCGCGGAAGACACACGGCTGACCAAGCCGGCAGCCGGCGAGATCCACGCGCTGTCCGCACCGAAGCGGCGGCCCGTAGGCAGGCATATACCCGCTACTGCCGCTCCTGGCCTTAGCCGGTGACGTACAGGGCGAACAGCCCGGGCGGCCTGACATTGCGGTGATGGCCGAGCCAGACCAGGGTGGCCGCCAGCGCCAGGTCGAAGATCAGCTCATACAGGAAGGTCGGCTGGAACGTGGCGTACTGGGCGTACCCCGGAGGCCGGAACTGCGGGGCGATCGCCAGGCCCCAGGGCAGGCTGGTCGGGCCGCCGAACAGTTCCTGGTTGAAGTAGTTGCCAGCCCGGCCGATCGCCTGGGCGACCAGCAAGGCGGGGGCGACCGCGTCCATGAACTCCGCCGGGCTCGCGCCGTGCCTGCGCACCCGCCACGCGCCCACCACGGCGGCGAGCGCGATCGCGCCCCAGATACCCAGGCCGCCATCCCACACCGCAAACGCCGCCTTGCGCTTTCCACCGCCGCTGGGTGATGAGGATCGCAGCCGTGATCCCGACGACATACATCAGCCCGCAGAAATGGATGAACGCCGGGCCGAGATGGACGCCGTTCACCGGAGGGCTGGGCAGGTGCAGGGCCATAACCCGGGACTAGCCGCCCTCGCCCGGCCACCGCCGCGGCCGGGCGAGGCTGCGGTCATTCGCGCCGGGCAGGTACCTCCGGGGCCATTCCGGCCTGCACCGGGGATGCCGCTCCGGGTTTGTGCAGCCAGCGCAGGTGCTCGCAGTCGCCTTGCAACTGCAGGCGCCGCCACAAGACGGCGGCCGGTGAGATCTGGCTGGCATGCATGAGCGCGGCGCGGCGCTGGCGGGCCCGGTCCACCCGCACGCACAGGTTGACCCGGACCGGCGGCTGGCCGGTGAACGCCGCGCCAGTTTCCGCCCGCAGCCGGTCAGCGACGGCATCCTGCAGCGTCCAGGCCAGTACCGGCAGGCTGGCAGCTTGCGCCGCGCTCACCGCGGCACTGGTCGCGGCCCGGTGATCCCGATGGCCGGTGATGCCGGTGTCGTCGAAAACCAGCAGGCCCTCGGCGCCGGACCGCACGGCCAGCCGGGCGACCTGGCCGGACAGCTCGCCCGGCGGGACGTCAGCGAGGTAGCCGTCCGGGTAATCGAGCAGGGTCACGGTGGCGACCCCGAGCTCGGCGGCGGCCTGGCGGAGTTCCTGCTGCCGGGCCTGGTGCAGTACGGCGTGGTTCGCGTTCAGCGTGGAAGCCTCCCCATGGGTGAAGCACAGCACGTGAACGGCGGCACCGCCCGTGGTGAAGCTGTCCGCTATCGCGCCGAGCCCGAAGGTCTCATCATCCGGGTGGGCCACGACGGCCAGCACCTCACGCCAGCCGGGCAGCCGCTGCCCGGGCCGGGACACGGCCCCCCGGGTGACGCTCACCGGCGGGCCGTCCCGGCCCGTACTCCGCGAGATCATCTCCGGCCGCCGGTCAGCGGGCCCGCAGCGGAGCGTGCAGCAGCGGCGCGGCCAGGCATGCGCCTGCCGCCCCGGCGGCCAGCGGGATCACGCCGATCACCGCCAGGACCAGGCCACCCGTCCCGCCTGCGGCGATGCCGCCGATGATCAGCGCCAGGCCAGCCAGCACCCGTGCGGACCGTCCTGCCGTCCCGTTCATGAACCTGACTGTCCTCATCACACGCCTCCTAAGATACCCCCAGGGGTATAAGGAGATACTACGCCGCCCGGACCAGGTCAGCACATCCCGCAAGGGAAGGAATTCGTGAGGAGACTGCGGCCGGACGGCCTGGCGTCGGTCAGCCTGGACGGGACCGCACGCTCGGGGACGTCCGCGCCTCCACGGCTCGCGCCCGGCCCGGACAGCATGACCGGATCATCCGCGGCCAGGCCCGTGCCCGCGCAGGGAGGCCAGCCAGGCAGCGGCGGCGGACATGCAGGCCAGGAACAATACTGCGTTACGGAATCCCGGCCACGGTGCGGCGCCGAGTTCGTAGGCCGCGCCGGTGAGCGCCAGGCCGAGGGCGGTCCCGGTTCCGCGGGTCATGTTGAGCACGCCACCGGCCATCCCTGACTGCTGCCTGGGGGCGGCCGCCATGATCGACGCATTGTTGGGCGGGGTGAACAATCCCAGCCCGGCCCCGGTCGCAGCCAGCCCCGCGATCAGGGTGAGCTGCCCGGGCCGGGCGAGGCCGAGGCCGGCCAGCGAGGCGGTGACGATCGCCATACCGGTGACGGTGAGCAGCCGGGGATCGTGGCGGTCGGACAGGCGCCCAGCTAGCGGTGCGACCACGGCCAGGCAGACCGGCATGACGGTCAGCGTGAGCCCGGCCCGGCCAGGCGAGGCCCGCAGCGCGCGCTCCAGGTAGAACGGGGCCACCAGCAGGACACCGAACATGACCAGGTAGGACAGCAGCCCGCTGGCAATCCCGGAGGTGAACGCGGGGCTGCGGAACAGGGAGGTGTCCAGCATCGGCGCGCGGGCCCGGCGTTCCCAGCGCGTGAAGCTGATCCCCAGCACGGCCGCCCCGGCCAGCAGTGCGATGATCACCGGAGATGCCCAGCCAGCCCGGTTCCCGAGCGTCACGGCGGAGAGCAGCGCCGCGACGGCCGGGATGAACAGGGCAAGCCCGGCCCAGTCGAACGGCGCCCGCTGCTGCAGGTGACGGCTGCGGGGAATGAGCAGCCACCCGGCCACCAGCCCGGCCAGGCCCAGGGGGACGTTGACGAGGAAGATCAGCCGCCATCCCCCCGCCGCCAGCAGCAGGCCCCCGGCCGCAGGGCCGAGGGCAAGGCCAAGAGCCTGGGCGGCTCCCTGGATGCCGATCCCCCGGCCCAGCGAGGCGCGGGGCAGGGCCAGGTAGATGATGGCCACGCTGTTGGCCTGCAGCATGGCCGCGCCCACCGCCTGCAGGACCCGGAACCCGATCAGGGCGGCCAGGCTCGGGGCCAGCCCGCACAGGGCCGAGCCGAGGATGAAGACGCCGAAGCCATAGGTGTACAGCAGCTTGCGGCCGGCCATGTCGGCCACCCGCCCCACCGCGGTGACCATCGCCACCAGGACGAGGAGGTAGCTGAGGCCGACCCAGGTCACGGTGCCAAGGCTGGCGTGGAACGTGCGCTGCAGGGTGGGCAGGGCCAGCGTGACGATGCTGGCGTCAAGCTGGCCCATGAACGCGCCCACGCACACGGTCCCCACGGCCAGCCACGGGGCAGACGGGCGGCGGGCGATAGCGGGCGGGCGGGGCGGCTCGACGAGGAGCCGCTGGAATCCTCGGCGGGTAACCGCTCGGGCTGACTGGGCCGCTTCGCTGGCCGGCACTCGTTCCCGTTCTCCGTCCGGGCCGGCGAATCCAGCCCTTGTTCATGCTCGGCCTTCCGTTACTAGATGTCGAATACACGTTTCTGCTCTTACCTATAAGATATTCATATTGATCTACGCCGCCTGGGGCACTTTCTCGCCGTGGCCGACCACGGCGGGTTCTCCCGCGCGGCCAAGGCCGTGTTCATCTCCCAGCCCGCGTTGTCACTGGCCGTCCGGGAGCTCGAGGACGAACTCGGCACCGAGCTGTTCTACCGGGTGGGCCGCCAGGTGCGGCTCACCCCCGCGGGCCAGGCGCTCCTCGGCCCGGCCCGCCAGGCCCTGCGCGACGTGGACACCGCGCGGGCCGCGGTGGCCTCGGTCACCGGCCTGCTGACCGGCTCGCTCACCCTCGGCTCCCTGCCCACGCTCGCCGCGGACCCGCTGGCCAGCCTGGTCGGACGGTTCCGCACCGCCCACCCCGGAGTCCGCGTCGACCTCACTGCCCCCGAAGACACGGCGGACCTGGCCGGATTGCTGCAGACCGGCGAGTGCGAACTTGGGCTCGCCGAAGGCGCCACGCTGCCGGCCGGACTCACCACCCGCGAACTCACCCGGCAGCGGCTCCTGGTCATCCTGCCGCCCGGCGCAACCCGCCGAGCCGAGCTGGCCGTGGCAGAACTGGGCAGCACGCCGTTCATCGCCGCCCCCCACGGAACCTCCAGCCGGCGGCTGCTCGACGAAGCACTCGCCAGCGCCGGCCTGTCCCCGCGCATCGCGGTCGTCACCGCCCAGCGCGAGGCCATCCTGCCGCTCGTGCTGGCCGGGGCAGGCGCCGCGCTGCTTCCCGAGCCGCTCGCCCAGGTCGCTGCCCGGCTCGGCGCCGTGGTGAGCGAACCACGCCCGCCCATCACCCGCAGCATCGTCCTCGCCCACCGGCCCGGGCCCCTGGCGCCCGCCGCCCGCCGGTTCCTGGAACTCGCGACCAGCGCGCACCCGGAACCCCCAGCCCCGGCCTGATCATCGCGGGCCGGGCCCCGGCCATCTGGCCGGACACTCAGCCTGGCCTCACCTGTCACCAGGTGGCTGGTGACAGGTGACCTCGCTCGGCGCGCTGTAGCGGGGAGCCGGGGGATGACTTCCTCCTGCCTGCGGGGCCGGGCGCCCGGCCGCGGCCCGGGTCCGCCCGCGCCTGCGGCCTGCAGTGAGGCTGGTCGCGGTGACCGCAGCGAGGACCACAGCGATGACAGCCAGGGAGATGCCGGTACTGATATGGGGGACGGGGACGCCCCCCATCCGCTGGATGCCTGATTCCCTGAGCGCTTCAGCCAGCAGCTTCACCCCGATGAACGCGAGGATGACGGCAAGGCCCGCGGACAGGTGCGCCAGCCGACGGAGCAGCCCGTCCGCCAGGAGATACAGGTGACGCAGGCCGAGCAGCGCGAACACGCTAGCGGTGAACACCAGATACGGGGCGCGGGTCAGACCGAAGATTGCCGGGATGGAGTCCAGCGCGAACATCAGGTCGGTCGTGCCGATCGCGCCGGCCAGCAGGAGCATCGGCGCCGCCCGCCAGCGCCCGCCGGACCGCGTGATGAGCTTGGCGCCGTCCACCGCGGCCACGGGCAGGACCCGGCGGGCCGTGCGAAGTACCCGGTTGTCGCCGGCGGCAGCGGCCCCGGAACTGTGGCCCAGGCCCATGCGGACCGCGGTGGCGATGAGCAGCGCTGCGAAGAGGTATAGAACCCAGCTCGACAGGGCCAGCGCGACGGCGCCCAGCGCGATGAAGGCGCCGCGCAGGAGGACGGCGAGCGTGATCCCGAGCAGCAGCACCCGGTCCCGGAACTGGGAGGGCACCGGGGAACGGCTGATCAGCAGCACGAAGACGAACAGGTTGTCCAGTGACAGGCTGTACTCGGTGATCCAGCCGGCCAGGAACTTGCCCGCGGCTGCGTGCCCAGCGGACCAGGCGAGCAGCACGGCGAACGCCAGGGCCAGGGCAATGGTGGCGGCGGTCCATAGCGCGGCCTCGCGGAGGCCGGGTGGGTCCCTGCGCCGGAAGCTGAGGATCAGGTCAGCGCCCAGTATCAGCACCAGAGCCGCGGCGGTGGCCGCCCAGGCCCACAGGGGGACGTGCAGCGCGCCCATCGGCCGGCCAGATCCCGCGGCTCAGGAAGCCGGCCGGGGCAGTGCGGGCGGCCCGACGGGGCCGTGCAGCATGGTCACCGGGATCTCCTCATCCGCTGCAGCACGACTCTTACCAGGACGCCGGACCACTGTTCCTTGCCGCGGATGCAATGTCAGGGTGCGTGACCGGCGAATATCAAGCACCATTCGCTGCCGGTAACCGGCAGCAAAGCCGGCTGGCCGCCCGGCCCGCCGGGCGCCCGGTGGTGTCCGGGGATGAAACCGTGCGGGACCGGGAGGCAGACAGATCAGCAAGCGAGGCTGAGCGCCCTGGCTCGCGGGTGACGTCGGCGGGCAGACTCAGCCTGTGATGCTCCAGGACGGCCCCGCGCGCCGGGCCCTGCTGCGCCGCGGATTCGCCTTGGAGTAGGCGACGCTGGCCTGGAACGTGGCCGGGATCGTGGTGCTGGCCGTTGCGGCGATCACGGCGCGGTCGGTGGCCCTGGCCGGGATCACCTGGACCGCAGTGACCGCGGCGGTGATGTTCGCGCTGGCCGCGGGCAAGGCCCGGACCGGCCGCGCACTCGATACCCCGTGCTGCGGACTGAGGGCCGGGTCACCCTGATCGACGGCATCCTCGCCACGGCGGTCCTGGCCGGCCTGCTGCTGAACGCGGTGGCTGGCTGGTGGTGGGCCGACCCCGCCGCCGGTTACGTCCTGGCCGGCTACGCCGCCCGCGAAGTCCGCGAGATCCCCCGGGCACCTGGCGGCCTGACCGTGCAGCAGCTGAACCGCCGCCCGGCGAGCGTCCCCGGTTGCCGGGCGGCTGCGCATCCGGCGGGTCAGTGGCGGGTGAGGGACGTTAAGCAGGCTGATCCGCGGCCGGCAGTGAGGCGAGCGCGGACCGGAGCCTGCTGGCCGCTTCCCCGGCGACGGGCTTGAGGGCAGCCTCTCCTGTCACGGTCACCATGGTCTGCGGGTCGAGTGCTTCCACCACCGTCTGGCCGGCGTTGGCGCGGATCACCACGTTGCAGGGCAGCAGCAGCCCGACCGAGATGTCGGTGGCCAGCGCCCGGTGGGCCAGGGGCGGGTTGCAGGCGCCCAGGATCAGGTACTCACCCATCTCCTGGCCCAGTTTCTCGCGCAGCGTGGCCTGGACATCGATCTCGGTGAGCACGCCGAAGCCCTGCTCCCTGAGGGCGTCGCGCACCCGCGCGGCCGCCTCCGCGAAGGGCAGCGTGGTGCGCACGGTCATGCCGTAGTCCATGTCTGCATCTCCTCAGGACAGGGTGAGGAACATCTTTTCCATCTGCTCCTCGGTCATCGGGGCCTGGCCCTCGGCGGTCAGGCACTGCCGCATCCCGCTGGACACGATCTTGAACCCGGCCCGGTCCAGGGCCCGGGATACCGCGGCAAGCTGGGTCACCACGTCGGCACAGTCCCGCCCTGACTCGATCATGGAGATCACGCCTGCCAGCTGGCCCTGCGCGCGGCGGAGCCGGTTGAGAACCTGCCCCTGCGCATCCTCGTCGATCTTCATAGACCTCTCCTTCACTGCCGTTCACCATACCCCATAGGGTATAGTGCGCTGGCCGTCCGGCCATCAGACCAAGGCTGTACCGCTTCAGAACTCGACGCAGAGGCTGTGACCTGCGGTTTGGCCGGATGAAGATGTTAGGGCAGGATCGCGGCTTGTGTCCCTTCGCCTCCTCTACCTGATCATGATCCGGGTCTTTGGCTGGCTGCTACTGCTGGGCCGCAGCCAGGCGTCCAAGAACACCGAGATCATGGTGCTCCGGCACGAGGTCACAGTGCTCCGACGTCAGGTCACCCGGCCGAAGCTCGACTGGGCCGACCGGGCGGTCCTGGCGGCGCTGGCCCGGCTGCTGCCAGCCGTGCTGCGCGGCCATCGGCTTGTCACGCCGCGCACGCTTCTGACCTGGCACCGCCGCCTGATCACACGCAAGTGGACGTACCCGAACCAGTCAGGGCGGCCGGGGACCAGCCAGGAGATCCGCGGCCTGGTGCTACGACTGGCGCAGGAGAACCCGGCCTGGGGATACCGCCGGGTGCACGGCGAGCTGTGCAGGCTCGGCCACCAGGTCAGCGAGGCGACCGTGCGGCGGATCTTGCGCGCCCGACAACGCAGACCGGCACCGCCGAACGCGTCCACCTCCTGGCGGGCATTCCTGCGCGCTCAGGGCAGCATGAAATGACGTCGTAAATCCCCAGGCCAGACACGTTGCGATGGGTTTTGAAGCGGTACACGGCAGATACTCAGGTGATCCGCCGCGTTACACCGGCAGGCGCGTAGATCTTCTCGGGCGCTCGCTCCGGGTCGAACCCGGTGCAGACCCTGCCGAAGTCATTCGGCGCTATCTCGCCGCTCGGCGAACTCGCTCGGCGAGGGAGTTGGCCGCCAAGGCGAAATCCGTGCTAAATACTTTGCCAGTGAGTCGAGGATCTCGTCGGCGGTCTTCGTCCAGGCGAATGGCCGCGGGTCGGCGTTCCAGTTCTCGATCCAGGCGCGGATGTCGGCTTCGAGGGCCTGCACGCTCTTGTGCACGCCGCGGCGGATCATCTGATCGGTCAAGAAGCCGAACCACCGCTCGACCTCGTTGATCCACGACGATCCGGTTGGCGTGAAGTGCAGGCGGAACCGGGGGTGGCGGGCCAGCCAGGCCTGGATGACGGGGGTTTTGTGGGTGGCGAGGTTGTCGCAGACCATGTGCACCTCGAGCCCGGCGGGCACGTTCTTGTCGATCCGGGCCAGGAATTTCTTGAATTCCGCGGCCCGGTGGTAGCGGCGCAGCTGGGAGATCACGGTGCCGTCGGCGATGTTGAACGCGGCGAACAGGTCGGTGGTGCCGTCCGGACATAGTCGTGGCTGCGCCGCTCAGGCACGCCGGGCATCATCGGCAGCACCGGCTGGGAGCGGTCCAGCGCCTGGATGCCGGACTTCTCATCCACGCACAGCACCACCGCCTTCTCCGGCGGGTTGTGGTACAGGCCGACGACATCGACGACCTTCTCCACGAACAGCGGGTCCGTGGACAGCTTGAACGTGCCGGTTAAGTGCGGCTTGATGTCGAACTTGCGCCAGATCCGCCCGATCGTGGACTTGCTCAGCCCGCTGCGCTCGGCCATCGAGGACCGCGACCAGTGCGTGGCGCCCGGCGGCATCTCCTCCAGCGTGGCGGCGATGACCTCCTCGACCTTGTCCAGCAGGATCGACGGCGGCCGCCCCGGCCGCGGCTCATCGACCAGCCCGCCCAGCCGCCGGGGAGCGAACCTGCCGCGCCATTTGCTCACCGTCGCCGGATCGACCCGCAGGTCCGCGGCGGCCTGCTTGTTCGACGCCCCGTCCGCGCATGCCAGCACGATCTTGGCCCGCAGCGCCAGCGCCTGGCCGCTCTTGGCCGCCGCGCCCACCGGGTCAGCTGATCCCGCTCCTCGCCGGTCAGCGCCAGCTCAGCCACCAGCAGGCCGGCCGGTCATGATCAGCCAGCCCCGCCAGGCCATCCTCAGCGAACCGCCGCCGCCACTTGCGCACCGTCATCCGCGTCGACCCCAGCTCCGCGGCCACCCGCGCCACGCCCGCCCCCGGCTCCGCGCACGCCAGCACGATCCGGGCCCGCTCGGCCAGCATCGGTGAACTGCCCTCAACCACGGACAAGCCAGAACGATCCTACGCGATCAGCACTAGAGGCCCAGCAGTCTGCCGCATGCCAACCAGGCTACAGACTTAACCAGAAGTAGTACTGATTTACCCGGAGGACCGGGTTGGCGAGATCGTCTGGCCTGTCGCTAACCACCCGAGCTAACGCGCGCTGATGCCGCGATGAGGTTCGTCATCAGCGGTTGGCGTCCACGGGAGTGGTGTATGGCCCCCTCCGGCCGGTTCATTCCATTCAGCCAGCTGAGCATAGGGTTGGCCGCATGACGCTGCGGCTTGTTCAGATTGCGATGAATGCCCGGGATGACTCCGCGGTCGGCCGGTTCTGGGCGGAGGCGCTCGGCTGGGGTGTTTCCAGCGAGGAACCCGGCGTGACCAACCTCGAACCCGTGGGCTTCGCCTATCCCGACCCCGTCGCCGTCTGCATCGACGTCATTGCCGTCCCGGAACCCAAGACGGTGAAGAACCGCGTGCACCTCGACCTCGCCACCACGTCTGCGGCCCATCAGGCGGACCTGGTCGCGCGCCTGCGCGATCTCGGCGCGACGCCCGCCGACGTGGGCCAGGGCGACGTCTCATGGACCGTCCTGGCCGACCCGGAGGGCAACGAGTTCTGCGTGCTGGCACCCTGGCCGGGCGGCCGGGACACCGGGCCAGTGGCTGCGGTGACGGCCGACTGCGCGGACCCGCGGGCCATGGCCCGGTTCTGGGGCGAGGCGATCGACTGGACCCTGCGCCAGGTGACCGGCGATCACGCGGTGCTGCGCTCCGCCAAGGGTGCCGGGCCGTATCTCCAATTCCTCCGCACGCCCGACATGAAGACCGTCAAGAACCGCGTCCATCTCGACCTCCGGCCCTACCCCGGTGACGATCAAGCGGCGGAGGTGGCCCGGCTGCGAGCACTCGGCGCCACCGACATCGACCTCGGCCAGGGCGACGTCCCGTGGACGTGCCTGGCCGACCCGGAGGGCAACGAGTTCGACGTCCTCACCCCGCGCTGAAGCGAGCCTCTTTCCGATATGACCATTGAGGTGATTCCACCCGTGAGAGTACGAGGTGCAACTCTCAACACCACGATCATGAACGTGGCCCGTCAGCGGTGGATCTACTGCCGGTGGGCTTGCGGGGAGCGTTGGACCAGCGTCACGTCCAGGCCTCTCGAGGACCACAGAGTGTAACGGACGGTCCTGCGCTAACCGCGCACAGTCCCCGCCGCTATGCGCGGGTTGGCGGCCTGCTGCCCTGGACGGCTAGGACTGCATCGATGTGGCATTCTGCGCGCCCCATGCGGTGCCAATGTCCTCGGAAGAAACACACCCGACCGATCACACGACGTTACGGAGTGACCTGTGCCCTTGACACACCGAGTCGTTATGCACGGCCAGGGTGACCTCGATGCTCATCGACTGAGCCGCAGATCAGTAAATCGGTCGGTGATCTCATCACCTGTGAGCAGGTCATGGTCAGCAGGAAAGGTCACATCCGCGCAGTCCGTCACCTGGAAGCGCGAGGGGCTGTTGCCGGGCTCCAGGCTCGGCCGCGGGTCAGAGCACCATCGCGGCGTAGCCGTTCATGGCGCCGTTACCGGCGCCGATCCACAGGAAGGCGACGAGATCACCATCGCGGACCCGGCCGGCCCGGCGGTCCTCGTCTAGCAGGATCAGGGTGCTGGCGGCGGAGGTGTTCCCGTAGTGGTCGACACCGATCGGAACCCGCTCGGGCGGCAAGCCCAGCATCTCTGCGGCCTGGCGTACCACCACGCCGTTGGCCTGGTGCAGGTACCAGCGGGCTACCGAGCCGATGTCGAAGTCCATCCCGGTCACTGGCTTGATCCTGGCGGGCCAGTCCTCCTGCAGCATCTGGAAGTTACGGGCCATGAGCGGAGGGAAGACCTCAGCCACCTTGACGCCGTCCATCAAGAAGACGTGGTCCGACAGGTTCGCCGCGCAGGTGTGGTGCAGGCAGCCGCCCGCGGGATACGTGACGAGCTCGATGTCCGGGTTCGTCTCGTAGCGGACCGACAGGAGTCCCTTCGGCCGATCACCGGGGTCTTGGGGGGCGGAGCGGAAGACAGCGGCACCGGCGCCGTCGGCGAACATGAGCGGGGCCAGCCATCCCATACCGCTCGGGTGCCTGTAATAGGCATCGTGGACTTCGGGGCCGAAATAGCCCGACGGGCAATTGCTTGCCACCACCAGAGCGGTAGCCGGCACCATCGAGATCAGCGAAGCAGCAGCCGTGCGGAAGCCAGCGGCGAGCCCAGCGCAGCCGAGGTTGTGGTGAACCAGATCGGCGTCGCGCCGTAGCCCGAGCCCGGTCACCAGGAAGCGGAAGTGATCCTGGCAGGAGATCACGTCGGGAGTAGATGTGACGTGCACGAGTATGTCCACGTCCGCAGCGCCGATGCCGGCGTCACCCAGAGCCGAGCGGGCCGCCGCCAGCGTCAGATCGCCGTCGTAGATGCCGCCGTCGGCCCGGCTGCGCTTGCGCCGCCCGCCGAACTCATAGTCCAGGCGCCGCTCGTGGATGCCGAGGTGCTCCACGACCCACTCCGGCTCCAGAAGCCTGCCGTCAGGCCGGGCCGGACGCAGATACCGGAGAATCTCCTGGTTCGAGACCCGGTGATCAGGCAGGCAGGACCCAGCGCCCGCGACTGACACCGATACCTGCGACGCCAGCGCGGGGAAAGCGGAACCGTTCATCGGACAGGCCCCTTCCGGACCAGCCTCGCACCAGCGATTCAGCTCGCCGACTGACCCATTGCCATCACAAGACGGCGGCCGCGGCAGAAGCAGGGCCAAAGGTCCCTCAATTAAAATCGGGTGCGGCTCCGCTGGAGTGAGCTAGAAATCGGGCATTCGGTTTATGGGGAGGCCGGGTCGTCGGCAGGGCGGCTATGTGGCGCATACCGGGCATTGCGCTGGCTGGCGCGGGCGCCGGGGCTGGGTGGCCGGGCGCTGGGCGGCTGGAACCGGGCGAGATAGGAGGCTCCTTCTCGCTATTTTCCTGGTTGATCGAAGGCCCGGAACAGGAGAAGGAGCCCGATGCCAGAGTACGCGCCCGCCCCGGCGGGAGCCGGTTTCGCCCGGTCGCGGGCATATTTCGAGCAGGTGCAGCGGTGGCTGGGCGGGGATGAGGCCGCGGCCTTGACGCACGCGGAGCTGGAGGAGCAGGCCGGGGCGCGGGGCCGGGAGCTGACCCGGCTGCTCTACCAGGATCACCTGGAGCTGCGGGCCGCCCGCGAGCCGCGGCGCGGGCAGGTGACCGGGCCGGACGGGATCACCCGGACCCGGGTGGAGAAGGATCACGCCCGGCCGCTGGCGACCGTGTTCGGGCCGGTCATGGTCACGAGGATGGCCTACCGGGCTCCGGGCGTGCCCAACGCGCACCCGCTGGATGCCGAGCTGAGCCTGCCGCGGGAGAAGCACTCCCACGGGCTGCGCAAGTTCGCGGCCATCGAGGCCGCGCGCGGGTCGCACGAGGGCGGCGCGGCGGCGATCACCCGCGCCACCGGGGTGAAGATCGGGAAACGGCAGGTGGAGGAGCTGGCCCGGCGCGCCGCCACCGACATTGGCGCCTTCTACGCCCAACGCCGGCCCGGCCCCCGCTGAGGTGGTCGTGGCCCTGCAGTTCGACGGCAAGGGGATCGTGATGCGGCCGGACGCGCTGCGCCCGGCCACCGCGAAGGCCGCCGCCGCAGGCCAGCACAAGCTGGCCACCCGCCTGTCCGCGGGCGAGAAGCACGGTCGCAAGCGGATGGCCGAGCTGGCGGCCGTCTACGACTGCAAGCCCGCGCCGCGCGAGCCCGCCGACATCATCACCCCGCCCGGCACGGACAACAAGGAGCGCAGCCCGGGCCCGAAGACCGCCGGCAAGTGGCTGACCGGCTCGGTCACCGACGACATCCCCGCCGTCATCAGCGCCGGCTTCGACGAGGCCCAGCGCCGTGACCCGCACCACCGCCGCCAGTGGATCGCCCTGGCCGACGGCAGCAACGCCCAGATCGCCGCCATCGCCGCCGAGGCCGCCCGCCGCGGCGTCACCCTGCCGGTGATCTGCGATTTCGTCCACGTCCTGGAATACACATGGAAAGCCGCCTGGTCATTCTTCGATAAGGGCGACCCGGGCGCCGAGGAATGGGCTGCCGCCCAGGCCACCAAGATCCTCCAGGGCAAGGCCGGGCAGGTCGCCGCCGGGATCCGCCGCCGCGCCACCACCTTCGGCTACTCCCCGGCCGAGCGCGAGGGCGCCGACGCCTGCGCGGACTACCTCACCGCCAAGAAGCCGTACCTGGACTACGCCACCGCGCTCGCCAACGGCTGGCCGATTGCCACCGGGGTCATTGAGGGAGCCTGCCGTCACCTGGTCAAAGACTGCATGGACATCACCGGGGCCAGGTGGGGGCTCGACGGCGCCGAGGCCATCCTCAAGCTCCGCGCCCTCATCGCCAACGGCGACTTCGACGAGTACTGGCCCTACCACCTGCGCAAAGAACACGAACGCGTCCACAACACCCGCTACCGCGAAAGCTATGTCCTCGCCGCATGATCAGCTCGCTCTGAAGGAGCCGCACCCAACTGCTTCACTGACATCGCGGATCCGCAGCGCCTGGCCCAGGATGTGCCCGCCTCGGCTGGCGGGCACGGTGCGGGCTGGCCGGGCGTTCGGTGCCGGGCGAATGGCCATGCGCTTGACCACGCCTCCGAATAGGGACGTTTAATCTGGAATTGCAGGTCTTAAGCCCATAACCACCCCGCATGATCCAGCGTCCTGGTGATTAGGAGCGGTCACCGCGAGCGTCCGGCCGGGACGCCACAGCGGCCCGGACTCAACGGGAGGCGCACAAATGAAGACGAGAATGCGTGTCGCAGTAGCGATCTTCGCAGGTGCCGGCATCATCGCGGCAGGAGGCGGGGGCGCGGCTCTTGCCAGTTCCGGCACGCCCGCCACCACGCACGCCACAGCGAGTACCCAGGCCGCGACGGCCAAGACTCCCAAGTACGTCGTGCTTGACTGCAGCTTCAAGCCCGTGGTGGCGCCGCCGACCTTCATCATTAGCTGTGCGGACGCCGGGATCGGTGTGCAGGACCTGCACTGGACGAGCTGGACGCCGAAGCTGGCCAGCGGCTACGGCACCTTCTGGGAGAACGACTGCACGCCGAACTGCGCCGACGGTCACTTCCACTACTACCCGTCGCTGGAAGTGCTGTGGGGGAGTGCCACGGTGAAGGGCCACCCGGCTGACCGGCGTTACACGGAGCTAACGGTCATCTTCACCGGCAAGACGCGACCGCCGGTCTACGTGCTGAAGAACGGCAAGCCCGTCGCCACCTACCCGCTCACGCAGACCTTCGACGCCATCTAGCCAGCCGGGGCCACCCGCACGCGGAACGGCCCGGCCGCCGACCCCGGCACCGGGCCTTCCGCACGCCACGTCACCTGATGTCGTTACCGAGACCCGCGCAGCCACCATCCATGCCAGCAGTGGCAGAACCACGCCGTACCAGGGATTACAAGGCGGCGGCCAATGCAGCCGTTCGCAGCTGCGTCACTTCAGAAGAGCCGCACCCATTAAAATCAGCCGCCCTTCAGCCGGCCCTGAATTCAGGCAGGCTGTGGTCCAGGCATCCAGGGCCAGCCCGGCTGAGGTGGTGCGAGAGGCGGCTGCGGTGAAAGCCCATCGACTCGGCCAAGTGATTCTGCCGCATCCGGCCATCGGATTCGACAACCCTGGTGAGCCCAGAGCCGGCCGGGGGCAGTGGCTCGGTGCGGCATACGTTCGCGGCGGTGGCCGGCCTGGCTGCCCTTGCGGCTTGGCCTGCCGCGGCCCGGCGGCGGGGGCCTTTGGTGCCGTGGGGGCTGCGGCTGGGCGTTTCGGCCGGTGCTTCCGCGGTGTTGGCCTTCTGCTGTGGTTCTGCGCGGGACTGGTCACCGGCGGCGGGGACGCCGGCCTGGCGGAGCGGGCCCTGGGCGGGACACAGGCGCATGGCCGCTAGGCGGGGGCCAAGGTCCATCTGCCGGCGGCCGCAGGTCCCTACCTCCAAGCCCCGCGGCAGCGGGATCGTTCTGATGTGAACGTTCCCAGGACAATGACCCAGGCGGCTGCTGGGGACGGCGTGGGCCGTGCCGAGATGCAGGAGCAGGTCATCGAGCTGCTCCGGGCGGTGGCGCAAAGCCTGCGCCGTCAGCATGTACGGCTGGCCGCGGGCCATGGTTTCCCCTTGTCCGGCCCGTACCTTGCCTTGCTGCAGGAGATCGCCAAGCATCCCGGCGTTACCGTCAGCGAGCTCGCGCGGCTGACCGGGCTCCCCAAGAGCCGGGTGTCGGTCCTGATGACCCAACTCGTGGCGGAGCGGATCGTCCGCAAGGACCCAGATGAGCATGACAGCCGTCTCGTTCTGCTCAATATCACTCCGGAGGGGCGCCGGCGCGCTGCTGAGTGGTCGGCGGCGAGCCGGGAGGCTATCGGCCAGCTTCTGCAGCCGCTCCGCGACGACGAACTTGCGTTGATCGCCAGCGGGCTTACAGCTCTCCAGCGCGCGTTCCAGCCGGCCGAGGAGCCAGGCCCGGAGGAGCGCACGGGGGGCGCACCGTCATGCTGACCCGGTTGCTGCGCGAGCGCCTGCGCCCGTACGCCGCCCAGGTGACCGCCGTCGTCACGCTGCTGACGATCCAGACCGTCGGGAACCTTTACCTGCCCAATCTCAACGCGGACATCATCAACAACGGCGTCGTGAAGGGCAACGTCCGCTACATCTTCCACACCGGCGCGCTCATGCTGGGCATCACCCTGATCCTGGGCGCGGTCGCCATCGTGGCGGTGTACTGGGCGTCACGGGTGTCGATGGGGGTCGGCGCGGATGTGCGCGCCGCGGTCTACGGACGGGTGCAGGGTTTCTCCGCCCGTGAGATGAACGCCTTTGGGACCCCGTCCCTCATCACCCGCAACACCAACGACGTCCAGCAGATCCAGCTGTTCCTGCAGATGGCTCTCACCATCATGGTCATCGCCCCGATCATGTGCGTCGGCGGCATATTCATGGCGATCAAGGAGGGCTCGGCGCTGTCGCCGCTGCTGGCAGTGGCAGTGCCGGTCATGGCTGTGGTGATCGGCGTGATGCTGATCACGGTGGTACCGCTGTTCCGGTCCATGCAGGCCAAGATCGACCGCATCAACCAGGTGCTGCGCGAGCAGATCACCGGGGTGCGGGTGATCCGTGCCTTCCTCCGGGTGCCGTCGGAGCAGCGGCGCTTCCAGGCGGCGAACGCCGATCTCACATCCACCACGCTGCGGGTCAACCGGATCTTCGCCCTGGCCATGCCGACGCTGATGGCGATCCTCAACCTGTCGAGCGTCGCGGTGCTCTGGTTCGGCGGCCGCCTGGTGAGCGAGGGGACGATGCCGATCGGCAACCTCACCGCGTTCCTCACTTACATCATGCAGATCCTGATATCGGTGATGATGGCGGTGATGATGGTGATCCTGGTCCCCCGCGCGATGGCGAGCGCGGAGCGGATCGAGGAAGTGCTGGACATGGCGCCAGCGGTCAGCGACCCGCCGCGCCCGATCACCCCCGCCAGCATCACGGGCGTGGTGGAGTTCCACGACGTCACGTTCGGCTATCCCGGCAGCGAGCAGCCGGTTCTGCGCGACCTGACGTTCACCCTCCGCCCCGGCCAGGCCTGCGCCCTCATCGGCGGCACCGGCAGCGGCAAGAGCACGCTGCTCAATCTCATCCCCCGGTTCTTCGACGCGACCGGCGGCACGGTGCTAGTCAACGGGACCGACGTGCGGGACCAGGAACTGGAGCAGCTGTGGAGCTCGATCGGGCTCGTGCCGCAGCGGGCCTTCCTGTTCAGCGGCACCGTGGCGAGCAACCTGCGGTTCGGCAGGCCCGAGGCGACCGAGGCGGAGCTGTGGCATGCGCTCACCGTGGCGCAGGCCCGTGACTTCGTGGCCAGCATGCCCGGGCAGCTCGATGCCCCCATCGACCAGGGCGGCACCAACGTGTCCGGCGGGCAGCGGCAGCGGCTGTCGATTGCCCGGGCACTGGTGAAACGCTCCCGGCTGTACCTGTTCGATGACTGCTTTTCGGCGCTGGACGCGGCGACCGACGCGCGGCTGCGCGCGGCACTGCGGGCCGAGACCCAGGACGCGACCGTTGTCATCGTCGCCCAGCGGGTCAGCACGATCATGCACGCCGACCAGATCATCATGGTCGACGAAGGCAGGATCGCCGGAATCGGCAGCCACGAGCAGCTGCTGGCGACCTGTGACCCCTACCGGGAGATCGTCACGTCGCAGCTGGGCGAGGGAGTGGCGGCGTGATCGGCGGGGGCGGGCGCATGCGCGCGATGGGCAGGGGCCCGATGGGCCCGGGCATGGGGCTGCCCGCGGAACGGAGCAAGGACCTGCGCGGGACGCTGCGCAAGCTGCTGGCCCGGCTGCGGCCGGAACGGCTCAAGCTGGTGACCGCGGTCGGGCTGGGCGTGATCTCGGTGGGGTTCGTGGTGACCGGCCCGAAGATCCTCGGCGCCGCGACCAACATCCTGTTCGACGGCATCGTCGGCAAGCGCCTGCCAGCGGGGATGACGCAGGCGCAGGCCGAAGCGCTGCTGCGGACTCACGGCCAGGGACAGCTCGCGGACATGCTGTCGGGGATGACCATCACGCCCGGGGCCGGCGTTCGACCTGGCCCAGTTCGGCCGGGTGCTCGGGCTGGCGGCCCTGGTCTACCTGCTCGGGGCCGTCTTCAGCTGGGGGCAGGGTTACATCATGGCGGGCATCACGCAGCGGGCCATGTACGGGCTGCGGCGTGAGGTGGAGGAAAAGCTTGCCCGGCTGCCGCTACGGTACTTCGACAGCCATCCTCACGGCGACATCCTAAGCCGGGTCAGCAACGACATCGACAACCTGTCCACCACCCTGCAGCAGGGGTTCAGCCAGCTGCTGACCTCGGTGCTGACGATCTTCGGGGTGCTGGGGATGATGTTCTGGATCTCGCCGCTGCTGGCGGCGGTGTCGCTGGTCACGATCCCGCTGGCGGTCGGGATCACGTTCGTCATCGCACGCCGGTCACAGACCCAGTTCGCGAACCAGTGGGAGCGGACAGGCACCCTGAACGGGCTGGTCGAGGAGACGCACACCGGGCACGGGCTGGTCCTGGCCTTCGGTCGCCGCAAGCCGATGATCGACGAATTCGGCCGCCAGAACAAGCGGCTGTACGACGCCAGCTTCCGGGCCCAGTTCCTGTCCGGGGTGATCATGCCGTCGGTGCAGTTCCTCGGCAACCTCAACTACGTCGTGATCGCGGTGCTCGGCGGCTGGCGGGTGGCCTCGGGCGCGATATCCCTGGGCGACGTGCAGGCCTTCATCCAGTACTCGCGGCAGTTCACCATGCCGATCACCCAGATCGCCAGCCAGATGAACATGCTGCAGTCGGGCCTGGCCTCAGCCGAGCGCGTGTTCGAGTTCCTCGCCGCCCCGGAGGAGGCGGCCGACCGCGGCGCCGCCGCCGCGCCCACCGGGATTGTCACGGTGGCGCCGGCCGCCCCGGCAGCAGTGGCCGGGCGGATCCAGCTGGAGCACGTGTGCTTCCGCTACGACCCGGACACCCCGCTGATCGAGGACTTCTCGCTGACAGCCGAGCCCGGCCAGACGATCGCGATCGTGGGTCCCACGGGCGCGGGCAAGACCACCGTGGTCAACCTGCTCATGCGGTTCTACGAGATCGACAGCGGGCGCATCCTCCTTGACGGCACCGACTACCGTGCGCTGACCCGCGACCAGGTGCGGGGCTGTTTCGGGATGGTGCTGCAGGACACCTGGCTGTTCGCCGGTCCCATCGCCGACAACATCGCCTACGGCAAAGACGGTGCGACCGACGAGGAGATCGCGGCCGCCGCCCAGGCGGCATACGTCGATCATTTCGTGCGCACCCTGCCCGACGGCTACCGCACTCGCCTCGACGAGGACGCCTCCAACATCTCCTCCGGGCAGCGCCAGCTGCTGACGATCGCCCGGGCCTTCCTCGCCAACCCGGGCATCCTCATCCTCGACGAGGCAACCAGCAACGTGGACACTCGCACCGAGGTCCTTATCCAGGAGGCGATGGCACGGCTGCGGCGGGGACGGACCAGCTTCGTGATCGCGCACCGGCTGTCCACCATCCGCAACGCAGACACCATCGTGGTCATGGACAACGGCCGCATCGCCGAGCAGGGCAGCCACCACGATCTGCTGCGCCGCCACGGCTTCTACTACGAGTTGTACAACAGCCAGTTCACCGAGGCCATGGCCGAAACCAGCTGAGTTCCCAGATCTGCCAGCGGTGTGCCCCAACGCCATCGCCTGTCAGCCGGGCCGGTGCTGGGTGAGTTCCAAGGAGCACGCCAGAATGGTTGATCTGGGCGCCGGCGGCGATCCCGGCAGCCGCTGAGTCACCAGCAAAGAATCGGCGATCTGCGCGTGTTTCCCCGCGTATCGACAGGCCGGCTGCGCTTACCGCCCGTATTGACCGGGCCGACGGCGAGGGGGCCGGCACGGTGCGAGCTGCGCGCGGTGCGCCGCCCATTCAGCCATCGGCGGTGGCCAGGACCTGGCATCGGCAGCGTCAAAGCCCTGGGCAGGCAACCTGGCGGCCGGCGCCCGGCCGAGTCCTCGTACGCCGCGCCGCGCCTGGTTCCTCACGTGGCGCGCCAGCGCGCCGGCACGCGCGCAAAGAGCTGCGCCACGGCGCAACTCTGCGCCTCAGTGGCGCGGCACACCAGCAGGCCCAGCGCCGGGCTGACACCATCGGCGCCACCCGCTGAGCCCGCCCGCCGCGCCTGCCGTCTGTGAACGCGCCGTCCTGGCCAGCTGGCGCGGTCCCCGGGAGTGAATCGCACCCGCCGGGACGCCCAGCGCGGCCAGACCACTTGCAAATGCGGCAACGGCCGCTGGCAGGAATGGCCCTCTGGGAGGGCCGGTGGTGGCCAGTCGGCAAAAGTCACCGGACCGATGCGGCGGAATTTGCCCAGGTGACAGGCTGACCAACGCCAGTTCAGCGCCTGGAACCCGGTGTCCTGCGAGCCATCCCAGCCGGGGGAAGATGCCCGATCCGAACACACGTACGGCGGCCTGCCCGGCCGCCGTTGCTGTACTTTCCTGCCGTACTCGCTGTTCGAGTCGTTCGAATTTCTCTTCTGACCAGGTGGAGCTAAGCGGGCTCGAACCGCTGACCTCTTGCATGCCATCTGTCGGCAGCACGTCCACCCGCGTGTCCCTGTGCAGGTCACAGTCCCAGAGCGTGCGTCCGCGTCCCGCTCGGTCTGCACCTGTTGCGGTACTTTCCTGCTGTACTGCCGGAGAGCCAGCAAGGCGTCGTACCTGTTGCGATGCTCCCTGACAGAACTGCCCGGACCCCGGAGCCGCCACGGGTTCCCGTGGTTACGAGTTCCGCATGATTCTGGCCTGCCTTAGCTGTGGTGGTCCCGTGCCAGGTTGACTCGGCTCCGTACGCCGAGTTTGCGGTAGATGCGGGTGAGGTTGGCTTCGACGGTCTTGACGCTGATGTACAGGGTGGCGGCGATCTCGGGGTTGCTGTGCCCGGTAGCGACGAGGTCGGCGATGCGCCGTTCGGTGGGCGTGAGCGTGGTGCCGGGTCCGGGCGCGAGGCGGGCCCGCTGGGCCTCGGCCAGCGCTTGCCAGCGCGGGGCGCCGAGGCGGGCGAAGGTGGCGGCGGCTTCGTCGAGGGTGGCGGCGGCCTCCCGGCGCTGGCGGGCCTTGCGCTGGGCGGTGCCCAGGACGAGCAGGCAGCGGCCGAGCTCGAACGGCAGCCCCCTTTGGCGCGCCTCGAGGATCACGACCGCGACGGCGCCCACCGCCGCGGCGGGGTCGTGGTGCGCGAGCCGCAGGGCGGCCTCGGCGCGGCCGGCGGTGATCCAGGCCCAGGGGTGGTCCAGGCGCGCTGCTGCGTCCTGCAGCCAGGCCAGCCGGCTGGCGGCGCGGTCCACCTGGCCGGTGGCCGCCCACGCCTCGATCAGGTCCGGGGTGAACGGGAAGGGGCCGGGATCGCCGATGCCGGCGTCCTGCAGCATGTCCGCGACCGGGTCAAGCCAGAGCAGCGCCGCGCCCGGATCATCGACCGACAGCTCGATGAGGCCGAGGACCCACCGGCACATGGCGGCGTAGAACGAGTCGCCCTGGGCTTCCGCGAGCTCGGTGCCCTGAACCGCGAGCGTGCGGGCGTGGCCGATATCGCCCCGGCCAGACTCCATGAGAGCCAGGTAGAAAGGAGCGGAGCCTTCCTGGCCATGACCACTCTCACGGCTCCAGCGGACAACGGATGCGGCGTGCTCCGCCGCGGCGTCCCACCGGCCCGCGCGCCACTCGACCTGCACCAGCTGGCATCGCGCATGATCAGCGCCCTCATCGGTGCCGTGCCTGCGTGCGACGTCGATCACGGCTTCCAGCAGGTCACGCGCCGCGTCCACCTCACCGCGCGCCAGATGCCACTGGGCCAGCACGAATTCCGGGGTGTCAGGGGGAAATGGCGATGTCGGTGAACCCGGGAAGCCGGGCCGCCGCGCGCAGCTGCTCCCCCGCGCGTGGGTCACCCGCCGCCGCGGCGTAGTACCCCTCGGCGGCCAGTGCTTCCCGCAGGACAACGGGGTTTGCGGCCGCGCATGCCTGTGCCACGGCAGCGGCAAACGGGCCGCGCGCTGCGTCTACCTGACCCAGCAACTGGAAACGGTTGCTGCCCAGGTGGATGCCGACGCGGGCGGCGCGGGCCGGGTCGCGGCCGGCCAGCTCATCGAATGCCTCGGCGAGCAGGCCGCATGAGGTCTCCAAGTCGGGTTCGACTTCGGCGCGCAGGGCGGTGAGCTGCCCGCGCAGCGAGACCGGGACATCCAGCGCCCACTTCTCCCCCAGGCGGCGTACCTGCTCGAACTCGCTGGCCGCGTTCAGCTGCTCCAGCCACAGGAGGCGGCGCTGCCACGCGGCCGGGCCGTCCGGGTCCGGGGTGAGCCCGGCGGCGGCTTTGGCCAGTGCGGCGGCCCGGCCTGGCGCCCCGCGCGCGCTCGCATTCTGGGCCGCCTGCTCGGCTCGCTCCGCGAGCGCCTCATCGGGCTCGTCAGCGCCGCGGGCCAGGTGCCACGCGGCCTGGCCCGGGTCGGCCAGCGCCGCGCCGATGACCCGGTGCAGACGGCGCCACCCGGGCCCGGTCAGCATGCCCTCCGCCGACTCGCGCAGCAGCGGATGACTGAACCGCAGTACCGGGTCCGGCGGGTCCGCCTCGAGCACGCCCGCCTCCAGGGCCTCATCCACCTGCCCATCGGCCGACCCGCCAGCGACCGCGCGCAGCAGCGCCCGGGTCGGCGCCTCAGCCACCGCCGCCGCCTGCACCACGGCCAGCACCAGCGGGCTGAGCCGTTCCAGGCGGCCGCGCAGCGATCCGGCCAGCGTCGTGGGCAGGTGCACCGCCGTTCCGTCATGACCACCGCGGGCGGCCGTCTCCCGGGCCAGTTCCAGCGCCGCATACGGGCTGCCCGCCGCCAGCGCCACCACCCGGCGCAGCACGCCGGGTGACCAGCGTCCCGGGAACCGGGACATGACCAGCTCCGACAACGCCGCGTCGTCCAGCCCGGCCAGCTCCACCCGCGTGACGCTTGCTCCCAGCTCGTGATCCAGCACGCGGGCCAGCCCGCGATCATCGTGCCCGGACCGGACCGCCACCAGCCAGCGGACCGGCGCATCCCTCAGCCGGACGGCCGCGCATTCCAGCAGGCCGAGACTGTCCTGGTCCATCCACTGCTCATCATCGACCGCGACCACCACACCCCTGGCCGCCAGTTCACGCAGCGCGCCGACCGTCGCCCGCTCCAGCAGCGTCCTGGTCACCGGCGCCTCCGCCGACGCTAGGCCCAGCGCCGCCCGCAGGGCGGCGGCCTGGGGCGGCGGCAGCCGCGGCAGCACCCCGCCGGTCACCGACTCCAGCAGGTCGGCCAGGTTCGCCAGCCCGGCCTGCCCACCCTGCAGGCCGGTGGTGCGCAGCACCACCATGCCCGGCGGCTGTGCATCCGCCGCCGCCCGCCACACCGTCGTCTTGCCGATCCCTGGCGCCCCCGTGATCACCACCGCCACAGCAGCCTCGCTGCAGCCCGGCGACAGTGCCTCCCGGCATGCGGCCAGCTCCGCAAACCGGCCGAGCAGCGTCATCAAGCCAGCGTAACGGCCACCGCCCGAAGAGTAATCGCCGCAGGCTGCCCTCCCCGGGCCGCCGCACCAGCGCCTCGCCTGGTCGTGCGGCCGGGCCTCCCGCCGCTCACGCATAGGGGATTCCCCGATGCCCCGCAACCGCCTCCCGCAGCACGCTCAAGGCAACAGCACAAGCCGACCCAGAACTCACCCCGGAGGAACCATGAACCGCAACATCCGCCGCGCCGCTGGCATCATGGCCAGCCTCGCCGCCACGATCCTCGCGCCCCTCATCTGGGCCGCGTCCGCGTTCGCCTACCCCGTTCCCGCACCGGGCGGCCCGGCCTTCCCGGTGCAGCCACCACCCCAGGTGCACACCATCGTCACCGGCGGCATGCCCGGCTGGCAGATCACGCTCATCGCGACCGGCGCCGCGCTCCTGGCCGCCGCCCTGGCCGTGACCCTCGACCGGACCCGCACCGCACGGCAGCACCTGACCACGCCCAGCCCGTGATTGCAGGCCCGTGCCGCGCCGGGCCGCACGGCCGACGGTCACGCGGCCCGGCAACCCCCTCCCACCCGCCACTCAGCCCGAGAACGCTCGCTCCGCGCCTGCCAGGCGCACTCAACCGAAGGGAAACCAGCCATGTACGCCTCCTACGCACTCGCCATCGCCCGGCAAGACGGAATGCAGCGCGCCGCCGCCACCTACCGGCTCACCAACCAGGCGCGGAAGGCACGCGCCACACGGCGCCAGGACGCGATGGCCGCCCCGGTACGACGCCTGGCACGCCTGCGCCCGCACAAGCTCCCCGCCTCCTGACCAGCGCAGCAAAGGAACACGATGAAGACCCGGCAACCAGGCCACGACGACCGGCTCCGTAGCAGCGGCCGACGAGCGACAAGCGTGGTGGTTCCTGGCTAGGGCTGGATCCGGCTCCAAGGGCACTCTCCGGAGCGGATCAGGCAACTTCCATGAGCCACCGCCTTGAACTCGGGCCGCTGCCGTGCGCCCCAACGCGCAACTGGTAGATCACCCTCATCGCAGGAGACTGCTCAAGATCCTCTTTAAGATCCCTCCGAGCAGAAGTCACCGGCCCCGGGCTCGTACTTGCGATCTTCATAAGATTTACGCAGATCTCGATAGGCCTGGGCAACGTCTGCTGGCCAGACCTGCTCCGATTCCTGCGTCGAGCTGATGGCGGGGTGGCATTCGGCCGGGTACCACCCAGGCCACTTGGCCTTGGACTGGGTCTGACTGAGTTTGCCGCCACAGATGTTCGTCGGCGACCGTGCGGCGGTGAGTCCACGATGACACAGGCGGCCATGCCCACCTCTACCGCAATCCAGAGGGTGGGGGAGCAAACTTGACGTCGCCTTCCAGGCCCAACTGATCCAGGTTGCGGGCGCCCACAAACCGGCAGGTGGCCTGCGCTGGCCGGGGCACCGGAGCCGCTGGGCGGTCGTGCCGGGGCACTGGCCGCGCCGGGCCGCGGGCGCCTGCATCTGCTGGCGCCGGCGGGCTGGTGGGCGGGTGGTCACCGACGGCGGAGCCAGACGCTGAAGTCCTGGCCGCCGTTCCCGGGCACGGTGGCGTCCGCGACGATCGTCCCGGCGGGCGTGCCGTCGGTGGTGTCGGTCCAGTGGCTGGTGGCCCAGACGCCGAGGATGCTGCCGTGGTCGCCGCTGTAGGTGGTGACCTTGCTGCCGGTGAACTGCCAGAGTTGGTTGTCGGCCGGTGGCGAGGTCATCTTGCTGTTGTCGAACATGGCGAGCACCTCGGCGTAGTTCAGTGGCATCGAGCTTGCGTAGGGCGCGGGCACCGTGACTGCCTGGGTGGTGGCCTGGGTGGTGTCGGTTGCGGTGAGCTGGTAGTGGCCGTGCTGGTCGTAGTAGATGCTGACGCTGAGCTGGTCACCGGGCCGTGGTGCGAGGGTGAAGGTGCCGTAGGCCTCATTGGAGGTGTAGCTGAGGCTGCCCGCCCCGCCGCCGGGCAGGACCTCGATGTCAGCGTAGGGCCGTGGTGTCGGACCGCCGTTGTGCCCGAGGGTGATCAGTGCCGTGCCGCCGTTGGCCGCTGGCACCTGCGCTGGTGGCACGGTCATGGTGGTGGCGACGAACCGGAATGGGCCAATGCCGTCGGAGTAACCGGCGAAGCCGGAAGTGTAGGTCAGCGGCAGGGCGCGCAGCCAGTCACCGAAGTTAGCCCCGCCGTTCCACAGGTAGGCCGGGCTGCTGATCACGGTTCCGGCCGGGGTGCCGGTGCTGGTCTGGATCATCTGACTGGTCCGCCAGGTGCCGGTGATTGTGCCGCGGGTTCCGGTATAGGTGGTCAGCCGTGCGCTGGTCACCTCCCACAGCCGGGTGTCGGCGGCCGGGGCCGGCCAGGCCCCGTAACTGGCGAAGTTGGCGGCCAGCGAGACCCCGTCATAGATGACGCTGCCCGCCGCGGCCTGCGCGGTTCGCGTGATGTGCTGCGTGGTGTCGGTGGCGGTGAAGACGTCGTGGCCGTGCTGGTCGTAGTAGATGCTGAGGCTGAGCTCATCACCGACCCGCGGGCTCATCGCAAACGGCGTGATCACGTCACTGATGCTCCATCCGATGCTGCCCGGGCCGCCGCCGGGACGCACCAGGATGGTGGCACCCGCTGCCGTGGGATGTTCGTTATTGTGCAGCTCCATGAGCATGTTGCCGCCGTAGTCCACGGGCACGGTGACGGGCGGGACGGTCACTGTGGCGGACACGAACCGGAACCACCGCCCGGTGGCGGAGTAGCCGGAAGAGCCCCCGGTATATACCGGTGAGCCTAATGACCGAACCGTGCCGGCAGCCGCGGGGCGGGCTCCGGCCAAGCCGAGTGTGGCCAGCGCCATCCCAGCCGCCGCGGCGGCCAGGCTGCGGGTGATGAGTGCATGCATTGGGAAGACCCCCTGCGCCAGCCCGCGGGACCAGATGACTGCGGTCCTGGCCCGGCGGCAGCCTCGCGGCCGGTCCCCCGGGCCTGGGCTAGCGATCATTCCCGCTTCCTGCTGCCGCTGCGCGACACGGCCAAGACCGCGTGGCCAGGCCACGTTCCCGACAGCCCCGCCACACTGCCAGCCTCACCCCCGGACGGCCGGGAAGCAGGGGCCAGACGGCCCACCCGCCGGGGCCAGACGTCCCGCCCAGCCTCTAATCAGATGACGGCTCGGTGGCACCGCCAACCGGCGCCCGCTGGCGTCCAGTTGCATCAGCTTGACAACGGCAGAAGTTGTGGCGGCTCGCTTTGATGACCCTGGGAGGTCTGGTGATGGCGCCAGGGGTTAAGGCGCTTCCCCGGGGAAATCGGCCATGACCTTGGCGAGGATGCCTCCCGCTGTTCAGGGGGAAGGCCGCAGGGCCGGTGGCCCCGCGGTGGACGATCCTTATGGTGCGCCTGCCCGCCCTGCTCACATGAAGGCACCTGGGCCAGCGGTCCGGCCCAGGTGGTGCGCTGACTAGCTTCGACTCAGGCCGTGCCGCGCAGCCAGAGTCCGAAGTTCTGCCCGTTATTCCATAGCACTGGAGCGTTGATCACGACCGCGCCGTTCGCAGTGCCGTTCTGGGTGTCGATGACCTGGGAAGTCGTCCACGGTCCCAGCAGCGTGCCATGCACGCCCGAGACGGTGGTCACGGCCGTATTGGTGAAATCCCACAGCCGGATGTCGCCAGGCTCCGGCGGGACCAGGGTGCCATTGTTCACCACTCCGGCGGCCTCGGCCGCGTTGAAGGTTGTCATGGCCGTGTTGACCTCGACCGTCTGGCTGACGTGCTGGGTCACGTCATAGGCGGTGAGGGACATGCGGCCGTGCTGGCTGTAGATGCTTAGGGTCAGGATGTCACCCGCCTTCGGGGACACATTGGTGAAATGGCCCATTTGCCACTCCGTGCCGCTCCTCCAGGCGTAACTGATCGAGTTCGCGCCGCCGCCCGCCGGGACGGCCAGCCTCACTGGTGCACCGAACGTACTGCCCAGCATGACCTCGGCCAGGCTCTGGTTGAACACCGCTGCCGGGGCCGGTGCCACGGTCACCGTGGTGGCGATGTACCGGAAGTCCTGGCCTGTGGCCACGTAGCCTGCCTGGCTCGTGGTGTGAACCACGCTGCCGATCGCGTGCGGACCGCCGGTAGCCGAACGGGCGGTCCCAGCGAGCCCGAGCGTTAGGACCGCCGCGCTCCCAGCGGCCATGATCGCCAGCCGCGCGATTGAGATGCGCTGTCGCATCACACACCTCCAGGACAGCCCGGGCTGGCGCGGCAGCATTGCGGGGCGGTCAAAGCCGCAGGGCCCGGCTGCCTTCCGATTCGATGGGGACCGACCGCCCAGGCGGCTCCTTGTGGCTGTTCTTTCACTATGTGTCCAAGCCGCTCGCGGCTGGCTGGGAACTTCGCCACATCTGGCCGGGCGCGCCGTCACTAGAAAACTGGACCTTCGCCTCTTGTCTACCTGGCGGCCTGGCTTGTGACTGGCCGCGATCCACCCGGACCTGATCCGGTTGTTTGATCACGATGCATGAAGAGCTGAATCGCAGCAACCGGCCGACGATGCCAATCTGTCAGCCATGGAGTACAGCCGAGCACTGCGGGCTGCCGCCGGGGTTAGCCGCACTGGCTCGGCGCGAGGTATTCCTTGATGCCGAAACTGACGCCGGCCAGGACATCACTGCCAGCGGACAGCCTCCAGCGGTCACCGGGACCCCATTTGAAAGATGTCCGGGTCCACGCATCAAGGATCGGGTGCTGCCCGACCCGGTCCTCCATCCGCCCATGAAGCCCAGTCCTGGCCTGGACGGCGCAGCGTACGCCGCGGCCTCTGGCTTTCTTCGCACCTGCGCCCCAGACACGCCACGATGGCGCCGGAAGGCTGATCCCGATGACCTGATCACACGAGAGCACGCACCGTTTGGCGCCGATCACGGGCAGCCGATAACTGTACCAGCCGATGAATACTCCGACGCAAATTGACCTCTTATGTAAGTCGCGAAGTAAGCATTTCCCAACGGTTAGCGTCGACCATAACGGCGGCTCGGTGCGCGGTTATCAGGAGCCTCCGCACCGTCGGCGATCCCGACCATGGCCGAGCAGGCAGTCGGCCAGGCCGTATGTTTATGCATCGCCAACCCCGGGCGTGTCGGCCGCTTCTGCCGCGTTGAGGTGCGTTGCTCGGTCACGAGTGCTGGGTCATGGGCTCCGACGCCAGCCTAGCGATCACATGCGGCGTCTGGAACGCTCACAACGGTTGACGCGCTTGCCCTGCCGCTTGACGCCGGTCACGGAGTCTGGTCGGTGCTCAGGTGACCGGTGCGCAAGTACCCGCCGTTATGGGCGGATGGCTGGCCCCACGCCTAGTGCTCGTGATGCATACAGATCCGGATGATCTGTGAGGCCACCTGTGCACTTCTGCGGCAGCGCACGATCCTGCCGGCGAAGTAGGTTCCGGGTCATCGATACCTGCTCAAGGTGGCCAGACGGCGGATCCGTAAATGTTGTACTTGTTGTCAGCTCAGGTCGGAAGGAGAGCGTCAACCGGGAAGAGCAACGATGCCGCGAAGTCGTTCGGCTACTTCCGCTGCCCATCTCGGCAAGTTTGCCAGGGCTTCCATGTCTTCCAGTGCTGCTAGAGAGCGAACGGGATGCATAACATCGTTCCGGAAGTGCTTAACTCTGATCAGCAGGTCTGTGAGCAGCTCATCCCAGAATGTCGGGTCACTCGCGAAGGGGGTTTGGGTAAATAGGGTTACCAGCTCGTCTATGTAAAGGTACTCGGCTGGGCTGGTCTCTTGGTTTGCCGCATAAGCTTGCTCGAATCTTTTCTTTTGGCCTGAGCGCAGTGAAGCGATGATCCGGTCATCCGGGACAGCCGATTTAACAATCTCAGCCAGGAGCATTTCAATCCCGGCGATCAACAGGTAAAGATAGCTCCGAACGGCATGGCGGTCCAGGTCGCTGCGGACTATAAAGCCTGACAAGCCTTGTTTGCCGACAACGAACAGGAACTTGCTTCCAGGAAGAAGCTGCAAGACGTTGGCTATCGACGATTCAGCTGACACCAGGGTGCAGTAATTCAACGAGGTGATCGCCGAGCCAACGGTCCCGTGGCCTTTCAGTTCATCTGCCGTAACCCAGCCAACCGCGCGTCGTCCATTCATTACGGGTGCTTGGTCAAATCGTGCATCCACTAGGCGCTGCCGGGCAATCTTTGCCGATTCGGCTAGCCGGACGGTAACGGCACCGCCGATGGAGGTGGCGATCTGCCCGGCATGGAAGAAATCCCTCAGGTCATCACCGACTGCTCCCGGGGTTAGCACCGGCTTAGCATAGTCCGGCTGCGATGGTCCTGCCAGAAACCGAGCCGTCATCCCACTGGAGATCGGGAGTCTGCCCGCCATCAAGATACCCAGGAGCCAGGCGCGACTGGATCGCGCGTGCTGGTCATATGGTGACTGGCCGCAGGAACTCTGGGGTTATTTATTATCAGCCAGTCGGCGAAGCCGTGGAAGGCCTCGTTCCGGTTGGTGACTGGGGTGATCTGTTCCCGCAGCCGGGGTTCGGACAGGTAGCGCAGCAGCGGCGGAGAGGTGCACTAGGAGCGGAGCATGCTGCGGTAGACGGCGATCAGCGCGGCCTTCTGCTCGTCGGCCAGGCGCTCGTCGGCGCTGAGGGCAGACTCCACCGACGATGCTGGGGGCCCGTCAGCCGCCGCGGCCCCATCCCCGGAGGAAGCCGGGCCGAGCAGGCCCACCTGGGCAAGCAGCGTCTCGGCGGACACGTTCAGCGCTTCGGAGAGCAGCTTGAGCACGCGCACCGATGGCAGGTGCAGGCCCCGCTCGAGCTGGCTCAGGTAGGGATCGGAAAGAGACGTCATCTCAGCAAGCTGACGCAGCGACAGGCGGGCGAGCTTGCGGCGATTGCGGATGAAGGCGCCCAGGCATTGCGTCTGCGCGTTCCAGGTACCGGTCACTGTCGCTCCGTGATTCTGTGCTTTTCGCTCTCTGCTCAGGATGGTAAGCAAGTCTGCGGCGAACCGCGATCGCTCGCCGCGGGCAGTGGACCTATCGCAGGTGGCGGGCCCGGCCCGCTGTCAAGGGACACCAGTTTCTCGTGGCCGCCGTCAGCCCGCCGGGAAGGTGAGGCCTGCTTGGTCTCGCCGCCGCTCTTCTTGGTGCCGGTGTCGCCCTTGCCGGGGAGCAGCGGCGTGGTCGCGCGCAGCACGCCCTCGGCGAACTTCCCCTGGCTGGCCAGCAGCCGTTCCGCCAGCTCGGTCCGCCCGGCATCACCGCGGCCGCGCGAAACCCCGCTTCGTCATCCCCACGCATCGGTGACGGCCGCCGCCGCCGCCGGCCCGCCAGCGACGCCAACGACACAAGCCCGTCCGCTAACACCAGCCCCCGTCCCTCCCCGCTCACCCGCCGGAATCCAGTCGCGCTAACTAAACTTCGCCTATTGCGTACTATCCCGAGCATCGCTACTATCCCCATATCCGTGTGACTTCCGTCACAGAGGCGGTGCCACGGCGTGCCCGAGGAGGAATGGACATGCGTGTCAGGGATGGCTACGTGCGCGAAGAGATCATGCAGGTGGGCGGGACGCCGCTGCGCGTCGCAATCCGGCCAGGCACCGGGACAGGGCCTCCGCTCCTGCTGTGCAACGGCATCGGCATGCGGCTGGAAGCCTTGCGGCCGTTCGTGGATGCACTCGACCCGGCCATCGAGGTGATCCGCTTCGACGCCCCCGGCGTCGGCGGCTCTCAGCTACCCAACCTGCCTTACCGTTTCACCACCCTGGCCATGCTCCTGCGCGACATGCTGCATGATCTCGGCCACCAGCAGGCCGACGTCCTGGGTATCTCCTGGGGAGGCGGGCTGGCTCAGCAGTTCGCGCTGTGCAACCCGCGCCTGTGCCGGCGGCTGATCCTGGTGGCGACCTCAACCGGGCCGCAGACGATGGTGCCGCCCAACCCGCTGCCGCTGGTGAAGAACCTCATCCTGCGCCGCTATGGCGACCTGTGGGGAGGAAGCGCGAAAACCGACCCGGACGCGCTGACCAGCGCCCTGCGCAAGGCGCGGATCAGCCCGCTCAGCATGGGTTACCTGTACCAGAACACCGCCGCGCTGGGGTTCACCACGCTGCCGCTACTGCCGCTCATCCGCCAGCGCACCCTGGTGCTCACGGGCGACGAGGACCCGATCATCCCGGTGGCCAACGGCCGGATCCTGGCCGCGGGCATCCCGCACGCGACGCTGCACGTCTACCACGGCGGCCACGTCGAGCTGGTAACCCGCCCGGGCCTGCTCACGCCCCTGATCACCAGCTTCCTGGCCGCGCCGCGGCACGATGCCCGGCGCGCTGAACAAGTCCAGACCGGTCGTCATCCCGAAGACCAGGGCCCGCGCCAGGTCGCCGACGGCACCGCCGCCGCCCAGGCCGCCCAGGCCACCGCCGAGGCAGACGCGCTCGCCGAGGCGCTGCAGGCCGCCCGCGCCGCCCAGCAGGCCGCCGAGACCGCCGCCGCCCAGGCCGCCGCCGCGCTCCGCGACGCCCGCGAGCAGGCCGCGGCCGCCCAGGCCGCCGCCCGCGAGCAGGCAGCCGCCGCCGAGGGGGCTAGTGCGTTATGCGCGGGTGACGGTCTAACCGGCCGAGACCCCGTAACCGCGCCGAACGGGGGATCAGGCGCAGCCGGAACTCGCGCGCAGTCAAATTCCGCGATCAGGTTGCCGTCGCAGGCTGCCGGGTTCCAAAAGTCGGCTCATTCCACTGACCTGCGACGAGGGCGGACGCTGGCGGGCATGATGATCACCCGTGTCCCTCCGCTTGCTCTACCTGATCTTCGCCCGGCTCTGCAGCTGGCTCGTCCTGCTCGGCCGCTCATCGGCGTCCAAGAACGCGGAATTGCTGGTGTTGCGGCACGAGGTCGCTGTGCTGCGCCGCACCAGGCCCCGGCCGAGCCTGGACTGGGCCGACCGGGCAGTGCTGGCCGCGCTAATCCGGCTCCTGCCACATCACCGGCGGGCACACCGGCTGGTCACGCCCGGCACCTTCCTGCGCTGGCACCGCCGCCTGGTCACAAAGAAGCAGACCTACCCGCACGGGACGGCCGCCGGTCAGCGCCGAAATCACCGCGCTCATCGAGCGGCTCGCCACCGAGAACAGCAGCTGGGGATACCAGTGGATCCAGGGCGAGCTGCTCAAGCCCGGCCACCGGGTCGGCGCCTCCACGATCCGCCGGATCCTCAGGGCCCTGCGGATTCCCCCGGCACCGAAGCGGCACACCGACACGACGTGGCGCCGGTTCCTGAACGCCCGGGCCGCGACGATGCTCGCCACCGATTTCTTCCACGTGGACTGCGCGGTGACACTCCGGCGCCTGTACTGCCTGTTCGTGATCGAGTCGGTTCCCGCTACGTGCATATCCCCGGGGTCACCGCGAACCCTGACGGACCATAGACCACGCAGCAGGCCCGGAACCTCCTGATGGATCTCGGTGATCGCGCTCCGGACTTCCGGTTCCTGGTCCGCGACCGGGCCGGGCAGTTCACCGATTCTTTCGATATGGCACTGGCCAGCACCGGTATCCAAGCCGTCAAGATCCCGCCCCAGAGTCCTCGCGCGAACGCTTACGCGGAGCGGTTCGTGCTCACTGCCCGGACCGAGATCACCGACCGCATGCTGATCTTCGGCGAGCGCCACCCGCGGCTGGTCCTGGCCGAGTACGAGGCCCACTACAACGGACGACGACCCCACCGCAGCCGCCAACTCCGCCCGCCCAGGCCCGACCATCCCGCCCCCGACCTCTCCGAAGAGCGGATAAGGCGCCGATCCGTCCTCGGCGGCCTCATCAACGAATACGAGCGGGCCGCGTAGATACCCAGGTCAAGACCCACGGCCGAGTTTTGGAACCTCACAGGCCCTGGACAGCGCACCACGGCGGGCACGGATAATGAGAGCCGTGCCTGCTGACGAATCACCGCGAGCGACGTGCGTCTTCTGCCAGATCGTGGACGGCCGGGAACCGGCCAGCGTGGTCTACTTTGATGCCGGGATCATCGCCTTCATGGACCTGCGCCCGATCAATGCCGGCCACCTGCTGGTAGTGCCACGGGCCCACGCCGCACGCCTGGCCGACCTGGACGAGCGGCAAGGCGCGGCGATGTTCGCCGTGGGGCAGCGGCTGGCGGGAGCCATCCGACGCTCAGGTCTGCCGTGCGAGGGAATCAACCTCTTCGTCCCCGACGGCGAGGTCGCCGGGCAGGAAGTCATGCATATCCACCTGCACGTGCTGCCGAGGACACCGGGCGACGGGTTCCGGATCGAGCGCGGGTCAGCAATCACCGGCCGGGCCGAGCTTGACCAGGCAGCTGCCCTAGTCCGGGGCAGCCTGGACCGGGCAGACTGACTGGGTGCAGGCCGTGCGCCGCCAGCGGATCCCGAATTCGTCCGCATCGAAGCAGTGCGGCGCCGGTTCCGCGGCCAGTACTTCCGTCACTTGAGGCGTATCGCTCACCGCAACCGGCGCACATGCCGCGATGAGGTGCGCGGCCAGGGCACCGACCGTGCACGCGAGGATCCCATCCAGTAGGCCAGCCGGGCAGTCGAGGACGCCAGTGGTGACACGACCGCAGGGAGCTCGCGTCGGCGGAGCCGATCGCAGGGAGTTACCAACTCACTGACGGCAGCCGCGCACAGTCCCGCCGCTATGGTCGATCGGGTGACCACTGGGCCCGCTACCCAATCGGTCACAGAATGAGGATTCTGCGTGCGGTCCGCGGGTTAATCGATATATGTAGGCTACACGTGTAGACTTCATGCATGAAGCTCACTGGACCCCTGGAACGCGTCCTGCGGGTGTTCCTGGACGACCCATCGGCCCGCCGCTACGGCTATGACCTGATGAAGGCAGCCAAGCTTCCCAGCGGCACCCTGTACCCCATGCTCGCCCGCCTGCAGGATCAGGGCCTGGTCGCCTCCGAGTGGGAGGCACAGCGCGACGATGCCGGCGGACGGCCCCCGCGCAAGTATTACCAGCTCACCGGCGAAGGCATCCGCGTCGCCCGGGTGGAGCTCGCCCAGGCAGCCCTCGCCGCCCCGCGCGGCGCGCACGGGATGGCCCAGCCAGCACCCGGGAGCACGCGATGACCAGGGATCCCCTCCCCCAGCGCATCGCCGAGTACCTCATCCGCCGCGCATGCCGCCGCCTGCCCGGTGACATCCGCGACGAGCGCTACCGCGAATGGGCAGCCGAACTCCCCGCCATCCGGCACGACCCCGGCATCCGCTTCGCACCCCGGCGATCAGCCCGCGCGCTCTTCTACGCGGCCGGCACCATCCGGAGCACGCGCTGCCTGCGCCGGGCCGCTGGCCGTCCCCGAAAGCACCGGCGGCGGGCGCCGCGCAGTCCCGCCGTCATCTCCTTCGGGCCTGATGACCTCGCCCCCCGCATGGTCGTGGGCGTGGGCATCTACCTCAGTGTGGTTGTGGCCACCGTCGCGCTCATCAGGCTTTTCGCCCCGCACAGCTGGTGGCCCCTCGTCCCGGTCTTCGTGGCGGCGGCCGGCTTCGTTGCCTTCTGCCTGGCCGACCTGGCCCGCGCCGAGGAGGTGCGTTACCTGCCCAGGTGGGGGTGGGGGCTGGTCTGCCTTGTCCAGATCCCCCTCGGCGGCATCATCTACCTGAGCATCGGCAAGGTCCGCGGGCCGCACCGCGCACCACCGGAGTCGCCAGGGCCTGCGGTGCTCAGATGACGCTCCAGACGGTGCACTTCCGGCCTGCCGGGCACGCTCGCGGTACGAGGGGCAAGGCAGCGGCGCCGCGGGAGGCGGGCAGCGGCGCTGCCGCCTGCCGGTGTGGCCGGTGCAGTATCACCGCTGAGGTGCGGGCTGGTGAGGCTTCATGAGCCTGCCGCCGGGATCCGCTGTAGCGGTGCCGGTGTCGGCCGTGGCGGTCGGATTCGCTGCTTTCTGCCTGGTGGACCTGGCCCGGGCCGGCCAGGTGCGCTACTTGCCAAAGTGGGGATGGGCCCTGATCATCTGTGTCACGGTGCCCTGGGGCGGCCTCGTTTACCTGATCATCGGGCGGTCCGTGGGCGCGGCGCGCAGCTCCGCGAATTCCCCCGCTGACAAGGCAGGCCGTGCTGCGAACGGGCTCAGCGTTCCCCGGCACGGTCCGGTCAGCGCGGTCGTGATCGAGGTGGATCAGCTCACCAAGCGCTTCGGCTTGGTCACCGCTGTGGACGCCCTGAGTTTCGTGGTCCGTCCAGGGCGTGTCACGGGATTCCTGGGGCCCAACGGTGCGGGCAAGACCACCACGATGCGGGTGATCCTGGGCCTTGATGCGCCCACCTCGGGCACGGCGCTGGTGGGCGGCCGCCGCTACCAGGAGATCATCCGGCCGCTGCATCAGGTCGGCTCGCTGCTGGACGCGACCGCCGTGCATGGCGGGCGCACCGCCTGGTTCCACCTGCTGTCCATCGCGCAGAGCAACGGGATCGGGCAGCGCCGGGCCATGGAAGTGCTGGAAATGGCCGGGCTGGACGCGGTGGCGGCCCGGCGCGTCCGGGAATTCTCTCTCGGCATGAAGCAGCGGCTGGGCATCGCCGCGGCGCTGCTGGCCGACCCCCCGGTGCTCATATTCGACGAGCCGGTCAACGGGCTGGACCCCGAAGGCATCCGCTGGATCCGCCAGCTGCTGAAATCGATGGCCACCGAAGGCCGCACCGTCCTGATCTCCAGCCATGTGATGAGCGAGATGGCGCTGACGGCCGATCACCTGATCATCATCGGGCGCGGCAGGCTGCTCGCCGACACCCCCGCGGACCAGTTCGTGTCCGGTACGCGCCGGGACGTGCTGCTGCGATCACCTCAGGCTAGTGAACTTGCCAGGCTGCTCACCGCCAGCGGGGCGGCCATCAGCGCAGAAGAGGACGGCGGGCTCGCCGTGACCGGGATGGATGCGCCTGCCATCGGCGACCTGGCCGCCGGGCACGGGATCGCCGTTCATGAACTGGTGCCGCGGCATGCCTCCCTGGAAGACGCCTACCTGGACCTCACCGGCGACAGCACCGACTACCGCGCCGGAACCCGGCCGCCGGATGGGACGGCCGCCCGGTGACCGCACCGCAGATCCGCGCCGCCGGCCGGGCCGCGCCAGCACTGCTGGTCCGCGCCCGGGACGTGCTCACCTTCGAATGGACCAAGCTCCGCTCACTCCGGTCGAACTACTGGACGCTGCTCATCGCCGCCACCGCGACGCTCGGTGTCACCACGATCGTGGCGCAGAGCCTCGCATCCGCGCCGGTCCCGCCCCACGGCAGCCCGGTCAACCCGCTCACCGCCAGCTTCCTCAGCTATGCCGAGTACACCGTGCTCCCGGTCACCGTTCTGAGCGTGCTGGTGTTCACGTCCGAGTACAGCAGCGGGCTCAGCCGCACGACATTCACGGCCGTGCCCAGGCGCTGGGCGGTGCTGGCCGCCAAGGCAGCCGTCGCCGGGGCCGCTGCCGCCACCGCCGGTGAGCTGATCGTCTTCGCCTGCTTCTTCCTCACCCAGGCGATCTTGTCCAGCCGGCACCGCGGCCTGTCCCTGTCCCACCCCGGCGTGCCCGGGGCCGTGCTAGCCGCCGGCTTCCTCCTGACCGCCTGCGCCCTGGTCGGGGTCGGACTCGGCGCGCTGATCCGGCACACCGCAGGCGCCATTGCCGCAGCGGTTGGCGTCATCTACCTCCTGGGCGTTCTGTGCCTGGTCTTGCCATCCCCCTGGAACACCAGGCTCGGCAGATTCACGATGCCCTTCGCCGCCTATCAGGCGGTAACCCTGCACCCGCAGGCCGGCCTGCTTTCCCCGGGTCTTTCGATGCTGGTCCTCATCGCCTGGCCAGCCGCCACCCTGACCGCCGCCGCGGTCATGATCACCCGCCGTGACGTGTGAGGCCCCGGCAGCTCACGCACGCCTCGGCCTGGCCGAGGAGCGGCTGGATGCGCCGGCCGGCAAGCCGGATGGAATCGGCGTGATCGCCATGACGCTGACCTTGGCCGGGCCGGTGAAGGGCGCGGCGCGGGCGATGACACCCCGCGCTGGCGATCCGGATGAACCCTGCCGATGACGATCAAGCAGGACGCGGACCAGGCCGAGCTCATGGCCGCCGTGACCGGCGACCCGGCGCTGGTGGGATCTGGTGCTGGCCGGATGGGCTCAGCCTCCCGGCTAGTCCGGCTGCCGCTCGTCGCCCAGTACCGCGCCGAACCGGACAGCATGTCGTCTCCGCCTATCTACAGGTCCGCTGCGATTACCGCCTGTATTGACCGGACTCGTGGCGAGACCCTGGCACGGCACGAGCCGCGCGGCGGCGCGCCGCCCATCCAGCCACCGACGGTGGCGAGGATCTGGTATCAGCAGCGTCAAGCCTTGGGTGGGCGACCTGACGGTCGGCGCCGCAGGCGGTGCTGGTCAGCAACAACCCGTATGACAGCGCTCGTGGCTGATCCGGGCCAGGTGCCGGACCAGCCGTGACCACTTCGCGCCGCGAAGGCTCGGCGCCACACAGCCAGGGCCAGCAACGTAGCCAGCACCAGCGAGCACGAGAACAGCAGCACCGCCTCGACACCGAGGAACTCACCGACGTAACGGCCGCCCGGCTGGCCGTTGGGACGAGCAAGAAACCACAACACCACACTGCCAACCACCACGGCGCCCAGCATCGCGACCCCGGGGCTCGGCCTGGCGAGCCGCCTCGAGGGCGTCACCCATAACTCCCAAGCCGGCCCGGCATGAGCTCTCCCGCCCGATCGTCACCCCCGCTTGATGCAGGCTGGGAATTCATCTGCCGGGCATTCTTCACGAGCATTTGCCTGATACGGCGCTTTGCAGGGCGCTGGCCGAGTTCTTCACCTGGGTGACCGACGACACGACTGCGGTGGCCGCGGTCAGCGGGGGCTGGCCCTGCACGGACTTGATCGCGGTTTCCAGGTTGGACAGCGAATTCTTCAGTGCCGTGGTCTGCGACGGGAACGCCGACTTCGCATCAGCCGCGAACGTTGTCGCGCTGGCCTGCACTTTGCCCAGCGCGGTCTGCAGCGAGCCCAGGCCGTTCTTGGCGACGTTGACATCGCCGAGGTTGTGGACCGAGGTCTTGAGCTGGCTGGCGGCGGTGCAGTACGCCGGCGGGCTGCTGCTGCACCCGGCGGCCAGCCCGGACAAGACGAGGACAGGGACGGCCGCGAGCGGCGGCCATCTGGGCATGCCCCGCCGTACTGCGCATCTCATGTGTCCTCCACGGTGCGGCGTGCTGGCCTGCGGGACAGGAGAACCATCCGCTGGCCGGGGACTGGCGGGTCAGCTGACTTCGGTGGCGGCTTCCCGGACGGCCTTGTCGATATCCTTCGCGCTGGTGTTGAGTTCCTTGGCGACGTGCTTTTCGGCTTTCAGCCCGGCCTTGTCCACCGCCTCCTGCACCTTGCTTTCTCCGACGATGAGCAGGGCGGCCTGCCCGTCGTCGATGATCTCCCCGAGCTCCCTGACGTCGGCGCGGGACATGCCGCGCCACAAGTGGCCGCTCACCCCGCCGACGGCTGCGCCGACAGCGGCGGTGGCGATGATCGCGGGCGGGAACAGGATGCCGATGAGCGCGCCGACGGCAGCGCCACCCCACGCCCCGTGCCGGGTCGCCATCTCATCCTTGTTGACGTGCACGTAGCCGCCGTCGTCCTTGGTGACCACCGAGGCGTCATAGGTCCCGACCGCACCCACCGCATGCAGATCCTTGACCACGTCATAGTCCGCCCGCGCCGCCGCCTCGCTCGGATACGTGCCGATGTAAATAAAAACTGCCTCAGGCTTCGCCATGTCCGCTCCCTAGTTCTTGCTCACCGGCCGGTACAGCTGGGGCCTTGCGCCCTATCGCTGTCCATCACCCCGGCAGGCTCACATCCAGGCAGGCGACTTGTCATCACCTGCTGGCCGGATTCACCTAGATGGAAACGGTCCCGGCCCTTGGACCAGGTGCACCACGGCCAGCAAGTGCGGCAGGTAGTGGGGGACGATGCGCCGCTGGATGGACGACGCTGCCGCTGGATGAAGGAAGGCGCGGCTATGCCCTGCAGCGGGTATGCCTGCGGTGGATCGCCCCATCTGGGTGACGGGCGGCCGGTGCGGGCAGGCCGGCAGTTGAATCTGGCATTCCACAGCTTCGAGGGCACCGGAGATCCGTGAGCTGGGTCATCACGTACCTCATGCCGGTTCCGCCGGTTCCAGGTGATCTTCGACGACTTCGAGCCCGAGGTCCTGGATTCTCCGGAAGAGGCCGCGCAGGGCCGCCTGGCCGGCTCCAGCGCTCCGCAGCACCGTCGTATCGCCTGCCACGCTCACCTCCACGTCGTCGAAGGCTGCCTGCACCCAGGGGCCCGCGACACCGCGGATGGTGATCACGTAGGCGCCATCGGTCACCCTCCCAGACCTCATCACCTCCATAAGGAACCGCGGAACAGGGTGACTTGCCGTCACTCGTTCCGGGTGCGCTGACCGGTCTCACCCGCGAAGGATGACCCGCCACAAAGGATCAGTTGGTTGGATCGTAAAAATGGGCGGTGTGCGCGCGCGTGCTGTCTCCGGCGGCCCGCTGACGGTTCCGCGCTCAAAGTTCGGGTGCCCGGCAGTACCGGTCCGGGCGATTGCCCGTCCGCGCCTGGCCGAGGTTCTCGCCCAGCCCGGCTGGCGCGTGGCGCTCGTGACCGGCGGTCCTGCCACCGGGAAGACCGTGTCCGTCGCGCAGTGGTTTGAGACCCTGGACCCGATCGCCCGGGAATGGGTGACTCTTGACGCCGGAGATGACCGGCCGGAGCGTTTCTGGCTCACCTTCGCCCTCGCCTTGGCGCGCGCGGTACCGGGTGCTTTCGCGCAGACTGCGGCGTCGGCAACTGACGTTCATCGGTTGCCGCCGGAGTTCCTCGGCCGGTTGCTCACCGCGTGGTCGGCCGTCGAGGAGCCGCTCGTCATGGTCCTCGACGACGTGCATCACCTGCAGAGCCCGGAGATCACCGAGGATCTTGGCTTCGTCGTCGAGCACCTCCCCGCGCGCTCGAGAATGCTGTTGACGAGCCGGGTCGACCCGCACTTGCCGGTCAGCCGGTGGCGGGGCCGGTCCTGGCTCGCTGAGCTCCGGCAGCATGATCTGGCACTTACGCTGCCCGAGACCGCCGAGCTGTTCACCGTGCTCGGCGAGGACCGCCTCACTCCGAGTGAGGTCGGGAGGCTCTGGCGTCGCACCGAGGGCTGGGTAGCCGGCCTGCGTCTGGCCGCCGCCGGGCTCAGGGATCGTGCTGACGTCGCGACCGCCGTGGCCGAGTTCTCGGGGCGGACCCCGGTGGTGGCCGATCTCCTCGCTGATGAGCTACTGCACCGCGCCCCCAAGGACCTATCGGAGTTCTTGCTGCGGACGTCGGTCGCCGACGTTCTTGACGCGGAGCTGTGCGACGCATTGTCGGGGCGCAGCGACAGCGGCGACGTGCTCCGGCGCATGGAGGCCGACCTGAAGTTCGTGATGGCGACGGGACCGAGCCGAGAGAGCTACCGGTATCACCCGCTCCTCGCCGAGATGCTGCGTTCGGAGTTGCAGACGCACCGCCCGGAAGAAGTGCAAGGACTAAATCGCCTGGCCGCCTCGATCCTCCAGGCGCGAGGCGACATCGCCGGTGCGGTCCGCTGTCTGCTGGCCGCGGGTGACACTGACCGGGCATTCTCGATCGTGTTCGAGGCTGCGTGGCGCCGGTCTGACCGGTCCGACACTCTGGGCATCGCGGCGTTCGTCAACCTCTTCCCGCGAGAGCTGGTGAGCGAATCCGCTTTCCGGATGCTCACCTACGCCGTGATGCTCGGATTTTACGGTCAGGTGGCTGAGGCCCACGCGTGGATCCAGCGGGCACAGAAGCGTATCGGCGACGAGCCGCAGCCACGGGCGGAGGACGTCGCGACCCTCGATGTGCTCCGGCTTCTCACGTTCGCGGTCACTGCAGGGGCGGGCGATGAGATCGACGCCGGCCGACCGGGCGGTCGAGGCGGTCGAGGCGGGTCTCGACCTCGGGATCGCCGGCGCCCGCGCCCGCATGAACCTGGTGCGCGGCTACCTGCTGGCCGATCAGCCCGATCAGGCCGACTCGGCTCTGCGGGCCGGCAGCCCGGGCGATGAGATCGCGGCCCTTGTGCACGCGCCGGCGCTTGCCGCTCGCATCGCGCTGCGGCAAGGCAGGCTCTCCGAAGCCGAACGCCAAGCTACGGCTGCTCTCCGGGCGGCTCACGCGTTCGGCGTCGACACCCACACGGGCATGCTTGACGCCCATCTTGCGCTGGCGGGAACTCTCATCGACCGCAACGAGCTCGCGGACGTCATCGCGGCGTTCCGCCGCCTGGAGGAGGTCCTTCAGGCCAAGCCGTTTGCCCGCGTCTACCAGGTCCTGCTCCGGCTCGAGAAGGTACGGGCCGCCGCGGCACTGGACGATTTCGACGGCGTGTTCGCCACCCTGCATGAGGCTGGCATGCTCATCGCGCATCTTCCGCGGTCCGCCTTGCGGCGCATGGTCGATGCGGCTGCCGCCCGCTGGCACCTGAAGCGGGCGAGACGCGCCAGGCTGAGGAACTGATCGCCACGCTTCCCGAGGGCAGCCCGGCGCAACGCTCCTGGATGCCCGCCTCGACCTGGCCTGCGGCCGCTTCGATGCGGTGAAGGCCAGGCTCGCGCGGGCGAGCCTCGCCACGATGCGTGACCGGCTGACCGGTGAGTTGCTCCTGGCTCGCGCCGCCATCGAGTCCGGTGAAGATGCCGCGGCGCATGTGACGGTTGCGGTCGGGCTCGCGGCCCCCGAGCGTCTGGTCCGGGTCTTTCTCGACGAGGGCCCGGCGGTGACCCGCCTGGCCCGGGCGGCCGCGGAATCGCTCGGGACCGAGTCCGGCACCACTCTGTCGGTGGCGCTAGGTTCCCCTCCCCGACCCCGCAGCACCCCGCGCCAGCCGGCGGCGGTCCTCACCGAGCGCGAGTTGCTGGTGCTGCGGTTCCTGCCCTCTCGCCTCACCAACGCCGGGATCGCACGCGAATGCCTCATGTCGGTGAACACGGTCAAGACGCACCTGAAGAAGCATCTACGCCAAGCTGGGGGTCTCGTCCCGCGCGGAAACCGTCGAGCGGGCCCGCCTGCTCGGCCTGCTCTGACAGGCAAGCACGCAGCCCTCGATCGGACCCTTCCGCGAAGTCCGGGGATGCTGCGACGGGGACCCAGGCCGGCCCCGGCATTCGCATCCCAGCAGCGGTGCCAGCAGTGACGCGTCCACCGCCGTCGCCACTGCCGATCCCTCCGGGCTGCTGAAACTCCTCCGGCCAGCGAGACAGCGCACCCCATCCGGGTGAGGCGAGGTCACCCTCCAGGGAGTTGCTGACATGCGGACAGGCATCAGGCACAGGACCTGCAGACTGACGCCGCTCCAGAGCCCAGGTGCAGGCAGGACCGGTCCCGGACCCGAGCGAGTCGGCGATGAGGGGGCGGCGCGGAGAGACGGCACGGGGCCGGTCCTGGTCGCGACGAAACTGCGTCCGCCGGCGGTGCGCGATCAGGTCGTTCCGCGCGAGCGGCTTCTGGAGCGGCTTCGGACCGGGTCGGGTCTGGCGGCTCAGCCTGGTGGCATGTCCGGCGGGTTACGGGAAGACCACCCTGCTGGCGGCGTGGCGGGAAGCTGAGGCGGCGCGGAAGCCTGTCGCGTGGCTGACGCTGGACGAGGGCGACAACGACCCCGTGGTGCTCTGGTCCTATGTGATCGAGGCGCTTCGCCGGGCCTGCCCGGCCATCAGCCTGCCGGCGTCGCCGCAGATAGCCGGGGCGGCGTCTATCGTCCAGATGGTGCTGCCGCGCCTGGTGAACGAGCTGGACGATCTGGGTGAGGTCACGCTGATCCTGGACGACTTCCACCGGCTCTCCGGCGGCGCGGCCCGCGAGAGCCTCGCCTGGTTCGTCGATCATGCACCGCCCACCTTCCAGCTCGTGCTCTCAACCAGGACTGAGCCGGACCTTCCGCTGGCTGCGCTGCGCGCGCATGGTGAACTGCTCGAGCTGCGCGCCGACGATCTGCGGTTCACGTCCGGGGAGGCGGACGCATTCCTGAACGGGCGCCTCGAGCTCGGCCTCATGCCTGAGGAGGTGGATCGTCTCCTCGAGCGGATGGAAGGCTGGCCGGCCGGGCTCTACCTGACGGCGCTGTCGCTGAGGCGGACTGCCGACCGCCACGCCCTGGTGACACGAACTGGGCGCCTCGAGCCGCCATCTGATCGACTTCCTGGAGGCGGAGGTGCTCCAGGCGCATGATCCGCCGATGCAGGCGCTGATGCTCCGCTCCTCCATCCTCGGACGGCTGTCCGGCCCCTTGTGCGATGCGGTGCTGGAGCAGCAGCACTCGGCGCCGATGCTCGACGCGCTGTCGTACAGCAACCTCTTCCTTATCTCCCTCGATGACGAGGGCGGGTGGTACCGCTTCCACCCGCTCTTCGCCCAGCTGCTGCGGGTCGAGCTCGAGCGGCGTGAGCCGGGCACGGCCCCGGCCCTGCACCGCCGGGCGTACGCCTGGCATCGCGATCACGGGACGACCGGCGAGGCCATCGCGCATGCGATCGCAGCGGGCGCGCACGCCGAGGCCGCCGAGCTGATCGAAGCCTCGTGGGTCAGCTACGCCAACGCGTGCAGGTACGACACCGTCCTGGCCTGGATCCGGCAGTTGCCGGAGGAGATGCAGAGCGGCAGCGCAGGGCTGCTCCTGGTCAAGGCGTGGATGCTCTCGCTGTCCGCGAAGCGGGAGGAGGCGGGTCAGGTCATCGCGGCGGCCGAACGGCTGGGCGAGCCCGGCGGGGGGCTCTGCCGGACGGCTTCAGCTCGGCCGAGGCAAGCCTGACGATGCTGCGGGCCGTCTTCCCCTGGGGTGACGTCGGCGCCCAGCTGGAAAATGGCCGCCGCGCGGCCGAGCTTGAGGGCCCCGGATCGCCCTGGCGGCCGGTGGCCTGCTGGGCGGTCGGCATGGGCCTGTACTTCCGGGGTGAGCCCGGCGAGGCCGACCGCTGGTTCGCGGAATCGGCGGCGCTGGCACCGGCGAGCGCACAATGGCCGGCGGGCGCGTCGTCGCTCGCCTACCGTTCGCTCATCGCGGGCGAGCAGGGCCGCCTCGGAAGAACAGCGGATGCTGGCCGAGAGGCAGCCGAACTCGTCCGGGAGCACGGCACCGAGAAGGCCAGCGGCGTGGTACCGCTGGCGCTCGGGGTATCGCTCGCCGCGCGCGGAAGGCCCGAGGAGGCACAGCCGCTGATCGAGTGTGGCGCCGCCTTCTTGCGTTCCCGGGGCCAGCCGACCGAGGTGGCGATGGCGCTGCTGCACCAGGGACCGGTACTGCGTGCCCTCGGCGAGCGCGAGCGCTCGCAGGCGGCGATCACCGAGGCGAGATCCATCATCGGATCCTGTCCCGATCCGGGGATCCTGACCGGGCGGCTCAAGTGCTGCGGGCCGTCTCCGCGGCCGGGCATCCAGCTCCGCGGACGAGAAGCTGACGCGGCGGGAGCGCAGGGTGCTCCAGCTGCTGACCAGCGATCTGTCCGAGCGCGACATCGGCCATGAACTGTACGTGTCGCATAACACCGTCCACAGCCACGTCAGGTCGATCTACCGCAAGCTCGGCGTCTCCTCACGGGCCCACGCCCTCCAGCGGACCCGCGAGCTCAGGCTCCTCTAGCCGGTGATGCCTGCCTACCTGCATGATGTCCAGCGTGCTCACCTGGGCGGTGACCCGCAGGCGGAGCGGGGCTGTCGCTGGCGCGGCGAGGCGCCTGAACCCGGGATCTCCTGGCTTTCTGCCCGCGCTTCACCTAGGTGGAAACGGCCTGCAGGTGGTGACAGGTCACCTGCCTGAGTGTGAGCGTGCGCGTGATGGACAGCGACCGGGCACGAGGCAGACGGTACCGGCTGGTTCTTCGCGGCGAGCTGGGCGAACCGTTCGGCTTCCTGTTCGAAGGGATGCAGATGGACCGGGCCGCGGGCACCACGGTGCTGACCGGCAGCGTGATCGACCAGGCGCATCTGCACGGGCTCATCCAGCGGACCCAGGAGCTGGGCCTTGAGCTCATCTCCATCCAGCCAGCGGACGAGGGGTCAGATGACCGCACGTCCGGCTAGCTGACCGCGGCAGGGGCCGTGGCGCGGCGGAATCGGGTTGCGCTGAGGACCCACAGAGGCAGAGAGGAACCGATGATGAGTGCGCAGACGGCAGAGGCTCCGCCCCGGGCATGGCAGCGGTACCAGCTGGAGACAGGGCTGGGCGGAGCTGACCCCGGCGGAGCGTGCGGCGCGGGGTAAGGAAGCGCGGGCTGCGGTGCCGCGGGACAGCCATGCGGTGTTCGACCCGGGGCCGGCCCGGCCCGACCCGATCGGCCTGCTGGAGGAGCAGGCGAAGTCGCGGGTGCCGGAGCTGGTGCCCATCCGGCGGGGCCGGATGATGGTCTCCCCGTTCACCTTCTACCGCGGGGCGGCGCTGCCGATGGCCAGCGACCTGGCCACGTACCCCGGTGTCCGGGCTGGCGGTGCAGGCGTGCGGGGATGCGCACCTGTCGAACTTCGGCATCTTCGGCTCGGCCGAGCGGCGCCTGGTCTTCGACGTCAACGACTTCGACGAGACGACGCCCGGCCCGTGGGAATGGGATGTCAAGCGGCTGGCCGCCAGCCTGGAGGTCGCGGGGCGCGGTAACGGGTTCGGCGGCAAGGACCGCCGCGAGATCGTCACCGCCGCGGTCGCCCGCTACCGGCAGGCGATGCGGACCTTCGCCGGGATGACCAACCTGGATGTCTGGTACGCGCGTGCGGACCTGGACGATCTGCGGGCGCAGTTCGACTCGCAGATGAAGGCGCGGCAGCGCAAGATGGTGGACAAGGGCATGGCCAAGGCGCAGACCCGGGACAGCATGCAGGAACTGGCCAAGCTGACCCATCTGGTGGACGGCCGGCCGCAGATCATCTCTGACCCGCCGCTGCTGGTGCCGATCGCTGAGCTGCTGCCCAGGCAGACGGACCAGGCGGCCTTCCAGGCGCAGATCAAAGACCTGCTCGCCAAGTACCGGCGGACGCTGGAAACCGACCGCCGGTTCCTGCTGGAAACGTTCGAGTTCGCCGACCTGGCCCGCAAGGTCGTCGGCGTCGGCAGCGTCGGCACCCGCTGCTGGATCGTCTTGATGCTCGGCCGTGACGACTCCGATCCGCTGTTCCTGCAGGTCAAGGAGGCTGAGGCGTCGGTGCTCAGCCGGTTCGTGGGGGCCAGCAAGTACACCAACATGGGCCAGCGGGTCGTCGCGGGGCAGCGGCTGATGCAGGCGGCCAGCGACATCTTCCTGGGCTGGCAGCGCACCGAGGCCGGCCTGGACGGCAAGCAGCGCGACTTCTATGTCCGCCAGCTGCGGGACTGGAAATACTCCATCGCCATCGAGGCCCTGATACCGCGCGGCATGCGGATCTACGGCGAGCTGTGCGGGTGGGCGCTGGCCCGGGCGCACGCCTGCTCCGGGGACCGGATCGCCATCGCCGCCTACCTCGGCGGCTCCGACGTCTTCGACCAGGCCATCACCCAGTTCGCCGCCGCCTACGCCGACCAGAACGAACGCGACCACCAGGCCCTCGTCGACGCCGTCGCCTCAGGACAGCTCACCGCCCAGCGCGACATCTGACACCGGGGGGCAGGGCCATCCGGCGAATGTGCCGGTGAGGGGAGCGCAGGCATACCCGGACCATGCGGGCGACGGCGAGCAGGACGGCACCGCTGAGCTTGGATCCGCCCAGCCGGGGGCCGGCCAGACGGCGGTAGCGAGGTAGCAGCGGACGGGAACGGCGGACATCGATGGAAGACACGACCACGGCCCGGCCGGCCACTGCGCAGGGCAGTTCGACCGCGGACCTCGTTAAGCACCTGTCAGAGCAGATTGGCAGGCTGGCCCGCGACGAGGTGCGGCTCGCGCAGCTAGAGCTGATGCGCACGGGAAAGCGGGTCGGCCTTGGCATCGGGATGTTCAGCGGCGGCGGGCTGCTTGCGCTGTACGGGTTTGGCTGCCTGCTGGCTGCCGCGATCATCGGGCTGGCCACGGCCGTGGCGGCCTGGCTTGCGGCCTTGATCATCGGGGCAGGCCTTTTCGCCGCGGCTGGGATCGCCGCGCTGGCCGGCCGCGCTGAGCTGAGGAAGGCCACGCCTGCTCCTGAGCGGGTCGTCGACAGCGTCAGGGCCGACATCGAGGAAATCAAGGAGAGTGCACACCGATGACCGGATCCGGGCTCACCCCTGCCAGACCTGCTCCCGGTGATGCTCCCCCGGACGACATCCAGGCGCTGACCGCGGACATCGAGCGAACCAGGGAAGACATCGGCGAGACCGTCGCTGCCCTCGCTGCCAAGGCCGACATCATGGCCCGGGCGCGGGCCAAGGCGAGCGAGGTCGCCGGGCGCCTCAAGGACACAGCAGGCAAGATGAAAGAGCAGGCGGCAGTCCCCCGGCAGCGCCAGGTGATCCTCGCGGCAGCGGGCGTGGTCCTGCTCACCGGTGTCCTGATCGCGCGCCGGCGCCGGAGGTAAAAGCCGGCCCGGTGGCGTTTCCTGGCTCACGTCCGGGAAAGGGCTTCGTCAAGGAACGCGGCGATGACCCGCTGACCGGCCAGGCCGCGGCGCTCACCTACTCCCGGCGCCCGGCCGCTGGGCTAGCCACTCCGCGTATGACCTGGAGTCGTCCGGGCCGGGTTGCAAGCCGCCGGGCAGGGCCTGGGCAAATACGAGCGCGGCGGTGGCCTCCAGGGTGCTGCGGAGCAGACCGGCGGGGCCGGTCGCCTCGAAGCCGAGGGTCCACCAGTCCTGGCCGCGCGCGCGGACCTCGGTGAGTTCCACCTCGCACCGCGGCTCCCCGCCCGGCTCCAGGCCCGGCTCCAGGCCCGGCTCCGGGGCGCGTGCCACGATCTGTCCGCTGGCCAGGGCGAACCGGCTGATGCGCCGTCTCTTGCGTACCGGCGTCCAGCCGGTCGTGGCGCCGCTGTCCGGGCGGGGCGGGCTGACCGGAAAGGACCACTTCTGCCAGGACTCCAGGCGGCCGCGGACGCGGCCGGCCACCTCGAGGATGCCCGGGCTGCCGCGGTAGGCCTTCACCTCCAGCGCCCCGCCCCCGCGGATCTTCACTGACAATCCGGGCAGGTGCGGCTCCAGGAGGTAGGCATCCTCACGTGACTGCGTACCGGCCGGGAACTGCCCGAACCATCCGGCCATCGCAGTCTCCAGCTGGCCCGGGAAGATCCAGCGCACCTCGAGGCTACGGACTCCCTCGGAGACCGACGCGGCGGCGAGGTTGACGAGCGTGTCAGGGCCGGGTGTTTCGGCAGTCACGGAGCGGCCTCCCCCCGGTCACTGCGGAACACGCGGCTGCTGGCCTGGCTGGAGATGCAGCAATCCACCGCTGCTCCTGACCGGGACCATCACCTCCGATGGGTGAACTGCACCGCACCATCGGCATCGCGCTACCAGCGAATACACCCGGACCGACTGCGCACGGTCATAGGGCCGGACTGCGCACGCATAATCTGCAACGCCCGCCGGCACCCGGCTCGCTGCCTGACGCGTTATCGCAGCTCGTTGCCCCTCGCCAGAGCGCCGGGGAACTGCCCGTTGACGTCCGGTTCCGCCGGCATCGGCACGCGGCTGACCGTCCTGCGCCGTCTGCGGGCTGGTGCCTGCGTCGGCTGCTCCCCAGGGCGGTCCGCAGGTCCTGTCATCCTTCCGGCGCCGGGGCACGACAGCCACGGCCGCGCCGGCGGCCGCCAGCAGGGCCGTTCCGGCTATCACCCCGGGCCATCGCCGCCGGGGCGGAGCGATATCCACCCGGCGAGCCGTGACCACGAACACCTCGCTGATCTTCGGCGCGATGGTGTCCTTGATCGCAGAACCCGGCCAGGCCATCCTTGCCCCACCGGTGGGCCCGGGACCGGCCAGCATCGTGCGACAGGTAATCCCTCGCCCCGCCGTCCGCGCGGTAATCCTCACGGACGGTGCCCCACTGGCGTTCGCTGACATACGGTCCCCACAGATACCAGTCACCAGCCTGCCGCAGCCCATCCTCCAGCCGCCCGAACCTAGCTACCCGATCCCGTTCGGCGCCCGCCGCAGTCCCCTCCGCCTGATAGGCAGCCCTTCTGCGGGCTCACACGAACCCGATGGTTCCGCGGCTGCAGGTGACCGGTCATCACCTGCCGGCCGTTTCACCTAGGTGGAACCGGCTGGCATAGCCGGCAGGGGAGGGCGAGCAGGAGGGCGCGCGCGCAGCGGTGCAGTGGCAACTGCTCCTGATCCAGGCGTGGATCCTCTCGGCTGGCCGCCAAGAGTGAGGAGGCGTTCACTGGCCAGGGCTACGAGCGCCGGTGCAAGAGCCGTGCGACCTCCCGGAACGGCACCACCAGGTACACCGCCAGACCGAAATACAGCGCCACCGCCACTACCGGCAGAAGGAGCCCGATGAGGATCGCGATCACGTACCCGATGACGAGAGGCAGGAGTTTCCGCCGGTCTGTGTGCACCTCCTCGTCGTCTTTGTGCTGCGAGAAGAGGTGCTCGCGCCGCGCGTACCAACCCAGGACGGACCCCAGGAGGCGGATGGCCAGGAGCGTGAGCCCGTACATGGTGACATACACCCGTTCGCCCGTGGTGTTACGCAATGCGTCCGCTACGAGGTGGGTCGGGAACGGCAGGAAGACCACCACCATCAAGACGAGCAAGTTGAGCCGCAGGAAGAGTTGATCAGTCCGCGCGAGCTGATCGGTCAACCCGGTGTGCAAGAGCCACGCGCCGCCGATCGTCAGGAAGCTGGTGATGTAGGCCACATAGGACGGCCAGGCGTTAAGCACCTGCTGCAGGGGGGTGCCTGGCGGGCGAAGCGCGATGTCCAGCACGAGCAGCGTGATGGCGAATCCGAACACGCCGTCGCTGAATCCTTCCATCCGGCCCTTGCCGAGCGCCCGGCGTCCGCGCGGCGTGTCGCCGTCAGCTGGCACGGCGCTGTCTCCCCAGGACAATGTCATTGGCGTGCAAGAGCCCCCGGAGCAGGACTGGGTCATCGATTGCTGCCATCAGCCGCTGCCCGTCAGGAGCGAGCACATTGGCGGCCGGCACATCGTCCTTCAGGCCCCTCGGCAGGAAGAACCACGCCGAGCTCATGAAATCGACATTGGCTGCCACCGAGCTCAGAGTCGCGCAGGGAGGCCGCAGTGACCGGGCAAACTCTGTGCGCACGACGGAACGCATGGTGTGCGGCAGCGTTACGGCATCTGCTTCAGGCACGGGCCGGGCCATCAGCCATGGCCCGGGGCGGCAGCTCCCGGCCAGGGGATTCCTCAATCACCAGGGCCCGTACTCCTTCCATTTGACACGGAGAGCTCCTTCCTGCGCGACTGAGGGAGGACTCCGTGCACATGCGTTGCGATCCGCAGGGCCTTGCGCCCTGTCGGTGTTCATTACCTACCCCGCAGGCTCACACTCCGACAGGTGGCACGTCATCACCTGCCGGCTGGATTCACCTAGGGGAAAGCTGCGGCCAGACCAGCACAGGCCGGGCCCGCACGCCGTCCGGGCGACCCGCAGCGAGTCACCGACGTTGCGCAGCTCGGGATCAAGCAGGCACCTGTGGTGCCCGGCTCGACCAGCGAACGCCCAGCCCCGCCAGCAGACGCGACTGCCTGGGAGCGGGTTCCACTGCATGAACGATGGCACGCCTGACCACCTGCAAATGCGCCAACAGTTGCGGCAAGAAGCGCCCCTCCAAGACAACCCGGAGGTGACCAGGCAGCAAGAGTCGCCGACCCCAGGAGCGCGGATTTCCCCAGCTCACAGGCTTAACAGTGCCCGGGATCCGCAGTCCTGCCAGCAGCCCCAACCCGGGAAGATGCCCGATCCGAACACACATACGGCGGCCCAACAGGCCGCCGTTGCTGTACTTTCCTGCTGTACTCGCTGTTCGAACCGTTCGAATTTCACTTCTGATCAGGTGGAGCTAAGCGGGCTCGAACCGCTGACCTCTTGCATGCCATCTGGCGGCAGCACGTCCACCCGCGTCCATCACCGCAGGTCACCGTCCCGGGACGTCCTCCACGGTCCGCCTCCATCCGCACCTGTTGCGGTACATCTGTGCTGTAACGCTTCCAGTTGGACTCAAGTCGGCTACGGGACATCGACCGCGACAACGGTCAGATCGTCAACCTTAGCGAAATCATCCGGGTTACATGTGTAGACCGGCAACTGCCTTGACAGGGCGGTGGCGGCGATCATCGCGTCGTATGCACGAGCCGCGGGCTTTCGGCCCGCTCGGCGCATCGAAGCGGCCACCCGCCCGAACGCACGTGCCGCAGCGGCGTCGAACGGCAGCGGATCGAAGTCAGCCTCGGCTTGCTGGACATGCGCCTGCCGCGCGGAACGATCCTTGTCGGTGGCCGCCACCAGCGGACCGACCGTTAGCTCAGCAAGCGTCACCGCAGTGATCAGCGGCTCCGCTGGAAGCGCCGTCGGATCGGTAATCCGCGACAGCATGATCACCGTGCTCGTGTCCAAGACCCCTCGCAGGTGCCGTGGCTCCCGCCCCTCGGTCATAGCGCGGGATCCAAGACCTCGTCGATGTCAGCGCGCAGCCCGGCCGGATCGACGACCGGAAGGGCGCGCCACCGTTCGAGCAGGCGCGCTGCCTGAAGCGGGCGCCTTGGCAGCGGGCGAAGCTCCGCCACCGGATCTCCGTCACGAGTCACCGTCAGAATCTCGCCACCAGCGACCCGGCTCAGAATCTCTCCGCCATGGTTCCGCAGGTCCCTAACAGCCACTTCCGCCATGACTTCACTGTATCACGCGTGAGACACCTGTGGGTCGGCCCACACCACGCTTTCTGCGTCCTCCGCAAGGCTCCCCGGCCCTGGCCCACGCCGACCTGTGGGTGCCGAAAACCTATGCGGCCAGGCGATATTCGTGGATGACGCCACCCGCGCGGTCATGCCGCCGCACCCGGAAATGATCCAAGTTGGCGACGCCGTCCGGCAACGGCCGCAGCGGCGCGGCCTGGTCCAGGGCGCGGTGCGAGCGGTGTGAGTTATAGAAGTCTTCGTACTCCCGCAGCACCATCATGAGGTGGCGCTGGTTCCAGATCAGGGTCCGGTCCAGCAACTCACGACGGCAGCTGCCAATCCACCGCTCCATGATCGAATTGATCCGCGGCGCCTGAACGGCGGAGCGGATGACGCGGATCCCAGCCGCCTGGAACACGGCATCGAACGCCTGCGTGAAGCTGGCGTCCCGGTCATGCAGGACGAACTTCGCGCGCGCTCCGGCATCTTCCAGGTCCATGAGCAGGTTCCGGGCCTGCTGGATGGCCGTGGCTGAGCCCTCGGCCGCTCACGCAAGGCCACCGCGAGCTGATGGCGCAGCAGGCCGGTGCGCAGGTGTGCGGCCAGTTCGGGATGCACACGTTCGATCTTGGACAAGGCATCGCGCACTCGTGCGCTGACGGTCTTCCGTGCCCGCTCCGTCTCGTCGCCGAGCCTTCGGTCCCGGCCGCCTAGGTCCTGCGGCCATCGCGTGGCTCCTTCTCATCGAGGTCTTTTGGTCGGAACTCAATGAGGATCACGCGGTGGCCGTCTTCACGTCACGACGCCACGCTCACCAGCGGAAACTTCGAGCACCACATCAGCGGACGCAACCCAGGTTCCGCTGGCCGTATCGCTGCCGGGATAGTCATGTGACACCCGCCCGGTCCGCCTCCGAGCCGACAGGCAGCAGCCCGGCCGACTCCGCGGGCCGCGCGAAGTGGCAGGTCAGCAGGTCATCGAACGCATCGGCGCGGAGTGGCCGGGAGAAGTAATACCCCTGCCCTACCTCGCAGCCGAGGCTCATGAGCCTGACTAGTTGATCTTTGGTCTCGACTCCCTCGGCTACCGTCACTATCCCCATGGCATTGGCCAGGTCGATGACGGCCCGGACGATCGCCGAGTCCACCGGGCTGTCGGCGACGCCCTGGACGAAGGCGCGGTCCACCTTGACCTCCTGCACGGGGAACTGCTTGAGGTAAGCGAGCGAGGAGTGGCCGGTGCCGAAGTCGTCAATGGCCAGGCGGACACCCAGCCGGTTCAGCTTTTTCATGACCTCACGGGCGCTGGAAAGGTCTTCCATGACCATGGTCTCGGTGATCTCGAAGATGAGTAGCTCCGAGGGCAAGCCCGTGGCGTCTAGGGTTGCTGAAACCTGAGGCAGAAGCCCGCTGTCACCGAACTGGCGGGGTGAGAGGTTGATGCTGATGGGCAGGTCCACCTGCAACCGCTCGCGGATCGCGCACACCTGCCGACACGCTTTGTCCAGAACATAACGGCCGAGCGGGAGGATGAGTCCCGTCTCCTCAGCCATGGGGATGAAGTGCGCGGGGCCGATCAGGCCGATCGTGGGGTGGCGCCAGCGCACCAGCGCCTCGGCACCAACGATCCGCCCGTTGCCAAGCGAGTAGAACGGCTGGTAATGCACCTCGAGCTCGTCCCGCTCAAGCCCTTTGCGCAGATCGGCCTCAATCTGGAGGCGCGCGGAGGAACGGATGCCCATAGAAACCTGATCGAAAACTTTGTAGACGCCACCCCCGCCCTTCGACTTGGCCTCGTACATCGCCACGTCGGCGTCGCGCAGCACGTCGTCGGCGGTCTTGCCCTGCTCGGTCAGCGCGATGCCCACCGACACGCTGGCTACCAGCTCATAGCCATCCAGCAGCTTCATAGGCTGCTTCACCGCGACGCAGATACGCCGTGCCGCCGTGACGGCCACCTCGACGTCGGCCACGTCCTCCAGCAGGACCACGAACTCGTCACCGCCGAACCGGGCCAGCAGGTCGTGGCTGCGTACCGCCGCTTTCAGCCGGGCCGCAATCGCCACCAAAAACACATCACCGGTTACGTGGCCGAGGCTGTCGTTGATGCCCTTGAAGCGGTCCACGTTGACGAAGATCAGGGCATGAGTCTTGCCGTCCAGGGTGGAGCGCCGGAGCGCCTTGTCGAGGCGCTCCACCAGCAGCCGGCGGTTCGCCAGCCCGGTCAGGCTGTCGTAGCAGGCATGATGATGCAGCTCATCCTCGAAGGCTTTGCGCTCGGTGATGTCACGGAAGGCGATCACCGCGCCGGACGGCCTACCATTGGTCATGACCGCCGACGCCGTATAGGCGACGGGGATGATGGCGCCGTTCCTGCTCTGGAACCGGGCGTCGTCCACCCGGACGGTGCGGCCGCTGCGCATCACTTCGCGCGCCGGAGCCAGCAGGAAGTCGGGAGCGATGCGGTCCGCGCCGCCCCGAGCGCCGGCCGTACTGTCCAGCGACGGCAGTTCGATCATCTCGGTGGCGGCTGGATTCACGAAGGTCAGGCTCCCGCCTTCATCGATGGCGCAGACCCCCTCCCCTATGTTCAGGGTGATCGAGGCCAGCCGCTCGCGCTCGATGTGGACTTGCTGGTAAAGCTCAGCATTGCTGAGCGCCCCGCTGCCCACGGCGGCCAGCGCCCACAGCAGGTTGCTGTCTGCGTCGTCGAAGGGCTCATCCCGGCGCCGCCCGGACGCCACCAGCCACTGCCGCCGACCGCCCACCGTCATTGGCGCGGCGAGGTGACCGGGACCGGGGTCATCGTCCGCCAGGACGGCTTCAGGGCTGCGCAGCAGCCGCCGCGCCGACGCCAAGATCGTGTCGAGCACCGCCTGCCGCCGCAGCCGTCGGTTGGCTTCTAGCGTGACCTCGTAAAGCCCTTCCATCCGTGCCCGGTCATGCAGGGCCGCGAACCGGGCGCTGATGAGCCGGCGTTCCACCATCACGCCCGGGATGGCCAGCGCCAGCGCCCACAGGTGAGCCTGGATCGCCAGGGCCAGGATGACGCCGCCAAGCGCTCCCGCACCGGCTAGCGTTACCTGGATCAGGAGATCGTTGTTGAACTCATGCCAGGTCGTGCCCATCGAGATGACGACACCGGCGACGAGGCAGCTATTGACTGTGAAGTAGACGCCCACGCCCAGCAGGACGGCGGCGACCGCAGCCGCGGAGAGGGACGCCGACGGCACGGCGAGGGCCCGGCTGGAGGCCAGGCCCAGGCCCGCCGCGGTCAGGACCTGGCCGGTATTGAAAGCCGACTTGACGAACGAACGCCTGCGGGCGGCCTGGGCCAGGATAAAGGCCAGTGCCAAGGTCGTCAGGGTGAGCAGCGGCGGCACGAAGAGGGCGAGGATGACGAAGAACCCGTCGTCTGTGTTGAAGGCCTCCGATTCACCATCCCGGTACACCACGACCGGCCAGACCCAGCTGGCCAGGGCAAGGACGCCCATCACGGTAGCCACGGCCCATTGACTGTGGCCGATGTGCCGTCCGGAGGGCCCTGCGCATGCGGCGATGAGCAGCGTCAGCGCCCCGCCCACGACAGAAACCGCGACGACTGCCCATGTAGCACGCGGTATCTTCATGGCCGGATCACCGCATCAGGAGCCGTTCCAGGCCCGACTGGTTGTGTCCGCACCAGGCCACGCCGCACCCGTCCACGCGGAGCCAGTCCAGGCAGAGCCGTCCCAGGCTGAGCCACTCCAGGAGGCGCCGTTCCAGGAGGCGCCATTCCAGGCCCACGCGTTCCAGGTACCGCCATTAGAGGCCGCGCCATTCCAGTCATCGCCGTTCCAGGCCAGGCCTGCCCACACCCAGCCGGTGCCGGGTACCTGGCTCCAAGAAATTCCGGACCACAGGTTCACATTCCAGGTATCCACCGCGCGGGTGGGCGCCAGCGAGACCGAACTGCCGGGCCTCGCCGGGCGCAAGCCCGCGGCCGATTGGTTAAAGCTCACCGGGCCCGAAGCGGCCGCCGCGTAGGCGTCAAGCGCCCCGTGGCCATCTACGAAGGGGTTGCCGAGCGGACCTGGATCGGCGGTGCCGAGAAGGCGGCCCTTGACCTGGTCCGGGCTGAGGCCCGGGTTGGCTGCCAGCACGAGCGCCACCGCCCCGCTGGTGATGGCCGCGCTGAACGAGGTGCCCGACCCGGCGAAGTTCGCCACGCCGACCCGGGCCGTGGGGTAGTCGCCGTAGATGGTCGAGCCCGGCGCAGCCAGGCTCACTACAGACCGGCCGGAGGCGACCAGGTCGGGCTTGACCCACCCGTCCGGTGACGTGGGGCCCGCACTGCTGAAGTCGGTCATCTCATCGTCTCCGGGCGACGCGGTGGCCATGTCATCCAGGGCGCCGACGCTGATCACGAGGGGGTCGTCACCTGGGGAGAGGATGCTTCCATTGAACGGCCCGGCGTTGCCGGCCGCCGCGACCACGGCGATTCCCGAGTTCCATACCGCCTCTACCGCCTGGTCCACGGGATTGTTGACCGTGGAGCTGGTGGGCCGCAAGCCGAGGGAGATGTTGAGGACCCTGATCCCGTAGCTCCTCCGGTGGTCAACCGCCCACTCCATCCCCGAGATCAGAGTTCCCAAGTGAGTGGAACCGTCCGCGCCTGCCACCTTGATCGACACCAGCTTCGCGGCGGGCGCTTCGCCCACATACTGGCCGCCCGAGGAAGCCCCGTTGCCAGCGATCAAGCCCGCTACGAAAGTGCCATGGCCATAACTGTCCTGATATGGGTTATTCCCGCCGGCCAGGTCCACCCCGCCGACCAGCCGCCCGGCGAAGTCGGGCAGATTGTCAATGCCCGTGTCGAGCACCGCCACGGTGACGCCTTGGCCGACGTCGCCCTGTGCCGACAGCCGCGTAGCCCCGGTCTCCTGGAGAAACGCGTCGGAAGGTGCATGCGGAGAAGTCAACTCCGGCGTCAACTGCACGGTCACCGCAACGTCCTGAGTCACCGTGATACCCGGCAGCGCCGCCAGCACCGGCTCCAGGAGCGCGGGAATCAGCGCATCCACCCCGTCGATGATGTGGTACTGCGTGAGGACGGTCCCACCCACCTGGAGCACGGCCGCAGCTGGGCTGAGCAGACCGGTCGAGGAAACGATGACCGTCTCCTCCTGGCTCGCCGACGCGGCCGGGAGACCACCCACCACTGCAGCCGCCAGCACGGCGGCTATGGCTGCGCCCGCAGCGGCGATCCGGTACCGCACCCGGCCGAGCCCGGCCCGCGCATGAACATGTACGCCGAATGAGCCATAACGCCGCATTTGGGCAGCCCCTCCCCTTGGACGCTTAGTAACGACCCACCGTACGGTCTGGCACCCCGCTTTAGCAGGAAAATTCCTACATACAATCCACGCGTTTGTAATAAATCATATGATTTTATGAAAACTCTTCCGGCGATCCCGGGGAGCGGCGGCATCAGGGCCTCCCCGGAGGGCTGAAATACTAATCTACTAAGGCGATTAATCCGAATGACTCATACTTGACCGTGCCACTCGCATAGGACCATTGGCCCGCCGCCCACCAAGGATGGCGGCGCCCTCCTGCCGCTTGTCACGTGAAATGAACGACGCAAATAAACCGGCATGCGCCGCCATCCGGTGCCGTGTGCCTGCACTGGCCAGCGCCCGTCTACGGCATGATCGCCGGTCATGGCTATCCGGGTGCTCTACTGATCATGATCCGGGTCTTCGGCTGGCTTGTGCTGCTGGGCCGCGGCCAGGCGTCCAAGGACACGGAGATCCTGGTGCTCCGTCGTGAGGTCGCGGTGCTCCGGCGTCAGGTCGCTCACGCACTTACCCGGCGGCTGCCGGCAGCGTTGTGCAACCGCCGGAGCGCTCGATGCTGCGGTCCAGGTCGTTGAAGCCGTAGCCGCGGACGGCGAGCAGCCGGATGACCGGGCTGCACTTGTCGCCGAGCCGGTGCACTGCCGCCGTCACCGGGCAGGACTGCCGGTCCCGGGGCCTGGGCACTCGTCTTCATCCCTAACGAGGAAGGTCAAGCCTTCGGCGTCCACGCCGCCATCTACAGGCTCGGGCTCGCGCTGGTCGATAACTGCGACCTGGGCGAGCTGACCGCCGTGTGCCGCGAGCGAGACCGCTGGGAGTTCATGCTCGTCGTCTCACCGCTGTGGCTGATCCGGGGTACCGGCTCTCCGGCCAACCCGCTCGCGATCCTTTGAGCGTCCCAGGCGACAGCCATGGTCACTAGCTAAGCAATGGTCGGGACGGCTGGATTTGATTCCCTATGGATGCTCCAGGACTCCTGACATAGAGAGGTATTTCATGTGATGCCCGGGTAAGGTTTGACCTCGTAGCGCAGGACGAGATCGGTGCCCGGGTAGCAGGCCCGGGCCTGGTTGAGCTGGTCGCAGAGGGCGGCCAGGGCGTGGGTCCGCCGGGGCGCGGTGAGCGGGTCGAGCCGGATGAGCAGCTGGCCGTTACCAGGGCAGATGTCGCCGGAGGTGGTGAGGGCTTCGCGGATCAGCGTGTATGCCTCGTCGCCGGCGCGGGCGTAGTGGCCCTCCAGCGCCCGGGCCAGGGTGGTCTCGGCGTTATAGGCGGCCATCCGGATGGCGTGGGTGATCTGCTTGATCTCGGCTTCCAGACGGACCATGTCCGGGGCGATCTCGCTGAGGCGGATGCGGGCGGGGACGGCGGCCGCGGCGTCGGCGGCGGCGTGAAGTTCGGCCCAGGCGGCCTCGGCCGGGGCGTCCAGGGCGTTGACCATCTGGTTGGTGATGGTGACCGGCTGGCCGGGCGGGGGGTTGCGCAGCGCCGCCAGGCTGGCATCACGCTGGGCCTGGGCCGCGGCGGCGAGGACCTCGGCACGGCGGACCTGGGCGGCGGCGGTCTTCTTGGCCGGGTTGGGGACCAGCCGGCCTGGGTCGTCGGGCGTAGCGGCGTGGGAGTCCAGGGCGTCCAGGGCGAAGTGGGTGCGGGCGTAGCGGAAGTAGTTCTCCTCCCGCCACCGTGAGGTCAGCCGCCAGCAGACCTCGCCGGCGGCCAGGTCGGTGCGGGAGGTCAGCGCGTGGATCTGCCGGGTCCCGCCGCCCCGGGCGGGGACCCGGCGGCTGACCTGCCGCAGGCTGACCGTCTGTCCCTTGCGCGGCCTGGCCGGCCTGGCCTTCGCCAGGGCCCGCGGCGCCACCGTGCGCCGTGACCTGATCACCGTGGCCGGCCGGACCGCCCACCGCACCTTGTTTCTGCAGGTCAGCCTCACCTAGATAGCCACCCGGCCCAGGTCCGGACCCGGGCAGCACACGTCGCCCGCAGCGGCACACCGGCCTATATGCACTTCGCCCACAATGAAGAAAACCCCAGGATGACCTGGGGTTTTGCTGGGTGGCAGGTGTTGGGTTCGAACCAACGTAGGCTAAGCCGACGGTTTGGCAGGCCGCCCACGTTGGCCGTTCGGGGCAGGGTGAGGCTGGATCCGGTGATGCAGCGCCACGCGCCTGAGGCATAGCAGCCTCTCGTGGTAGACGTCGGCGCCGTGGTCGTCGCCTTCTGCCTGGGCGTCGGTCATGTTGCGGGTGGCATCGTCGATGCTGGCCCGCAGTCCGTCCGCGAAATCTCCCATGACCCCTCTTTCGCTCGGGCCTGAGCCTGGCCATGTTGCCCGCCTGATTGCAGAAGCGCTGGCGGACCTGTTACGAACAGCATCACGATGGGTCCGCGTCCCGGGGGCCGCGGGAAACTGGTAGCCCCCCTCGAGGGCGTGGGGGGCTACCAGGGCATGCGGCAGCCGTCGGTGTAGACGACGTCAACGCGGAAATCGTCGCCGGCGCGGGACTGCCCGGCGAGCCCGGCATGCAGCAAGGCCACCTTGTCGCGGGCATGCGGGTACTGCCAGGCGCCCTCCAGCACCGCCAGGTCAGTCTCCCCATGGCCGCCATCACCGGCCTGGCCAGGCCGGGTGCGGACCACGATGTACCCGGCGATACCGCTCAGGCCATGACCGTGACGCACATCGCAGGAGCCGCTGACCTTCACGTCTGCGCGCCTCCATCCGTCCTGATCAATTGCTCATATTAGCAATTGACGACTTCGACGGCGAGCGGGGACGCTGCCAGGCATAACGGGCCGCAGGGCCTGGCGGTCCGGGCAACCTGCGGCGGGGCTAACCGGCGTGCCTGGCCTGGGCAGATACCTGCTCACCGGCTCATGCCCGGCGGGGTTGCCTGCATGAATGCCCTCGGCCGCCGCTGCCGGGACGCTCCCGCTTCTTTATCGTGCCGGTGGCCAGCTGGTAAATTGACCACCTGATGTTCTTCTCAGGTGGCTGGCGGGACCGGGACGAGCACGTGATGGGCTGGTGCGCCTGGCCGGGCCGGGTAAGGGGGCAGCTCTCGTGACGCGGCCCATTTACCAGGTGAAGGCGGATTTCTTCAAGACGCTGGGCCATCCCGCGCGGATCCGGGTTCTGGAGCTCCTGCGTGACGGGGAGCGCCCGGTCAGTGAGCTCATCCCGGGCGTCGGCATCGAGGCGTCCCACTTGTCGCAGCAGCTCGGGATCTTGCGGCGGGCGAACATCCTGCAGGTGCGCCGGGAGGGCGCGGCTGTCTTGTACTCGGTAACCGATCCGCGGATTTTCGAGCTCCTCGAGGTCGCCAAGGCGATCCTGACCAGCTCGCTCGCCGGGTCGAGCCAGCTGCTCGCCGAGCTCGAGACGCTGGAGTTCGCTGAGCGGCGCGATTCCCCGGGCCAGCGACAGAGCAGCTGAGCCGCCTGCCTGGCCTGCTTCCCGCCCCGGCCGGACCCCCGCCATCCGTGCTGCGGTCAGCGGCTCAGGTCGTCTTTCCCTGGTAACAAGAGCCGCAGCAGTTCCAGCACGAGGTGGATACGGGAGCCGAGCTTCAGCCCCGTGAGCCACGGCGCGGCGGCCTCGTTCGCCCGGGGGTCACGTGCGCTGGCGCCCGGCCCGAGAACCTGTTCCAGGACGCGGTCGAGAGTGAGCACTGCCGCGAGGTCTACCGCCTCAGCGAACCGCCGGGCGTCCGCAGCGGCGAGCTCGCGCCTGCCGAGGCGGGCGATCAGCTCGGCCGTGGCCGGCTCGGCAGGCCCGTTCTGGCTCTGGAACTGCAGGCCGCAGGCGAGGTCCCACACCCAGGGTGCGACCAGGGGGAGCAGCTGGCGGTCGGCGCGCAGCGCGCTGACGAGGTCCGGCCCGAGGACATCTTCGAGGGCGTCATTGCAGATCCCGGCGATCGCCTCACCGGTGACGCCGTCGACGGGGCCGAGCGCGGCGGTCAGCGTGTCATCGAGCACCTCACCTGCGCCGAGCAGCTCAGCCATGCGGCCCAGCGCCCGGCACGAACCCGGCCAGGCCGCAGAATCCGCACCCGGGACCGGGCAGTGCCCGGCCAGCAGTCTTGGACATGCCAGTCCGCTCCTCCTGCCTCGCTCAGCACCCAGGCGCCGCCCGCCGACCTGGGATCTGGTCACCGCATGCCGCGCCCGGCCTGTGCCCGGCATCCGTCCCCGCCCCGCGCCGGGCCTCCACCTGACGACATGATAACTTCATCAACCGTGCAATGGCTGCTCCCCCTTCGGTCGCTGTTCGCGCGCCCGGTTACTGAGCGGCTTCCGCCTCCTCCGGGCCCGCGTTCCGCGGCGCGCTTTCCCGGCTCGGTCCAGCTCCGCCACGTCGGCGCTGGGTCCTGCAACGGCTGCGAGCTGGAGATCGCGTCGGCCTTCGGCCCGGTCTATGACGCGGAGCGGTACGGCGCGCGCCTCGTCGCCTCACCCCGGCACGCCGACGGGGTCCTGGTCACCGGGGTGGTGACGCGGAACATGGCCGTGCCGCTCAGCAAGACCCTGGACGCGGTTCCGGCCCCCAGGGTGGTCGTGGCCTGCGGCGACTGCGCGCTCGGCGGCGGGCCGTTCGCGGGCGGCTACGGCGTGGCGGACAGCGCCGGGCCGCTCGAGGAGCCTGACGTGGCCATTCCCGGCTGCCCGCCCGGCCCGGTGGCTATCGCCCAGGCGCTGCGCGGGCTGACCGGCCGGTGAGCGCGGCCCTTCTCGTCGCCGGCCTGGGGCTGGGGGGCGGCGGGGCGGCGGCGGGCGCGGTCCTGCCCGCCCGGGCCCGGGTGCCTGGGGCCGCGGTGCTCACCGGGGCAGCCTGCGTCGTGGCCTGTGCCGCAGCGGCGGGGGTGCTCGCCTCCGGTGAGCCGGTCACGGCCCATTCGGCCGAGATCCTGCCGCTGACCGGGGTCACCTTGTCGCTGGACCCCCTCGGCGCGGTCTTCGTCCTCACCACGGCCGTGGTCGGCGCGGCGGTGAGCTGCTACGCCGTCGGCTACCCGGCCCGCAGCATGAAGAGCCGGGCTGCGGCCGGGCTGCTGCCGCTGTTCATCACGAGCCTGCTGCTCGTCCCGGCTGCGGCGAGCATCGCGACCTTCATGGCCGCGTGGGAGCTGATGGCGCTGTCGTCCCTGCTGCTGCTGCTCACCGGGCACCGCCGCCGCGAGGCCCGTGACGCGGCGCAGTGGTACGCGGTCATGACCCACGCGGGCGCCGCCGCCATCCTGCTCGCGTTCGTCCTGATGGGCGCGCACGCCGGGGGCCAGTCTTTCGCCGCGATCCGGGCCTATGCGGGGGGGCTGCCACCCGCCGTCCGCTCCCTCGCGTTCCTGCTGGCCCTGGCCGGATTCGCCTCGAAGGCGGGGGCGGTGCCTGTGCATGTCTGGCTGCCGCGTGCCCATCCCGAAGCGCCCGGCCCGGTGTCCGCGCTCATGTCCGGCGCCATGGTGAACCTCGGCATCTACGGCATCATCCGGACCGGCGGGGTCCTGCTCGGCGGGGGTGAGCTGTGGTGGTGGCTCATGGTGGCCGGTATCGGTGTCTTCTCGGCCCTGTTCGGCGCGCTGCATGCCGCGGCGAGTCCGGATCTCAAACGCCTGCTCGCGTACTCCACGGTCGACAACATGGGGCTTGTCCTGATCGGGGTGGGCGCCTCAGGCGCCCTCGCCGTCACCCGGCACGACGCTCTCGCGGCGCTGGCCATGGTGGCGGCGCTGTTCCAGATGATGAACCACGCCGCGTTCAAGGGATGCCTGTTCCTGGGGGCAGGATCGGTCCAGCATGCGGGCGGCACCCGCGACCTCGACCAGCTCGGCGGGCTGCTGCGCCGCCTTCCGGCGACCGCGGCGCTGTTCGGCGTGGCCGCCCTGTCCATCTGCGCCCTGCCGCCGTTCAGTGGCTTCGCGAGCGAGTGGCTGCTCGTGCAGGGCCTGCTGCGCGGCTTTTCCGCGCACAGCGCGGCGACGTCGGCGGCGCTGCTGGCCGGCGTGGCGGCGCTGGCGCTCACCGGGGGCCTGACCGCTGCGGCGTTCGTGAAGGCGTTCGGTATCGGCTTCCTCGGCCAGCCCCGCACACCGGCGGCCGCGGCCGCGGATGAAGCCGCCCCGGCGATGGTGGCGGGCATGGCGCTGCTCGCCGTGCCGTGCGTGGTGCTCGGCGTGATCCCGGGGGTGGTCATGCCGCTGCTGGCCAGGGCGGCGGGCACCGCCCTGGGCGGCCCGCCGCCCGGTCCGGTCCGGCCCGGGACCGGCCTGGGCCTGGCCGGCAGCACCGATGTGATCGAGCCGGCGCTGCTGGCCCTGCTGCTGACCGCCGGGCTCGCACTGGCCTGGGCGCTGGCCCGGATCCGGGCCCGCGCCCGGGCGCGGCGTGCCGAGGCCTGGGGCTGTGGCCGGGAACTGCAGACGGCGCGGATGCAGTACACGGCGACGTCCTTCGCCGAGCCGCTCCAGCGCGTCTTCGAGGACGTGCTGCGGCCCGACCGCGACCTCGATGTCAGCCACCTCGCCGAGTCGCGCTACTTCGAGGACGCGCTCCGGTACCACAGCCGGATCGACGACGCCATCGAGCGTGGCTGGTACCGGCCGCTGATCAGCCTGGCCAGCCGCTGGGGTGAGGTGGCGCGGCGGGCGCAGAACGGGAGCATGCACCGCTACCTGGCCTACGGGTTCGCTGCCCTTATCGTCGTCCTGGTCGTGCTGGCATGACCGCCTCACCCCTCGCCGCGGCCGGGGTATCGGTCATCCAGCTGGGCGCGGCGGTGACCGGCGGCCCGCTTCTTTACGGCCTCATGGCCAAGGTGCGGGCCAGGGCGGAGGGGCGGGCCGGTGCGCCCATCCGCCAGCCCCTGCTCGACCTGCGGAAGCTCGCCGGCAAGGAGCATATCCACGGCGGGCACTCCAGCGTGGTCCTGCCGCTCGCCCCGCTCGTCCTGGTCGCCTCCACCGCGGCCGCCGTGGCTATCGCGCCGCTGATCTCGACCCGGCCCGCGCTGGGCCGCACCTCCGACGTGCTCGTCGTGGTGTTCCTGCTCCTGCTGGGCTCGGTGGCGGTCGCGCTGGCCGGCCTCGACACCGGCACCGCGTTCGGGGGGATGGGGGCGAGCCGGGCGATGACGATCGGGGCGCTCGCTGAACCCGCCCTCCTGGTGGCCGTGCTCGCCCTGTCCATCCAGGCCGGGACCTCGAACCTGCCGCGGCTCGTCTCGGCGACCCTGGCCCATCCGCAGTGGGCGGCGAGCCCGGAACGGCTGCTCGCCCTCCTCGCCCTCGTCATCGTGGTGTTCGCCGAGGCCGGCCGGATCCCGGTCGACAATCCCTCGACTCACCTCGAGCTCACGATGATCCACGAGGCGATGGTGCTCGAATACGCGGGACCTGAGCTGGCGCTCGTCACCCTCGGCGAAGCGATGCGGCTCGGGCTGCTCCTGTCGCTGGTGGCGAACCTGTTCTTCCCGTGGGGCATCGCCGCCACGGGAAACATCCTGTGGCTCGCCGCCGGGCTCGCCGTGCTGGCGGCCAAGACCGCCGCCCTCGCGGGGGTGATCGCTGTCCTGGAGGTTTCGATGGCCAAGCTGCGGCTGTTCCGCGTCCCCGAGATCCTCTCGGCCGCGTTCGTCCTGGCCGTGCTCGCCGTCATCACCGGCCTGGTCGTCACGCCATGACCGGAACGGTTTACTCCGGGCCGCTCGGCCTGGCCGCCGGGACCGTGCTGGCGTGTGCCGTGGTGACGCTGTGGCGCCGTGACCTGCGCGCGACCGTCTCGGTCCTCGCCGTCCAGGGCACCGCCCTCGGCGTCACCGCTGCGCTGCTCGCCGCCGGTTCCCGTGACACCGGGCTGGGCGTCACCGCCGCCGTCGTCCTGGCCGCCAAGGGGCTCATCGTCCCCGGCCTGCTCAGGCGGCTGGTGCGCCGCGACCCCGGCAGCCGCGAAACAGCTCCCCTGGTCAATGTGCCGGCCTCGCTCATCGCCGCCGCCGCGCTCATCGTCATGGCCTACCTCGTAGGCGCGAAGCTCACGGCCCTCGCCCCGGGCACCGCCGCCCGGCTCGCGCCGGCGCCTGGCCACCGTCCTGATCGGTTTCTTCATGCTCGCGACGAGGCGCAAGGCAGTCTCCCAGATCGTCGGGCTGCTGCTGATCGACAACGGGATCGCGCTCACCACGTTCCTGCTCACCGCGGGTGTGCCGCTCCTGGTCGAGTTCGGCGCGGCCCTGGACGTCCTGCTGGTCGTCGTCGTCCTGCGGGTGCTCGCCACGACGATGCGGGCCCGCCTCGGCCCCTTCGACCTCGATCAGCTGCGGGAGTTGCACGACTGATGCTTATCTACGCTGTCCTCGCCGTGCCGGCCGCCGCCGGGGCAGGCGCCGCCGTCATACCGTGGCGGCAGGCGGTCAGCTGGGCCGCGGCCGCGGCCAACGGTGCCGTGCTCCTCCTGGGCATCGCGCTCGCCACGGCGGCCACCCGCCGTCACCTGCCCGTCGTGGCCGGCGGTGTCCTGCGCGCTGACGCGCTCAGCGCGTTCATGGTGGTCGTCATCGGCGCGATCGCTCTCCTGGCCTCCTGGCAGTCAGCCCGCTACCTGAGCGCCGAGATCGCGCGGGGGGCCTGCACCAGCCGTCACGCCACCCTCTACACCGCCCTGGTCCAGGCGTTCGTGAGCTGCATGCTCGTCGCGGTCCTGGCGGCCAATCTCGGCGTGATGTGGGTAGCGGTCGAGGCCACCACGATCGCCACCACCTTCCTCGTCGGCCACCGGCGGACCAGCGGGGCGCTGGAGGCGTCGTGGAAGTACATGGTGATCTGCTCAGTCGGCGTCGCGCTCGCGTTCCTGGGTACCGTGCTCATCTACTTCGCGGCCCAGCACGCCACCGGCCACGCGGCGGGGTCGCTGGACTGGACCTCGCTGATGGCGGCCGCCCGCCGCCTGGACCCGGGAGTCGTGCGCGTGGCACTGGGGCTCCTCATCCTCGGGTACGGCACCAAGGTCGGCCTCGCGCCGATGCACAGCTGGCTGCCCGACGCGCACAGCCAGGCACCGGCGCCCGTCTCCGCCCTCATGTCCGGGGTCCTGCTCACGGTCGCGTTCTATGCGCTGCTGCGGTTCAAGGCGATCGCTGACGGCACGCTCGGGCCCGCCTACCCGCGGGCCCTGCTCGTCGCGGCCGGCCTCGCCTCCCTCGCCGTCGCCGCGTCCCTGCTGCTGACCCAGCGGGACTACAAGCGCATGCTCGCCTACCACAGCATCGAGCACATGGGCCTGATCGCCCTCGGCGCCGCAGCGGGAAGCTCACTGGCGATCGCGGCGGTCCTGCTGCACATCCTCGGGCACGGCCTCGCCAAGGGCGTGCTCTTCCTCGCCTCCGGCGAGATCCTCCTCGCCGAGGGCACCAGCGAGATCGCGAAGGTCCCCGCCCTGCTGTCCCGGCGACCCGTGCTCGGCGGGATCTTCGGCTTCGGCCTCATCGCCCTCCTGGGCCTGCCGCCGTTCAGCCTCTTCGCCAGCGAGCTCAACATGGTGCGCGCCGAGTTCGCCGCCGGCCTCGGCTGGGCAGCGGCGATCGCCCTGATCTGCATGGCGGTCATCTTCGCCGCGGTCATGGCGCACGGCCGTCACCTCCTCCTCGGCGAGGCGGACCCTCAGGGCGGGCGCGAGGCAACGCCACGGGCCGTCGCGGTTCCCCTGGCCGCAGGCCTCATCGCCTGCGCCGTCATCGGCGTGTCCGCCTGGCCCCTCCAGCCGCTCCTGCACGCGGCGGCCCGGGTCGTGTCATGAACCCGCCCACGGGAACGGGGGCCGCCCAGCTGGCCCGCCAGACGTTCCAGATCACGGCGGGCGAGCTGCCCGCCGAATCGGCGCGACTGCTCGCCGGGGGCCAGCGTCTCGCCGCCGTCGCCGCCCACGACGACCGGCACTCGCTGCGGGTCGTCTACGTGTTCTGCGGCGGCCCCCCGGACCGGCGGACCGAACTGGAGGTGCGGCTCGATCCCGCCCGGCCGGTAGTGCCCTCCCTGGCCCATCTCTCCTTCCCGGCCAGCCGGTTCGAGCGCGAGATGTGCGACCTGTTCGGCATCATCCCGGCCGGGCACCCCTTCCCGCGCCGCCTCGTCCTGCATCAGCACTGGCCGCCAGGGCTGGCACCCGATGCGCCATGACGCCGGGCCGCCTCCCCCGATGCAGGAGGACGCCGGGCCATTCCCGTTCGTCCAGGTCGACGGGCCCGGCGTGTACGAGATCCCGGTCGGCCCCGTCCATGCCGGGCTCATCGAACCGGGCCACTTCCGGTTCTCCGTCGCCGGGGAGACGATCCTGAAGATGAAGGCCCGGCTGTGGTTCGCCCACCGCGGCATCGAGCGCCTCTTCGAGGGCCAGGACACCCACGCAGCAGTACGCCTCGCGGAATGCATCTCCGGTGACAGCGCGGTAGCGCACAACCTCGCCTACTGCCTCGCGGTCGAAGACGCCACCCAGATCCCGGTCCCCGAGGATGCGGCCCGGCTCCGCGCGCTGCTGCTCGAACTGGAGCGCGTCTACAACCACGTCGCCGACATCGGCGCCCTGTGCAACGACGTCGGCTTCGGGCTCGCCCAGGCCCGTGCCCTCACCCTCCGCGAAAAGCTGCTACGCCTCAACGCCGACGTCACCGGCCACCGCCTGCTCCGCAACGCGATCCGTCCCGGGCACGCATCCGTCTCCCGGCTGCCCGCCCCCGGCGAACTCAGTGAGATCGGGCGGCGCTTCGACGAGATCATCGGGCTCGCCACAGCGAACACCATCGTCATGGACCGGTTCACCGGCACCGCCGTGCTCACCACCCAGGACGCACTCGCCATCGGCACGCTCGGCGTCGTCGCCCGCGCCTCCGGGCTCACCCTCGACGCCCGGACCGCGCATCCCTTCACCGACCTGGGGAGCGCCTTCCAGGACACGGTGCAGCACGGCGGGGACGTCATGGCGCGGTTCTGCGTCCGGGCCGACGAGGTACGCGCGTCCCTGAACCTCATCACCCAGCTCGCCGGGGATGTCCGCACGCTCAGCGCCACCGCGCCCCACACACCCCGCAGCGGCGGCACCGGGCTCGGAATCACCGAAGGCTGGCGCGGCAGCACCGTCCACCGCGTCGAGGTCAGCCCCGCAGGCACGCTCACCCGATGCAAGATCGTCGACCCGTCGTTCCTGAACTGGCCCGCGCTCTCCGTCGCCCTCGCCGGCACGATCGTCCCCGACTTCCCCCTCGCCAACAAGAGCTTCAACCTCTCCTACGCCGGCAACGACCTCTAAACCACCGCCACCAGGCCGCCGCACGCTCCGGCGGGCTATCTTCCTGGCGGCCGACCGGCGGCAGCCGGACCAGCATGCCGCCGGGCGGATTGCCCCGCGACGCTGCCGCTGACTTCCCCGGCATGAAGCCAGAGGTTGAAGCGTGTACCGCATCACAACCCGACGCAGGCCTGTGGCCTGCGGTTTGTCCGAATGACCGACAATCGACGGACTCACCTGGGCCGTCGAGAAACACCTGATCCCCGCCATCGGCGGCTACCGGATCCGCGACCTGGAATGCGAGCACGTCGAGGACATGCTCGCCGAGATGGCCGACAAAGAGCTGAGCACCTCCTCGCTCATCCGGGTGCACACCACCCTCACCCGCGCCCTCACCTGGGCCCAGCGCCGCGGCAAGGTCTACCGCAACGTCTCCGATCTCGTGGACACACCCGCCGGGACGCAGAGACCCTCCCACGCCCTCACCGTGAACCAAGTCCACACCGTCCTGAAGAAGGCCGAAGTAGACCGCCTCGAAGCCCTCTGGATTCTGGGCTTCGTGCTCGGCATGCGCCCAGGCGAGCTGACCGGCCTGCTCTGGGAGCACGTCGACTTCGACACCGGCATCATCACCATCTGGGAGTCACTCAAGCACCGCAAGGGCAAGCTCTGGCAGGGCGACACCAAGACCCAGCGCTCCCGCCGGAAGCTCAGGGCCCTCCCCCTCACCCTGGACGCCCTCAAGAAGCACAAGGCACGCCAGGCCGCCGAACGGCTCGCCGCCGGAGAGATGTGGACCGACACCGGCTACGTCTTCACCACGACGGCTGGGACCCCGATCGACCCGGCCAACCTCCGCCGCGCCTTCCGGGTACTGGTGAAAGCCGCAGGCATCCCCGCCAAGCAACCCACGGAAGACTGCCCCAAGCCCGGCCAGTGGCATCCCAACGAGATGCGCCACTCTGCCGGCAGCTACATGGACGCCATGGGCGTGCCACCCAAGCGGGTCGCCTCCATCCTCGGCCACGAGGGCACGCGCACCACCGAGGGCGTCTATATCCACGGCCAAGAGGTCATCGACATGACCTCAGCCGGATTCGAGTCCTACGGTAACCAGTTTGGTAACCAGGCCGCAGAGGGCGGCAGTTAGCGAGGAATCAGGAGCGCGTCAGCATCCTGCTGACCTGCACGAAAGGTGGAGCAAATGTGTGGAGCTAAGCGGGCTCGAACCGCTGATCTCTTGCATGCCATCTGGCGGCAGCACGTCCACCCGCGTCTACCCGTGCAGGTCACCGTCCTCACCCGTCCCTGCGCGGCCACCTCCGTCCGCGTGAGTTGCGGTACTTCCGTGCTGTACTGATCATTCTGCCGATCACGCCTCAGGCCACTTCGCTCACGGCGGCGAGCCGGCGCAACCGCTGTGCTTCTTCTGCCAGGTGCTCGATCGCATCCCGCAGCGAGGTTCCGCGCTCGGCGGCCAGTCCTGCCAGGACCCACCCCCGGATCAGTGCCCCCACCGGCACCCCGGCTTGTGCCGCGATCCGCTCGATCTCGGCGAACTCCTCAGCCGGCAGCCGTACCGACTGCACGACCGACCGGCCGTGCCGCTCGCCCCGCGCCCCCTCCGGAAGCGGCAACTCACGTGTAGCCTCCGACTCAGCCTGCGCAATCTCCACCGCTCGCTTCGCGTCCATCACTCGCCCCTCTCATACCGCCGCCGGTCCGAGGAGTTGGACTCCCAGCCATTCGCACCCCAGTAACCGCCGTCCTCACGGTGGACCAGGATCACGGTCAGAATCTTCCTCCGGCTGTGGCTGTACCCGACCACCGCACACTGCGCCCAGACTTGCTGTGCGGATCCGGGTCAAACCAGACCGCGTCGATGTCGGTGACAGCCTCATCCGCCTCCTCCGGCGTCACCTGGTGGCTGGCCTGCATGTGCCCGGCGCCATGAACCCAGCCCACATCGACCTTCACAACTACGATTCTACTACAGGCGAGAGCAAGCCGCCATGGCCAGCCGCCCGGCCTTCATGACGGCAAGGCCCGAAGACGGGTACGGACGATGCTGGCCCGGCGCCCCGCTCTTCCGTAATCTTCCTGGTGCGCACCGCGTCCAGGCCGTCCCGGTCTCGCGTTTAGTGTGGTGCTACGACCGAGCGCCAGGCCGCGCGGGATGACCTTCACTTCGTAGATCAACAAGCAGATCAGCGAGGCGGAGGAGCGGGGCGCCTTCGATCACCTGCCCGTCGTGTGCTGGCAGCTCAGCTGACCGGTCATGGCTCTTCTTGTCCTCACTTGGCCCGGGGCGCGAGGAGCGCGCCGGCTGGATCTGATGACGGCTGGCTCGCGGCCGCCGACGGGGCGGGGACGGCCTGAGCATCCGGCGGGCGGCACGCCCGGCGGGCGGCCATGGCGGCCAGCGCGCCGATGACCGAGAACCCGGCCGCCGCGGCCAGGGCCGGGCGGTACCCGCTGGTCACCGCCGCGGGCCCGGCCAGGCTACCGCTGGAGTTGAAGATCGCGGTCGCGGTCGCGATGCCGAACACCGCGCCGAACTGACGCAGCGTGTTCAGGATCGCCGACGCCTTGCCGAGCGCCGGCGGGTCAACGGCGTTCAGCGCGGCGGCCGGGATGGTCGGGATGGCCATCGACACGCCCACGCCCGCGATGATGAACGGCGCGAGGTACGCGGTGTAGCCCGAACCCGAGCCGGCCAGCACCACGATCCAGGCGAACCCGGCGGCCTGCAGCAGCAGGCCGGGAACCATCAGCAGACGGGCCCCGATCCGGTCCGACAGCGCGCCCGCGAGCGGCGCGATCAGTAGCGGCGTCGCGGTCCACGGCAAGAACCGCAGGCCCGCCGTCAGCGGCGAGTCGCCCCAGCCGAGCTGGAAGAACTCGCTGGTCAGGAACGCGGCCGCGTAGATCGAGGCGCCCAGCAGGAAGACGGCGGCCACCGCGGCCGAGAAGCTGCGCACCCGGAACAGGCCGAGCGGGATCATCGGCTGCGGCGCCCGGGTCTCCCAGATGAGGAAACCGCCGAGGAGAACGGCGCCGAGCGGCAGCCCGGCCAGGACGTCGTTACTGGTCCAGCCCGCCTGCGAGCCCTGGACCAGGGCCCAGATCAAGGCGGCCGCGCCGCCCGACACCAGGGCCAGGCCGGGGACGTCGAGCCGGGTCCGCGGACCGCGGCTCTCGGTCAGCCACAGCCGGGCCCCGGCCACCGCCGCGATGCCGACCGGCACGTTCACCCAGAACACCCAGTGCCAGGACAGGCCCTGGGTGACCGCCCCGCCGATCAGCGGGCCGGCCGCGACGCCAAGACCGGAGATCCCGCCCCAGATCCCGATGATGGCGCCGCGCCGCTCCGGCGGGAACGCCGAGCTGAGAATGGTCAGGCTCAGCGGCGTGATGACCGCGGCGCCCAGCCCCTGCACAGCCCGGGCCGTGATCAGCAGGCCGACGTCCGGCGCCAGCGCGCATGCCGCCGACGCCACGGTGAACAGCGCCAGACCCGCGGTGTAGACCCGCCTTCGGCCAAGCCGGTCGCCCAGGGCCGCGGCGGTGACGATGCCCGCCCCGAACGCCATGTTGTAGGCGTTGACCGTCCACTGCAGCGTGCCGAGGCTGCCGCCGAGCGAGCGGTGGATCGACGGCAGGGCGGTGACCACCACCAGCGCGTCAAGGACGACCATGAAGAACGCCACGGCGGTTACGGCCAGTGTCGTCACCTGCCGCGCCGATGATACGCGCGGCGAAGCGCTAGCTCCCGTGGTCATTTGCGTGCTGGCGGTCATCGGTTGCTCCAATCAGTGTCTTGAACGCAAGGGGCGCCGCCCGACCGGGATGGCCTCAGCGGGACTGGTCTCCGCCGCCGGCCCGGGGCGGCACTTCGCCGAGCTGAGCGACCTCGACGCCGCCATCGCGGGTGAGGCTCGGGCAGCCCTTGGCCAGGGCCAGCGCCTCATCCAGGTCGGCGGCGTTGATCAGCGAGTAGCCGCCCAGCTGGGTGCCCGGGCCGCAGTTGCCGAGCGCGGCGGCCTCCAGGCCCGGCTTGCCGATGTCGGCGACGTGGCCGGCCATGCCGTCGAACCAGGACCTCCAGGCCTCGGCCGACTCCGCGGTGCGGGTGTAGCCGGGCGTCAGGCGGTAGGTGAAGACGAAGCTTGGCATCGATCTGCTCCTTTGCTTGTGGCCGCAGCCTCTTGGCTGGCTGGGCCGGTCACTGGGGCAGACACCGGCCTCCCGGCAAAGTGGGCGGCCCCCGACCGCCCAGTTCACGGCGGCGGCGGTGTCGGTATCAGCGAGCGGATGTCCGCAGCGGGAGGCAGGGATGCGAGGGTGGAACCGTGAGCACAAAGCTGATCGACCGGGCCCGGACCGGGGACGAGACCGCATTCCAGGAGCTAGTCGGCCCGTACCAGCGCGAGCTGCAGGTGCACTGCTACCGGATCCTCGGCTCGGTGGCCGACGCCGAGGACGCGCTGCAGGAGACCCTGGTCACCGCCTGGCGGAGCCTGCGGCAGTTCGAGGGACGCGCGTCAGTCCGGACCTGGATGTACCGGATCGCAACCACCCGGTGCCTGAACATCCTGCGATCGGCCAGCCGGCGGCCCGCGATGACGCTGCCGCAGGGAGTCCAGCCGCCCGAGCCGTCCCGGCTGGGCGAGGTGGTCTGGCTTGAGCCGTATCCGGATCTGCTGCTGGAGGAGCTGCCCGACGCGTCAGCCGGGCCGGAGGCCCGCTATGAGGCCAAGGAGGCCATGTCGCTGGCGTTCGTCACCGCGCTGCAGTTGCTGCCGCCGCGTCAGCGCGCGGCCCTGATCCTGCGCGACGTCCTCGACTTCCCGGCCAGCGAGGTCGCGGGCATGCTCGAGACCACCGAGCAGTCAGTGACCAGCGTGCTCAAGCGGGCCCGGTCCACGCTGAGCCGCGAACTGCCGTCCGCCGACGAGGAGCCGCCGGCGCCCCCGAACTCGCCGGCCGAGCGAGAGCTGATCGCCCGCATGGTCGAGGCGTTCGAGGCCGCCGACGTTGACAGCATCGTGGCGCTGATGACCGAGGACGCCTGGCTACGGATGCCGCCGGTGCCACTGGAGTACCAGGGCCGCCAGCCGATCAGCGAGTTCTACGCCACCGTGGCGTTCCGGCATGGCCGCCGGTACCGGATGGTGCAGACCCGGGCCAACGGCCAGCCCGCCCTAGCGATCTACCTGCGCGACCCGGTCAACGGCGTCGCCAGGGCGTTCGGACTGCTCGTGCTCACGCTGACCGGCAACCGGGTCAGCGCGATGACGCGCTTCGACAACGCCGCGCTGCCCGCCTTCGGCCTGCCGCGCACACTGGCCGACTAGAGCGTGCCTCGTAGATCTTGCCTGGTGTTTCGGTTTGGATTACCGCGTGGAGATGAGCGGCTGCGCAGCCATGACCTGACGGATGCGGAGTGGGCGCGGCTGGGCCGTTGCTGCCGGCTCATCCGCGGCAGGCTCTGGCGCGAATTCTGTGATCGGGTTCAGGGTGGGTGATGGATGACGCGTTTACGCAGGCGCGTCCTGCGCACCGCCCAGAACTAGCCGCTGCCGCAAATATCACTAAATTGGAGCCAGATCCCAGTTCCGACCGCAATTGTTCGTGACCGGCGACGGCACTTCCGACTCGGCGGGTTGATGTTTGCTAGTTCTGTGGCTTCCCTGAAATAGAGTCGGACGCTAACCTAAGCACCCGGTCATTTGCTGCTTAATTTCCCTGAACCGGAGTAAAGTAACGGTCGGGCATGGCTGCCTGCAATGTCTGCTGCCTGCCGAGGGAGCGCGGACAGACGACAGCTGCCAAACGCTGGCCATACGACGGCTGCCACCGCCTGTATCGAGCGTGACCGTGATACTGCCGGGGCTGGGCCCGGCCGGTCTCGCTGGCAATGTGGCCGGGCGCTGCGCGGGCAGCGCGCGCACGCGTGCCGGAGCCTGGCTGGCGCGAGTCGGCCAACATGAGCCAGCCGAGCCGGGCCGCTGACAGGCCGGACACAGCAGTGCGCCGTGGTACGCCCCTGCTGGTGGGCGTGCGCTTGCGCGCCGGGTGGTTGCGCCGGGTTGCGCCAGGCGCAGCCCGGTCCTGATCTGCGTAGCGCACCGGCCGGGCTGGCGCCCTCGGGCGCAGCGTGGCAAGCCGGTACTATCCAGCCCCAGACACCGAACTCGGAGCGGCCGACACGACTGCCGGGACCGAATCGACCGGCACCCGCGGCGACAGCACAGTGACCACCTGCAACACGGCAACAGTCACAGTCCGGCTGGCCGCTCGGACGAGCCGGGTGACGACCAGACGGCAAGTGTCATAGATCCCGGGGAACGAGAATTGCCCACGTGGCACGCCTGAAGGCCCGGAGCGGTGACTGAAATCCGCGGTCTTGCCAGCAGCCCGCGCCAGCGGAAGATACCGATCCGAACACACGTACGGCGGCCCACCCGGCCGCCGTTGCTGTACTTTCCTGCTGTACTCGCTGTTCGAACCGTTCGAACCGTTCGAATTATACTTCTTACCAGGTGGAGCTAAGCGGGCTCGAACCGCTGACCTCTTGCATGCCATGAACCACCGGAATCTTAGCAGCCGAGACGACAACCAGCGTCAACTGCGGAAACGCCAACTCAGGCAAGCTGAGCCTGACGCAGACTGACTCCAGCTGACGCCCGTTTGCCCCTCAAAACGCCCCTCGGAATGATCTTCCTTCGCCCCCCTCGGGCTGTGTGATCAACGCCATCGAACCTGCATTCGAGCACCCGGCCATGAGCTGTTTGGCGGACAGCACCCCGGCAGTGTCGGCCACCGAGTGCGGCCCCGGCGCGGGTGCACCTGGCCATCAGGCCTGCAGACCGCCCATGCCGACTGGTCTGGCCAGGATCTGGCTGAGCGCATCGGCGAGCGCCGCGCGAGAGTCATTCGTCCCGGTCTGCTGCCGCCAGACGATGAACCGGTCAGGGCGCACCAGGATCGTGCCATCGCTGCCGATCTGGCGATGGCGCAGCCAGGTGCAGCGCGGGTCATACAGGTCGCCGTCGAGGTGACCGATCCGCAGCGCGTCGAGTGGCAGGCCCGTTTCGGCGGCGAGCTGCTGGGCTGCTTGGCACCAGGCGTGGCCGTCCTCTCCGGCGATCAGCAGGAACCGCCCGGGCGCGACGAGATCCTTGATCGGGCGGCGGTGGCCGTCCTCGTCGTCGATCCAGGCGTGCGGCAACGGGGCGCCCGGCTGGGTGCCCGGCTGGTACACCCGGACGTCGTCGGCAGGCACCGGCACGGCGCTGCCGTCAGGCACCACGGCTGCGGACTGGTAACAGTAGCCGTATTCAACGTTCAGCTCGCTGAATTCCATCGACTGGGCCCGCATGGCCCGCAGCACGGCCGAGCGGTGCCCGGCGTCCTCGGGACGGCCGCTCCACATCCGGCGCAGCTGCGCCAGGTTCTGCTCGGGGGTGTTGTCCGGGGACACGCCGAGCGCCGCGCCGATCGCGAAGTGGTTGACCGCGTTCTCCAGCGAGCGCTGGCAGTTACGCTCGTTGACCGGCCGCCGCTCGGCCTCATAGGTGCCCAGCAGCGCCGGCGACGCGTGACCGCAGAGAACCAGCGCCAGCTTCCAGCAGAGGTTCTGCGCGTCGTGGATCGCGCTGGTCAGTCCCAGCCCGCCGGTGGGCGGGTGGCGGTGCGCGGCGTCGCCGAGCAGGAACACGCGGCCGGCCCGGAACGCGGAGGCCAGCACCGCCTCGACCGACCAGCGGGTGATCTTGTGGATCTTCATCGGCGCATCGGGCAGGCCCAGCGCCTGCCGGGCGTCGGCTTCGACCTGGGCGTCGGACTGGGCCCGGGGATCATCGGCCGGGTAGTTGAGGTGGATCACCCACTCCTCCGACCCCGGGCCCCACCGGTCGGGTCCCATCGGGACCATCACCACCATGACGCCGGCTTGCGGGGAGAAGATCCACCGGATCAGCACATCGGGGTCTTTGCCCACGGGGAGAAGTCCGCGGACACGTGCAGGGTCGCCGTCTGCGTCACCACGCCGAGCCCCTCGTAGGCCACGCCGGCCAGGCCGGCCACCCGCCGCCCGCCGTCCGCCCCGAGCAGGTACTGGCAGCCCACCACGTAGCTGCGGCCAGCGGCGTGGTCGCGGATCGTCGCGCGGACGCCCTCGCTGTCTTGCTCCAGCGCGACGAGCTCGTGGCCGAAGCGGATCCGTCCGGGCGACAGCTCCTCCGCCCGGGCTTTGAGCAGCGGCTCAAGGCGGATCTGCGGCAGGTTCAGCTGCCGCCAGGAGCTTGCCGCGGACCAGTGCTGGTCCGCCCCGCCCGCGCCCCAGCACTCCAGCCGGGCCAGACGGCGCCCGTAGTCCGGGTCCGGGCCGGCGAGGCCCGCGTAGTAGGCCGTCGCCGCCATCTGCGCGGCCGGGGTGCTGCGCTCCGCGATGGCCTCCGCCACGCCGGCATCCTCCAGCACCTCCATCGCGCGCTGGTTCAGGACGTGCGCCTTGGGCAGGTCCGACGTGTGCGGGCGGGCGCTGACCAGGAGATGTTCCACCCCCTGCCCGGCCAGCAGCATCGAGGCCGTCAGCCCCGCACCGCCGCCCCCCACGATCAGAACCGGAACCTGCTCGTCCACACCTGCCGCCAGCTTCATCGCTGCCCTCCCTGTGTCAAGAATTGTAGTAAATACTACAAAAGAAGTTTTGGAATGTCTACCTCAAAACTTGCACTATCGTGGGCGCATGGCGGTGCACACGGAAGCGGCGGGGACCGAAGGGACGACGGGCACGGAGCTGACCAGACGCACCGGAGCGGGGGGTACCCGGGCGGCGGGCACCGGGGCCGCGGGTCGTGCTGGGGCGGTGCGGCCCGGGGCGAAGCCCAACCGGCGTGGCGTGAAGTCGCGGGAGCTGGTGCTGGATGCCGCCGAGCGGGTCATGGCCGAGCACGGCTACGAGGCGGCGACGGTGGCCCGGGTGGTGGAGGAAGCCGGCATCCCGCTGAGCTCCGTCTACCACTACTTCGGTTCTAAGGAGGGGATCCTGCTGGCCGTCATGGAGCGGGGCGCTGACCGTTTCTTCACCGACCTGCCCCCGTGGGACCGGCGGGCGGGACGGCCCGCCGAGCACCTGGCGGCGATGCTGGCCGGGGCCGTGCGAATCCTCGAACGGCACCCCCATTTCCTCCGCCTGCTCATCGTCCTCGCGGTGCAACCGCCGGCCGTGGACGACGGAGAGGTACAGGCGGTCATCGGCCGCATCCGTGGCCAGGCACGGCAGCTGCTGCGGACCCAGATCGGGCTGGCCTTCGGTGACGACCCGCACAGCCCGGCCACCGACCAGCTCGCGCGCTTCGCGCTGGCCGCCATCGACGGCGCCTTCCTCGCCTGCCAGGCCGACCGGGGCGTCACCCTCGGGCAGCTGCTCCAGCCGCTCCCGGCCGCCCTGCCTGCCGCCCGCCGGGCGCTGCTGGCCACGGTGGGCTGAGCCTGCCGGGTAAGCCGCCGCCCTGGTCCGGGCCAGCAACCGAATGCCGGCTATCGGGCCGGCCTGGTCAGCCAGCCAGTGCGGCCACCAGGTAGGCCACGGTGACCAGGGCAGGCGCTGTGTCCTTACCGCTGTCCCCGGCCCGCCGGATGGCGGCCAGGGCACCGATGAGCAGGGCGGCCATCCCGGCCGCGGCACCAGGTGGGGAAAGACACGGCTCTCCCGCCCCGCCGTCCGCGTCGATGCCGTTGCCGGACCGGAGGATCCGGGCACCCCGTGCTCAGCCATCCCGATCAGCCCGCTCTCAGCGCCCGCCAGCGCGCCGGCGCGGTAAGTGAGCGGTACGTGATAGGCGATGGCTGTGTCCCCCGATCCCTCGGCCACCACCATGAACTCGATCCCGATCTCGCCCTGCGGCTCATCGAGCCGGAATCCGCCTGCCGGGCCAGCCCGGGCTGACGTCCCGTGCCGCGGTACCACGGCGGGGCAGGCAGAGGATCTGGGCGGTGGGCTGGCGGTGGGGCCGGCCCGGCATCGCCCGGACAGCTCCCGTGCCCCGGCCTCGCGGCCGTTCAGCGCGAGCGCCTCGACCAGCAGAACGAGCAGGCCAGGAACTGACCCTCGCTGGCCGCCAGGCCGTCGTCAGTGACGTCCGTGTGGGCCACGCCAGGCCGGAAACCACGGCCGCCAGAGCACTTGTCCCCGGAGAAGCTCGCGGCCGAGTATGCCCGGGCCAAGGCAGCGACCCGGTGAGCCTGCCCGCCGCCGTCATCCTGCGCCGTCAGGGGGCACCGGACCTGCTGGTCGCCTACCCGGACGCGCTCATGGCGCTGCCGCTCAACCCCGACGCCC
>CAVYEA010000023.1:0-74231 GCA_963767385.1 uncultured Actinomycetes bacterium | reverse complement strand
CGGCCACCGGCTCCGCCCCCGCCAGCGCCGTCAGCGTCTTGTTCCGGTCCCGCGGCGCCAGCAGCCCGGCCAGGTACTCCCGGAACCCCCGCCGCTGCGCCAACGAGCTGAACAGGTCATCGAACCGGGCCGCATACCCCTCCAAGGACCCGGCGCCGCAGGACAGGCCGCGTCGCGTCATCACACACCCCAGGGCATTATCGCAGCCACTATCCTCCGGCATACCGCGACCCTGATCCGCAGTCAACAAACTACCGCTAGGGCGTGTTTCATAAGTAGGGGCGGAGCCATTCGTTGATCGCGGCGATGTGGACGGTGGCTTCGTAGCGGACGGCGAGCTTGTCGTAGCGGGTGGCGACGGCGCGGTTGCGCTTGAGTCGGCCGATGCCGCACTCCACCGCGTGCCGGTCTTTGTAGCGTTCGGGGTCGAAGGCGGGCGGGCGGCCGCCTGCCCGGCCCTTGTTTTTGCGGTGGCGGGTCTGGTCGGCTTTGTCCGGGATGGTGCACCGGATCCCGCGCCGGCGCAGGTAAGAGCGGTTCCCGCGGGAGCCGTAGGCCTTGTCGGCCAGCACCCGCCGCGGGCGGGTCCGTGGCCGGCCCGGCCGGGCCGGGGAACACGGATGCGCTCCAGGACAGGCTGGAACTGAGGGCTGTCACCCCGCTGCCCGGCGGTGATGAGGATGGCCAGTGGTTTCTGGCCTTGCTCGCAGGCCAGGTGCACTTTGCTGGTGAACCCGCCGCGGGACCGGCCCAGCCCATGATCATCCGGCTCGGTATCGCACCCCGCCGGGCGGCTCGGCCTGCAGATCCCCCTTTTCCGTGCACCGGCCGCGTGCTGGTGCGCCCGCGCGATCGTGGAATCCACGGACACGTCCCAGGTGATCAGCCCGGCCGCGTCCGCCCGGGCCTGCAACGACGTCAGGATCTGCCGCCAGGTGCCATTGCGCTGCCAGCGCCGGAACAACCCGTACACCGTCTGCCAGGGCCCGTAGGCAGGCGGCACATCCCGCCACGGCGAACCGGTCCGGGCCCGCCACCGGATCCCGTCGATGAGCTGCCGTTTTGTCCATGTCGGCGGGCGGCCGGGCTTCCGGCCGCTGGGCAGCAGCGGCTCCAGCACCGCCCACTGCGCGTCCGTCAGGTCCGCCCGCCTGCTCACCGCTAAGGTGGCCACGAGGTCTCCGTGCAGATGGTCTTCTTGGTCGTTGACTCATCTACCGGAGACCTCTTCCGTCACGGCTGACCGACACGCGGCCAACTCAAAATCGCTTCTGGTCCCTCAGCTAACTTTTGAAACACGCCCTAGCTGGGCAGGTGTCAGGGGATGACGGGAAATCCGTTTGGGAGCGACGTGTGCCACCTCGGGCTGCCTCGGGCTGCCTCGTCCGGGTGACTGTCAAGTTCCGGTACCTGGCCCACATAGCCGATGGCGGAGTTCTTGCGGCGTGCGCGGTCTTGGGGTTGGCGAAGGCGCCGAGTTCCCTGGCCTGGTCGTGGCGGATGGGATGGACGCGGAGGGACGCCACGCGGGAGTGCCATCTGTTCACTGGCATTCTGCCGGGATGTGACGTCCGCCACATTTTAGTGAACGCGATATGCCGCAGGATGCCGCCAAAACCTGCGGTCAACGTGCGGTCAACAGATCTTGAGGCCACCTCGCCGACTCGGCAAAGTGGCCTCTGACCTGCTACGCAATGGTCGGGACGGCCGGATTTGAACCGGCGACCCCTTGACCCCCAGTCAAGTGCGCTGCCAAACTGCGCCACGTCCCGTTGCCACGGGTCAGCCTACAGGATTCCGGCCCTCCACTTCACCGCTGTGCCCGGCCCCGCCGGGGGAGAACCCGCACCCCGCCCGGGGCGGAGCCGCCGCGCCAGAGCGGCACGGTGCCCGCGCCGCACCCTGGGTATGCCTATGGCAAAGGGCGTATCCCGATGACCGGCAACGGCCGCGGCAAGAGGGTGAGCAGATGCAACCGGAACGAACCCGTCCACAGGACTCCCGCGGCGACCTCGACGGCGAAAGGTGGCAGCGGACGCTACTGGCCCGGACCTGGCAGGCGACGATGGCCGTCGGGGTCCTGACCTTCATACTCGGGCTGGTTGTGACCTTCCACCCCACCGGCTCGCTCACGGTCATCGCCGTGCTGCTGGGGGTCCTGCTGATCATCTCCGGGCTCTTCCACTTGATCCGGGTGTTCGACGCGGCCGAACCTCACCGGGTCTGGCTCGGCATCGCCGGCCTGGTGTTCGTGGTGGCCGGCGTGGTGCTTATCCGCCACCTGGACCTCACGCTGGCCCTGATCGGGCTGCTGATCGGCATTGACTGGATCATCCAGGGCGTCGCCTCGCTGATCGCGGGTCTGGCGGGCGGCCCGGGGGAGGGCCGGGTCTGGTGGATCTTCTTCGGCGTGGTGAGCCTGATCGCCGGGATCGTGGTCGTCGCCGCCCCGATCTCGTCGGTCACCGTGCTCGCCGTGCTGCTCGGCATGTGGTTCGTGATCATGGGCTTGCTGGAGATCATCGGGTCTTTCATGCTCCGGCGAGCCTCGGGCCCCGCGCACATGAGCGTGGCCCGCACGCCGCGCGGGACCACGGCGGGGATGTGAGGCCGGCCGAAGCCCGCCCGCCTCACGGCCCGCCTATAGCCTGGCGCCCCCTCAGAGCTTGAGGGGGCGGATGGGGGCCGCGATCAGGGCCGGGTCGCTGCGCCAGTCCACGCCGGGGACGTCCACGTACAGCTCGATCTCGTTGCCGTCCGGGTCGGTGATGTACAGGCTGTGCGTCACGGTGTGATCGCTGGCGCCCACCACGTTGACCTGGTGGGTCTCCAGGGCGGCCAGGGCCTCACGCAGTTCGTCGTCGCTGTCACCTACCTTGAGCCCGAAGTGGTACAGGCCGACCCGCCGCCCCGGCGGGAGGCCGGCCGCGTCCTCCCCGACTTCGATCAGCAGCAGCTCGTGGTGGGTCCGCCCCGACGGTGCCGAGAACGCCGCCGCCCGGAACGGCAGGGGCGCATCCCCGGGGCCTCCCATGATCTGGCGCCAGCCGAGCACGTCCCGGTAGAAAGCCGCGGAACGGTCGAGGTTACGCACGTAGAGGACGAGGTGACCGAGTTCCTTGACTTCCATGCGGCGCTCCTGGTGAAGATCCGGGCTGGCTGACGGCACGTGCGCGGCAGGCCTGAGGAACCATTTCCTCATGGCTGCACGTCCAGCTCAACCGGGAGACCACCGGGTGTATGCCCACTGCCGCGACCCCGCTAACCCGCCCGGGCCCTGCCTGGCCGGGCCGCCGGGGAGCGCCGCCGGCGGCGCTCCCCGGCCAGGTGGTGCGGGAAGTCAGGCCACCTTGACGTGGACCCTGACCCGGTGGAACCGGTTGCCGGTGATGTGGGCGTGGATGCGCCCGTTCAGGTAGATGCCGAACCAGTTGTCATGGATGTAGTTGCCGCGGATGAACACCCGGATGACGGAGGAGCTGCCGACCAGGATCCCGGTGGCGTGGTGGTCAGGGACGGCGGTGACCGGCGGCGCGAGCCCGATGGGGTCGCCACGCAGGTTGTTGGTGCCGATGACGTTGCCCATGATCAGGTTGTCGTTCAGGTTCTGGTTGGCCATGTGGGCGTGGATGGTCACCCCGGACAGCCCGTTGCCGCGGATCACGTTGTCCAGCACGCCGTTCCCGGACACCCGCTCGTGCGGGACCTCGCTGGCGATGACCACGCCGGCCCCCGGGGACTTACGGCTCAGCCCGTTGAACTCGATGATGTTGTGCGAGACCTGGTTGTCCCACACCCCGGCGGTGGAGTGGCCCGCGATGATGACCCCGCAGCCGCCCGGGTTGTACCGCGCGATGTTCCAGGCCACCTCGTCAAAGTGGGCCGGGCCCAGGTCGTCCGCGATCAGGAAGCCGCCGCCCTTGTTGAACTCGGAGATGTTGTGCGTGGCCAGGGCGTCGGCGGTGCCGTTGAAGTCCACGCCCACGTCCCCGTTGTGCATCAGCACGTTGCGGGAGACCAGGACGTGGCGGCTGCGCCCGACCAGGATGGCGTCGAAGCCGGCGTGCACGATGGTGAACCCCTCCACCGCCACGTTCCGGGTGCCGTACACCACGACGCCGCTGCTGCCGGGCAGTTTCTTGCTCACCGGCTTCTGGCCCCGGGCGTCGATCCGGGCGCCGCGCCCGATCAGGGACAGTGGCTTGGTCACGACCGCCTGGGTGCGGTAGGTGCCCGGGCAGACGATGACGGTGCCGCCGGACCGGACGGCACCGATGGCCTTGTTGATGCTGGCGAACTGGGCCGTCTGGCACGAGGTGTCGCCGCCCCGGGCAAAGCCGCGCGGTGACACGTAGACCTTGCTGCCGGCGCCGTAGGCCGCGGTCGCCGCGCTCGCCCCGGCCAGCGGGAACACTGCCGCGCCCGCCGTCACGAGCCCGGCCAGCACCCTGGTTAGATGTCGCATTCCTCTACCCCCTGGTTGGATACTCATCGTGAGTGATCCATGACGGCAGGTAGCGTAGCCCTGACTGCCCTGGGCGGCCCGGAACTCCGGCCGCCGCCCGCGCGCCGCCCGCGGCCGCGCTGGCCCGGCCCGCCCGGGAACAAGGGCACCAAGTCTCATGATTCTTCGTTAACTGAACGGGTACTGCCGCAGTGCCGGCTGGCGCCCAGTCGGTACTGCCTCGGACAAGACGGAGCGCCAGGAATGACGGGACCGGCCTGGGAGGGCGGTGCGGCTGACCCGCGGGCGGCCCAGTTCGGCTTCGACCCGCCGACCGTGCCGCTGCCGTTCGGCTCCGCCCCGGCTGAGCCGCAGGCCGGCCAGGGTCCCTACGGCGGCCCGTACGGCGGGGATCCCTACGGTCCCGCGGGCGGGTACCCGCCGCCCCGGCCCCGGCGCCGCCGCTGGCGCCGGCTGCGCCGCCTGGCCGGTGTGCTGGTCGTGCTGGCCGTGCTGGCCGTCGTGGCGTTCGGCGTGCTGCTGGTGATCACCCCGTCGGTGTCCAATGCCCCGGCGCTATCCCGTGCCTTCGACCGCGCGCACCACGCGGCGTACCCGGGCCCGCCGGTGCCGGCCCTGTTCGCCGAGTCGCTGGTGGCCACGGAGGACCACCGGTTCTACTCCGAGCCGGGCATCGACGTGTTCGCCATCGCCCGGGTGGTGGAGGCCACCATCACCCGGCACGGGGACCAGGGCGGCGCCACCCTGTACCAGCAGCTGGCCAAGATGCTCTACACGCCGGGGGAGTCCGGGCTGCGGGCCCAGGGCGAGCAGGTGATCCTGGGCATCAAGCTGGACGTGAGCTACAGCAAGGCGCAGATCCTGCGGATGTACTCCGACGTGGCCTACTTCGGTCACGGGTACTACGGGCTGCGCGCGGCGAGTTGCGGCTACTTCGGCACCGTCCCGGCGGGCCTGACCCTGCCCGAGGCCGCCACGCTGGCCGGCCTGGTCCAGGCCCCGTCCACCGACGACCCGATCGCGCACTACGCCCAGGGCCGGGCGCGCGAGGCGCACGTGCTGTACCGCCTCGTGGCGACGGGGAAGATCAGCGCGGGGCAGGCGGCCACCGCGTTCGCCCGCCCGCTGCACCTGGTCGGCGGGCGCGGCACCGGCTGCACCGGCTAGCAGGCCGGCGGCTGGCCCGCCGCGCGCCCGCCCCTTCGCATGCTCAACGCCCCTTGCGTGGCAGCCGGCCTTCGTCAAGCCTGGGCCGTAAGCGGCGATCAGCCACCATGACGCGACCGGGCCCGGCCTTCGTCAAGCGGCGGGCCCGGGTGGCGGTCAGCGGCCGCTGCGGGGCGCCCCGGGCATCGTCATGTCATGGGCCTGGCGGGACATCGGCCCCGCGCCGCGCCCGGGCGCCGCGTGCCGGCCGCCGCCATGCGCCCGGCCCGGCTCAGTGCTGCTGGCCAGCCCCATCTCGGGGTAGCCGGCGTGGTCGGGCGACGGGACGACCGGGATGGGGCCGTCCGAGGGCACCTCAGGCTGTCCCGGGTGCGCCCGCCACACCCACTTGCGGTAGGCCCAGAACCGGAACAGCGTGCCGAGCACGATCCCGACGAACAGCGCCACGTTGTACGACAGCTTGTCGTTCAGGCCCAGCACGTAGTACGTGAACCCGATGCAGGCCAGCTGGATGACCAGCCCGATGGCGTTGAGCAGGAAGAACAGGCCATACTCGCCGGCCACGTTGCTCATCCCGGTGCGGTGCCGGAAGGTCCAGAACCGGTTGCCCAGGTAGGACACGAACGTCGCGACGATGGTCGCGATCACGTTCGCGCTGATGGGGCCGAGATGCATGTCGAAGTGCAGCACGTTGGTGCCGACCTCGGTGACCAGGAACGCGAAGCCACCGACGATGCCGAACTTGGCTACCTCATGGATGAGCGTGTAGAACCGCTCATAAAGCCTGCGAGTCAATCCCACTGGGCCGTCTTCCTCTCACAGGGTCCATGGGGGCTCAACGAATGCGCACGGCGACGCGCGCTCAATGTGACAGTACCGGCCTCCCTACCCCCGCGTGGCCTCAGCTCCCGGATCCATCGGTCAAGAGGTGGGAAAATACCCGTTCGGAATCGACGGCGCGCCCCGGTAGTGTCGCATGGGTGCCTGCTGCAGACGCCCTGATCCGTGCGCGCGGGCTCACCAAGCGGTTCGGAAATTTCACCGCGGTGGACGGCATCGACTTCGAGCTGAGCCGGGGCGAGGCGTTCGGCTTCCTGGGGCCCAACGGCGCTGGCAAGTCCTCCACCATGCGGATGATTGGCTGCGTGTCCCCGCCCACCGCTGGTGAGCTGCGCATCCTCGGCCTGGACCCGGTCGCCGACGGGCCGTCCATCCGGGCCCGGCTCGGCGTGGTACCCCAGGAGGACACCCTGGACGTGGAGCTCACCGTCCGGGAGAACCTGCTCGTCTACGGCCGTTACTTCGGCCTGTCCCGGGCGGTGATCCGGGAGCGCTCGGCCCGGCTGCTGGACTTCGTCCAGCTGACCGACCGGCAGGACGACCGGGTGGAGCCGCTCTCCGGCGGGATGAAACGCCGCCTCACCATCGCCCGCTCGCTGATCAACGAGCCCGAGGTGCTGCTGCTGGACGAGCCGACCACCGGGCTGGACCCGCAGGCCCGGCACGCGGTCTGGGACCGGCTGTTCCGGCTGAAGCGGCAGGGGGTGACGCTCGTGCTGACCACGCACTACATGGACGAGGCCGAGCAGCTGTGCGACCGGCTGGTGGTGATGGACCGGGGGAAGATCGCCGCGGAAGGCTCGCCGCCCGAGCTGATCGGCCGGTACTCCACCCCTGAAGTGCTCGAACTGCGGTTCGACCCGGCCGTGCACGAGACCGCCGCGGAGAAGCTGGCCACCGTCCCGGCCCAGCGCCGGGAGGTGCTCGCGGACCGGGTGCTGCTGTACGTCGCGGACGGGGACGCGGCGCTCAGCGCGGTCCGCCGCCTCGGCGTGGAGCCGCTCACCTCGCTGGTCCGGCGCAGCACGCTGGAGGACGTGTTCCTGCGGCTGACCGGGCGGCGGCTGGAGGACTGATGGCGACCACCCCGGCCCCGGTCCCGGGGCTGCTGCGGTTCCCGGCCGTCCGGCAGCTGCGGTTCTGGCTGACCGACTACCGGCGGACCTGGCGCGGCTCCATCTACTCCAGCGTGCTGAGCCCGCTGCTGTACCTGGGCGCCATGGGGCTGGGCCTGGGCAAACTGGTGGACGCGCACGGCACCGCCCGGCTCGGCGGCGTGAGCTACCTGGTCTTCCTCGCACCCGGGCTGCTCGCGGCGACCGCGATGCAGACCGCGGTGGGGGAGTGCACCTACCCGGTGTTCGGCTCGGTCAAGTGGAACAAGACCTACCAGGCGGCCAGCGCCTCACCGCTGCGGCCGGCCGACCTGTTCCACGGGCACCTGCTGTTCGTCACGATGCGGCTGACGATGAACTGCGCCGTGTTCCTCGCCGTGGCGGCGGCGTTCGGCGCCATCCGCTCTCCCTGGGCGGTGGCGGCGCTGCCCGTCGCGGTGCTCACCGGGATCGCCTTCGCCACCCCGGTGGAGGCCTGGGCGGTGACCCGGACCAAGGACACCTCGCTGTCGGTTATCTACCGGTTCGGGCTGATTCCGCTGTTCCTCTTCTCCGGCACCTTCTTCCCGGTCACCCAGCTCCCCGGCTGGCTGCAGCCGGTGGCCTACCTGACCCCGCTGTGGCACGGGGTGGCGCTGTGCCGGGCGCTGCTGCTCGGGGTGGCCACCCCCGCGCAGGCCGCGGAGCACCTCGGTTACCTGGTCGCGCTGGCCGCCGCGGGCCTGGCCTGGGGGAACCGGAGCTACCGCAGGCGGCTCTATGTCTAGGAGCGCTGGCGAGGCGGGGCGCGCCGAAGGCGTGTCCCCTCCGAGCCAGCGCATGGCGGGGGGTTCCGGGGGGTCGCCCCCCCGGGCTAGCACCGCTCTCCGGGTGGTGCCCTGGCGGCACCTGCGGGCCCGGGCCCGCGGGGCCCTGGGCGGCCGCGGCGGCCTCCACCTGGTGGAACGGCATGCGCTGGTGTACCGGCACACCTGGCTGGTGCTGGTCTCCGGCGTGGCCGAGCCGCTGTTCTACCTGCTGTCCATCGGCGTCGGGCTGGGCCGGCTGGTCGGCCAGGTGAACGGGATCAGCTACGCGGCGTTCGTGGCGCCTGCCCTGCTGGCCAGCGCCTCGATGAACGGGGCGCTGTTCGACTCCACGTTCAACGTGTTCTTCCGGCTCAAGTACGAGAAGTTCTACGACGCCGCGCTGGCCACCCCGATGCGCGCCACTGACGTGGCCCTGGGGGAGATCAGCTGGGCGCTGCTGCGCGGCGGCCTGTACGCGGTGGCCTTCCTGGTGGTCATGCTGGTCCTGGGGCTGATCCACTCGGCATGGGCGCTGGCCGCGCTGCCCGCCGCGGTGCTGACCGGGTTCGCCTTCGCCGCGGCCGGCATGGCCGCCACCACCTACATGCGCAGCTGGCAGGACTTCGAGTTCGTCACGGTGGCGACGCTGCCGATGTTCCTGTTCTCCACCACGTTCTACCCGCTGTCGGTGTACCCGGGGGCGCTGCAGGTCGTGGTGGAGTGCACGCCGCTGTACCAGAGCGTCGTCCTGCTGCGCGGCCTCACCCTGGGCGAGGTCGGCCCGGGACTGCTCGCGCACGCCGCCTACCTGGCGGTGATGGGCCTGGCCGGCCTGGTCATCGCCGGCCGCCGGATCGGCCGCCTGCTGCTCACCTAGGGCGTGTTTCATAAGTAGGGGCGGAGCCACTCGTTGATCGCGGCGATGTGGACGGTGGCTTCGTAGCGGACGGCGAGCTTGTCGTAGCGGGTGGCCACGGCCCGGTTGCGCTTGAGTCGGCCGATGCCGCATTCCACCGCGTGCCGGTCCTTGTAGCGTTCGGGGTCGAAGGCGGGCGGGCGGCCGCCTGCCCGGCCCTTGTTTTTGCGGTTGCGGGTCTGGTCGGCTTTGTCCGGGATGGTGCACCGGATCCCGCGCCGGCGCAGGTAAGAGCGGTTCCCGCGGGAGCCGTAGGCCTTGTCGGCCAGCACCCGCCGCGGGCGGGTCCGTGGCCGGCCCCGGCCGGGCCGGGGAACACGGATGCGCTCCAGGACAGGCTGGAACTGAGGGCTGTCACCCCGCTGCCCGGCGGTGATGAGGATGGCCAGTGGTTTCTGGCCTTGCTCGCAGGCCAGGTGCACTTTGCTGGTGAACCCGCCGCGGGACCGGCCCAGCCCATGATCATCCGGCTCGGTATCCACCCCGCCGGGCGGCTCGGCCTGCAGATCCCCCTTTTCCGTGCACCGGCCGCGTGCTGGTGCGCCCGCGCGATCGTGGAATCCACGGACACGTCCCAGGTGATCAGCCCGGCCGCGTCCGCCCGGGCCTGCAACGACGTCAGGATCTGCCGCCAGGTGCCATTGCGCTGCCAGCGCCGGAACAACCCGTACACCGTCTGCCAGGGCCCGTAGGCAGGCGGCACATCCCGCCACGGCGAACCGGTCCGGGCCCGCCACCGGATCCCGTCGATGAGCTGCCGTTTTGTCCATGTCGGCGGGCGGCCGGGCTTCCGGCCGCTGGGCAGCAGCGGCTCCAGCACCGCCCACTGCGCGTCCGTCAGGTCCGCCCGCCTGCTCACCGCTAAGGTGGCCACGAGGTCTCCGTGCAGATGGTCTTCTTGGTCGTTGACTCATCTACCGGAGACCTCTTCCGTCACAGCTGACCGACACGCGGGCAGCTCAAGATCGCTTCTGGTCCCTCAGCTAACTTTTGAAACACGCCCTAGCCGCCGCCTCGCGGTGCTGCGCGCCGGGCGCCAGGCCGTGAAACTTTCATCTGGCCCCGCCCCGGCAGGTTAGGCTGCGCAGAGGCGACCAGGCGGTGCGGCGGAGGGGCAGCGGTGGCGCATGATCAGGACCGGCGGTAACCGGCCCGAGCCGGGATCCGGCGCCGCGGCGGCGCCCGGGCCGGCGGCAGCCCGGCCTGCCCGGCCGCGGCCCGACTGGGTGCCCTGGCTGATCGCGGCCGTGATGCTCGCCGCCTACCTGATCATCTCGCTGTCCCGCTACCTGCGCCTGGCGCCGGGATCCTGGGACCTGGGCATCTTCACCGAGTACGTGCGCCAGCTGGCCCACCTGCGGGCCCCGGTGGTCAACATCCACGGTTCCGGGTTCAACCTGCTCGGCGACCATTTCCAGCCGATCGTGGCGCTCATCGTCCCGTTCTTCCTGGTCTTCCCCAGCCCGGCCACGCTGCTGGCAGCCCAGGCGCTGCTCACCGCGGTCTCGGTGATCCCGGTGAGCCGGGCCGCCGCGGCCACGCTCGGCCGGGGCGCCGGGTGGGCCATCGGCGCGGCCTACGGGCTCTCCTGGGGCCTGGCGCAGATGGTCGACTTCGACTTCCACGAGATCGCGTTCGCCGTCCCGCTGCTTGCCTTCTCGCTGTCGGCCCTGGTGCGCGGGCGGATCCGGCCCGCCGTGCTCTGGGCGCTGCCGCTGGTCTTCGTGAAGGAGGACCAGGGATTCACCGTGGCCGCCCTGGGCATCGTGATGATCCTCGCCGGGGCGGGCTGGCGGCAGCGGGCCGGGCGGGCGGCAGCAGCCGGGAGGCCGGGGAAACCGGCGCGGCGGGGCGGCGGGCCGGGTGGCTGGGCTGGGCGGACAGCCCGGTGCGGGGCGGGCTGGTGCTGGTCATCTGGGGGCTGGCCTGGTCGGTACTGGCCATCGCGGTGATCATCCCGCACTTCAACGCGGCCCATCAGTACCCGTACTGGACCGACGGCGGGACGCTGCGCCCCGGGGCTGCGCACTCCACGGTGACCTCAGCGCTCAGCCAGTTCGGCGTCTCCTGGGTCGCGAAACTGCGCACCACGCTGCTGATCTGCCTGCCGGTGGGGTTCCTCGCCCTGGGCTCCCCGGTGGCGGCGGTGGCACTGCCCAGCCTCGCGCTTCGTTTCGTATCAACCAACAGTTCGTACTGGGGCTCTGGCTTCCATTACAACGCCACCGTGATGCCCATCGTCTTCCTGGCCGCGATCGACGTGCTGGCCCGGGCCCGGGCGGGCAGCGACCGGCGGTGGGTGGCCGTGGCCGCCACCCGGGCCGCCCCGGCCCTCATGGTGGCGCTCGCCGTGCTCATCGCCCCGGAGTTCCCGCTGCAGGACGTGTGGCAGCCGGCCACGTACCAGATCGGGCTGCACGTCCAGGCGGAGGACGCGGCGATGGCCCGGGTGCCTCCCGGCACCACGGTCGAGGCCACCCTGACCATGATCGCCCCGCTGGCCGCACGGGACGACACCTGGTGGATCGGCACGGCCGGCAACCCGGCGCCGCAGTGGATCGTGTTCGACGAGAGCGACAGCGGCTGGAGCCCGGCCCCGGCCAGCCCGCTCGCCTTCGTCGAGCAGCGCCACCAGGGCGCGGTCTACCGGCAGGTCTTCGTGGACAACGACGTCTACGTGTTCCGCCGGATCAGCGGGACGCCTGGCCGCTAGATCGGCCTACCGGGCAGTAGGTAGAGTCATCAGCGCACCCTCTGGAGGGCCTGATGGACTTCGGGTATGACGAGCGCACGGAGGACTTCCGCAAGCGCCTCCTCGCGTTCATGGACGAATGCGTGTACCCGGCCGAGCCGCGTTTCGCCGCGCAGGTGGCGGAGAACCGGCAGGCCGGGGCCCCGTGGGGGCGTCCCGCGGTGATCGCCGAGCTCAAGGCCGAAGCCCGCTCGCGCGGGCTCTGGAACCTGTTCCTGGCTCACCACCCGGAGGGCGCGGGGCTGACCAACCTGCAGTACGCGCCGCTGGCCGAGATCACCGGGCGCAGCCCCGCACTGGCCCCGGAGGCGCTCAACTGCGCCGCCCCGGACACCGGGAACATGGAGCTGCTGGCCGAGTTCGGCTCCGCTGAGCAGCGGGAACGCTGGCTGCGGCCGCTGCTGGCCGGGCAGATCCGGTCGGCCTTCTGCATGACCGAGCCGGACGTGGCGTCCTCGGATGCGACCAACATCACAACCCGGATCGAGCGGTCCGGGGACGAGTACGTCATCAACGGGCGGAAGTGGTGGTCCTCCGGGGCGATGAACCCGGAGTGCGAGATCTTCATCGTGATGGGCCGGACGGCCTGGGACGGGGACCGGCACCGGCAGCAGTCGATGATCCTGGTGCCCCGGGACACCCCCGGCGTGGAGGTCCGCCGGGGCATCACCCTGTTCGGGTACGACGACGCGCCGCACGGCGGGCACGCCGAGGTGCAGTTCACCGACGTCAGGGTGCCCGCGGCCAACCTGATCGGCGAGGAGGGCGACGGCTTCGGCATCGCCCAGGCCCGGCTCGGCCCGGGCCGGATCCACCACTGCATGCGGCTGATCGGCGCGTCCGAGCGGGCCCTGGAGCTGATGTGCCAGCGGGTCAGCACCCGGACCGCGTTCGGCGGGCCGCTCGCCGACCAGGGCGTGGTGCAGGGCTGGGTGGCCGAGTCCCGGGTGCGGATCGAGCAGGCCCGCCTGCTGGTGCTCAAGACCGCCTGGCTGATGGACACGGCCGGGAACAAGGGCGCGCACACCGAGATCCAGGCCATCAAGATCGTCACGCCGGCCATGGCCGAGTGGGTGATCGACAAGGCCATCCAGGCGCACGGCGCGGCCGGGGTCAGCCAGGACTTCCCGCTCGCCTTCCTGTGGGCCAACGCCCGCTCGCTGCGTTTCGCGGACGGGCCCGACGAGGTGCACAAGCGCTCGCTGGCCCGGCGGGAACTGCGCCGTTACCGGGCCGAGAGGGAGGCCGCCGGGTGACCCGGCACCAGGCTGCCCCGGTGACTGGCTGCCGCGGTGGCGTGCCGATTGGCTGCCAAGCGGGGCCTTCCGGCCCTGGTGAACGGCTCCCCGCAGGTGGCACGGTCACGGGTAGGACTGACTAGCTCGAAAGAACAGGAGTGACTGACATGCCAGAAAATCAGCAACGGGTCGCCATCGTCACCGGCGCCGCCCGCGGGATCGGTGCCGCCGTCGCCAAGCGGCTCGCCGCGGACGGGATGGCTGTCGGCGTGCTTGACCTGGACGTGGACTCCTGCAAGGACACAGTGCAGGCGATCGAATCCGCTGGCGGCCGGGCCCTTGCGGTCGGCGCCGACGTGAGCCAGGAGGACCAGGTGCAGGCGGCCGTTGACGCCGTCGCCACCGAGCTCGGGCCGCCCACGGTACTGGTGAACAACGCCGGGATCCTGCGGGACAACCTGCTGTTCAAGATGTCCGTGGAGGACTGGGACCTGGTCCTGGGCGTGCACCTGCGCGGTGCCTTCCTGATGACCAAGGCGGCCCAGAAGCACATGGTGGAGGCGAACTACGGCCGGATCATCAACCTGTCCTCCAGCTCGGCGCTGGGTAACCGCGGCCAGGCGAACTACTCCGCGGCCAAGGCGGGCATGCAGGGCTTCACCAAGACCCTGGCCAAGGAGCTGGGCCGGTACTCGATCACCGCGAACGCGGTCGCGCCGGGGTTCATCGTCACCGACATGACCGCGGCGACCGCGGCCCGGGTGAAGATGAGCTTCGAGGACTTCCAGGCGATGGCGGCCAAGCAGATCTCGGTCGGCCGGGTCGGCCAGCCCGAGGATGTCGCGCACACCATCTCCTACCTGGCCAGCGACGGAGCGGGGTATGTATCCGGCCAGGTCATCTACGTGGCTGGCGGGCCGCTTAATTGACAGTCGATCAGGACGCAACCCCGGCCAGCGCGGGCCCGCTCCATGAGCGGGTCCGTGCGTTCCTGGCCAGCCACGACCCGGCCCGGATGCCCCGGCTGGAATTCCTGCGGGCCCGGTTCGACGCGGGCCTGGCGGCTGTGCACTACCCGCGCGGCCTGGGCGGGCAGGGCCTGCCCCGGGCGCTGCAACCCGCGGTGGACGCCGAGTTCGCCGCGGCTGGCGCCCCGGCCAACCAGCCGGAGCGCAACCCGATCGGCCTGGGCATGGCCGCGCCCACGATTCTGGCGTTCGGGAATGAAGAACAGAAAGTGCGCTGGCTGCGCCCGCTGTGGACGGGTGAGGAGATCTGGTGCCAGCTGTTCAGCGAGCCGGGCGCGGGCAGCGACCTGGCCGGCCTGGGCACCCGCGCGGTGCGCCAGGACGGCCCGGGCGGCGGGCAGTGGGTGGTCAACGGGCAGAAGGTGTGGACGTCCGTGGCGCACCACGCCCAGTGGGGCCTGCTGCTCGCCCGCACCGACCCGGACGTGCCCAAGCACGCCGGGCTGAGCTACTTCGGCTGCGACATGACCGCCGCCGGGGTGGAGGTCCGGCCGCTGCGCCAGCTCACCGGTGAGGCCGAGTTCAACGAGGTGTTCCTGACCGGGGTGGTGATCCCCGACACCGACCGGATCGGCGCGGTGGGCGAGGGCTGGCGGGTCGCCCAGGGCACGCTGATGAACGAGCGGGTATCCATCGGCGGCACCCCGGTGCCCCGCGAGGGCGGGATGATCGGGCCGGCCGTGCGGACCTGGCGGGAGCACCCCGAGCTGCGCACCCCCGGCCTGCACGACCGGATGCTGCGGCTGTGGGCCGACGCGGAGGTAGCCCGGCTGGCCTCCGAGCGGCTGCGCCAGCAGCTGGCCGCGGGGCACCCCGGCCCGGAGGGATCAGCGGCCAAGCTGGTCTTCGCCCGGCTCAACCAGGAGATCACCGCGTTCGAGGCCGAGCTGGCGGCGGCCGGCGGGCTGCGCTACGACGACTGGACGATGCGCCGCTCCGGCGCCGTCAACTTCTACGGCCGTGACGTCGGCTACCGCTACCTGCGGTCCCGGGGCAACTCCATTGAGGGCGGCACCTCGGAGATCCTGCGCAACATCATCGCCGAGCGGGTTCTCGGCCTGCCCGCCGAGCCCCGCACCGACACCCGCGTGCCCTGGAAGGACCTGCCCCGGTGAGCGCCGTCCGGTACCGGCCCGCGAGCCCGGGCCGTCCGGCCCGGGCGAGCGGCCGGTGGGGCCTTTCCTGCCGGATGGCGCGAACGTCTGAGGAGGCACGGTGAGCACTTCAACCGAGCGCGCCCCCGCCCCGGCCGCGGACCGCGGCCTGCCCAGCCTGCTCTACGGCGAGGCCGAGGAGGACCTGCGCGGCGCCCTCCGCTCGCTGCTCCAGCAGCGCAGCGACTGGCCCGCGGTCCTGGCCCGGACGGAGACCAGCCAGACCTACGACACCGGGCTGTGGCAGGTGCTCGCCGCCGAGGTCGGCTGCGCCGGCCTGCTGATCCCGGAAAGCGCGGGCGGCGCCGGCGCGGGCTACCAGGAGATGGCCGTGGTCGCCGAGGAGGCGGGCCGGGCGGTGGCGCCGGTCCCGTACCTGGGCAGCGCGGTCCTGGCCACCGTGGCGGCGCTGAGCGCCGGTGACGGCGCGCTGCTCGGCGGCCTGGCCTCCGGCGAGCTGACCGCCACGCTGGCCGTGCCCTTCGCCACCCGGCCGGTCCCGGCCGGGTCCGGGGGCCTGCCCGGCGGGATCCGGGTGGTGGGCCCCGAGCCGGGCGACCCGGCCGGCCTGACCCGGCTGTCCGGCACCGTGACCGGGGTGGCCGATGCGCTGCCCGCCTCGGTCCTGCTGGTGCCCGCGGACGGGGTCCCAGCCGGGCTGTACGTGGTCGAGGCCGGTGCGCCGGGGCTGACCATGACCCCGGTGGTGTCGCTGGACCAGACCCGCCAGCTGGCCGACCTGGCGCTGGACCGGGTGCCCGCGCGGCCGCTGGTGACCGGCCCCGGAGCCTCGCGCGCCGTGGCGGCCGCCCTGGCCGCCGGGGCGGCCATGCTCGCGGCCGAGCAGCTGGGCCTGGCCGAGCGGTGCCTCGAGCTGACCGTCGCCTACCTCAAGGAGCGGTACCAGTTCGCCCGGCCGGTGGGCTCGTTCCAGGCCCTCAAGCACCGGCTCGCCGACCTGTGGGTGGCCATCAGCCAGGCCCGGGCGGCCAGCCGCTACGCGGCGGCCTGCCTGTCCGGCGGCGACCCGGATGCCCCCGTCGCGGTGGCCCTGGCCAAGGCGGCCTGCGGCGATGCCGCGGCGCTGGCCGCCCAGGAATGCGTCCAGCTGCACGGGGGCATCGGCTTCACCTGGGAGCACCCGGCGCACCTGTACCTGAAGCGGGCCAAGAGCACCTCGATCGCGCTCGGCACGCCGGACTGGCACCGGTCCACCCTGGCCGCCCTGGCCGACCTGCCCCCGGCCCCGGCCGGCGGTTCCCAGTGAGGTCGGTCGGCGGCGCCGGGGTCGTGGTCACCGGCGCGGGCAGCGGCATCGGCGCCGCGCTGGCCCGCCGGTTCGCCGCCGAGGGCGCCCGGGTCGTGGTGAACGACATTGACCCGGCGGCCGCCGAGGCCGTCGCGGCGTCGTGCGGCGCCACCCCGCTGGGCGGGGACGCGGCCAGCGCGGCAGGCGTCGCCGGCCTGATCAGTGACGCCTCGGCCCTGCTCGGCGGCATCGACCTCTACTGCGCCAACGCGGGGATCGCCCGGGAAGGCGGGGCCGACGCCAGCGAGCTGGACTGGGAGGACTGCTGGCAGGTCAACGTGATGGCGCACGTCCGGGCGGCCCGGCTGCTGCTCGGGCCGTGGCTGGACCGCGGCCAGGGCCACCTGATCTGCACGGTCTCCGCGGCCGGGCTGCTCACCATGCTCGGCTCGGCGCCGTACTCGGTGACCAAGCACGCCGCGCTGGCCTTCGCGGAGTGGCTGGCGGCCAGCTACTCCCACCGCGGCATCACCGTGCAGGCGCTCTGCCCCCAGGGGGTGCGGACGCCGCTGCTGGACGCGGCCGGGCCGGCCGGGCAGGCCCTGCTCGGCGAGGCGGCAATCGGCCCCGAGGAGGTGGCCGACGCGGTGATGGCCAGCCTGGCCGACGGGCGGTTCCTCATCCTGCCGCACCCGGAGGTGGCGGGGATGTACGCCCGCCGGGCCGGCGACCCGGACCGGTGGCTGACGGGGATGAACCGGCTGCAGCAGCAGGTCGAGCACCTGCCCTGAGGAGTCCTGGCCGGTAACCCGCGAGGAAAGCCCGCCGTGGGGCATGCTGTCGGCATGAAGCCGGCTATGGGGATGCTGCACCATCTGGAACTCTGGGTGCCTGACCTGAGCCAGGCCGAGCACACCTGGGGCTGGCTGCTCGGCGCGCTCGGCTACGAGATCTACCAGCAGTGGCCGGAAGGCACGAGCTGGCGGTCCGGGGACACCTACATCGTGCTGGAGCAGTCACCGGCGCGCAGCGCCTTCCGGCATGACCGGCACCGGCCCGGCCTGAACCATGTGGCCTTCCACGTCACCGACCGGGCCACCCTGGACCAGATGGTGGGCGAGGCGCTGCTGCACGGCTGGCGGCTGCTGTTCGCTGACCGCCACCCGTACGCCGGGGGAGAGCAGCACTACGCCGCATACCTGGAAGACCGGGACGGGTACGAGGTGGAACTGGTCGCGATCCCGGAGAGCCAGCACAGCGAGGGCCGCCACAGCGCGGCCGGCCCCCCCGACGGCCCCGACCGCCCCGAGGAACGCCGCTGACCCGGGCGGTGTTTGCCCGGGGGACGCCCCCTGAACCCCCCGCGAATCGCTGGCTCAGGCGGGGCACGCCTGCGGCGAGCCCCGCCTCGCCAGCGAGCTGGCCCGGGCGGGGGAGGGGGCCCGACCGGGCCAGCACGACTACCTGACCGTGACCGGGGCGGTGAGCCGGAGGTCACGGGAGGAGCGGCCGACACCGAGGGTGAACTCGCCGGACGGCCAGGCCCAGCCCGCGGCCTGCTCGTCGTAGCGGGCGAACAGCCGCGCCGGGACGGTGAGGGCCAGCTCGGCCGACTCCCCGGGGCCCGCGCTGGCCGTCCCGAAGGCGGCCAGCACCCGCACCGGGCGGCCCGGCTCAGCCGCGGGGCCGGCCAGGTACGCCTGGACCACCTCGCGCCCGGCCCGGGAACCGGTATTGCGCACGCTCACCCTTATGGTGAGGTCCGCGCCGGGCTCATGCGCGGCCGCGGCGGACAGTGACTCGTACTCCCACGTCGTGTAGCCGAGTCCGTGGCCGAACGGGAACAGCGGGGCGGTGCCCGCCGCGTCATACCCGCGGTAGCCGACGAGCAGGCCCTCGTCGTAGCTGAGCCGCCCGTCCCGCGGCACCGCGTGCAGCACCGGGCAGTCCGCCTCCGCGGCGGGCATGGTCACCGGCAGCCGGCCGCCCGGCTCCGCCTGGCCGAACAGCACGTCGGCCAGCGCATCGCCCATGGCCTGGCCGGGCAGCCAGGCGTACAGCACGGCGGCGACCTGGCCGGCCCACGGCATGAGCACCGGCATGCCCGCGTTCACCACCACCACGGTCCGCGGGTTGGCCGCGCTCACCCGCTCGACGAGCTCGTCCTGGCGGCCGGGCAGGCGGAGTGTCTGCCGGTCGAAGCCCTCGCTCTCGGTGGTCTCGGCCGAGCCGACCACCACCACCGCGACGTCGGCCGCCGCGGCCGCCGCCACCGCCTGGGCCAGCGCGGCTTCCTCGTCCGGCGTGGCCACGATGCCCAGCCGGACCGCGAGCGGCCCCTCGGCCTCACCGGAGGGCAGGAAGTCGAGCCGGACCTCGGCGGGCTCGCCGGCGGTGAACTCCACCTGGCCGGTGATCTCGCCGGGGCGGGTCATCGTCTCCACCGGGTCGTCGGGCACGGGCGTGTCACCCTGGGCGGCTACCGCGCCGTCCACGGTCACCCTGAGCCGCCCCACGCCGGCCGCCCCGACCACGTGCGGCCCCGACTGCTGCGGCGTGTAGCTGGCCAGCACCGAGACCGTGCCGGGCTCCCCCCAGCCGATCCCGGCGGGCAGGCCGTCGCCCCACCAGGCGAACACGGTGCCCGCCCGGTGCTCGCTGCCGAGCAGCGTGCCGTCAGCGGCACGGAACTCCAGCCGGACGCCCGGCTGCCCGGTCACCGGGTCCGTGACCGTCGCGGCGGGCGGCTCCGGGACGGCCTCCCACGTGTGGCAGCCGGGGCTGACCGTGAGGCGGGCGTGGCCGTCCAGCGCCTGCCGCAGCGCGTCGGCCGGGGTGGAGACGAAGGCCGGGTGCACCGCGGCGCTGCCGCCCCCCTGGATCACCGGGTGGGTGGCGTTCGGGCCGATGAGCGCGATGCTGCCGGCCCCGGCCGGGTCGATGGGCAGCGCGGCCCGCTCGTTGCGCAGCAGCGTGAAGGAGGCCGCCGCCACCCGGCGCAGCAGCACGTGATCGGCCGGCCCCGGCCGGGCGCCGTCGGCCACGGCGGCCAGGCCGGCGGCGGCGAAGGCCCCGTGCACCGGGCCGCCCGGCGGGCCGGGCGCGCCAGCGGCCGGGGCGAGCGCCCCGACCTGGCGGGCCACTTCCAGCAGCCGGAGCACCTTGTCGTCGATGACTTCCTCGGCGACTGTCCCGTCCCGGACCGCCTGGATCAGGGCCTCCCCCCAGGGACCGTCCGGCCCTGGCATGACCAGGTCCAGGCCGGCCTGGGCGGCAGGCACCGTGCTCCGCGCCGCGTCCCAGTCCGAGACGACGGCGCCGGGGAAGCCCCACTCGCCCTTGAGCACGTCGCGCAGCAGCCGGGCGTGCTCGGTCATCCGTGCACCGTTGACCTCGTTGTAGGCGGCCATCACCATGGCGGTGCCCGCCTCGCGCACGCACGCCTCGAACGGCACCAGGTACACCTCACGCAGCACGGTCTCGGAGATCCGCGCGTCGTAGGTCCACCGCTCCGTCTCGGAGTCGTTGCCCACGTAATGCTTGACCGCGGCGCCGACCCCGCCCGCGCGCAGCCCGCGCACGTACCCGACGGCCAGCCGGGCCGACAGCACCGGGTCTTCGGAGAAGCACTCGAACCCCCGGCCGCCGAGCGGGGTCCGCATCAGGTTGATCGTCGGGGCCAGCACGACGTCGACGCCCTTGTCCCGCGCCTCGACGGCCATGGCGGCGGCGACCTCGCGGACGAGGTCGCTGTCCCAGGTGGCCCCGAGCGCGGACGGGCAGGGGATGCTGGCCGATGGATTCCGGTCGTCCTTGGTGATGCCGCGCACCCCGGCCGGCCCGTCCGACATGACGATCGGGCGCAGGCCGAGGGTGGCGGCACCGTAGGTGCGCCAGCTGTCCGCTCCGGTCAGCAGGCGCACCTTCTCCTCGACGGGGAGCGCAGCCACCCGGCTGCGCTCCGCCGTCGCCTCTGTAGACGTGGTCATCAAGGTCCTTCGTCGGGTCCTGGGAAGGTCAGGACTTCGGCGTGAGGTGCAGGATCGTGTACTCGATGTACGGCGTGTTCGGCACCGGGTTCATGTACGGGTCACTGGCCGACGGCCATCCGGTGTAGTTCCTCGTCGAGACCTCGGCCCATGCGCCGCCGTTGAGCAGCGGGACGACTGGGACATCGGTGGTCATGATGTTCTCCAGCTTGGTGATGGCCGCCTTCTGGGTGGCCGCGTCACCGGAGCCGGCGAACTGTGCCAGTGCTGCCTGCGCCTGCGGGTTGTTGTAGCGCCCGAAGTCGCCCGCGGCCGGCGAGCCGACCTTGGCGGCCAGCGAGCTGTCCATCCAGTTGTCGTAGATGAAGTACGGGTTCGGGCCCTGGTTGCTCCAGTGGATGGTGGCGTCGAAAGTGCCGTTCGCGACGTTGCCCGCCCACACCGTCGGGTTGCCGATGCCGTCCACGGTGGTGTCGAAGCCGAGGGCGTTCAGCTGGTGCGAGATGATCTGGTCGTCGGTGTAGTAGTCGCTGTACGGGACCGGGTCCTGGATCGAGAACTTGATCGTCTGCCCGTTCTTGGCCCACTTGCCGCCAGACTTGGCGTAACCGTCAGCCTTGAGGATGGACGCCACCTTGGCCGCGTCCCCCGTGGCGGGCAGGTTGTTCGCCAGCGACGGGTCCAGGTAGGACTGGTGGTTGGGCAGCAGCAGCCCGCTGGTCGAGTTGACCGGCGGCTCGTAGCCGGTCTCGCCCTGCACGTTGAGCTGCGAGCGGTTGATCCCGAAGCTGATCGCCTGGCGCACCTTGGGGTCGTTCAGCGGCGCCTTGGTGGTGTTCAGGAACAGGCTGACCACGTTGTTCGCGCTGAAGAACGGCGCGCTGCCGGTCCAGGTGTGGTTGTCCGTGCTCTTGGACAGGTAGTTGCCCTGGATGTTGGCGATGTAGTTGCCGGCGAAGTCGATCTGCCCGTTGGCCACCGGGGGCACCAGGTTGGCGTTGGTGTTGTACGCCGGGAAGTCGACTTCCGGGACGTGCACCTTGGACTTCTGCCAGTAGTACGGGTTCTGCTTGAGCGTGAAGCCCTGCGGGGTGAACTTGTCCAGCATGAACGGGCCGGTCCCCACCGGGCTGGCGTCCGCGTAGGTGGCCGGGTCGCTGACCGACGACCAGACGTGCTGCGGCACGATGTACACCTGCCCGATCAGGAACAGGTTCGCGTACTGCGACGTGGCGAAGTTGAGCACCGCCGTGGTGGCGTTCGGCGCCGTGGCGCTGGTGACTATCGGCGCGCCGCTGGTGTTCAGCTTCGGGTTGTTCTTCAGCATGGTGAAGGTGAACGCCACGTCGCTGGCGCTGAACGCCTTGCCGTCGTTCCACTTCACGCCGGAGCGGGTGGTCAGCGTCAGCGTCTTGCCGCCGTTCGACCAGGCCGCGTTCGTCGCCAGCATCGGGATCGGTGCCTGCGCCGAGTTGAGCGTGTTGAAGATGAACAGCGGCTCGTTGTACAGCGACACCGCGTTCGTGAGGTAACCGGTGGCGGTCAGCGAGAACGGGTTGAACGTGTCCGTCATCGGGGAAAGCGGCGTGCTCTCCACGACCAGGGTCTTACCGGTCTTTGCGCCGGGCGAGCTACCGCCGCGGCGTTGCTGCTGCCGCTGCTGCAGGCAGCGATTCCCATGCTCAGAGCGCTGGCCACGGCCAGGCTTACCAGGACTTTGTGCTTCATTGCTTAAACTCCGTTGTGCCCGGCCGGCTCGAAGCCGGCCTGTTGTGAGCGACCGTGTCGGGGTCTTTATCGGTGGGGCGGTGCGGGCCGGCCGGGCGCCCTTTCCGGGCTGTCCTGGCTGCCCCGCCTCGCGGTTGCATCAGTCACGACTGCGCTGCACTGCACGATGTCGTGCAGCCGCTAGGCGGCATCCGGCGTCATCACGTCTCCTCTCCCCCTTCCGTGGCGGAACTGGCAGGCTGGCCGTCCGGGCCGGCGGCCCGGCTCAGCGGGCGTGCCTGGGCCCCGGTCAGCCCGGTGGCGTGCAGCCAGCAGGCGCTCCGGTGGCCCTCGGCGACTTCGGTCCCTGGCGGGGTGGTCTCCGCGCAGACCGCCATGGCATGCGGGCAGCGCGGGTGAAAGCGGCAGCCGCTGGGCGGTGCCACCAGGCTTGGCGGGGCACCGCGGCCCTGGAGTGAGACCGGCGCCTCGCGGTCCGGGTCGGGCGCCGCGCTGAGCAGCAGCTGCGTGTACGGGTGGGCGGGCTCGTCGGTGACCAGCCCGGCTGGCCCGGTCTCCACCACCTGGCCGGCGTACATCACCATGATCACGTCGGCCAGGTACCGGGCCGAGGCTATGTCATGGGTGATGTAGAGGATCCCGAGCCGGTCGCGTTCCCTCAGGTCACCCAGCAGGTTCAGCACGCCGAGCCGGATCGAGACGTCCAGCATGGAGACGGGCTCGTCGGCCAGCAGCACCCGCGGCCGGACCGCCAGCGCGCGGGCGATCGCCACCCGCTGCCGCTGGCCGCCGGACAGCTCGTGCGGGTACTTGTCCAGGAACTGCGCCGCCGGGGTCAGCGATACCCGCTCCAGCAGGCCAGTCATCGCTTCTTCCATGCTGGCGCCCTGGCCGCCGAGCCCGTGGATCTTCAGTGGCCGGGCCAGGTGGTAGCGCACGTTGTGCACCGGGTTCAGCGAGGAGAACGGGTCCTGCAGCACGAGCTGCACATGGCGGGCGTACTCCCGCCTGCCGTGGCTGGTCGCGGGAGTCTCGGCCCCGTCGAGGAACAGCCGGCCGGATGTCGGGGTGATCAGCCGGGCCAGCAGCCGGGCCAGGGTGGACTTGCCGGAGCCGCTCTCCCCGACGACCGCGGTGATCCCGGATTCCGGGAGGGACAGCGACACGTCCTCCACCGCGTGCACCACCACTGGCCCGGCCGGCTCGCTGTCCCGGCGCCGCCTGCTCAGCCGGGCCCGGCCCTTCAGGGAGGCGCGGCGGACCGGGAAGTGCTTGGTCAGCCCGCGGGCCTCGAGCAGCGGGCTGCCGGTGCCGGGAGCGAGGGTCCCGGCGGCGGGCTGGGTCATGACTGGCTCCCGGGGTCCGGTACGGCGATGCTCGGCGCGAGTGAGGGATCGTCCGCCCGGCCCGTCCTGACCGGGAGGCCGCTGCCCGGCCCGCTGCCGGTGGCCGCCCCTGGCTCGGGGAGGGCCAGCTCGGCGGGCGGCTCCGCGGAGCCGTCCTGCAGCCAGCAGGCGACGAGCCGGTCGCCGGTGATCCGGGAGGGTTCCGGGGGGTTGCCCCCGGGCCGGAACTGGCTGCTCCAGCGGCGGGGACTGCTCGCGGCAGCGGTCGATGGCGAACTGGCAGCGCGGGTGGAACACGCAGCCGACCGGCAGCATCCGCAGGTCCGGGGGTGACCCGGGGATGCCGGTCATGTACCGGCGCGGGCCGTGCAGCGCGGGGAAGGAGTTCAGCAGGCCGAGCGTGTAGGGATGCCGGGGCGAGCGGAACAGCTCGCCGGCCGCCGCCCGCTCAACCAGCCGGCCGGCGTACATGACCGCGATCGCGTCCGCGATCTCCACCAGCAGCGACAGGTCGTGCGTGATGAACAGGACCGCGAAGCCCAGCCGCTCGCGCAGTACGGTCAGTTCCTCCAGGATCTCCCGCTGGGTGACCACGTCCAGCGCGGTGGTCGGCTCGTCCAGGATCACGATCTGCGGTTCCAGCGCCAGCGCCATCGCGATCATGACCCGCTGCCGCATCCCGCCGGACAGCTCGAACGGGTAGCTGCCCAGACGGTCGCCGGTGATCCCGACCATGCCCAGCAGTTCGGCGGCGCGGGCCCGGCGGGCGGCCGAGTCCATGTCGGGTTCGTGGGCCTGCAGCACGTCGGTGAGCTGGGTGCCGATGGTCAGCACCGGGTTGAGCGCGTTCATCGCCGACTGCAGCACCACGGCAATCTGTGACCAGCGCAGCCCGCGCAGTTCTGCCTCGTCGAGCGAGAGCAGGTCCACTGGCCGGCCCGGCTCCGGGTAGTAGAGCACCTCCCCGCCGGTGATCATCCCGGGCGCGCGGAGCAGCCGGATGGCCGCGTAGGCCAGCGTGGACTTGCCGCTCCCGCTCTCCCCGGCCAGCCCGAGCACCTCGCCGCGGCGCAGCACCAGGTCGGCGTCGACCACCGCGTGCACGGCATCGGGGCCGGATCCGTAGTCAACCCGCAGGCCGCGGATCTCCAGCAGTGGCGGATTGGCGGTCATGACGGCTGCTCCCGGGTCCGGTCGGCCGTGGCGGCGCCTGCGGCGGCGGTCGTGCTGCCGGGGGTGGTGCGCACCACCGGGGTGACGCCCAGCTCGAACCGGCGTGGCAGGCTCTTGTCGCCGGCCTTCTTGGCCCGCCGCCGGGCCACCCCGGCGGCGCGCAGCCGGGGGTTGATGAACTCGTCGATGCCGAAGTTGAGCAGCGCCAGCGCGGTGCCCAGGAAGGCGACGGCCAGGCCGGGCGGGATGTACCACCACCAGTAACCGCTGATCTCAGCGCTGTTGCCCTGCGCCTCGAACAGCATGGAACCCCAGCTCCAGTGCAACGGGTTGATCAGCCCGAGGAAGGCGAGGGCGGTGTAGGTGCCCACCCCGTACAGCACGGTGAACAGGAAGGATGAGGCGACGACCGGCATCAGGTTGGGCAGGATCTCGAAGCCGATGACCCGCCAGCCGCGCTCGCCGATGATCCGGGCCGACTCCACGTAGTCCCGGGACCGCAGCGACAGCGTCTGGGCCCGCAGCACCCGGGCGCCCCAGGCCCAGCCGGTGATCGCGATGATCAGGCCGATGAGCACGTCGTTGGTGTTCTGCGAGGGCGGCAGGAAGCCGAAGATCACGATGAGCAGCGGGAAGGGCCGGCATCACCAGGAAGAAGTTGGCCAGCATGGACAGGAAGTCATCCGCCCAGCGGCCGCGCTGGTACCCGGCGCTGACCCCGATAACCACCGAGAGAATGGTCGCGGCGATCCCGGACAGCAGCGCCACCAGGATCGTGCTCCGGGCGCCCACCAGCAGCTGGGAGAAGATGTCCTGCTGGGTCTGCGTGGTGCCCAGCCAGTGCGCCGCCGACGGCGGCTGCGGGGTCCCGTTCGTGGTGGACAGGCTGGCCGAGGGGTCGTAGGGCGCCACTATCGGCCCGACGATGGCCATGATCAGGAAGACGGCCAGCATCACCAGGCCAGCGATGATCTTGGGGGAGCGGGGCAGCTGCATCCGCCGGACCCGGCCCGGGGCCAGTACCGGTGGCTGGGTCGGTCCGCCGATGCGCTCGTCAGCCGGGTCGGCCCCGCCCGTCCCGCTGCCGCCAACCCCCACCCCGCCCAGGCCGGTTCCGCCCAGGTCCGTGCCAGTGCCGATGGACATCGCTCAGGCCTCCTGGCGGGTGCGGGGGTCAAGGAAGACGTACACGGAGTCGGCGGCCAGGTTCGCCAGCAGCACCGCGAAGGTGATGATCAGGAAGATGCCCTGGAGCAGCGGGTAATCGCGGGCGCCCACCGCCTGCAGCAGGATCCAGCCCAGGCCGGGGTAGCTGAACACGATCTCGGTGAGCAGCGCGCCGGAGACCACGAACCCGATGGCCAGCGAGAAGCCGGACACGCTGGGCAGGATGGCGTTGCGCGCGGCGTACCAGACCACCCGGCGCTTAGCCAGCCCCTTCGCCTGGGCGACGAGGACGTAGTCCTCGTCCATCGTGGTCACCATCACGTTGCGCATCCCGACGATCCACCCGGCCGCGCTGCACAGCACGATCGTCGCGGCAGGCAGGATCGCGTGGTCAAGCACATCGCCGATGTAGGCGGCGTTCCAGCCGGGGAAGTCGAGCTGGCCGTAGGCCCGGCCGCTGGGGAACCAGCCCAGCCGGGTCGAGAACAGGTCGAGGGCCAGGAAGGCCACGAAGAAGTAGGGGGCCGCCTGGAAGAAGGTGGTGGCCGGCAGCAGGTTGTCCAGCCAGGTACCGCGGCGCCAGGCGACCAGGATGCCGAGCAGCGTGCCGAGCACGAAGCTGATGATGGTGGCCATCCCGACCAGGCCCACCGTCCAGGGCAGCGCGCTGCGGATCACGCTGGTCACCGTGGATGGGTAGTAGCTGGTGGAGACGCCGAGGTCACCATGCAGCAGGTGGTTCCAGTAGGTCAGGTACTGCCCCCACAGGCCCGTCGGGTTGTTCAGGCCGTACTGCAGCTCCAGCGAGCGGATGGTGGCCGGGGTCACCGTGCCGTGCAGCTGGGCCAGCACCGCCTCGACCGGGTTGCCCGGCATCAGCCGCGGGATGAAGAAGACCACGGTGACGGCGAGGATCGCGGTGACGATGTAGAACGCCAGGCGCCGGATGATGATGCGCATGCCCGTTCCTCCTCAGCCCAGCCGCCACGCGGGCGGTGCGGGGTCGGGGCGGCATCCGCAGCTCTCCCGGGGGATCAGCCGGGTGGGCAGCACGACGTCGCGCAGCGTCGGCTCCGGGTCATTGATCATGGAATAGAGCACCTCGAATGCGGTGGCGCCGATCTCCTGGATGGGCTGGCGCACGGTAGTCAGTTGCGGGCGCAGGTGGCGCGCCATCGGGATGTCGTCGAAGCCGGTGACCGCGACATCCCCGGGGACGTCGAGGCCGTGGTGCCGGAGCGCGTACACCACGCCCAGCGCGGTCTGGTCATTCGCGCAGGCGATGGCCCGCGGCAGGTCGCCGCCGCCGGCCAGCAGCCGCCCGATGACCCGGGCGCCGCCCGCCGCGCAGTAGTCGCCCTGCCACTGCGGTCCCTCCACGTACGTCCCGCCGGCCTCCGCCACCGCGGCCTCGAACCCGGCCTGCCGGGCCAGGTTGTCCGGGCTGTCGGGGTGGCCGCCGAGATAGGCCAGGGTCTGGTAGCCGTGCTCGCGGATCAGGTGGAAGGCGAGTTCCCGCATGATGGCCTGGTTCTCGCCGCCGACGTTGGACGTGGCCGGGGTGGCCACGCCGGCCAGCGTCACCACCGGGACCTGCCGGGACAGCCGCTCCAGCTGCGCGATGTCGAGGACCTGGTCGTGCAGGATCAGCCCGTCGCTCTTGCGGGCCAGCGCGTGGATCCGCCGGGTGTGGTCGTGGTCGTCCACGTCAACGGAACTGACCAGCAGGTTGTAGTCGCGATTCTGGGCGGCCACCTCGATGCCCCGGTTGATCAGGTCCGGGAACTGCAGGCTTTCCGCCTCGTCCTGGAAGATCCCGCCGTCGCTCACGGTCCCGGTCGGGCGGCGGATGACCACCCCGACGACCTCCTTGAGCCGGGCACTCAGTGCCCGGGCCGCCCCATCGGGGATGAAGCCGAGCTCGGCGACTGCCTGCAGCACCCGTTCCCGGGTATCGGGCATGGGGTTGCCACGGCCGTTGAGCACCCGGGACACCGAGGCGATGGACACCCCGGCCGCACTGGCCACGTCATAGATGGTGGGCGGGGGCACCGGGCCGCTGCGCCGGATGCTCACCGAGCTGGTGGCGAGGGGAGGAGCCGTGTCCGCCGCGTCCGGGCTCTCGACCGTGCCGGTCCCGGCGGCGGGGCCGCCGAGAGGCACCGTGCTGGCCCTGTCACGACTATCCACCGGAACGCTCCCTCGCGGTCCTCGGGGCCCCGGCCTGCCCGTTTCCGGGCCGGGCGGGAGCTGGTCAACCATCCCTCTGGTAAGCGCTTACCCATACCCTCTTAAGAGAGCGGCTGGGTCGACAGCCGCTGACAGAGCTTGGCAGGTAAGCGCTTACCAAGCGAGATACGAGAAGAGTAATTCGCGGGTCCGCCCGCCTCAACCCCGCGGTGCCACTGTTACGGGAACGTGACGGAACGGGTAAGTCGCCCGGGTCCGGGCCCAGCGGGGTCCGGGGGCCGGGCCAGGGGCCGGACGTGGCCTGCCCTCCCTGGCCTGGGCTGCGCGAACGCGGCGGCCCCGGACTGGGAAGCCGCTGCCACAGCCGCTGTTACCTGGAACATCGGCCCCGCCAGGCACAGCCCAGCGCCGCTGGGCCGCCGGGACGGGGCCGGCCAGCCGGGGCCGCGAAACAGAGCGGAAACACGATGTCCGGCAGATGCTGGTCCGTTGTCCACGGCGTAACAGTTGGGAAACGTAGCCGAAACCCGCTCATGGGAAATATGAAGCGTTCTAGACGGACACCGAAGTGGCCGGCCGGATCGAGCTAGCCCGGGGGAAGCCCCGGATCACGCCGCTGTGATAGCCCGGGAGGGGTTCCTGCAGTCCACAAAGGCCTGCGTGGAGCTACTACCGGAAACCCCCCGGCACGCACTTCCAGGGTAGCCCCATGGAGGCGGAGAGTAGTGGTTCCCTACGCAAGCTGGCTGTCATCAGGAGATAACGCATGGCAGATGACAGCCGCAACACTGGTCGGCCTCATGAGCATCCCTGCCCTGGCCGTCTTGTACGGCGGCTTGGTGCAGAAGAAATGGGCCATGAACACCGTGCTCATGGTGTTCAGCACGTTCTGCATGGTGCTCATCGTGTGGGTCCTGTGGGCCTTCAAGATGGGCTTCGGTGAGCCATGGATCGGCGGCAGCCTGCACTTGCTCGGTAAGCCCCAGACGGTGCTGGGCACCGGGGCTTTGGAGGGGCAGGCGAACATCCCGCTGCTCAACGGCTTGATGCCCAAGTTCCGGTTCCCCGAGTCGTCACTGGTGTATTTCCAGTTCGTCTTCGCCGCGATCACCCCGATCCTGTTCATCGGCAGCGTCATCGGCCGGATCAGCTTCAAGGTCTGGCTGATCTTCGTGCCGCTGTGGATCACCTTCGCCTACGCGGTCAACGCCTTCCTGCTGTGGGGCGGCGGCTACTGGGCCGGCAAGGGCGCACTGGACTTCAGTGGCGGTTACGTCATCCACCTGGCGGCTGGTGTCTCCGGCTTCGTGGCGGCCGCGGTCGTCGGGCCGCGGCTCCAGCGGGACCGCGACCACGCGGTGCCGAACAACCTGATGTTCGTCGCGGTCGGCGCCGGCATCCTGTGGCTCGGCTGGAACGGCTTCAACGGCGGTGACCCGTACTTCGCGGGCGCGGACGCGTCCGCCGCGGTGGTCAACACCAACCTGGCGACCGCAGTGGCCATGATGACCTGGATCTTCATGGACATGATCGGTGGCCCGGGCAAGAAGGCGACCTTCCTCGGCGGCCTGAACGGCATGATCTGCGGCCTGGTCGGCATCACCCCGGCCGCTGGTTACGTGAACGGCCTCGGCGCGATCATCATCGGCTTCGTCTGCTCGGGCATCGTCTGGTTCGCGTGGAACTACCTCAGCAAGGTGCCGCCGTTCAACAAGGTGGATGATGCGCTCGGCGTGGTCTACACCCACGGCATCGCGGGCCTGTTCGGCGGCTTGCTGGTCGGCTTGCTCGCCGACCCGAAGATGATCGTGTACCTGGGCATCGGCAAGAACCCGGTCAGTGTCTCCGGTACCGGCGCCTTCTACGGGCACGCGCACCAGCTGCTCGTCCAGCTGGGCGCCGCGGTCACCGTGATCATCTGGGACGGGCTGGTGACCTTCCTCCTGCTCAAGGGCATCGGGCTGTTCATGAAGCTGCGGATCCCCGACGAGGAGCTGGAGATCGGCGACATCGCGGTGCACGGCGAGGAGGCCTACCCCTCCGAGGAGCTGGCCCTGTCCGGCGTGGGCGCGGCCCGGGCCGCGGAACTGGCCTCGGACGGCAAGTCACGCACCCCGGAGAAGGTCCCGCACGAGGAGGGCTGACCCAGGACCGCACCATCCGGCGGCCTCCCGCGAGCCACGTGCCCGCGGGAGGCCGCCGGCCGTTTACCCGGAGGTCAAGAAGCACCTGGCGGAGCGGGCGCGCCGCCACGGGCAGCCGCGACACGGCACCGCCGGAGCACGATCCCAGCCGCCGCCACCGCCAGCCGCTAGTGACCCCGGAACGCCTCTTCCAGCCACCACGCGCCCCGGTCACCGGTGATCTTCGCGTCCACCACCAGGGGCCGCTCGCGCGGGCCCGCCAGCCAGTCCCGGACCGGGCCCAGGTCCTCCGGGCCGCGCACCGTCACCCCGGCGCAGCCGAACCCCCGGCCGATCTCCGCGATGTCGGCCGGCGGGAAGCGGACCACGTCCAGCGGGTGGCCGTCCGGGCCGAAGTGGTGCACCTCGGCCCCGTACCCCTCGTCGTCGTACACCACGATCAGCAGGGCCAGCCCGAGCCGCGCGGCCGTCTCCAGTTCGCTGACGCCCATCAGCGCGCCGCCGTCGCCCAGCGTGGCCACCGTCAGCCGGTCCGGCCGGGCGATGGCGGCCCCGATCGCCGAGGCCAGGCCCAGCCCGACGGACTGGTACGCCTGCGTGAAGCAGAACCCGTCCGCGTCCGGCACGGACAGGAACATGCTCGGGTAGCCCATGAAGTTCCCGGAGTCCACGCAGACCGTCCGCTCGGCCGGGAGCAGGTCGTCCAGCGCGGTGCTCAGCGTCCGCGGGTCGATCCGCCCGCCGCCACTCTCGTCGGCGTAGGGCACATCCCGCCACCGTCCTTCCCGGGCGATCCGGGACCGGACCTCCTCGGTCCGGTAGCCCGCCCCGCTGCCGAACCGGTCACCGAGCGCGGCCAGCGCGGCCCGGGCCGTCTCGGCCACGTCCCCGAGCACGCCGAGGTGCACCGGGCGGTGCGCGCCGATCGCGGCCGGGTCGTCGTCCACCTGGACGACGGTGGCCTCCGGGCCGATCAGGCTGCCGTGCCGCATCGTCCACATGTTCAGCGCGCAGCCCCAGCCCACGATCAGGTCGGCCGCGCCGATCAGCCCGGCGGCGAGCGGGGTGGCGAAGCCGCCGCTCACGTCCAGGTCCCACGGGCTGCCGCGGAACAGGCCCTTGGCCGCAGCCGAGGTGGCCAGCAGTGCGCCGCAGGCGGCGGCGAGCCGCTCCAGGTCCGGGCCGGCCTGGGCGATGCGGGCACCGCGCCCGGCCACGAAGACCGGCCGCCGGGCCCGGGCCAGCGCCGCGGCCAGGGCGTCGGCGGCGTCCGCGGCCGGCGCGACCGGGCCGAGCACCGGGCCGCGCGCCGGCGGCTGCCGGTCGCACTCGCCCGCCTGCACGTCAAGCGGCATGGCCAGCACCACCGTGCGCCGCTGCAGCGTCGCCGCGTGGTAGGCGCGGGCCGCGTCGGCCGCCGCCGAGGCGGGGGAGTGCAGCCGTTCCGGGATGGCGCCGACCGCCGCCGTCAGCGCGGCCACGTCGATCCGGAAGTTGGACGTGACCGCCGCCCCGGCCACGTCGGCGGCCAGCACCAGCAGCGGGGTGCGGCTCTTGGCCGCCTCGGTGATGCCGGTGACCGCGTTGGTCAGCCCGGGGCCCTGGTGCACGGTGAGCAGGCCGGTCCGGCGGGCCGTCCGGGCCCAGCCGTCCGCCATGCACGCCGCGCCGCCCTCGTGCCGGGCCGCGACGTACCGGGCGCCCTGGCTGATCAGCGCGTTGGTGACGTGGAAGTTCCCGCTGCCGACCACGCCGAAGACGGTGTCCGCGCCGAGCCCGGCGAGTGTGGCCGCGACCGCCTCGGGGACCCGCATCAGGACCGCTCGACCAGCGCCATCACCCGGCACGGGCTGCCCGAGCCGCCGGTGATCGGCAGCGGCCCGGCGATCACGACCGCGCCGCGGGCCGGCAGCCGGGCCAGGTTCTGCAACTGGGTCAGCCCGTACTTGCCCGCCCCCAGCAGCGAGGCATGGCACGGGAACGGCGGATCGAACGAGTGCGCCGTGCCCGCGTCGGTGCCCACGGTCTCCACGCCCAGCCCGATGAGTTCCTCGCGGGCGGCCAGCCACTGCGCGCAGGCCACCGAGATACCCGGCGTGTGCGGCCCGGTCTCGTTGGCGTTGAGGAACTCTTCCTGGCTGCCCGACCGGGCGTCCCAGCCCGTCCGGTACAGCAGCCAGCCGCCCGCGGGCAGCGGGCCGTGCCCGGCCTCCCACTGCTGCACGTGCTCCACCTGCAGCAGGAAGTCCGGGTCGGCCGCGGCCTGCGCGGTGAAGTCGAGCACCACGGCCGGGGCGATCAGCCGCGCCACCGGCACCTGGGCCACGTCCGCGCCATTCCGCCCGGTAACCCAGTGCACGGGCGCGTCGAAATGCGTGCCGGCGTGTTCCCCGGTGCTGATGTCATTCCAGTACCAGGCCGGCCCCCGCTCGTCATAACGGCTGATCTCGTGCAGGGCAAAGGAGGCAGTATTCCCGAACGGCTCCGGCAGCCTGATGACCGGCGTTGAGTCCGAGAGGGGCGCGGTCAGGTCAATCACTTCGATCCGGCCATCCCGGATGGCCCCGGTCAGCTCACTCAGCACGGACATGCGGGCTCCTGTCGTGATCACGTTGCGGCCAGGCCCTGCCGTTCTACCACCGGGAGGCCGGCCGCCCACGGTAATTGCCGCCGGGTGGGCCGGGAAATCATGTTATGGTCATAACATGCCCGAGAAGAAGGCGGTGCTCAACGTCACCGTCAGCGAGTCCCTCGCCGAGGACGTCCGGCGGGCCGCCAAGCTGGAGCACACCACGATCTCCAGCATCGTCGAGCGCGCCCTCCGCGAGCAGCTGGCCTGGGAGCTCAGGCGGCTCGACGGCATCCGGGCCATCGAGGCGTACTTCGCCGAGCATGGCTACCCGACACCGGAGCAGGACGCCGAGATCGATGCCCAGATAGCCGAGGAGCACCGGCTTATTGATGAAGCCCGCGCCTATAACGCGGCCCATGGCAAGGTCTTCCGGCGCGAGGACTGGGACAGCCTGATGCGGCACGTGGTGTACGACAGCGGAGCGCTCATCGCGATCGAGAGCCGTCGTGATGATCTATCGCTTCGCCGTCATCAGAAGCGGATCGCCCAGCGAGAGCACGTCATCGTTCCAGCACCGGTAGCGGCCCAGGTAGTCCGCGATCCGCGGCGCGCAGCCCGGTTAATGCTGACCTTGCAGAGCTGCGACGTCGTCGCTTTCGCGGAGGACGATGCCGCGCCGGTGGGCAAGCTTCTGGCGCTGTCCGGCACCACCGATGTGGTGGACGGCTTCGTCGCCGTCACAGCGGCGGAATCCGAGGCGGCAGTCGTTACCTCCGACCCAGACGACATCGTGCGCCTGCTGGTGCCCTCGGAGTGAACCTGCCGGTGCTGAAGCCCTAGCCTCCGCCATCACAGGTTCGCGACGGCCGGGATGACGTCGCTGCCGATGACCTCCAGCGGGGTGATGTCCCAGACGTTGGCCACCGCGCCGATCGCGGCCTGGAAGCCCATCTGGGCCAGCCCGCCGAGTGCGTCCACGACCTCCTGCGCCTTCTCGCCCTTCGGGCCGACGTCGTAGAGGAAGTAGCAGGTCTTCTCGATCTCGTCGTAGTCGCGGCCCTCAGCCTCGCAGTGCCCGCGCAGCACGTCCAGCTTGCGGGCCAGGTCCGGCCCGGGGAACAGGTTGCACGCCTGGGCGTACCGGGCCACCAGGCGGAGCGTCTTCTTCTCGCCCGACCCGCCGATGAGGATGGGCGGGTGCGGCTGGCTCAGCGGCGGCGGCGAGTTCAGCGGGCGCTCCAGCTGGTAGTGCCGTCCCGAGTAGGGGGTCTCGTCGCCGCGGAACATCTGCAGGCAGATCTGCAGCGTCTCCTCCAGCCGCTCGAACCGCTCGGCCAAAGGCGGGAACGGGATGCCCAGCCCGCGGGACTCCTCGTCGTTCCAGGCCGCGCCGATGCCGAGCCAGGCCCGGCCGCCGGACAGCACGTCCAGGGTGGTGATGATCTTGGCGAGGATGCCGGGATGCCGGTAGGTCACCCCGGTGACCAGCGTCAGCAGCTTGGCCCGCGAGGTGTGCCCGGCCAGGTACGCCGAGCGTCGTGTAGGCCTCCAGCATCTCCCGCTCCGGCGGCCCGAGCATGCCGATCTGGAAGAAGTGGTCCATCACCGCCAGGTAGGAGAAGCCGGCGTCGTCCGCGGTGCGGGCCACGGTGGCCAGGTCCCCGCCCAGGCGGCCCGGGCCGCCGGGCGTGGTGAAGTCAGGGATCTGCAGTCCGATCTTCACGGTCCACCTCCAGTGATGAGGCTCTCACATCGGCCGGGCCAGCCGTGCGGCGGGCGTCACGCAGAATAGGGGGCATGAGCGGTCCCGTTGTGAGAGCACTGACCCTGGTGACGGACGACGGAGTTGCCATCGACACCGTGCACCTGGCGGGGGATCGCGACGTTGCTTTCGTTCTGGCTCATGGGTTCACGCTGTCCTGGCAGCATGGCGCGGTCTGGAGGGTAGCCAGCAGGCTGCGCCAGGCCGGCGGCGTGATCAGCTTCGACTTCCGCGGGCACGGTAGGTCCGGGGGCCTGTCCACGCTCGGTGACCGGGAGATCAAGGACCTGGACGTGGCCGTCCGGTACGCGCGGGAACTCGGCTACCGGCGGATCGTCGCCATCGGGTTCTCGATGGGAGCCTCGGTGGTGATGCGGTACGCGGGGCTGGTCGGCGGGCTGGACGCCGCGATATCGGTGAGCGGGCCGGGGCACTGGTATTACCGCGGCACCGTGCCGATGCGCCGGGTGCACTTCGCGGTGGAGCGGCGCCTGGGCCGGGCCATCACCCGGGCCTGGCTGAACACCCGGATCAGCCCGTCCGGCTGGGACCCGGTGCCGGTGCCGCCAGACGAGGCCGCCGCGCTGATCTCGCCCATCCCGCTGCTGGTCGTGCACGGCGACAAGGACCCGTACTTCCCCGTCTACCACGGCCAGCGGCTGTTCGACGCGGCCCGCGAGCCCAAGGAACTGTGGATCGTGCCCGGCTTCGGGCATGCGGAGTCAGGGGCGGACGGGCCGCTGCTGGACCGGATCGGCCGGTGGGCGCGGGAGAACGCGCTAGTCCCGGAGGCTGTCACCCGTGCCGGGGTCGAAGAAATGCAGTGAGTCCAGGTCCACGTGCACCCTGGCCTTCTCGCCCGCCCGGATCGCCGTCCTCGGGTCCAGCCGGGCGATGATCGCCGGCATCTGCGGTACCTCGTCGATCTCGGCGGCGTCCGGCTCGCTGTCGCCAATGGCCACCGCCGCCACCTGAACCGGCGGCACGCCGACCGTGCAGTGCGCGTTGACCTCGGCACCCAGTTCCTCGCGCAGTTCCACGGACACGTCGAGCACCGACTCGGGGGCCGGGTCGGGCACGAACGCGGCATCCTCCAGGTGCTCCGGGCGGATGCCGACGACGACCGCACGGCCCAGGTATTTCTCCAGCGCGGAGTGCTCGCGCACCACCCGCTCCGGCACCCGGAGCCGGTGCGCGCCGAAAATCACCTCGGGGCCGTCCGGTGCCGCGCTCCAGGCGCGCCTCGACCAGGTTCATCGCGGGCGAGCCGATGAACCCGGCCACGAACAGGTTGGCCGGGCGGGCGTACAGCTCCTGCGGCGAGGCCACCTGCTGCAGCACCCCGTGCCGGAGCACCGCGACCCGGCTGCCCAGCGTCATCGCCTCGGTCTGGTCGTGGGTGACGTAGATGGTGGTCACCCCCAGCGAGCGCTGCAGCTTGGCGATCTCGGCGCGCATCTGCACCCGCAGCTTGGCGTCGAGGTTGGACAGCGGCTCGTCCATCAGGAAGGCGCGCGGCTGGCGGACGATGGCCCGGCCCATCGCGACCCGCTGGCGCTGGCCGCCGGACAGCTGCCGCGGCTTGCGGCCCAGCAGTTCCTCCAGCTCCAGGATCTGCGCGGCCTCCTCCACCCGGCGCCTGATCTCCGTCTTGGGGGTCTTGCGGTACTTGAGGCTGAACGCCATGTTGTCCCGCACGGTCAGGTGCGGGTACAGCGCGTAGCTCTGGAACACCATGGCGATGTCCCGGTCCCGCGGCTCGGTGTCGTTGACCGGCTGCCCGTCGATGAGGATGGTGCCCTCGGTGATCTCCTCCAGCCCGGCCACCATGCGCAGCGCGGTGGTCTTCCCGCACCCGGACGGGCCGACCAGCACCATCAGCTCGCCGTCGGCGATGGTCAGGTCCAGCGACCTGACCGCGGTGGTCCCGTCCGGGTAGCGCTTGGTGATGCCGTCGAGGACGATCTCCGCCATGGTTTCTCCTATCCCGCGAACGCTGCGACGGGCTGGCCGGCCACGCCCTCGACGCGGGTCCGCAGCAGGTGCCCGGCCAGTGGGTCCGCGGCCCGCTGGGCCGGTGTCATGCCTTCCCAGGCCGTGGTGACGTACAGGTCAGTGAGGCCGGCGCCGCCGAACGCCGGGCAGGACGGCTGGGACACCGGCACCGGCAGCTCGGCCAGTAGCTCCCCGTCCGGCGAGTAGCGGCGCACCGCGCTGCCGCCCCAGAACGCCACCCACAGGCCGCCGGCGGCGTCCACCACCAGGCCGTCCGGGATGCCCAGCCCGGCCGGGACGGTCAGCAGGTCACGGGACGGGCCGAGCGAGCCGGCGGCCGCATCGAAGCCGAACGCGCGGATCCGCGGGCTCGGCTCCCCGGAGTCGATGTAGTACATCGTGCCGCCGTCCGGGCTCCAGCCCAGCCCGTTGGATTCGGTGACGCCGTCCAGCACCAGGGTGATCCGGCCCCCGGGGTCGAGGCGGTACAGCGCGCCGCCGCCGGGCCGCCGGTCCGCGGCCACGGTGCCGGCCCAGAACCGCCCGGCCGGATCACAGGCGCCGTCGTTGAACCGGACGTCCTCCGCCATCCCGGGCGGCCGGAGCGGCGGCCCGGCCCGGCCGGGCGTCCGCGCCGGCCAGCCGGAACCCGTCCGCGGCCGCCAGCACGTAGCCGCCGCCGCGGCGGGGCGCGGCCGCGCCGACCGGCACCCCGGCCTCGAGGTGCACCTCGTCGACCCCGGCCCCGGGCCGGTACCGGTGCACGGCCCGGCGTGGATGTCCACCCAGCACAGCGTCCCGGTGGCGGCGTCCCAGAACGGCCGCTCGCCCAGCTCGGCGCCGGCCGGGGCCACGACCTCCCAGTCCGCCGTCATCACTTGCCCATCCCCAGGGTCAGCCCGCGCACCAGGTAGCGCTGGAAGATCAGGTAGACCACGATCGCCGGCACCGCGCGACAGGAACGAGCCCGCCATCAGCACCGGGATGCTGGTGGTCCGCCCGGCGGACAGCGCGGCCAGCCCGACGGTGATTGTCCGCTGCTGCGGGTTCTGCAGGAACAGCAGCCCGACCAGCAGGTCGTCCCAGATCTGGATGAACTGCAGCACGGTCACGGTGGCGATGGCCGGCCAGGACAGCGGCAGCGCGATGCGCAGGAACGTCCGCTCGTAGCCCAGCCCGTCCATGACCGCGGCCTCGATCAGGTCATCGGAGATGCCCCGGTAGTAGGTGGCCATCAGGAACGTGGCGAACGGCGTGCCCAGCGCGACGTAGACCAGGATCGCGCCCAGGTAGGTGTTGATCAGCCCGAGCTTCCCGAGGTTCACGTACTCCGGGATGATGATCGACTGCAGCGGCACCATGAGCGCGGCCACCACGGCCAGGAACACCGTCCCGCTGCCCCGGTAGCGCAGCTTCGCGAACGCGAAGCCGGCCGTGGTCGACACGGCCAGGATGAGCAGGATGGACGCCACGCAGATCAAGCGTGGAGTTGAACAGTTCCCGGCCGACCGGCAGCTCGGAGAAGAGCTGGCCCCAGCTCACCGCCGAATGCCCGCCCTGCTGCTCGAACTGGGACTGGTTGCGGAACGCGTTGTCCAGCATGTACCAGAACGGGTACAGCATGACCACGGCGATCAGCGTCATGATGCGCGAAGATCAGGCCGATCCGGCTGCGCCGCCGGGCCCGCAGCGCCCGCTTGCGCGGCGCTTTCCCGGAGGGCGGCGCCGCTGCCCGGGCGGGCCGCGAGGGAATCAGCCGCCATCTACCAGCCCTCCCCGTCCTCGGTCCGGATCAGCCGGAGCTGCACCAGCCCCACCACGATCATGATCACGAACAGGATGATCCCGTACAGCGCCCCGGTGCCGAACTGGCCCAGCGAGAACGCCGACTGGTAGACGAAGAACTCCAGCGTCGTGGTGCCGAACCCGGGGCCGCCGTTGGTCATCACGAAGATCAGGCTGAACAGCGCGGAGAACGCGCTGATCACCGTGATCACGAAGGAGAACTGCACGAACCGCTTGAGCAGCGGCAGGGTGACCCGGAAGAAGACCTGCCGCCGGTTCAGCCCGTCCACCCGGGCCGCCTCCAGCAGGGTCGGGTCCAGGGTGGCCATCCCGGTCAGGAAGATGATCGTGTTGGTGCCGAGCATGGACCAGATGAACGTGATGGCCAGCGCGATCAGCGCGCTGCGCTGGCCGGCCAGCATGTCGGTCTGGAAGCTGCCCAGCCCGACCGCGGCGAGCATCTTGTTCATCAGCCCGTTCAGCGCGAAGAACTGGACCGCCACCATGCCGATGACCACCCAGGACACCGCGGTCGGCAGGAAGTACACCGAGCGGAAGAACCGCCAGCCGCGGACGTGCTCGTTCAGCAGCGCGGCGATCGCGAGCGGGATGCCGATCGCGAACGGGATGGCCAGCAGCAGCAGCGCGTTGTTCTCCAGCACCCGCCACAGCACCGGGTCGCTGAGCGCGGTGGAGTAGGTGCTCGGCCCGATCCACTGGGCGGTCAGCCCGTTCCAGTTCGTCATCGAGTAGTAGACGGCCTGCCCGATCGGGATGCCGAGCAGGGCCACCACCACGATCACCGCGGGCAGGGACAGCAGGATGCCCGCCGCCGGCGGCGGCGGGCCAGCCTGCTGCGGCGCGGCCGGGCGGGCTGGCCCGGGGGAGTTGCCCCGGGCCAGCCTCGACGTCGCGTGCGACGACGCTCACCAGCGGCCTCACGGGTAGCTCGTGCCCCGCTGGCTGGACGGCAGCTGGCCGAACGTGGTCTGCAGGCTGGACAGCGCGGACTTCGGCGAGATGCTGCCGTTCAGCACCGACGGGAGCACCTTGCTGCCGGTGTTGACCACGTCGGCCTGCACGACGTTGTCCAGCATCGGGTAGCGGTCAGTGATCCTGGCTGACGAAGTCCAGCATCTGCTGGTTCACCGGGTTGGACGTGGACGTCCCGTTGATGGCCGGGATCAGCCCGGCGGCGTTGATGATCTGCGCCGCCTGGTGCGTGGTCATGAACTCCAGGAACTGCAGCGCCTGGCTGGTGCTGGCGAGTAGCTCGTCATCGACAGGCCGTCGCCGGCGAACTCCACGACGCCCTTGATCGGGGTGTCGGAGAACGGCGGCACGAACGCGGCCACCTTGGACCCGAGCGCGCCGGTGAACTTCTGGGTGTCCCAGGTGCCGTCCACCATCATCGCGGCCTTGCCGGACGCGAAGTCGCCCAGGTTGTTGGTCTTGGTCAGCACGTCGCTGTTGGTGCAGCCCTCGCTCTTCAGCTTGGCCCACTTGCGTCAGCTGGGCCTCGTTGGCCGCGGAGGTCCACGGGATCTGGCCGCTGTAGAGCTGCTTCCAGTTCGTCCACCGGGTGCGCGCCGATCATCATGTAGCTCATGTCGTACCAGGGGTAGAACTCCGCGCCCAGCGACTGGCCGCCGTTGCCGTAGGCCAGCGGCATGTACCCGGCCGCCTTGAGCTTCGTGCACGCGGCGAACAGCTGGCTCCAGTCGGTCGGCACGGCGGTCACCCCGGCCTTGGTGAACGCGGCCTTGTTGTAGAAGCCGATGTAGAACTGGTTCTCCAGCGGCATCACGTACGGGCCGTTGGCCGCGTCGAACCGGTCCGAGGTCCACTTGAGCGCGTTCGGATCGATCCGGGCCAGGTCGGCGGCCGGGATCTTGCCCTTCAGGTTGGCCAGGAACTCCTTGTACTGCAGGGTGAACAGCCCGGTCCACATGACCGCGAGGTCCGGGCCGGTCTTGGACACCGCGGCGGCCTGCAGCAGCGCGAAGTAGTTGTCCGCGGGCTGGCTGACGACCTTGACGGTGACGTTCGGGTGCAGCTTCTTGTACGCGTTGGCCAGGTTCTTCAGCGCGGTCGCGTTCTGCTCGGTGCCGTAGTTCTGCCAGAGGGTCAGCGTGACCGGGCCCGACGCGAGCTGCTGCTCCCCCCGCCGCTGCCGCACGCGGTGGCCAGCAGGGCCGCCGCGGCCGTGGCGGCCAGCACTTTCAGCGCCTACGGCTGTCTCCTTCGTCCTGAGATCGTGTGCCTCGATATCTCGGTGTCACCGCGTGGCCGGCGCCGGCGGCCGTCCGTCAGGACCGCCCGACGACCGGCTCCACGAACCGGCGGTGCTCCTGCGTCGGGGCCCGCAGGAAGTCCAGGTCGCAACCATCGGGTGCCTGCGGGACGTGGTCGCGGTACAGCGCCGGCCAGCCGCGCAGGTGCTGCGAGGGCGGCGGGGACCAGGCGGCCCGGCGGCGGGCCAGCTCGGCCTCGGGCACGTCCAGGTCAGCGACCCGGCGGCCACGTCCACCGCGATCGGGTCGCCGTCGCGCGACCAGCGCGAGCGGCCCGCCGACCGCGGCCTCGGGGGCCACGTGCAGGAACACGGTGCCGAAGCTGGTCCCGCTCATCCGCGCGTCGGTCACCCGCACCATGTCGGTGACGCCCGCCGGCGGCCAGCTTGGCCGGGATCGGGATCATGCCCCACTCCGGCATCCCGGGCACGCCGACCGGGCCGCAGCCCGCCAGCACCAGCACCGTGTCCGGGGTCACCGGCAGCGCCGGGTCCTCGATCCGCCGGCGCATCTCGTCGTAGCCGTGGAACACCAGGGCCGGACCGCGGTGGCGGAGCAGCGCCGGCGTGGCCGCGGAGGTCTTGACCAGCGCGCCGTCCGGGCGCGAGCGAGCCGCGCACCACGGCGAACGCGCCGTCCTGCCCGCAACGCCCCGTCCGCCGGCCGGATCGCCCCGGACGCGGGCGGAGCGGCGCTGGCGACCTCCCCGCGGTCGCGCCGGTGACCGTGGCCGCGCCGGCGTCGAGCAGGCCGCCCAGTTCCCGCAGCAGCGCCGGCACCCCGCCGGCCGCGGTCAAGTCGGGCATCAGGCCGGCCCCGGACGGCTCCACGTCGGCGAGCACCGGCACCCCCTGGCCGAGCCGGCCGACGTCGTCCAGCGGCAGCGGGACGCCGGCCCGGCCCGGCGATCGCGGCCAGGTGGATGACGGCGTTCGTCGAGCCGCCGATGGCATGCAGCATCCGGACGGCGTTGCGGAACGCGGCGGGGGTCAGGATGGCCGACGGCGCGCCGGCCGGCCAGCACCGCCTCGACCGCCGCGGCGCCGGCCGTCCGCGGCCGCGGCCGCGGCCGCGCGGGTCGCCGGCCGGGATGGTGGCCGAGCCGGGCAGCATCAGGCCCGAGCGTCTCGGCCACGATGGCCATGGTCGAGGCGGTGCCCATGGTGTTGCAGGTGCCGGTGCCGCAGGCCAGGCAGCGCTCCAGCTCCTGCCACCCGGCGTCGTCCAGCCGGCCGGCCCGGCGCTCGTCCCACAGCCGCCACAGGTCGGTGCCGGTGCCGAGGCGGCGGCCGCGGAAGGCGGCGGGCTCGCGCGAGCCGCTGGTCACCACGACCATCGGGCAGGTCGGCGCTGACCGCGCCCATGATCGCGCCGGGCACGGTCTTGTCGCAGCCGGCCAGCAGCACGATGCCGTCCAGCGGGTAGCAGCGGATGATCTCCTCGACCTCCATCGCGAGCAGGTTGCGGTAGAGCATCGCGCTCGGCTTCATCAGGTCCTCGCCGAGCGAGATCGAGCGGAACTCGGCCGGGATCCCGCCGGCCGCGCGCACCCCGCGGCGCGACCGCCTCGGCCAGCTCGCGCAGCGGCAGGTTGCACGGGTTGAGGTCGCTGGCCGAGTTGGCGATGCCGATCACCGGGCGGCCGCCTCGGCGCTGATCTCCAGCCCGGCGAGGCGAGCGCGACGCGGTGGGCCAGCGCGACCTCGTCGTCCCCGCGCAACCACGCGTCGCTGCGCAGCCCCGCAGCTCCCGGGACCGCCGGGCTCACGGCGCCGGCTCCGGGATGCCCAGGCCGGGCGCGCCCGGGCCGACTGGACCAGCCCGTGCCCGGCCCGGTCAGCCACTCCAGCGCGACCCGGGCCCGGTGCACCTTCTCGCGCGCGATGGCAGCCGCCTCGCCGACCAGGTGCAGCCCGCTGGGGTACAGCGGCCGGGAGTTGCGCAGCCCGAACTTCACGTACATCGGCGCGGCCACCGCGACCAGCTCGGCGGCCTGCTGGCCGCGCACCACCCCGCCCATCGCGTCGGGCGCCTCCACGTAGAGGTCGAGCGGCAGCGTGGCGGCCGCCCGCATCTCGGCGAGCTGGCCCAGCGTCAGGTCCGAGGGCACGTTGACCGTGTCGCCGCCGAGCCGCTCCAGCTGGCGCATGGTCACCGGGTTGGCGGGCGCCAGCATCGCCGACACCTTCCACACCACCGAGTCCGGGATCTCGCCGGCCTGCTGCATGCCGGCCAGCAGCTCCAGCAGCCCGGTGTCGGCGACCAGGAACCCGCGGATGCCGTGCTCGATCGCCGCGCAGCACGTCCTCGACCGCGTACCGCAGCTGCCGGGTGCCGCGGATCAGGCCCGCCCGGGACGGCCCCCGTCGGACTGGGCCAGGCTGCCGACGCCCCACTCCTCCCGCGGCCCGACGAACAGCGAGACCTCGAGCCCGGGGTCGGCGCCGATGCGCGGCCATCTCGCCCAGCTCGGCGCCGGACAGCAGCATCGCGCCGCTGCCCTGGGACACCCGGTTCACCGTGACGCCCTCGCCCGGCCGCCTGCTCGACCACGGCGCGCAGCACGGCCGGGCCCTTCGACGCTGGGGATCTCGACCCGGAAGTGGGCGCCGTCGGGGAACCGGGCCGCGCTGCGCGCCGGGGCCGGCTCGGCCAGGATGCCGTGCCGGGCCAGCGCCGCGGTCGCCGGTCAGCCGGGCCGGCGCCTGCGGCTGGCCAGCGGTCACCTGGCCGGCGGTCTCCGGGCCATTCCGGGCGGGCCTCGGCGCCACCGTGACGCTTGCGTCAGCGGCCATCGAGCGTCACTACGCCACCTCCAGTACCGCCGGGCGTGGCGGCAGCAGTTCGTCGTCCGCGCCTGCGCGACGCCCGGGCCAGCCCGGGGCCGCGGTGACCCGCTCCAGGCCGGCCGTCGGTCACCAGGTAGGTGTCCTCGGCCTTGGCGCCGCCGGGCAGGCTGGGGTTCCAGGCCACCGCGTGCCCGTGCGCGACCGGCGTGCGCCACCAGCGCGAGTCCCGCTGGCACGGGGCGATCTCGAACTCGCGCTGCGCGTAGCCGATCGGGCCGCCCTGGTAGTGGCCTGCCCAGCCGCCGGGTGCGCCCTCCCGGGCGTAGCCGCCGGTCCAGCGCGGTCAGCACGTCCCCGTACCGGTTCGGCGGCGCCGACGCGGCCAGCGCGTCCCGGCTCGATGCGCAGCACCCGGGCCCGCAGCGCCGCGAACTCCGGGTCCGGGCGCCCGGCGGCGGCGAAGCGGGTGGCGGCGACGTGCAGCCCGCCGCGCCGGGCCACCACGACCGCCATGGCCAGGCGGCGGACCGGCGCGCCCGCCGCCATCGGGTGCCGGAACCGGCCCACCCGGTCGTCCCCGCCCACGATGAGCACCGGCGCGTCGGCGCCGCGCGATTCCAGCCGCGCCGCGACCCGGGCGGCGATGTCGAGGTCCCGTTCGCCGGGCCGCCAGGCGGCCAGTGCCTGCTGCAGCGCGTCGGCCGCGTCGGCGCCGAGCGCCCGCAGGTCGGCCTGCTCGGCGGGGGAGAGGGCGAGCCGCAGGGCGCACAGGTCACCGGCCGCGTCGAGGCCGAAGCCGGGATGCCCGTCCGCGGCCAGCCGGGCCGCCGCCGCGCCGGCCAGGTCCTGCGCGGCGCGCACGAACGCCTCCGGCTCGTACCACGGGACGGCGACCAGGTCGGTGAACCCGTGCCGCCGGGGCTGGTACTCCTCGCTCACCCGGTCGGCCTCCACCTCGGTGGTGACCAGGGCGGCCCCGTCCGGGTGGCGACCACCCAGACCAGGTCCACCCCGGCGGTCCGGTCCACCGGGGCAGCCACCGCCCCGGTGGCCCAGGCCACGGCGGCCGGGCCGGTGAGCACCACCGCCGGCACGTCCGGATGCCCGGCCAGCCAGCCGTCCAGGCGCGCCCGGGCGGCAGCCGCCCGGGGCACGCTCCGACGGCACTTGTTCGGCTGTACCGAACGAAGTTTTGTGATGTAGAATCACGCCGACATGGAATCATCCGCATTTACCCATGTCAAGGCACTTTAGGACTCGCTACCATAACAGATGAGCGTTCTGTCGATGCCGAACAGTGTGGTTGAGGGGTGAGCAGGTGGCGATGCAGCAGGACGGCCAGCCGGCCGGTACACGGTGCAGAGCGTGGCCCGGGCACTGCGGCTGGTCGGCATCGTGGCCGACGGGCCGGCCGAGGGCCAGACGCTCAGCGAGCTGGCCGGCGCGCTCGGCACGTCGAAGAGCACCACGCTGGCCCTGGCCCGGACCCTGGAGGCGTTCGGGTACCTGCGGGACGCGCGGCCCGGCCCGCGGTACACGCTGGGCACCGCGCTGATCCGGCTCGGCGACATCGTGGGCCGCCAGCTTCCGCTCGGTGACCTGTGCCGGCCGCTGCTCGACGACCTGTCCGAGGCGACCAAGATGACCGCCCGGATCGCGGTCTGCGAGGCCGGGCTACCCGGTGTTCATCGCCCGGGTGGACGGGCCCGGCAGCGTCCGCTTCTACACCCCGCTCGGCCAGCGCGAGGTCCCGTACGCCTCGGCGGCCGGGAAGGCCATCCTCTCGGCGCTGCCCGAGGACGAGGTCCGCCGGATCTGCGCGGACACCGGGCTGGCGCCGCGCACCGCGCACACCATCACCGACCTGGACACGCTGCTGGACAACCTGGCCGCCGCCCGGCGGCTCGGCTTCGCGGTCGATGACGAGGAGGACGCGGAGGGGGTGTTCTGCGCGGGCGCCGCCTTCTTCGGGCACGACGGCACCTGCGCGGGCGCGGTGAGCGTCACCGGCATCAAGGGTGACCTGCCCGCGTGGCGGATCGACGAGCTGGGCCGGGCGGTCCGGGGCTGCGCCGAGCGGGTGACCGCCCTGCTCGGCGGCGCCCCGCGCGGAGGTGACCTCGGTGCGCGCTGAGCAGGCCGTGACCGGGCTGGCGCGGCCGCCCGCGGATGCCCTGGTCGTGCAGTCCCCGGGGGTGCTCGGGCTGGAGCGCCGTCCCAGCCCGGTCCCGGGTCCCGGCGAGGTCCTGGTCCGGCCCGAGGCGGTCGGGCTGTGCGGGACCGACCTGGACATCGTGGCCGGGCGGATCGACCCCGCCTATGTCCGCTACCCCCTGGTGCTGGGGCACGAGTGGAGCGGGACGGTGCTGGCCGCCTGCCCGCCGGCGCCCGGGGATGGCGCCGCGCCGCCCGCGCCGGGGGACGGCGTGCCGCCGCTGGCGCCGGGGAGCCGCGTGGTGGTGGAGGGCATCGTGCCCTGCGGGCACTGCGCGCAGTGCCGGGCCGGTCAGACCAACCTGTGCGCCACCTACGACGAGATGGGGTTCACCCGGGACGGTGCCGCGGCGGGGTACGCCGTGGTGCCCGCCACGCTGGTGCACCCGCTGGCCGCCGCCGTGACCCTGGCCGACGGCGCCCTGGTGGAACCGGCGGCCGTGGTCTACCGGGGCCTGGCCAGCGTGGGCGTCGAGCCCGGCCGCCGGGTGCTGGTCGTCGGGGACGGCACCGTGGCGCTGCTCGCGGCGCGCCTGCTCGGGCTCTGGTCCCCGGCGCGGATCGTCATGCTGGGCCAGCGCCCGGGGCAGGCGGGCCTGGCGGCCGCCGCGGGCGCCGCCGCGTTCGAGACCGATCCCGTGGCCGCCGGGACAGGCTACGACCTGGTGGTGGAGGCGGCGGGCAGTACCGCCGCGGTGCCCACCGCGCTGGCCGCCGCCCGCCGCGGTGGCGCGGTCCTGCTGCTCGGCCTGCCGCCGCACGGGGAGACCGCTGAGGTGCCGGTGGACGACCTGGTCAACAACGACCTCACCATCCGGGCCAGCTTCGGCTACACCTCGGCCGCCTGGCGGGACGTGGTCACCCTGCTCAACGCCGGGCGGCTGGACCTGGCCTTCCTGGTCACCCACCGGTTCCCGCTCGCGGACTACGACGAGGCCCTGCGCACGCTGCGCGGCGGCCCGGCCTGCCCCGTCCCCGGCGCCCCCCGCGGCAAAGTCATGCTCACCCTGGGCAACTGACCCCGCCGGCGCCGCTCCGGTCAATCAGCCGTTAAGATCCGACCCCCCCTGCGGGCTGTTGCAGAATCGGCTGGCGTCCTCCGGCGCGTCGTCTGTGCTGGTAGATGATGTTTTGGGATACTTTGTCCATGGCGAAGAGGTACCGTCCGGTGCGGCGGGATCAGCCGTTCCTGCTGCCGCCGGATATGCGGGAGTGGCTGCCGGCGGATCATCCGGTGTGGCTGGTGATCCGGGCGGCAGGCGATCACCTGGATACCTCGGCGTTCCATGCGCGGCGGCGGACCGGCGGGGCGGGCACGGCGGGCTATGACCCGGACATGCTGGTGACGCTGCTGATGTGGGCGTACGCGAACGGGGTGACCAGCTCGCGGCGGATCGAGGCGGCGTGCTGGCAGGATGTGTCCTTCCGGGTGATCTGCGCGGGTGACGCGCCGGATCACGTGACGATCGCCCGGTTCCGGGCCGCGTTCCCCGGCGCGGCAGAGGCCCTGTTCCGCGAGGTGCTGGTGCTGTGCGCGCGGCTGGGCATGGGGAAGCTGGGCACGGTCGCGCTGGATGGCACGAAGGTCGCCGCGAACGCCTCCAAGGCGGCGAACCGGACGGAGGAGACGCTGCGGAAGCTGGCTGCCGAGGCGGCGGCGGGGGCAGTGGAGGCGCATGCGGCGGCGGACGCGGCCGAGGATGAGCTGTACGGGGAAGGCCAGCGTGGTGATGAGGTGCCGCTGGATGTGGTGAACCCGGCCACCCGCGCCAGGCGGATCGCCGCCGCGCTGGCGGACCTGGAAGCAGAACGGCAGGCTGCGGAGCGCGAGCGGGAGGAGCAGGCACAGGCGTTCTGGGCGCGGCAGCAGGCCGGAGCGCCGGGGGGGCCGCCTGCGGAGATCGCGGTGCAGGCGGCCCGGGCGAAGCTGGAGCGGGCCCGCGCGCAGCGGGCGGCGCAGATCGCTGAACTGGGAAAGCGGGCCGCCGGGCCGGTGGTGCCGGGCAGCCGCCGGGATCGTCCCCGGGCCGGGGTGGAGGACTACTGCCTGGTCAAGGCGGCCCGTATCGCCCTGGAGAAAGCCGGGGCCAGGGCCGCGGCGGCGGAGCGGAAAGCCAGCCAGAAGAAGAAGGGCCCCGGGCCAGTCCGCAACATCACCGACCCGGACTCGCGGCTGATGCCGGTCCGCGGCGGCGGGTTCATCCAGGGTTACAACGCCCAGAACATGACCAGCGAAGACGGGCTCATCATCGCCACCGAGCTCACCTGCGACACCACCGGCACCGGGTGGTTCACCCCGATGCTGCGCCAGGCCGAAGACGCCGCCGCCCTGATCACCGCCCATCAGCCGCCACCAGCCAGCCAGGACCAGGGCCCAGACGGCGAAGGCAGCGGGATCGGGCTGGTGCTGGCCGACGCCGGCTACCTGTCCGGGGACAACCTCACCGCCGCCGGCCCCGGCCGGCTCATCGCGACCGGCAAGCACCGCGACCTGGAGAAAACCGCACGCCAGGCCACTGCCGCTGCCGGCGAGAACGGCGCAGGCGAAGAGGAAGACCCGATCGCGGCGATGGCCGCCCGGCTGGCCACCGAAGAAGGCATCACCGCCTACCGCAGGCGCGGCCACATCGCCGAAACCCCGCACGGCCACATCAAGCACAACATGGGCATCCGGCAGCTCGCCACCCGCGGCAAACCCAAAGCCAGCGCCGAATGGCGGTTCACCGTCACCGCGCACAACCTCTTCAAGGCCATCACCACCGGGAACCTCACCCAGGCCGCCCTCACCGCCCTGGCCAGCTGACCACCAGGCCCAGACAGCCACCCACCCCGGCCCGGCAACGGAACCTCGCAACCCGCCAGCCAGACCGAATCCGACACAGCCCGCCCAGGGGGTCGGATCTTAACTGTTCCTGGATCTGCCGCGGGTCAGCCGACTTCGCGCAGCACGGGGGACTGGCCGCCGGGGGCCTGCCCGGCGGCGGGCCCCGCGGTCGTGGACGGCGTGGCCCCGTAGCAGCGCACGGCCGCGGCGATCAGCAGGGCCAGCGCGGCCAGCCCGCCGAGCAGGTAGGCATTCCCGGTGATCATCTGGATCCCGTGCCAGTGGTACTCGGGGTACCGCGGCTGATCCCCGTGCCGGTAGTAGACCACCGGGTCGGTGTTCGGCGGCTGCCAGATCACCCCCAGGGAGAACGGCCCCAGGTCGGTGGGCTCGCCCCACAGGCGGCCCGGCCAGGCGCCGTACAGCGCCAGCATGGCCGCGGCCGGGCCCAGTATCCCCAGGACCACCCGGCCCGCCGGCCAGGACCGCGCGCCGCGCATGGCCCGCACCGCGTAGCTGGCCGCGAGCGCCACGCCGGGCACGATCCACACCCAGTGGTGATCCCAGCTGATCGGGGACACCAGCAGGCCGGTCAGCGCGGTGGCCAGCAGCCCGGCGAACTGGTGCCCGGCCCGGTCCAGCACCGCGGCGCAGGCCAGCCCGGCCGCGGTGGTGATCACGGCCACGACCAGCCAGGCCGGGCCGCGCCGGCCACGCTGCCGAGCAGCCGGGTGAGCAGGGCCCGCAGCGACTGGTTGCCCTCCCAGCCGACGAATCCGGTCCGCCCGCCGTTGAAGAACAGCCCGCGCAGCCACCACCGGCCCGAGTCGGCCGGGAGCACGCGAAGCCGATCGCCACCGTGGCCGCGAACCCCGCGCCGCCACCGCCGCCTGCCGGAACCTCCTGGTAAGCAGCAGGTACGGGATGAAGATCAGCGGCACCAGCTTGATGCCGGCCGCGACGCCGACCCCGAGCCCCTTCCACCACCGGCTGGCCCGGGTGTCCGGCTGGCACAGGTCCCAGAGGATCAGGGCCATCAGCACCAGGTTGACCTGGCCCAGGTAGATCGTGCGCAGCACCGGCTCGGTCCAGAACACCGCGGCCGCGGTGAGCAGCGTGGCGCCGGCCGGGGCAGCCCGCGGCGCCAGCCCAGGCCGCCGTAGCTGAACCAGAGCGCGGCGAGCAGGGCGGCGATGTTCACCCCCACCGAGATGTCGGGCAGCCACCGCCACGGGATGAACGAGACGACCGCGAAGGCGACCGCCGCGAACGGCGTGTAGGTGAACTTCAGCGGCAGCCCCCCGGGGTGCCCGGCCACTGGTACAGCGGGGCGGCCAGGTGCGGGTTGTACAGCGGCTGGACGTGCCGGACGATGAGCCCGCCGGACTGGTAGACGCCGAGGTCAACCGGGTCCAGCGTCCAGTTCTGCGGGTGGCTGGCCATGTACGCCACGTAGCTGGCCAGGATCACCGCGAAGGCCAGCAGCCCGGCGGCGAGCAGGGCCGTCCCGGGCCGGTCGCGGAGCCGCCGGCCGGGTGCCTGGCGGTCCGCGGCCGGGGCCGTCGCGTCATCCATCGCGGCCTCCCTGCAGTCGGCCCGACCCTACCGGGTGACTTTTCCGGACGGTCGGCTTTCTGCCGGCCTCGCCATTACCCGGCGGCGGCGCGGCGGGCCCCCTTACGGGCCGCGCCGGGGAGCGCCCGGGCCCGGTCATCACCAGCTGGTGGGCAGCGGCATGCCTTCGCTGTACCCGGCCGCGCTCTGCACCCCCACGACGGCCCGCTCATGCAGCTCGTCGAGGTCGGCCGCGCCCGCGTAGGTGCAGGCGCTGCGCAGCCCGGCCGTGATCGCGTCGATCAGGTCCTCCACGCCCGGCCGCTGCGGGTCCAGGTACATCCGCGCGGTCGAGATGCCCTCCTCGAACAGCTCCTTGCGGGCCCGGTCGAAGGAGGAGTCGGCGGTGCTGCGCAGCCGCACCGCCCGGGCCGAGGCCATCCCGAAGCTCTCCTTGTACAGGCGCCCGTCGGCGTCCCGGAACGCGTCGCCGGGGGACTCGTAGGTGCCGGCGAACCAGGACCCGATCATCACGCTGGACGCGCCCGCCGCCAGGGCCAGGGCCACGTCCCGCGGGTGCCGCACCCCGCCGTCGGCCCACACGTGCGCACCGAGCCGCCGGGCCTCGGCGGCGCACTCGAGCACCGCGCTGAACTGCGGGCGGCCGACTCCGGTCATCATCCGGGTGGTGCACATGGCACCCGGGCCCACGCCGACCTTGACGATGTCCGCGCCCGCGGCGACCAGGTCGGCCACCCCGGCCGCGGTGACCACGTTCCCCGCCACCACCGGGACCTGCGGGGAGGCGCTGCGGACCGCCTGCAGCGCGCTCATCATCTTCTCCTGGTGGCCGTGCGCGGTGTCCACCACCAGCAGGTCCACCCCCGCGTCAAGCAGCAGCTTCGCCTTGGCCGCCACGTCGCCGTTGATGCCGATCGCCGCGCCGACCCGCAGCCGTCCCGTGGCGTCGGTGTCCGGCTGGTACAGGGTGGCCCGCAGCGCGCCGGTCCGGGTCAGGATGCCCACGCAGCGGCCGCCGGCGTCCACCACCGGGGCCAGCCGGTGCCGGCCGTCGTGCAGCAGGGTGAAGGCGCGCTGCGGGTCGGTGCCGGCCGGCAGGGTGAGCGGGTCGGTGGACATCACCTGGCGGACCTGGGTGAACCGGTCCACGCCGGTGCAGTCGGATTCGGTCACGACGCCGACCGGCCGCCCGTTCTCCACCACGATGACGGCGCCGTGCGCCCGCTTGGGCAGCAGGCTGAGCGCCTGGCCGGTGGTGTCGGAGGGCCCCAGGGTGATCGGGGTGTCATGCACCAGGTGGCGGCTCTTGACCCAGGCGACCACCTCGGCCACCACGTCGGCCGGGATGTCCTGCGGCATGATGGCCAGCCCGCCGCGCCGGGCCACGGTCTCCGCCATCCTCCGGCCGGACACCGCGGTCATGTTGGCCACCACGACGGGGATGGTGGTGCCGCTGCCGTCCCGGGTTTCCAGGCTCACGTCGAGCCGGGACGCCACCGCCGAGCGGCTGGGCACCAGGAAGACGTCGCTGTAGGTCAGGTCGTGGGCAGGCACCTGCCCGGTGAGGAATCGCACTCTGACGATTCTGCCCGGGACCAGGCGGTGCTCACGTCAGCCGCCGCCCGGGCCGGCCCGGGCGGCGCTGGCTCAGACCGCGTGGAAGGCGGCGAAGATGATCGCGGTCAGCCGGTCGATCATCTCGTCGCGCGGCAGCCGCACCTCGACGGTGAGCAGGTAGTTGATCCGCTCCAGCATCATGAGCAGGGCCAGGGCGGTGAGCTCGGCATGGCCCGGCGGGGTTTCCCGGCCGACCGTCCCGGCGGCGGCCGTCATGCCCCCGGCGATGGCCTCGGACAGCTTGAACATGAGCTGCAGGCCGTCGCCCCAGACTTCCTCGCCGACGATCTCCGCCTGGCTGAGGATCCGGATGACCGAGGCGTGGGCCATGTAAGCGTCACAGAACGCGCTGACCCACCGCCGCAGCGCCTGCTGGCCAGCCTCGTTCCTGGTGACCACGGGGAACTCGTCGGTGAGCGCGGCCATGTCGATCAGCGCGTCCGACAGCAGCGCCTTGAACAGGTCTTCCATGTTGGAGAAGTACAGGTAGAAGGTGCCGTGCGAGGTCTTGGCCCGGCGGACCACGTCATCGACGCGCACCGCCTGGAAGCCCCGTTCGTCAAATTCGGCCAGCCCGGCTTCCAGCAGCTTCTGCACGGTCTGCCGCCCCTGGGCGCGCAGTTCCCGGTCCTGGGCGGGCGTCCCGCCGCCCAGCGACGGGCGCCCTGAGCGCGCGGCGTGCCGCTGCGGCGGCTGGCCGTCACGGGCGGTCGGTGGCTTACCAGCGTTATGGTCTGGCACAGGTCCCCTTGGCGCGGTGCCGGGGCAGGCATCCCCAGTCATGCTCGGAGGGTAACCTGCCGGTGCTCTGCCTGCCGCAGTAGCCCCGTACGACTGTGGTGGGACGGTCGAGATCCCTGCGGTCGCGGCGAATGGGCGTCATGGCTCAGGATCCCAGAACCTGCTCCAGATAGGGATTGCTGAACCGGCGGGCCGGGTCAAGTTCGTCCCGGAGCGCGACGAAGTCGCGGAGTCTAGGGTACACACCAGCCAGGTAGTCCGCCTCCCGGGTATGCAGTTTCCCCCAGTGCGGCCGGCCGCCGAGCGCCGTGACCACCGATTCGACCGCCCCGAAGTACTCCTCGTGCGGGGTGGCGTGGAAGACGTGAATGGCGATGTACCCGGTGGCCCGCCCGTAGGCGGTGGACAGCCAGATGTCGTCGGCGGGGGCCACCCGGACCTCGATCGGGAAGCTGACCCGCCAGTCATGCCGGGCGAACATGCCGCGGATCTCGGTCAGCGCGGCCGCGAGGTGCTCCCGGGGGATGGCGTATTCCTGCTCCAAGAACCGGACCCGGCGCGGGCTGGTGAAGACCCGGTGCGAGGCGTCCACGTAGCGCCGGCCGCCGAGGGCCCGGGCGGCGACGCCGTTGATGGCCGGGATGGCGGCGGGGTAGCGCTGCCCCACCCGGCAGGTCGCGCCGAACAGCGTGTTCGACAGGAACTCGTCGTCCAGCCGGTACCGCCAGCCGGGCAGCGGCTCGGCCGGTCCCGGGTGCCGGTTGTTCCGCTTGGTCAGGCAGCCGTCGGTATGCGGGAACCAGTAGAACTCGAAATGCTCGTTCTCGCTGGTCAGCTCGTCCAGCCTGGACAGGACCTCGGGCCAGGGCATCGGTTCCTCGCGGGCGGCCAGCAAGAAGGCGGGGACGACCCGGAAGGTGACCGCGGTGAGCACGCCCAGCGCGCCCAGGCCGACCCGCGCGGCGTCGAACACCGCGCCGGACTGCCCGGCGGAGCAGGTCATGATCGTCCCGTCGGCGAGCACCATCTCCAGCGCGCTCACCTGCGCCGCGATACCGCCCAGGTCACGGCCGGTGCCGTGGGTGCCGGTCTGGATCGCCCCGGCCACGGTCTGCTCCTGGATGTCGCCCATGTTGGCCAGCGCGAACCCGCGGGAGTGCAGGTAGCTGTTCAGCACCCGGAGCGGGCAGCCCGCCTCGACGGTCACCTCGCCCGCCGTCTCATCCAGCGACCGGACCGCCTGCAGGCCGCCGGGGCGGAGCAGCACCCCGCTGGTCGCCGCGACGGGGGTGAAGGAGTGCCCGGAGCCGGCCATCCGCACCGGCAGGCCGTCCAGCGTGGCCAGGGCCACCGCCTCGGCCACCTCCGCGGCCGACCGCGGCGTGATCACCCGGCGCGGCGCAGCGGACTGATTGCCCGCCCAGTTCTGCCAGTGGAAAGTGGCGGTGACCATGCCCGGACCCTATCCGAGCAGGCCGGCGGCGTGGGCTCTCTAGCGGATCAGGCCGGGGCTTCACTGGCGGATCAAAAGCCTCATAACTGCTCTCTTACCGCAAAGATGTAGTCATGTAGATTTTCCCGGCGCGGCGATGGACGGCCCTTCTGCCGTCCGGAGGGGCACTTATAGGGTTGACACCGCGATGAGACGCCTGCAACGGCGCACAGCGCCAGCCACCGCGGCCGGGAGTCCTGCCGTCCGTGCCGTGGCCGTGGCCGGCTCGGTGGTGGCCCTGGCCGCGGCGACCACGGCCATGCGGTCCCCGTCCTACATCCCGGCGCCAGCCGGTGCCCCGGTCCCCGCGTCGTCGCCGAGTCCCGCGGCGTCCGCCGCGGCCAGCTTCCAGCACATAGTCCTGCCGGACCTGCTGGTGATCGTGCCGTCCGGGCTGACCGCGGCGCAGCGGGCCAGGCTGTCCCGGATCCCCGGGGTCCGCGGCCTGGTCTCCGCGGACGGCGCCTCGATCCGGCTGGGCTCCGGGCGGGTGAACGTGCTCGGCGTGAACCCCGGGCAGTTCCGCTCCTGGACGCCGCTGGCCACCGCGTCCGATCAGCGGCTGTGGACCGCGCTGGACCGCGGCCACTTCGTAGCGTCAAGCGTCCTGGCCCGCCGGCTGCGGCTGCAGCCGGGCCGCCAGTACCGGCTGGGCGGCTCAGGTTCCCTGGACCTCATCGACGGCGGGAGCGCCCCGCTCGGCATCGCCGGCATCGACGCGCTGGTCAGCAGCCGGGCGTCCGCCGGGCTGGGACTGATCCCCGGCGTGCTCGCCCTGATCAGCGCGCCCAGCGTCAGCATCGGCACGCTCATCACCGAGGTGCGCCGCATCACCGGCAAGCCCGGCACCGTCATCAGCCTCCGGCCGGAGCAGCAGCAGCTTCCGGTTGACCACGGGGCGGCTGCTGGCCGCCCGGCCAACTACCTCCAGCTCTTCCAGGCCTCCGCGGCGCGGTACTGCCCCGGCCTGTCCTGGACCGTGCTCGCTGCCATCGGCCAGATCGAGAGCGGTGATGGTGCCAACATGGGGCCGTCCAGCGCCGGGGCTCTGGGGCCGATGCAATTCATGCCCGCCACCTGGTCGGCCTGGGGTATCGCCGCGTTCGGCGATACCGGCCCGCCGGACATCATGAACCCGTTCGACGCGGTTCCCGCGGCGGCGCGGATGCTGTGCGCCGACGGAGCGGCCTCGGCCGGCGGCCTGCGCGCGGCCATCTTCGACTACAACCACGCCACCTGGTACGTCAACGAGGTGCTGGCACTCGCGCAGCAGTACGGGCGCGACTACGGCTGAGCCGGGGGCGGTGCCCCGGCGGGTGCGCGCCGGTGCTCCCCGGCGCCTGGTTGGATGGAGTCATGCCGGATTACGACGCGTTCCTGCTGGTGTCCTTCGGCGGCCCGGAAGGCCCGGATGACGTCATGCCGTTCCTGGAGAACGTGACCCGCGGCCGCGGCATCCCGGCCGGGCGGCTCGCCGCCGTGGCGGAGCACTACTACGCGGTTGGCGGGGTCAGCCCGATCAACCGGCAGTGCCGGGACCTGCTCGCCGCCATCGGCAAGGACTTCGCGGCGGCCGGCCTGGACCTGCCGATCTACTGGGGGAACCGGAACTGGGATCCCTACCTCACGGGCACGGTGGCCGAGATGGCCGCCGCCGGGATCCGCCGCGCACTGGCCTTCGTGACCTCGGCCTACGGCTCCTACTCCAGCTGCCGCCAGTACCGGGATGACATCGAGCAGGCACGCGCCGAGGCCGGGCCGGGAGCTCCCGAGATCGAGAAGCTCCGGCACTTCTACAACCACCCCGGGTTCATCGAGCCCTTCGCCGACGCCACGCTCGCGGCCCTGCAGGCGCTGCCGCCGGACGTCCGCGGCCAGGCCCCGCTGGTCTTCACCGCGCACAGCGTGCCCGAGGCCATGGCGGCGGCCAGCGGGCCGCCGCCCGGCGGCCAGTACCCGGCGCAGCTGGCCGAGGCGGCCCGGCTCGTCGCCGACCGGGTCAACGCCGGCCGGCTGGCCAGGAGGCGCATCCGTGGCGGCTGGTCTACCAGAGCCGCAGCGGGCCGCCCGCGCAGCCCTGGCTCGGCCCGGACGTCTGTGACTACCTGGAGGAGCTGGCGGCCGATGGCGCCCCAGGCGCCGTGCTCGTCCCGGTCGGCTTCATCTCCGACCACATGGAGGTCATCCACGACCTGGACGTCGAGGCGGCAGGGGCCGCGCAGCGGCTCGGCCTGCCCATGGCCCGCGCGGCGACCCCGGGAACCGACCCCCGCTTCGTCTCGATGATCACGGCGCTGGTGAACGAACGGCTGGACGGCACGGTCACTCCCGCCGCGGCGGGCTCGCTGGGCCCGTCCGGCATTTCCTGCCGGGACGATTGCTGCCGCCTGGTGGCCACGGCGCACGCTCCCGGCCGTCCGGCGGGCTCATGACGGGCCCGGCGGCCGACCCGGACCCAGGAGAGCTGCTCGGGCTGGCCCGGGCCGCCGCCGATGCGGCCGGGCTGATGCTGGCCGCCCGCCGCCCGGACGGCCCGGCGGGCCGTCCCGAGGTGGCGGGCACCAAGTCCAGCCCGACCGATGTGGTGACCGAGATGGACCGCGCGGCCGAGGCACTGATCAGCGAGCGGATCCGCGCCGAGCGGCCAGGCGACGCCATCCTGGGTGAGGAGGGCGGCCAGTCCGGCCAGGGCCGGGTGCGCTGGATCGTGGACCCGCTCGACGGCACCGTCAACTATCTGTACGGCCTGTCCGACTGGGCGGTGAGCATCGCCGCCGAGGTGGCCGGCCAGGTGGTGGCGGGCGTGGTGGCGGTGCCGCGGCACGGGGAGGTGTTCACCGCGGTCGCCGGGCAGGGCAGCTGGCTGCACCCAGCCGGGGGAGCGCCGGTCAGGCTGCGCTGCAACGCCGGGGTGCCGCTGTCCCGTGCCCTGGTCGCCACCGGTTTCGGCTACGGCCAGGCGCGGCGGGTGGTCCAGGGTGAGGTGGCCGCCGCGGTGCTGCCCCGGGTCCGGGACATCCGGCGGGGCGGGTCCTGCGCCGTGGACCTGTGCTCGGTGGCGGCGGGCCGGGTGGACGCGTATTACGAGCGCGGGGTCAACTACTGGGACTACGCCGCCGGCGGCCTGATCGCCACGGAGGCGGGTGCCCGGCTGGGTGGCCTGTCCGGCCGGCCGCCCAGCAGCGAGCTGGCCATCGCGGCCGGGCCGGGCCTGTTCGGCGACCTGCACGACCTCCTGGCCGCCCTGGACCCGGAGCGCGACGCGGTGTTAGCCCGGGGGGCGACCCCCCGGAACCCCCCGCGCATTCGCCGGCGGGAGGGGACACGCTCAGCTAGCCCGGGGGGCGACCCCCCGGAACCCCCTGCGCATTCGCCGGCGGAGGGGACACGCTCAGCTAGCCCGGGGGGCGACCCCCCGGAACCCCCTGCGCATTCGCCGGCGGAGGGGACACGCCGGCGGCGCGCCCCGCCTCGCCGGCGAATAGTTCTGGGCGGCCGCGGAACCTTCGCTCAGGCCCTTATCCAGCCGACTTGGTCAGGATGCCGGATGGGCTGGGTGCGCCGCTGCGCCGGAAGCTGAACGCCACGGCCGACGCGGACTGCCGGGTCAGTGTCACCACCCCGTCGTTGCAGCTCTGCTGGCCGCTGGTGATGCCCTGCTCCAGGGTGAAGCGGCTGCCCGCGGCCGACACCAGCAGCAGGTGCCCCGAGCAGCCGAGCTGTGGGTAGGAGATCGTCCCGGACGAGGAGCCCGCGGTGAGCTGGATCCGGACGGTCACCGCGAGCGAGGGGTCGGTCTGCCGCACCGTCCCGGTCCAGGAGCCGGCCAGCGCCGCCGGGACGGTCGGGGCGGGCGCTGACGAGGCCGGGCGGGTGGCGTGAACCGTGCTGCTGCGGTGCGCGGCCGGGGACAGCCCGGCCAGGTCGTGGTGGCCGTGATGGGTGATGATGAGGGTGGCCGCCACGGCGATGGCCGCCAGGCAGGCGGTGAACCCGGCGATCCAGGCCAGCCGCCGGGACGCTGAGCGGGGCGGCGCCTCGTCCTGCGGGCCGACGGTGCCGCTCGACACGTCCCGGCCCGCGGCCCGGGCCCGCCTGGTCCCTTCCGCCAGCAGCCCGGCTGCCGGGTCGCCCTGCCCGAGCAGCGCGGTGACGATGGCGCGGGCTGCCGGCCGGATCGCGGCGTCGGCGGCCAGGCAAGCCGGGACCACGGCCCGCAATGGCTCGGGCAGCGTGTCCGGCGCAACGCCCGGCCTGTCCGCTCCGGCCGCGAACATGACCGTCCTGGCCCAGGCGAGCAGGTCCGCGGACGGCGTCGCGGTGCCGTAAGGCGGGGTGATGCTGAAATCCACCACCCGCGGGCCGTCGGTCCCCAGCACCACGTGCTCGGGCCCGAAATCCCCGTGCACCAGGCCCGCCTGGTGAATGGAGGCCAGGCCGGTGGCGGCGCCGATGGCCATGGCGGTCAGCACGGTCCCGCCCAGCGGCCCCTCGCTCCGGACCACCTCGCCCAGGGAGGGGCCCTCGATGAACTCGCTGACCAGGTAGGGCTGATCCGCGTCGAACCCGGCGTCCAGGATCCGCGCGGTGCAGAACGGGGCGACCCGGCGCGCCGCGCTGGCCTCCGCGCTGAACCGGTCCCGGGACGCGGCATCCGGCGCCGAGGCCCGGCCGAGCAGGCTGACCGCGACCGGGGTGCCGTCGGGCAGCCGGGCCAGGAAGGTGCGGGCGGCCTCCGGGCCGCCCGGCTGGTCCGCGATACGCCCGGCCAGCCGGTACCGGCCGACCCGCCGTGGGTCGTCGGGCCGCAATGGCGTGACGAAGGGCATGCGTCGGCTCCGCGGGGCCTAGCCGGGTTCAGCAGATCGGTTTCGTACGATACGCACTTTTACGTGCTTGGCGTGCACGGATCGGGGGAAGTTACCGGGCGACGCAGGTGTTGGGGGCTTTACGCCGGTGCCTCAGTCAGTGCTGACGCGGACACGACGCGCTATTGCCCGTACCCTCCGTGTGCGTGGCGGGCGGACGTGACAGAATTCCCCGCCGGAATCGGGCACAACTGCGGCCTGCCGAGCGTTACACCCGCGCGACGAGGCGCACAAACGAAGGAGGGGGTGGAGTACCCAGATGGCAACTGACTACGACAGCCCGCGGAAGACGGACGACGAGCTCACCGAAGACAGCCTGCAGGAGCTGCAGGCGCGCCGCATGGACAAGTCATCCAGCACCATCGACATCGACCCAGACGATGTCGCGGAGTCGCTGGAGCTGCCCGGTGCGGACCTGTCCAACGAGGAGCTGTCGTTCCGGGTCATCCCGCGGCAGGCTGACGAGTTCACGTGTTCGCGTTGCTTCCTGGTGCATCACCGGAGCCAGCTGGCCGAGGACCGCAATGGCCAGCCGATCTGCCGCGAGTGTGCGGCCTGAGGTTTCAGGCCGCACGCTCCGGCGCGCGGTAAGCATGCCGGGCACCGCCTGGCATGGAGGAGGGGTGCGTGATGCGCCGCCCCGGATGACCGGGACGACGCAGCCTTGGGGGAATGTGGCTGCCCGCCGCCACCGCCACAAGCGGTGACGCGGCGGGACCCATAGCGGGTGCTGGTCATCGTGAGGGGTCCCGGGGGCCCGGCCGTCCGTTTCTGGCCCAGCCGCCGTTCCTGGCTTGACAGCCGTTTCTGGCCGCCGTTCCGGCTGGCCGGCTGAGGCCGCCGGGGGCACTGCCGTTACCGTCCTGGCATGAGATTCCGCGTCCTCGCGGCCGCCGCCGCTGCCGTGGGCCTGACCGCCTGTGGCTCAGGCGCTGGCGGTACCCCGGCCACGGGGCCCGCTCCGGCCGGGGGAACGGTGGCGGCTTCCGCCCCGCCCGGCGCCACCGCCGCGGCGCGGCCGCTGCCTGCCGCCCCCGCGCACACCGTGATAGTGATCATGGAGAATCACGCCTACGGGGAGGTCATCGGCAGCCCGCAGGCGCCGTACCTGAACCAGCTGGCCCGCCAGGGCGCCCTCTTCACCCGCTCCTACGCGATCACTCATCCCAGCGAGCCCAACTACCTGGCGCTGTTCTCCGGCAGCACCCAGGGGGTCACGGATGACAGCTGCCCGCACCGGTTCGCCGCCGCCAACCTGGCCTCGGAGCTGATCGCCGCGGGCAAGACCTTCGCCGGCTACTCCGAGGACCTGCCCGGCACCGGGTCAGCGGCGTGCACCAGCGGTGACTATGCCCGCAAGCACGTGCCGTGGACCGATTTCAGCAACGTGCCCGCGGCGGACAGCAAGCCGTTCACCAGCTTCCCGGCCGGGGACTACGCCCGGCTGCCCGCCCTGTCCTTCGTCATCCCCAACCTGTGCCATGACATGCACGACTGCCCGGTGTCCACCGGGGACGCCTGGCTGCGGGCGCACCTGTCCGGGTACGCGCAGTGGGCCGCCAGCCATGCCAGCCTGCTCGTCGTGACCTGGGATGAGGACGACAGCAGCGCGGGCAACCAGATCCCCACCATCATGACCGGCCAGATGGTGCGGGCCGGCCGGTACAGCGCGCCGGTCACCCACTACGGGGTGCTGCGCACCCTGGAGTCCCTCTACCGGCTCCCGCCGACCGGCCACGCCGCGGCCGCGCACGTGATCACCGCCATCTGGAAGTAGGAGGAACACCGATGGAGCCAGACGCTGACCTGATCTTCACCGGCGGGCCGGTGTACACGGTGCCGGACGGCCGCCGGGAGATGGTGCGCGCGCCCGCGGCCGGCGGCCCGCCAGCCACCGCGGTAGCGGTCCGCGGCGGCCGGATCGCCGCAGTGGGCACCGACAGCGAGATCAGCGCGCTGGCCGGCGCGCGGACCGGGACGGTCCCGCTGCACGGCCGGCCGCTGCTGCCCGGATTCCAGGACGCACATGTGCACCCGGTCTTCGCCGGGCTCACCATGCTCCGCTGCGACCTGGCCGACGCCACGGACCAGGCCGACGCGCTGGCCCGGATCAGGGCGTACGCGGACGCCCACCCCGATCAGGAGTGGATCTCCGGCAGTGGCTGGCGGATGGAGTGGTTCCCCGGCGGGACGCCGGCCAAGGAACTGCTGGACCGCGTGACTGGTGGCCGGCCCGCGTACCTGACCAACCGGGACGGGCACGGTGCCTGGGTCAACTCGCGGGCCCTGGAGCTGGCCGGCCTGACCGCCGGGACGCCCGACCCGGCCGACGGCCGCATTGAGCGCGGTCCCGGGGTGAGCCCCAGGGCACCCTGCACGAGGGCGCCGCGCCGCTGGCCGGCCGCCTGGTCCCCGGGCCCACGGCGCAGGAGCAGCTCAGCGGGCTGCTGCTGGCCCAGCGGCACCTGCACGCGCTCGGCATCACGGCCTGGCAGGACGCCATCGTGGGTGCTTACCTGGGGTACCCGGACCCGCTGCCGGCCTACCTGGCCGCCGCGGCGGACGGCACGCTCACCGCGCGGGTCACCGGCGCCCTGTGGTGGGACCGCGGCCGTGGCGGCGAGCAGCTGGCTGACCTGCTCGGCCGCCGTGAAGCGGGCCAGGCGGGCCGGTTCCGGGCCAGCGCGGTGAAGATCATGCAGGACGGCGTGGCGGAGAACTTCACCGCCGGGATGATCGACCCCTACCTGGACGGCTGCGGCTGCCAGACCAGCAACAGCGGGCTGTCCTACGTGGACCCGGCCGACCTGGCCGAGCAGGTGACCCGGCTGGACGCCGCAGGCTTCGGGGTGCATGTCCATGCCATCGGGGACCGGGCGGCCCGCGAGGCGCTGGACGCCTTCGCGGCCGCGCGGGCCGCCAACATCGTCAGCCCCGGCCGGCACCACATCGCGCACCTCCAGGTGATCCACCCCGACGACATCCCGCGCTTCGCGCAGCTCAGCGTGACCGCGAACATGCAGGCGCTGTGGGCCGCGCACGAGCCGCAGATGGACGAGCTGACCATCCCGTTCCTCGGGCCGCAGCGGGCCGCGCGGCAGTACCCCTTCGGGGCCCTGCTTCGGGCCGGCGCCCGGCTGGCCGCGGGCAGCGACTGGGCGGTGAGCAGCGCCAACCCGCTGTGGGGCATGCATGTCGCGGTGAACCGGGCGCTGCCGCCCGGCCAGGGCGATCCCGGGGCCGGGCCGCTGCTGCCCGGCCAGGCGCTCACCCTCCCCGAAGTGATGGCTGCCTACACGGCCGGGTCGGCCTACGTGAACCATCTGGACGAGACCGGCGCCATCGCCCCCGGCTACCTGGCCGACCTGGTCATCCTCGACCGCGACCCGTTCGCCGCCCCGCCGGGGGAGATCGCCGCCGCCACCGTCGCGGCCACCTACGTCGAGGGCGGGCAGGTGTACGCCGCCCCCGCCGGGTAGGGTCCTTCCGGCCGGGAACGGCCGTGGCCGGACGGAGGGAGATGCGGGCTGTGCAGAAGGTGACGCTGGGGCGGGGCGGGCCGGAGGTGTCCCGGGCCGGGCTCGGGCTGATGGGCATGTCCGGGATCTACGGCCCGGCCGACGAGGAAGAGAGCGTGGCCACCATCCGGGCCGCGGTGGACGCCGGGATCACCCTGCTGGACACCGGCGACTTCTACGGCATGGGCCACAACGAGCTGCTGCTGGCCCGGGTGCTCCGCGAGGTGCCGAGGGACCGCGTGTTCATCCAGGTGAAGTTCGGCGGGATGCGGGATCCGCGGGGCGCCTTCACTGGCCACGACGCCCGCCCGGCCGCGGTGAAGAACTTCCTCGCCTACTCCCTCACCCGGCTCGGCACCGACTACATCGACCTGTACCAGCCGGCCCGCCTCGACCCGCACGTCCCCATCGAGGACACCGTCGGCGCCATCGGCGAAATGATCGACGCCGGTTATGTGCGTTATGTCGGATTGTCTGAGGTGGGGGCGGAGACGATCAGGCGTGCGCATGCGGTGCGCCCGGTAGCGGAGCTGCAGATCGAGTACTCGCTGATGAGCCGGGGCATCGAGCAGGAGATCCTGCCTACGGTGCGGGAGCTGGGGATCAGCGTGACCGCATACGGGATCATGTCCCGCGGCCTGCTGAACCGGGACACGGCCCGGCTGGCCGAAGGCGACCCGAGGGCCCGGTTCCCGCGGTTCCAGCAGGGCAATCTGGAGCGCAACCTGGCCCTGCTGGACGAGCTGGAGAAGATCGCGGGGCAGCGCGGGGTGAGCACCGCCCAGCTGGCCATCGCCTGGGTGGCCGCCCAGGGTGAGGACATCATCCCGCTGATCGGCACCAAGCGGCGGTCCCGGCTGGCCGAGGCCATCGCCGCCCTCGGCCTGCGGCTGTCCGCGGACGAGCTGGCCGCGATCGGGGCCGCGGTGCCCGCGGAACAGGTGGCTGGTACCCGGTACGACGCGCCGCAGATGGGCGCGCTGGACAGCGAGCGCTAGCGGCCCGGGGGCGTCGCCCCAGGGGGTGGCACCGCTAGCCGCGGTAGGCGGCGGCGCGGGCGCGGAGCCGGGCGTGGGCGCTGCCCATCGGGTCCCCGGCGGGCAGGTACTGCTTGGGCATCTTGACCACGCTGGTGTAATTCGGGTCGCACACATTGGCCAGCGGCGCCTCGATGGCCTGGGTGACCAGCTGGTAGGCGTCCATCGGGTGCAGGCCGTAGTCGGCGGCCAGCCACTGCACCAGGTCCAGCGCGGCGATCCGGAACGCGTCCTCCAGCGGCCGCGCCGAGCCGGCCGTCATGAGGTGCGTGTCGGATTCCAGCCGTGGCCAGGCACATGGCCGGCCCTTGATCAGGTCCACGGCGAGCACCGTGTTCATCGCGCACTCCACCGCGACGCCGCAGGTCTCGCCCTCGCCCTGGCGGGCGTGCCCGTCGCCGAGGGAGAACAGCGCCCCCTCCACGTTGACGCCGAGGTAGCAGGTGACCCCGGCGCGCATCTCCGGGGTGTCCATGTTGCCGCCGAACGCGTCCGGCACCAGGGCGCTGCGCACCTCCAGGTTGGCCGGGGCCACCCCGACGGTGCCGTGCATCGGCTCGATCGGCAGGTCGGCGGTGAAGTCGCCGTGCCGGGCGGTGAACCGGCAGGTGCCCTTACCGGTGTCGAACTGCCAGAGCCAGACCAGCTCGGGGAGCGGGTCGTGCAGCAGCGCGGTGGCGTGCGTGCCGCTCAGCGCGCCGAACAGCGGCACGGTGGTGGACGCGCCCCAGTCGCGGGCCGCTTGATCGAGATGAAGTGCACGGCCAGGGTGTCCCCGGGCTCCGCGCCCTCGATGTAGAACGGGCCGGTCTGCGGGTTCAGGTAGGGGAACTCGCAGACCTCGGACACCAGGTCGCGCTCGGAGCGGACCCGGCCGGCGAAGCAGTCCTCGGTGAACACCTCCAGCACGGCGGGCGGCCGGATCCGGCTGACCGGGGCCGCGCCGCCGAACGTCCACGCGTACTGCTCCGGAGACGGGCGGAAGCTGATGACCTGCGGATCGCTCACTCGTATTCCTCCAGCGGGTCCAGGTGCACGAGCCCGACCTCGACGACGCGGCGCGGGTCACGGCGGTACAGGTAGATCAGGTAGACCACGCCCACGATCATCCACCCGGCCACCCCGGGACCGAGATAGGAGTACGGCGGGGCCAGCGGGGCGACGAACGAGAACACCTTGATGCCCGCCGCGGTCAGCCAGGCCGGGATGAAGGTGATGATGCCCAGCACCGGGATGACCAGGTAGAGCAGGGGATTGTAGTGCCGGGCGCCCGCCACGGCCCCGCCCGTCCCCCGGCGCCGGCGAAGTAGCCGATGCAGGCGGCGTTCATCACGATGTAGATGGCGGCCAGCACGATGACCAGCGCGGTGGCGACCATCACGAACGCGGTCGTGGCCCCGTAGCCCAGGCCCAGGCCCAGGGTGACGGCGACGGTGATCACGAATCCGGTCAGGATGGCGAGGGCGGGGGAGTGGTGCCGGGGGTGCACCTGGGCCAGGAACCGCGGGAAGGCGCCGATCCGGCCCATCGCGTACGCGGTCCGGCTGGACACGTTCACCCCCGCGTTCGCGTTCGCGATCGTGGAGTTGACGATGGCCAGGAACACGAAGAACCAGAACAGCCCGTACAGCGACCGGGCCATGCCCTCCCAGGACGCGGCCCCGGTGCCGGTGGTGAAGCTGCCGAACCGGGCTGGCCCGTAGGCGACGTCCACGGCGTAGGTGGTGAAGACGTACAGCACCCCGATGAGCAGCGTGGCCAGCAGCACGGCCCGGGGAATGGTCCGCCGCGGGTCCCTGGCCTCCTCGGCCAGCGGCGCCGCCCCCTCGAAGCCGCCGAACGCCAGGATGGTGTACACCGACCCGCCGATCACCCCGGCGAGACCGCGGAAGCCGGGCGGGGTGTACTTCGTGGTGAACACGCTCAGCGTGTTGTGGCTGCCCGCATGCACCACGAAGAACACGGCCAGGACCAGGAAGACGGCGATCTCGAACAGGCCGAGCACGGTGCCGAGCCGGGCTGAGGTGCGGATGCCGTAGAAGCCGGCCGCCAGCACGATCACCGCCCCGGCCAGCGCCCACGGCCACCACAGGTTCGCCGGGTACCCGGCGAACTCGGCGTTGATCGTGGCCGCGGTGGTGAACCCCAGCTGCAGCAGGACCAGCGGCGGGATGAGGAAGCCGACCAGCACGTAACCCCAGGCCACCAGGAAGCCGATCGCGGGGTGCAGGCCCCGGGCAGCATAGGTGGCCAGCGATCCGGCGGACGGCATCTCCCGGGCCAGCAGGCCGATGCTCACCGCGCAGAACAGGCAGGCGACCAGGGCGAAGACCACCGCGAGGGGCAGCGAGCCGCCGGCGAACGCCACCCCGGCGGGGATGGAGGCGGCGATGGCGGCCCCGGGGGCCATGTCGGTGATGCTCTGGAACGCCACCTCACGCAGCCCGATGGCGTCCCGCCGGAGACCGTGCGCCTGTGTCTTCTCCCCTACTGCCATGGCCACCTCCGCGGATCTTGGTGCCTGCGGTGATGGTCTCATGGCCCACTACGGCGGGACAGGCCCAAGAAGGTGCGGCGGGGGGCACCCCCGGGCGGGCACAGCCCTAGTTCAGGCCGGGCTCGCGCTGGCCATTGCGGCTGAACGCGCCGGGCAGCGGCGGGCCCTGCCGGGGCAGTGAGACCTCGCCGGTGACATCGGCTGCCAGCCGGACGCTGTCCCCGTTGACCAGCCGGACCTCGGTGCCGGGCAGCACCCGGTCCCCGTTCACGAACGTGCCGTTGGTGGAGTGCTCGTCCCGGATCGTGGCCTGGCCGGTGTCGCTCACGGTGACCGTGGCGTGCCGCCTGGACACGTTGTCATAGCTGGCGAAGGCCGCAGCGACCAGGGATTCCTCCGGGTCACGGCCAAGCACCAGGGAGGTACCCGCCGGCACCTCCACGTTGCCGGTCGGGAACACCAGGCGCAGCACGACCGGCGAGATGATGCCCGCCCGGGGGGGCAGCGGCTCCCGGCAGGCCGGGCAGAAGACCGCCGCGGGCTCGCGGACAGCCGCCCCGCAGTGCGGGCAGGACGACGGCCCCGCGGCCGGGGCCGCCGAGGAGTCCCGCTTCAGGGACTCCTGCATGACGGTCGGCGGGCTGGCCGGCTCGTCAGCGGGACGGCTGCGCGGCAGGTTCGCGCCGCAGGTGAAGCAGATCAGGTCGTCTGGCTGCACCTGTGCGGCACATGCGGGACAGGTGAGGCTCGCCATGTCGTCCTCCGGGACGGCGGCAGGATTGGTATCCACGAGAGCCTAACGTCCGGCGTGCCGCTCCGCGTGCCCGCCGCGGCACCCCGGCTGCCGGAAGACCGTCCGGGTCACGTTAATCAGCGCCCGGATGGACGGCCGGTTGAACTTCCGCGCGGCCACCGGGAGCATGAATCCTGCACCCGGGGGGCGCCGATCTCGGTTACCGCCTGGTAAATGGCCGGCCCGGTGGCCACGACGGCCTGGGCCTGGCCGGCCTGCACGGCGCTGGCCAGCCCGCCGGGCGCGGCCGGGCTCCCCAGGTGATCCGGCCGTGCGGGCCGCCGGTGCCGCCCGTGACGGCAGGCACTGGCCCGGTCGCTCCCGGTTCCGTTGCACTTTGATTACTGACAGCACGGAAACACCGGCACATCTGACACAGTCGGCGCTCTGTACACACGAACCGCTTAGTTAGGACAGAACCGTCCACGACGGTAGCCCCGGAGAGTACCCTGCTGACGTCAAGCTATCCGCCAAACATCTCCTTAGAACAGTGCTTTCCTGGCATAAGGTATTGATCACGGCCGGTGGCGAGACGTTAAGGTATGCCCTTGGCTGCGCCCGCGCGTGGGGCTCACAGGATCGACACCCGGAAAGGGGTGCGTCATGTCGGTTCCGCCGCAAATACCGCGGGCCTGCTGGCTCGACACACTTGCCAGGTGAAAGGTGCAGAGGCTGTGCGGTCCCGCAGCAACAAGACCGGTGCCCGGCCGGCTGACGACTCTGGGTCAGCTGAGCCATCCACCGAAGCTGGATTGGCGTCCCGAGCCCCCGCTGACCTAGACGGCCGCGAGGACGGCGCCGGACCCCAGCCGTCCGGCCAGCCCAGCAGCCGGCCGGCGAGCTCCGGGTCGCGCCGCGCCCTGAAGAACTGGCGTGTGCGATCCCGGCTCGTCCTGCTCATCGCCATCCCGACGCTGACCGCCGTGGTGCTCGGCGGCACGAGCATCCTGTCCTATGCCCGGGCCGCCACCGCGGACGGCCGGATCCAGCAGCTGGCCACGCTGAGCTCGCATGTGACCGTGCTCGCCCAGCGGCTGGAGGACGAGCGCGACCAGACGGCTTACTACATCGGGCTGGGTGCCCAGGGTGGCCGCGCTCGAAGCGCTGGCGGCGGGCAAGAACGTGGGTGCCTTCCGGTGCCGCCGAAGAGCTGAATGTGGTCCAGCAGCAGTACGCGCTGACCAACCAGGCCCTGCGGGTGGTGAACAGCGATCTGGGCCAGATCAACGGCTCCTTCTCGGCGCAGGCACAGCAGGAGGCCTCCACGGCGCGTACCGCGCTGGGGGACCTGCCCTTCCTGCGCACGGCGTCCACCCAGACCGCGCTGCCGGCGCTGGTCGTGGTGCAGAAGTACACCCAGATGCTGGACAGCCTGCTGGCCCTGATCGATGTCACCGGCCAGGGCGCCAGTGACGCCACGCTGGGCCAGGCGATCCGCGTGCTCGGGCTGGTCTCCCGGATGAAGGAAGAGGCTTCCCAGCAGCGCGGCATCCTCGCCGCCGGCCTGCTGCAGAAGGAGCTCGGCGCCAACGAGCTGAACGCCCTCATCTCAGCCGAGTCGCAGCAGCAGAGCAACCTGCAGTCGTTCAACACCTCGGCGAGCATCGCCCAGCGCCAGCTGTGGAACAACAGCGTGGCCACGTCCTTCGTGTTCCAGGCGAACGCCGAGGAAACGCAGGCGATCGCCACCGCCCAGGCGGCGAACGGCTCGCTGGCCGGCGAGGTGGCCTACACGCCGGACGACTGGTTCGGCGCCATGTCGAACGAGGTCGACACCCAGATGGGCTCGGTGGAGCAGGCGCTGTCCGCGCAGATCACCGCGCGGGCGGCCACGCTGCACCGCGATGCCCTCATCGCGGCCCTGGCCGTCGGCCTGGTCGTGCTCCTGGTGCTGGGCCTCTCGCTGATCCTCACTGTGGTCGTCGGCCGGTCGATGGTCCGGCCGCTGCGGCGGCTGCGGGCCGGAGCACTGGAAGTGGCCGGTGTCCGGCTGCCCGACATGGTCCGCCGGATGAGTGAGACCGACGGCACCGGGGTCTCCTTCGACGTCGCCCCCATCGACGTGGACTCCTCCGACGAGATCGGTGAAGTGGCGCGGGCCTTCGACCAGGTGCACAGGGAAGCCCTGCGGCTGGCCGCGAACGAGGCCGCGCTGCGCGGCAACGTCAACGCGATGTTCGTCAACCTGTCCCGGCGCAGCCAGTCCCTGGTGGAACGCCAGATCCGGCTGATCGACGACCTGGAGCAGGGCGAGCAGGACCCGGAGCGGCTGGCCAACCTGTTCCAGATGGACCACCTGGCCACCCGCATGCGGCGCAACTCGGAGAACCTGCTGGTTCTCGCCGGCCATGAGGTGTCCCGCCGGTGGAACCAGCCGGTCGCCCTGGTCGACGTGCTCCGCGCGGCCGTGTCCGAGATCGAGCAGTACGAACGGGTCTCGATGAACGTCCAGCCGGGCATCTCGGCGCGCGGCCAGGCCGTCAACGACGTCGTCCACCTGGTGGCCGAGCTGGTGGAGAACGCGACGTCGTTCTCGTCGGCGGAAACCCCGGTGACCGTCTCCGGGCACCTGCTCAACAGCGGCGGCGTGCTGCTGGACATCAGCGACCAGGGCGTCGGCATGGGGGCCGAGGAGATGGCCCACGCCAACTGGCGGCTGGACAACCCGCCGGTGGTGGACGTCGCCGTGTCCCGGCGCATGGGGCTGTTCGTGGTCGCCCGGCTGGCGGCCCGGCACGGGATCCGGGTCCGGCTCCGTCCCGCCCCGACCGGTGGCCTGACCGCCCTGGTATGGCTCCCGGACGAGACGGTCACCCATGAGGGCGTCGGCCCCGCGATGCCGGGCGGCCGCAGGCTGGGCTCGAACGGGTCGGGTACCCCTGACTCTGTTGAGCCGCTCACCACGGGCGGGGAGTGGGGACCGCGCCGGGGACGGAACGCCGCAGAAGAGGCGGTCAACGCCGCCCGGGCACCCCGGTTCGCGCCCCTGCACGCCGAGAACGGGGACTCCGCGGCCACCGCGGGCTTCCCGGCGATCAGCCCGTCCTCCTCTTCCTGGGAGGACAACGCGACCAAGGCGCCCGGGCCCAGCTGGGGTGACTGGCCCGGCTCGGCCCCGGCCGCCCCGGCGTGGGACGGTCCCGCGGCCAAGCCGGACGGTGGCCCCTCCTGGATGAGGCCCCGGCCAAGCCCGCTGCGGGCTCGTGGGACACGCCGTCGGCCAAGCCCGACGGGCTGTCCTGGGACGATTCGCCGGTCAAGCCGGCCGCGGCGTCCTGGGAGGAGCGGCCGAGCGCACCCGACTCTGCGCCGCCGCCCGCGGCGAGTACCGGGCCGCTGCCCTCGGTGTCCGGCACCGGGTCGATGCCGGCCTTCGGTGCTCCGCTCGCCGGTGACGATGCTGGCCAGCCGCCGCGGCTGCCCACCCGCCAGGTACGGGCATCCTTCGGCAACGAGACCGGCCCGATACGGCGCCAAGTGGTGGTGCCGCCGGCCGCCCCGATGGGGCAGGGCAACCGGCTGCCGATCTTCGAGTCGGTGGAATCGGACTGGTTCCGGCGTGGCAGGCACAGCGCTGACCGGCCCAATGGCAATGCCACTGCCACTGCCAGTGCCGCGCCGGAAAGCAGCCCAAGCTGGACATCCGCCTCAGACGATGGGTGGCGGGCCGCGGAAGCGGTGAGCAAGCCGGCCTCCGGCGGGGTGACCCTGTCAGGCCTCCCGAAGCGGGTACCCAAGGCCAACCTGGTGCCCGGGACGGTGGGAGGCAATGCCCAGGCGGCGCCTGCGCCGGTCCGGTCGGCCGCGATAACCCGGGATCGCTTCGCGAGCTTCCAGCGAGGCATCCGCGAAGCGCGCGCCACTCCTGTTAACAGTCCGGACGACGATGGCGGTGAGGGAGACGGTGGTACATGAGGGGTGGCACAGGTTTGCCACGAATGATGCGTACGGTGGGGTCGCCGAGAGAGGAGGGTTCGTGAGTCCGCTCACACGTCCGGTGCAGGACCTGAACTGGCTGATCACGAACTTCGTGGAGAGAGTCCCGTCGGTCGCGCATGCCATCGTGGTCTCCTCGGACGGGCTGCCCTTGGCGTTCTCCAACGGCTTCCCGGCCGACCGGGTGGACCAGCTGGCGGCGGTTACTTCCGGGCTGACCAGCCTTACGCAGGGCGCGGCGCGGGTCTTTGAGGGCGGACCGGTAACCCAGACGGTCGTTGAGATGCAGCGGGGCCTCCTGCTCGTGATGGCGATCAGCGACGGGTCGAGCCTGGCCGTGCTCGCTTCCGCCGACTGCGACATGGGCTTGGTGGCCTACGAGATGGCGCTCCTGGTGGAGCGGGTTGGCCGCGCCCTGACGCCTGATATGCGCGGGGCGCTCCGGTCGGAGGATGGCAGATAGTGACAGGAGAGACCGTTGTCCGGCCCCGGCCTGGATGACTGGCCGCCGACAGGGGGCCAGCACACCCCCGGATCCGGCGGCGGAAAGCGTGCGCGTGCGGCTGAACCAGCGGGGAGCGGGCTGGTCCGGCCTTATGCAGTGACTGGGGGCAGGACCAAGCCCCGGTACCAGCTGCAGATCGAGGCGATGGTAGCGGCGTCTCACTACGAGGCGCGGGACCTGTCCAGCCTCAGCCCGGAGTGCCAGGCCATTCTCGGGTTCTGCCGTGACTGGCGCTCGGTCGCCGAGATATCGGCCGTGCTCAGGATGCCGCTGGGTGTGGCCCGTGTCCTCGTGGCCGACATGGCGGTGGAAGGGCTAGTCAGGGTTCACCAGCTGGATCATGCACAGGGCCGCCCAGACCTCAACCTGCTCGAAAGGGTGCTCAGTGGACTTCGCAAGCTCTAGTCCGGTGCGGGGCGCGGCTGGGGACACCGCGGCCATGACGTCGGTCAAGATCGTCGTGGCGGGTGGCTTCGGTGTCGGGAAGACGACCTTCGTCGGATCGGTGTCGGAGATCACTCCGCTGACCACCGAAGCAGTCATGACCTCTGCCAGCGCTGGCGTTGACGACCTGTCGGCGGTGCCGGACAAGACGACGACTACCGTGGCCATGGACTTCGGCCGAGTGACGCTGGATGCCGGACTGATCTTGTATCTGTTCGGCACGCCGGGGCAGCACCGGTTCTGGTTCATGTGGGATGACCTGATCCAGGGCGCCATAGGCGCGGTTGTCCTGGTGGACACCCGCCGCCTGGCCGACTCCTTTCCCGCGGTGGACTACTTCGAGACGGCAGGACTGCCGTTCATCGTGGCCATCAACGGCTTCCACGGCGAGTTCCCGCACGGCGTCCAGGATGTTCAGGAAGCCCTGTCGGTCAGCCCGAATGTCCCGGTCGTGCAGTGTGACGCCCGTGGTCGCAAGTCCACCAAGGCCGCCCTCATCGCCCTGGTGGAGCACGCCATGACCATGCAGTTGAGCACGCGGTAGCGCCCGCGGGCGAGGACGGACCGGCGGGCGCCGGGCTGGCCAGCAGTGCCGGTGGCCAGCCCGACGGCAGACGCTGCCGCTACGGGCGACGGCGTCTGCTGTAATGTTCAGGCGCCGCCCGGGGCGGTAGCTCAGCCGGTCAGAGCAGCGGACTCATAATCCGTCGGTCGTGGGTTCGAGCCCCACCCGCCCCACTCTCACAGCCCCACTCACAACGGATCGGCCTCGGTTGATCCTTGACACGCTCTAGACGCTTTCGCACCGCCCGCCTTGCCGGATGGAGAGTGGGCTGAGGCCCTCGGCTTCGGCAGGCACAGGCCTATCCTGCCTTGCCCGCGGCATCCCGGACCAGGTCAGCCTCGTGATCAGCGGCTCCGCGGGCCCGGCGTGCCGATGTGGCGGCATATCGGTTCGCGCAGTTGTCCATCTGGCCGGTCCCGGTTCGTCGTTGGGGTGACCGGCCAGATGGCCGGCTCGACACAGGGCCGTTATGGCCCAGTGACCGAGGAGGAAGCCATGTATCCGGCCACCATGCAGACGATCAGCGCCGAGCGGAGCAGGGAGATGCGGGAGCAGGCCGCCGCCTGGAAGCGCGCGCGGGAGACCCGCAATGCCGTGCAGGCATGGCCCGCCAGGGTCTCTTTCGCACTCCTTGCGCGCCTCGCGCGGAACGCACGGTCCCGGCCCGGGCAGAAGCCGGTGCAAGGAGCAGCAGCCTGAGAACGTGTAACCCACGGGCGGCGCGCGCAGCGAAGGAGGAGCCATGAGGTACCTGATGATCCACTGGATCGACGAGGCCGTGCTGGCAGAGAGCGCGGCGATCGAGAGCGAGGTCGAGGCCTGGACGGCCGAGATGGACCGCCGTGGCGTGCGACTGCAGGGGGAGCCGCTGCGGTCGGTCAGCGAGGCCGCGACCGTGCGGACACGCAGCGGTGACGTGCTGGTCAGCGACGGGCCTTCGCCGAGACCAAAGAGCAGATCGCCGGATTCGACCTGATCGAGTGCGCCAGCATGGCTGAGGCGGTTGAGATCGCATCCCGGCATCCGACCGCCAGGATCGGCACGTTCGAGCTACGGCAGATCTGGGACGGCCTGGGAGAGCGATGATGCCCGCCGCCGCCCGGCCAGGCGGTGACCGCCCCAAGGGAAGGTGGTCTTGTGGCCGACGATGAGTACCCGCCTGTTGCCGTTTCGCGGCGGATCTGTGCCCCAGCGCACGAGATCTTCCAGGTCCTGGCCAATCCGGTGCGGCATCCGGAATTTGATGGCTCGGAGATGCTGCGGGGCGCGGGTTCTGCCACGGTGATCGCGGCCGCCGGGGATGTGTTCCTGATGAAGATGTACTACTCCCAGATCGGCGAGTACGAGATGAACAACCATGTGGTGGAGTACGAGCAAGACCGGCGGATCGGCTGGGAGCCCGCAGCCGGGCGCGGGCATCCGGACTACGACCCCGGCAGTTCGGCCCCGGCCCGCTGGGGGCACCGGTGGAGCTACCAGCTCACCCCCGATGGCCCGGATGCGACCATAGTGACCGAGATCTACGACTGTTCGGCTGCGCCGGAGCGCGAGCGCTTGGCAATAGACAACGGCGCCATCTGGGCCGGGGGCATGGCCAAGACACTGGAGCGGCTTGACGCGCTGTGCGCCCGGCGGGGAAACCAGCCCAGCCCGGCGTAGTCTGCGCTGGCCGAGGATCCGGGTCATGGGCCGATGAGTTGCTCGCCGTCGCTGCCGCCGAGCAGGAAGACGAACCGCTCAGCTTGAATGTCGGTCAGCACCTCCCCGGGCACCCGTAGACGCGCATGGCATCCACGAATGGCAGCCACACCGGCCGGGCGGTCGCCCGCATCACTGCCTTGGCGAGCACGCAGAACCGGGAATGGTCATCGATCCTGGTCACAATCTTGACCTCGGTGCCATTGGTCAGGAATGCGCTGGCGGTCACATCCAGCTGCCACAACTCCATCGGAGTGCTAG
>CAVYEA010000022.1:0-290080 GCA_963767385.1 uncultured Actinomycetes bacterium | reverse complement strand
TGTCCCGCGTCTGAAATACGTCAGAAAATTATAGACTTCGCCTGTGACGCGAACCGGGAGGCCGAAGGCCCCGCTTGTGCTGACGGATGCGGAGCGTGATCAGCTGACTCGCTGGGCGCGGCGGGCGAAGTCGTCGCAGGCCCTGGCGCTGCGGTCGAAGATCGTGCTGGCCTGCGCGGAGGGCCTGCCGAGCCGGGAGGTCGCGGAGCGGCTGGGTGCGCACGAGGACACGGTCGGCAAGTGGCGGCGGCGGTTCCTCGCGCAGCGCCTGGATGGCCTGGCCGATGAGGACCGGCCCGGCCGCCCGCCGTCGGTCACGCTGGACCAGGTCGAAGACGTCCTGGTCGCCACGCTGGAGCAGGTTCCGGCGGATGCCACACACTGGTCCCGGTCCTCGATGGCGAAGAAGGCCGGGCTGTCGAAGTCAACGATCGGGCGGATCTGGCGGGACTTCGGCCTCAAACCGCACCTGGCCGACGGGTTCAAGCTGTCGCCTGACCCGCTGTTCATGGAAAAGGTTGTTGACGTCGTCGGGCTCTACCACGACCCGCCGGAGAAGGCGGTGGTCCTATGCGTGGACGAAAAGAGCCAGATTCAGGCCCTCGACCGGTCGCAGCCGGTGCTGCCGATGATGCCCGGCATGCCGGAGCGGCGCAGCCACGACTACTACCGGCACGGCATTACCAGCCTGTTCGCCGCGTTCAACATCGCCGATGGCACGGTCATCTCCGAACTGCACCGCCAGCACCGGGCAACCGAGTTCAAGAAGTTCCTGATCTCGATCGACAAGACCGTGCCCGAAGGCCTCGATGTGCACCTGGTCTGTGACAACTACGGCACCCACAAGACCCCCGCCATCAAGGCATGGCTCGGCCGGCATCCGCGCTTCCACATGCATTTCACGCCGACCGGGTCGTCATGGATCAACCAGGTCGAGCGGTGGTTCGGGTTCCTGACCGATCAGATGATCCGCCGCGGAGTCCACAAGAGCGTGCAAGCCCTCGAAGCTGACATCCGCGGCTGGATCGCCCAGTGGAACCAGGACCCGAAGCCCTTCGTGTGGAAGAAGACCGCCGAGGAGATCCTCGACTCCCTCGCCCGATATTGCCGACGTATTTCTGACGCGGGACACTAGATCGTTGACCGGTAATTCGGCGCAGCTCAGGGCGGGCCGCGACACGCGGTCCTGATCCGTGACTGAGTGGCGAAGAGTGTCCAAGATCGGCGTGTTCACACACGTCTGACCTTGGGAAGTCATCGTGATCGCCGACCTGGACACTCTTCTGATCGCACTCTATGCCGAGCTGACCGACCGCATCATCCCCTCGCGGGGGTTCGCCCGGTCCGGGCCGGGCAAGCCGCCGGAGATGACCGATGCCGAACTGGTGTGCCTGGCCGTGGCGCAGGTGCTGCTGCGCTACGACGGCGAGCGGCACTGGCTGCGCGCTGCGGCCTGCCGCATCGGGCACCTGTTTCCCCGGCTGCTGGGGCAAAGTGAGTACAACCAGCGGCTGAAGAGCGCGGCGCCGCTGATGGAGGCTGCGCTGCGGTGGCTGGCGGACCAGACGCCGGGCAGCGCGGAGATGCTGCGGCTGATGGACGCCACGCCCGTCCCGTGCGGTCAGTCCGCGATCACAGCGAAGCGCTCTGACCTGTATGGCTGGGCGGGCTACGGCTACTGCCCCAGCCACTCGCGCTGGTATTGGGGCAGCAAGCTCCTGCTCATCTGCACCTGCGACGGGACCGTCACCGGCTTCGGCCTGGCCAATCCGAAGCTCTCCGGCGAACGCGAGCAGGCCCGGCAGCTGCTCTGGCGCCAGCCGGCTAACCGGCCGCGGCCGGGCACCGCCATCGTCACTGACAAGGGCCTGTCCGGTGAGGACACCGAAGCGTTCTTCGCCGGCCCGGACCTGGGCCTTGCCCTGATCCGCCCGGCCCGCAAGGACGAGAAGGCGCCCCGGTACTTCCCGAACTGGCTGCGGCAGCGGGTGGAGGCGATCATCTGGACGCTGAAGAACCAGCTCGGCCTCGAACGCCACGGCGGCCGTGTCCCCGCCGGGTTGTGGGCCCGGATCCTCCAGCGCCTGCTCGCCCTCAACGCCGCCATCTGGTTCAACTGGCAGATCAGCGCGCCCGTCAAGCGCTCCCTGATCAGCTACGACCACTGAGCTGCCCACATTTCCCGGTCAACGATCTAGACCTCGCGGCCCAGCGGCGGCGGACGATGTTGCGGTGCCAGCGCAGGATCGTGTCCGGGGTGACCAGCAGCCGCAGCCCGTGGCGGCGTGCTTTCGGTATCACGCTGAGCAGGGTCGCGAGGAGTGCCCGGTCCGCCCAGTTCAGTTTCGGGCGGCGCGGCTGCCGCCGCTGCAGGACGGTGAGCTGGTGACGCAGGATCAAGATCTCTGCGGTCTTCCATGTCTCCTCACGCCGGGATAGCCGCGGCCACGCTGCTAGCCGCATGATCAGGAGGAACACAAACCGCAGGCACATGATCGATGATCATTACGGGCCGAGTGCCGGGCGAGCAAACCTGCTGTTCAGAGCCATGGACGGGATTCTCGGCACGCACAAGCGCTGACCTCTGCCTGGCCCGGGCCGCGTAAGGCTCCGCGGCCGCGGGCGTCGGTGCTCGATCCCTCGATCATGTCCGGTACAGGGCGGGCAAGCTGCGGACGCGGCGGCCCGGCGGAACACGGCGCGCCCCGACGTCATCGAGCCGGGCCAGGGCCAGAAGGTCAGCGGCCTCGAGATCTTTGGCGGTGAAGGCGTTCATCGTGTCACCGCTGCCTCATCCGCAGCCGCCAGGCCAGGGATCTGGCCCGGCAGCTCGCATCGGGCACCGACAGCCTCAGCCGGGTTCGCGGCCACTCCGAGCGCCATGAGCACGGCCATGATCATGACCAGGCCGGTGGGCACGCGCTCCTCCGGTAGCCCCGGGTAGCTGGCCGCCCTCGGCGGCTGAGTTCCAGTGCGTGCCTTTCACGCTACGCTCGCATCCAGAAACTAGCAACAGATTTCCAGAATCAGGTAGCTATGTTGCTGGTGGCGAACCGGTCCTTCCTGGCCAACCACGCCCGGATGCTGCAGTGCATCGCACACAACCCGGGGTGCGCCTGCCCGGCATCGCGGCCAGCCTGGGCATCTCCGAACGCAGCGCCCACGGCATCGTCACCGACCTGGCCGAGGCCGGCCGCATCGTCAAGCAGGAAGACGGCCGCCGCAACCGCTACCAGATCCCAGGCACACCTGCCGCTGCCAGAACTCACCCGGCGGGCACCCACCTTCGGCGAAGTCCTGGCCCTCCTGGCCGGAACCGGCGCAGGCCTGCTGAACCTGCCAGTCCGGCGGCGGAAGGTACTCGGTGGCGTGATCAGCGAGTTCTACCAGGCCGCCTAGCCGGAATCATGAAACCCCAGGTCAAGAACCATGCGATGAGTTTTGAAGAGGTACACGGCGCGGCGGCGGTGCGGGGAACACTGGCTGCCCGCTGCCGCCGATCACGCTGTGACCGGGCCGCGCTCCAGTGAAGGCCAGGAGGCCCGGAGCGGTCTCGCCGAATGGTAACCGGATACCGGCGCTTGGCAGGCACTCCCGGCCGTGATCGGGAGGAGAATGGCATTCGCAGGCCATCACGCCGTGGGCGGGCCCAGGGCGCGGCCGGGCGGTGGAGGCGTGGCGTGAGCATCGGTGAGGTCCTGGCAACGGCGCGGCGCCAGGCTGGCCTCACCACTACCCAGGTCAGCCAGCAGACCCGCATCAGGGAGGGAATCGTCCGCGGAATCGAAGCGGATGACTTCTCCGCCTGCGGCGGAGATTTCTATGCGCGCGGGCACATCCGCGCCATCGCCGCCAGCGTGGGCACCGACCCCGAGCCGCTGGTCCGGGAGTACGACTCCAGCCACAGCCTGCCCCCGGCCCGTGCCGCTGCCAGCGGGCCCGGGCCATCCACCCCCCTCCGGCCCAGCCAGCGCCGCCGACCGCACTGGGGCTGGAGCGTTGCGCTACTGGCCGTCCTCGCGGCGCTCGCTGGCGTGGTCACCTATCACTTCGTGGCGTCTGGCCCCGCTGGCAGCTCTACGGCCGGGGCCCGCACGCCGGCCGCCACCGCGCACAAGGCCGCGCGCAAGCACCCGGCCGCGAAGACCACCCCATCGCCGCCCGCGGCGGCCCATGCCCCCGCCGTGGTGATCTCGGTCACCGCAGTCAGCGAACCCTGCTGGGCCGACCTCACCACACCGGGCGGCGCGACGATCTTCCAGGGCATCGTCGGTATGGGCACCTCGAAGACGTGGACGGAACGGCAGGCAGTCACCCTGAAGCTCGGCAACCCGGGCGCGGTCACCCTGACCATAGACGGCAAGAACCGCACCGGGCTCGGATCAGAACCGCTCACCCTGAATCTGGGACCCCGTCAGGGGAATCCTGGGTAGTGCCGGCGAACCGGGCAGATGATACCCGGCCGGGGTGCCGTCCCCGCGGGGTCTGCGACCTGTCCAAGCACGGCTGCGAAGGCCTATATTCTGCGGAACAGTCCTGACGCGTCCGCGGATTCGCACCGTGCCGATTCGTGGATGTCCATAATCCGCAATCCGCGGCCTCCCCGAGTGCCTGGCCGGGACCGAGGGGCAAGCGGTTCGGTGAACCGCTTGCTCCGCCCCGATTCCGTCCGCCATATGTCCGTAACCACTGCTACGCAGCGGCTCACAGCGGCACATCACGAAACACGGCGGCACAACAGCAAGAAGGCCGCGAGACCGGGAAAACCCAGCTCACGGGCCGTTTCCGCAGGTAGTGGCAGGTGCTGGGTTCGAACCAGCGTAGGCTAAGCCGACGGTTTTACAGACCGCTCCCTTTGGCCACTCGGGCAACCTGCCTGGTGCCGTCACTCGGACAGCACAGTGAAGGATAGCGGACATCCCGATGTCGCGCGCCATCAGCCGCCAGCGACGATCGGCTGCTCCAGCCAGCAGGATCTCACTCGCAGCATCCGGCCGAGGCCCCGCCCCAACGGCGGGCTAGCCGTCATGCCCCGCCATGATCCGCCTCATCCGCCCCGGAGGCCAGACCAGTGCTGTCAGCAACCTGGAACCCGCCAGCCACAGGCGAAACCCGCGCCTGGTTGCGCTCAGTGCGCCCCGGCGCGCAGTAGCCTCAGGACTCGACGTTCCACCGTGGGACAGCCTCCCGCCCGTGGGACAACCCCGCATGGGGACAGCCCCCCGTAGGGACAGCGGTGCCGTGAGCCACGCCGTGCGCCACTCCGTCAGGGGATCACCGGTGCGGGGCACCCCGGCATGGCTGAGGGAACGACCGGCGGAAGACCGAGGGGAAGGGAGCCGTCACAGTGGCAGACAGCAGTTTCGACATTGTCAGCAAGATCGACCACCAGGAAGTCGATAACGCGCTCAACCAGACGGCCAAGGAGATCGCGACCCGCTTCGACTTCCGCGGCGTCGGGGCGTCCATCACCTGGTCCGGCGATCACGGCGTGGACATCCGGGCCAACAGTGAAGAACGCGCCAAGGCCGTCCTCGACGTGTTCAAGGACAAGCTGGTCCGGCGCCAGGTGTCGCTGAAGATCGTGGACGCCGGCGACCCGAAGCTCTCCGGCAAGGAGTACCGGATCGGGGTCAGCCTCAAGGAGGGCATCTCCCAGGAGGACGCCAAGAAGATCAGCAAGATCATCCGGGACGAGGGGCCGAAGGGAGTCCGGGCCCAGGTGCAGGGTGAGGAGCTCCGGGTCTCCTCCAAGAAGAAGGACGACCTGCAAGCGGTGATCTCCCTGGTCAAGGGTAAGGACCTGGACCTGGCCCTGCAGTTCGTCAACTTCCGCTAGCCCGCGGCGCCCCCGCCGCACCAGACCGCGGCTCTGCCGCGCCACCCCCGGGCACCGCCTGCACTTCGCGGGGCGTCGGCGCACCCGGATCGTGCGCCGGCGGCGGCGGTACGGTCGACATCCACCCGCGCAGCCGGTCCCGCTCGTGGGTCAGCTCCGCGATGTGGTCCCGGCGTACTCGAATTCGGGCGACCAGAACAGCGCGTCGTACGGGCAGACCTCCACGCAGATGCCGCAGTACATGCACAGCGAGAAGTCGATCGCGAACCGGTCCAGCACGTTGCGCACCCGCTGCCGGCCCGCGCCCGGGCGATCCGGTGCCCCGCGCGCCGGCGGCGCCGCCACGCCGGGGGCCGGGCACCGGCTCCTTGTGCGACTCGATGTAGATGCACCAGTCCGGGCACTCCCGCGCGCACAGCATGCACACCGTGCAGTTCTCTTCCAGCAGCGCGATCACCCCGCGGCTGCGCGCCGGCAGGTCCTCGGCTCCGGCGTTCCCATCCCGGGCACGCCCTGCCATGCGCGGACCGGCTCCGCCCGCGGCCGCCGCCGGCGGCCCGGGCCCGGCCGGCCTGCTCCCCGGGCTCCTTCGCCCCCGGCCACTCCTGGGCGGCCCGCGCGGCGAGCACGAAATCCTTGCGCAGCGGGTGCCCCTCGAAACCGTCCGGCAGCAGCAGCGGGGCCAGCCCCGGATGGCCCTCGAAGACCACGCCGAACATCTCCCAGGTCTCCCGCTCGTGCCAGGCCGCCCCCCGGTAGATCCCGGTCGCGGTCGGCAGCCGCGGGGACGGGCCGGCAGCAGGGTGCGCAGGCAGACGTGGTGACGGCCGGCCAGCGAATACACGTGCACCACCACGGCGAAGCCCTCGTCCTGCTCGTCCACGGCCGTGAGCCAGTCGAAGAAATCGCAGTCCAGCCCGTCCCGGGCCAGGGCCAGGGCGGCCAGCCACTGCGGCGGAGGCACGCTGACGTGACCTCGCCAGGCTGGCCTCGCATCGCGCCCCCTCGGGCGCCCCGCCCGCCGAACGAGAACCATCCCCACCGCGGCCCGCTTCCCGGCCCCCGGGTTCCTGGCCGGCCGCAGTTCGGCCAGCACCAGCGCGGCCATCTCCTCGCCGGTCATGCGCCGCCCCGTCCCCGCGACGGCGGCGGCCGGGCCGCGCGGCGGCCTGCGCGGCCAGCACGTCCAGCCCGTGCAGCAGCGCCTCCGGCCGGGGCGGGCAGCCGGGCACGTACACGTCCACCGGAATGAACTGGTCCACGCCCTTGGTCACGCAGTACGAGTCCCAGTACGGCCCGCCGCTGTTGGAGCAGGCGCCGAACGAGAGCACCCGAACCGCGGCTCCGGCAGGTCCCGGTAGGCGCGCAGCACCAGCGGGGCGAGCTTGTCGGTGACGGTACCCGCCACCAGAGACGTTCAGCCGGGGCACTGGTCATCACCGGCGGGCGGCCCGCCGGGCAGCCGGGCCAGCGCGGCCGCGCACCTCCACCGCGCAGCAGGCCAGGCCCGGCGTCGAAGACCCACAGCGAGAACCCGCGGCCCGCGTCACTGACGACCTGGCCGGCCCGGGCCCAGGCCGTCAGCGGCCCGGCTCCACGGGCGCGGGCAGCGGCAGGTCCCGGCGGCGCATGCCAGCCCAGCGTACCGCGGGTCCGCGGCCCGGCATGCTCGGGCGCCGAAGGCCAGGTGAACGGCCCGTGCGCCGGCTGCGCTCATAGACATAGCTGGAAGGGTATGATTACGCCCGGAACTGTTACCAGAGATAGGCAGGGCCGCAGGGGCTCCCGGCCCAGCGAGCGGCAAATGCGATCTGCGTCACAGTCCCGCCAGAGCGCGACAGTACGACCAACCGCGGTCAGCCGCCGCGGGTAGCCTGACCAATCCTGAATCAGAACCCCGGGCCGGTACCGGCCGCGGGAAGCGCTCACGGACCTACGCCGCATCGGCGCCCGGCCGCGGCGCGTCGAGGAGGTCCTCTACTGTGACCAAGCAGGTCCAGCAACTCGACCGCGTCATCATCCGGTTCGCCGGCGACTCCGGCGACGGCATGCAGCTCACCGGCGACCGGTTCACCCAGGAGACGGCCGCGTTCGGCAACGACCTGTCCACGCTGCCGGACTTCCCGGCCGAGATCCGCGCCCCGGCCGGCACGCTGCCCGGGGTGTCGAGCTTCCAGCTGCACTTCGCCGACCACGACATCCTCACCCCGGGCGACGCGCCGGACGTGCTGGTCGCGATGAACCCGGCGGCGCTCAAGGCCAACCTGGCGACCTGCCGCGCGGCGCGGACATCATCGTCAACACCGACGAGTTCACCAAGCGCAACCTGGCCAGGGTCGGCTACGCCGCCAACCCGCTCGAGGACGGCTCGCTCGCCGGCCTACAACGTGCACGCGGTGCCGATCACCTCGATGACCGTCAAGGCGCTGGAGGACTTCGACATCACCCGCAAGGACGCCGAGCGGGCCAAGAACATGTTCGCGCTCGGCCTGCTGTCCTGGCTGTACCACCGGCCGCCCGAGGGCACGCTCAAGTTCCTGGAGTCCAAGTTCGCCGGCAAGCCCGAGATCATGAAGGCCAACATCGCGGCCTTCCAGGCGGGCTGGAACTTCGGCGAGACCACCGAGGCCTTCTCGGTCCAGTACGAGGTCAAGCCGGCCAGCCTGCAGCCGGGCACCTACCGCAACATCACCGGCAACATCGCGCTGGCCTACGGCCTGGTCGCCGCGTCCCGGCGGTCCGGGCTGCCGCTGTTCCTCGGCTCCTACCCGATCACCCCGGCCTCGGACATCCTGCACGAGCTGTCCAAGCTCAAGCGGTTCGGCGTGCGCACCTTCCAGGCCGAGGACGAGATCGCCGGCGTCGGGCGCGGCGCTCGGCGCCGTCGTTCGGCGGCGCGCTCGGCGTGACCACCACCTCCGGCCCGGGCATGGCGCTCAAGGCGGAGACGATCGGCCTGGCGGTCTCGCTGGAGCTGCCGCTGATCGTCTCGACATCCAGCGCGGCGGGCCGTCCACCGGCCTGCCGACCAAGACCGAGCAGGCCGACCTGCTGATGGCGCTGTTCGGCCGCAACGGCGAGTCGCCGGTCCCGGTGCTCGCCCCGGCCACCCCGTCGGACTGCTTCGACACCGCGATCGAGGCGGTCCGGATCGCCACCAAGTACCGCACCCCGGTGATCATCCTGTCCGACGGCTACCTGGCCAACGGCTCGGAGCCCTGGCGCATCCCGGACGTGGCCGACCTGCCCAAGCTGCGCGACGAGTTCTCGTTCGCCAGCCCCGAGCGACTGGCGGGCGCCGACGGCAAGCTGAGTTCCTGCCCGTACCAGCGCGACCCGGAGACGCTGGCCCGGCCGTGGGCGATCCCCGGCACCCCGGGCCTGGAGCACCGCATCGGCGGCATCGAGAAGGCCGACGGCACCGGCACGATCTCCTACGACCCGGACAACCACGACCGGATGGTCCGGCTGCGCCAGGCCAAGATCGACGGCATCGCCGCGCGACATCGGCCCGCTGGAGGTGGACGACCCGGACGGCGACGCCCAGGTGCTGGTGCTCGGCTGGGGCTCGACCTTCGGCTCGATCGGCGCCGCGGTGCGCCGGGTCCGGCAGGCCGGCGGCTCGGTCGCCCAGGCCCACCTGCGGCACCTGTCCCCGTTCCCGGCCAACCTCGGCGACGTGCTGGCCGCCTACGACAAGGTGCTGGTCCCGGAGATCAACCTCGGGCAGCTCGCGCTGGTGCTGCGCGGCCGGTACCTGGTCGACGTCATCTCCTACAACCGGGTCCGCGGCCTGCCGTTCCGGGCGGCGGAACTGGCCGGCGTCATCCAGGATGTGATCGCCAATGTCTGACAGCAGCAACCCGGCCGAACGACGGCGCCGCCGAGGTCGCGCCACCGCCCGGCCGGTCGCTCACGCTGGTGCCCGGTCGCCGACGAGAAGCAGTCGGCACCAAGGACTTCAAGTCCGACCAGGAGGTGCGCTGGTGCCCGGGCTGCGGCGACTACGCCATCCTGGCCGCGTTCCAGTCCTTCCTGCCCGAGCTGGGGATCCCCCGGGAGAACATCGTCTTCATCTCCGGCATCGGCTGCTCGTCCCGGCTGCCGTACTACGTGGACACCTACGGCATGCACTCGATCCACGGCCGGGCGCCGGCGATCGCCACCGGCCTGGCCGCCTCCCGGCCCGACCTGTCGGTGTGGGTGGTCACCGGTGACGGCGACGCGCTGTCGATCGGCGGCAACCACCTGATCCACGCGCTGCGCCGCAACGTCAACATCAAGATCCTGCTGTTCAACAACCGGATCTACGGGCTGACCAAGGGCCAGTACTCGCCCACCTCGGAGCAGGGCAAGGTGACCAAGTCGACCCCGTTCGGCTCGCTGGACACCCCGTTCAACCCGGTCTCGCTGGCGCTCGGCGCCGAGGCCAGCTTCGTGGCCCGCACGATCGACTCCGACCGCAAGCACCTGACCAGCGTGCTGCGGGCCGCCGCCGACCACCGCGGCACGGCGTTCGTGGAGATCTACCAGAACTGCCCGATCTTCAACGACGGCGCGTTCGCGCCGCTGACCGCGCCGGACCCAGGGACGAGCGGCTGATCCGGCTGGAGCACGGCGCAGCCGGTGCGGTTCGGCGCGGGCGGCAGCCAGGGGCTCCGGCTCAGCCGGACCGGGTCGCTGGAGGCGGTGGACGCCGCCGCCGCCGACCAGGACTCGCTGCTGGTGCACGACGCGCACGCCGGCCGACCCGTCCTACGCGTTCGCCCTGTCCCGGCTGGACAGCGCGGACTTCGCGCACACCCCGATCGGGGTGTTCCGGCAGGTGCCACGGGCCAGCTACGACGAGCTGATGGCCGAGCAGATCGCGGACGCCCGGGCCCGGCAGGGCGAGGGCGACCTGGCCGCGCTGCTGGCCGGCTCCGACACCTGGCAGGTCAGCTAGCCGACCCGAGAGGCGACCGGCGAGGAGCCGAGCATGAGCGTGCGGGTGGAGCGGGACGGGCCGGTCACCACCGTCATCCTGGACCGCCCGGACGTGCGCAACGCCGTGGACGGCCCGACCGCCGCCGCCCTGGCCGAGCGCGTTCGCCGAGTTCGAGGCCGACGACGGCGCCCGGTCGCCGTGCTGTGCGGCGCGGGCGGGACGTTCTGCGCCGGGGCCGACCTCAAGGCGATCGGCGGCCCGGACGGCAACCGGGTCGAGCCGGACGGCGACGGCCCGATGGGGCCGACCCGGATGCGGCTGTCCAAGCCGGTCATCGCGGCGATCGCCGGCCATGCCGTGGCCGGCGGCCTGGAACTCGCCCTGTGGTGCGACCTGCGGGTGGTTGAGGAGGACGCGGTGCTCGGCGTGTTCTGCCGCCGGTGGGGCGTCCCGCTGATCGACGGCGGCACCGTCCGGCTGCCCCGCCTGGTCGGGCCTGGGCCGGGCGCTGGACCTGATCCTCACCGGCCGGGCGGTGCCGGCCGCCGAGGCGCTGCCAGATGGGCCTGGTCGAGCCGGGTCGTCCCGCACGGGCCAGGCTCGCGGCGGCCGCCGAGGCGCTGGCCCGGGAGATCGCCGCGTTCCCGCAGGCCTGCCTGCGCAGCGACCGCGCAGTCGGCGCTGGCCAGCCTGTCGCTGACCGAGACCGACGCCATGGCCAACGAGTTCCGCCACGGGATGACCGCGCTGGCCGCGCCCGGCCTGGCCGACCGAGGTCGGCCGGTTCCGCGGCGGCGCGGGCCGGGGCGGCACGCCGGCCTGACCCGCTGACCCTGGCCTATGCCCGACTGAAGTCATAGTCTTACTCAGAGTGATATCGCGCGCGTACCCGGCGGCGCGGGGAGGCATGCGGCTCAGCCGGGGACATCCGGGCGACGGGGGACGGCATGACGGGTCGTGCGGGGAAGACACGCAATATCTGGCTGGTCTGGCTGATCTGGCCGCTGATCACGCTCGGCATCTACCACTTCGTGTGGTGGTACAAGATCAACCGGGAGGCGCGCGACTTCGACGAGGGCATCGCGGTGGAACCCGTGCTGTCGCTGCTGGCCATCCTGATCGGCTGGATCATCATCGTGCCCCCGTTCGTGTCCGTGTACCGGACCGGGGACCGGATCGGCACCATGCAGCGGGACGCCGGGATGGACCGGTCCTGCAACGGCTGGCTCGGGCTGGTCCTGAGCTTCTTCGCCGGGCTGCACTCCCTCTACTACCAGTACGAGCTGAACCTGATCTGGGCCCGGCTGGGGCACCCGGAAGCAGGGTCCCTGGTGGCGCTGCCGGCCTGGGGCGGGTCCCGCTCCGGGGCAGGCGGCCCCGGAGGCCCAGGCCCCGAGCCAGGCGGAGCCTGGTCAGGCCGACCCGGGTCAGGCGGCCCGGTCGGGCGGCCTGCGCTCCGCCAGCACGCCCAGCAACAGCGACGGCTGACCGGCGCGCTCCACTGCGGGCAGCAGCTCAGCGTCGGCGGAACCGCTGGACACCTCTTCCAGGCTGCGGCCGGCGGGCTCGGGCAGCACCAGGGTCAGCGCCAGGCCCAGCACCGACATCCCCGCGGTCAGCAGCAGCGTGCCGCGCAGCCCGAGCGAGCTCTGCAGGACCGGGAACAGGAAGACGCCGATGAACGCGCCGAGCTTGCCGATGCCCGCCGAGATGCCGTGCCCGGTCGCCCGCATGGTGACCGGGAAGAGCTCACTGGGCATCACGAACGTGGTCATGTTCGGCCCGAACTCGGTGAAGAAGTAGCTCAGCCCGTAGACCAGCAGGAACGGCGCCACCGCGGTGGTCAGCCCGGGCACCAGCGACGAGGACCGCGAAGCACAGCCCCATCATCGCGAAGCCGATCAGCTGGAGCTTCCGGTGGCCGATCCGGTCCAGCCGGGAGATGGCCAGGGCGTAGCCGGGCACCGCGAACACCACGAAGATGCCCAGCTGAATGGCAATGGTCGTCATGGTGGACGAGTGCGGCGAGATCAGCGCGATGATCTGCGGGGTGGAGATGGTGTTGCCGTAGTAGGCGTAGTCCAGCAGGAACCAGCAGCCGGCCGTGCCCGACCAGCATGACCAGCCACCGGCGATTGGTGAGGAACGCCCGCAGCCCCATCTGGTGCCGGATGGCCGGCGTCGGGTCGGCGAGCACCGTCCCGTCGCTGAACTGATGCAGGTCGGCCACGGCCTTCTCGTGACGGCCCTGGACCTGCGCCTGATAGCGGGGTGACTCCGGCATCTTCCGGCGCAGGTAGACCACGGCCGCCGCCGGGACCGCGCCGATGGCCAGCATGATCCGCCATGCGATGTCGTTGCCCGCACCCGCCCCGAGCAGCGCCAGCGCGATCAGCGGCCCGACGATGAGCCCGAGAGCCTGGGTGGAGAAGACCATCCCGACCAGCTTGCCGCGGTCCTTGCGGTTGGCGTACTCGCTCATCAGCACCGCGCTGACCGGGTAGTCACCGCCGACGCCGACGCCGAGCACGAACCGGAAGAAGATCAGCACCCAGAACGACGGGGCGAGCGCCGAGCCCAGCGCGCCCACCACCATGACCGCTGCCACCAGCCAGTACACGCGCTTGCGGCCGACCAGGTCGGCGGCCCGGCCCATCACGAAAGCGCCTATGCAGGCCGCGCCCAGCATGGTGGCGTTGAGCAGGGCGAGCCTGCCCGAGTCCAGGTGCCACTCCTGCTTGATCAGGGTGGCGGCGATCCCGATGACGAACAGGTCGTAGGCGTCGGTGAAGAAGCCCATCCCGGAGACCAGGACGGCGCGGACATGAAACCGGCTGATTGACGCTTCATCCAGGGCCGCGCTCAGGCCCGGGGAGCGGGATGAGGACACCAGCGATCCTTCCGTGCGTGCCGGGAGAGCGCCCGCCGGCGTACTCCCGGGCCAAGAATGTATGTCATCAAAGCGACACAGCACCGACTCAGAAGTGAACGGAAGATGAATGAGCGTCTTTGCGCATCAATCCTCCCGGATGACCGTGAGGCATCTTCCCGCTCGCCGGAGGCGTAACCGGACCTGAGGCCGGAGCACGCCGGCCCGTCCGGGGACGTTGGCCCGTGAGGACACGACGATGGTCCCTGGCCCGGGCCGCCCTCCCGAACGCACGATCAGGGTGCTGCTACCCACGCACCGGAAGCACGGTGGTACCGATGTCCACACCCCATCCCCACTCGGCCGCCGACCTCGCTCTGGCCCCGGTCCTCCTGTTGCTGGAGCGCAACCTGGACCGGCTGCGGACCTGCGACAACCTCGACTTCGCCCTGGCCCTGGACCTCAACGACGACGACCGCTGGTACCACACCCCGACGGAGCGGGCGCACCGGATCCGGCAGAGCGCGATCCGCGACGTGGACCTGCACGGCTGGGCGGTCAGCCCCACGCCCGACGGCCACGGGCTGGCGGTCAGCCACGGCGCGTACAGCGTCCCGGTCATGCTGGGCTATCGCCTCACCGACTACGTGCAGCACGGACTGGCCATGGACGCACCCGCCGGGCCGCCCGCCGCGGCCGGGCCGGGCCGGTGACCTGAGGTCATGTCCACCGGCACGGCCATCCCGGCCCCCAGCATGGGCCAGGAACGGTCCACGCCCAGGCGCTGGGCCGCGCTGGCCGTGCTGTGCGTCTCGCTCCTCATCGTCAACCTGGACAACACCGTCCTGAACGTGGCACTGCCGACCCTGGTGCGCGATCTGCATGCGAGTTCCAGCGACCTGCAGTGGATCGTGGACTCTTACATCATCGTCTTCGCGGGCCTGCTGCTGGTCGCGGGCAGCCTGGCCGACCGGATCGGCCGCAAGCGGACCTTCGTGGCCGGGCTGGCGGCGTTCGCGGCCGGCTCCGGGTGGGCCGCCTTCTCCGGCTCGGTGGGCATGCTGACCGCGGCCCGGGCGAGCATGGGGGTCGGCGGCGCGCTGATGATGCCGTCCACCCTGTCCATCATCACCGACATGTTCCGGGACACCGGGGAGCGGCAGCGGGCTATCGGCCTGTGGGCCGCCACCAGCGGCGTCGGGATCGCCCTCGGCCCGATCGTGGGTGGCCTGCTGCTCGCCCGGTTCTGGTGGGGGTCGGTGTTCCTGATCAACGTGCCGGTCGCGCTGGCGGGCATCGCCTGCGCCATCCCGCTGGTGCCGGACTCCAGGAACCCGGCGGCCCTGCGCCCGGACGTGGCCGGCGCGCTGCTGTCGATCACCGGGCTCGGGCTGCTCCTGTGGGCGATCATCGAAGCCCCCGTCCGGGGCTGGTCGTCGGATCTGGTCGTCGCGGCCGGCGCCGCTGGCCTCGCTGTGCTCGCCGGGTTCGCCGCCTGGGAGCGGGTCACCTCTCACCCCATGCTCAACCTGCGGTTCTTCCGCCACCGGGCGTTCTCGGCGGCGATCTCCTCGGTGTGGCTGGTCATGTTCGGGATGTACGGGGCACTGTTCGTGCTCACCCAGTACCTCCAGTTCTCGCTGGGCTACACGGCGCTGCAGACGGGCCTCCGGGTGCTCCCGGCCGCCGCGGCGGTGGCGCTGGTGGCCCCGGTGTCCGCGGTCAGCGTCCGGCTGATCGGGGCCAAGCTCACCACGGCCGCCGGGCTGCTGACCGTGACGGCCGGGCTGTGGCAGATATCCGGCGTCACGGTCACCTCCACCTACGCCGACTCGGTCGCCGGGATGGTGATGCTGGGCATCGGCGCGGGCCTGACCATCCCGTGCACCACCGCCGCCGTCATGGGGTCGGTGCCCCGGGGGGACTCGGGCGTGGGATCGGCCACCAACGGGACGTTCATGCAAGTCGGTGGCGCGCTCGGGGTAGCCGTCATCGGCAGCCTCGAGGCGACCAGGTACACGGACCGGATGACCAGCGTGCTGGCTCCCTATCACCTGCCGCACGAGGTGACGAGCACCATCCTCGGCTCCATCGGCGGCGCGCTCAGCGTCGCTGAGCGTGTCGGCGGCCCCGCGGGCCGGCTGCTGGCCCATGCGGCCCAGGTGTCGTTCATCAGCGGGATGGATCTCGGGCTGCTGACCGGGGCCGCTGTCGGCCTGGCCGGGTGCCTGATCGCGCTGGTCGCGATGCCGTCCCGGCCTGGAGGCTCAGCCGACCAGGATCTCTTGACGCACAGCGGGCGTTAAGGTATCTCCCAGCCACATCTCGCGGCCGCTGACCGCCGCGTGCCACGACCGCTGCTGGACGCCTGCTGGGTGGCGGCCGGGCTACTGCCCGGCCGGGTCACGCCCTGGCTGCTGGTAGCGGGCGACGGTGAACGCCAGGATGAGCGGGACGTCGGCGGCGAAGACGGCGAGCGTGGCCACGAGCACGGCCAGGGTGGCGCCCGGGGTGTGATCGTGGATGAACACGTAGCCCAGCACCGCCGCGATGACCAGGTACGCCACCAGCCCCCAGCGGAAGACCTGGAAGAACACCGGCCAGGCGAACGGCTTGATGCGGCTGAGCAGCACCAGGTCAGCCACGGTCGCCGCGCCCCCGGCGGCCAGCGTGGCCACCGGGACGGCCAGCGAGGGGTGCCCGGGGAGGTGCGCGGCCAGGTAGATGCCCCCGGCCAGCATCAGCGCGATCGACACGACGGCGATCTCGGCGACCGGCGGCAGCCTGCGGCTGGCCACGCCGGCCGCAGCCAGCCCTGGCGCGGCGCCCCCGCTCATAGCGAGGCCAGCCTTGTCATGATCACCAGGGTGGCCACCTGCATGGCGCCGGTGATCCCCGCGGAGTAGATGAAACGGCGCATGAGCTTGGCGATCACCTGGCCGTCGGGCTGGGGCTTTTTCAGCTCGAACAGCACGGCGAGATTGGCCGGCTCCAGGATGCCGAGCGCCACCAGGGCCATCACCGCCACGATGACCATCGACGCCACCACCCACCCGTGATGGGAGAACGAGGCGTTCACGTCACCGGTGTGCAGGGCGAGCTGCCACCCGGCCGCGAGGGTGCAGGTGACCACGGTCGGCATGATGAGGATCAGGGCCGGCATCAGCCGGGTGGTCACCTCAATCCTGGCCCCGACCGACAGCCGGCCGAGGATCGGCCCCAGCACGAAACCGAGGAAGAGGTCCAGCGTGGTCCAGATACCACCGAACACGACGTGGTAGAAGCCGATACCCCACGCTGAGCCGGTCGCGATGACGGCCACCAGGCCGGCCAGCACCAGGGCCACGACGGGCAGCCCCCTGACCGGCACGATCTGGAACGAACGGGCTCCCTGCGGCGGGCTCCCCGGGCCGGCCGCGGTCACGGCAGTCTGATGCGCCACTGTCATCCCCCCGTCTGCGTCGGCCGCGGCAGTGCTCCCGGGCCAGGACGGCTCGTTGAGCATAACCGGCCGTGACCTGGCAGGAAAGGGTCAGCGGAGGTCATCCGCCCGGGCCTGGGACCCAATCCCGGGCCGCCAGGCATGCCCCGGGACTTCGCGGGAAGCTGGATACCCATGAGCCAACGCCAGGATCCACGCATCATCGTGCGCGATCTGGTGGTCCTGGCCGCGACCACCGGGTGAATCCGGCGACGATGGGGTCACGACCAGCACCAGAGCGGCCGGTAAACTGCCCCTGCCCACGTCATGACGGGAGTTCTGCTCAGGTATGGCGGCGACTGTGCGCGTGACCGGGTCCGTGGACCCGCGCCGCGGGCTGGGCAGGCCGGATCATCCCGGCGGTCCCGGCACCTGGCCGCCGGGGCCACGGCGATGAGGGCCGGCGCCGCCCGCGGCTGCCTCGGCCACTTCCACGAGGCGGGCTTCTACCGGTCAGACGACGAGTTCCAGGGCCTCATCGTGCCCTTCGTCGAGGAGGGTGTCGCGGCCGGCGAGCCGGTCATCCTGGGCTACGACGACCGTAAGTCCGACCTGCTGCGGTCCTGGCTCAAGGATCCCTCGGCGGTCACCTTCATGCCCGGCAGGGACCTGTACTCGACGCCGACCCGGGCGATCGCCACGTACCAGCGGCTGTTCGATTCGCACCGGGCCCGGGGGGCACAGCAGATCCGGTTCGCCGGCGACGTGCCCCATGCGGGCAACGGGGGCAGCTTCGAGGGCTGGGACCGTTTCGAATGCGCGGTGAACACGGTCTGGGGCAGCGCCCCGGTCTGGGGTCTGTGCCTGTACGACACGGCCACCGCGCCGGACGAGGTGCTCGACATCATCGAGCGGACCCACCCCCAGATCCTGTCCCAGTCGGGTGAGCACCGCCGTGGTGAGCGCTACCAGGACAGCTCGCACTTCGAGGGACTCCCGGTCCGGCCCGATCCGCTGGAAAGCACGCCGCCTCTGGTGGAACTGGTGAACAGGTCCGCCGCCGAGACCAGGCACGCGCTGGAGTCGCTCGGCCGTGGCCGGGTCCCGGAAGCCATGCTCGCGGACCTGCTGATCGGCGTGTCCGAGGCGGTCAACAACGCGGTACGGCACGGCCGCCCGCCGACGGCCGTGCGCATCTGGGCGGGGGGCGACCGTATCGTCGTCACCGTGCACGACACGGGCCCCGGCCCCGCGGACCGCCTGGCCGGGCTGGCCCCGGCGTCCGGCGGGGCACTGCAGGGCGGCCTCGGCCTGTGGTTCATGCACCAGCTCGAGGCCGATGTGGCGCTGCGCTACGCTCCCGGCGGTTTCACCGTGCGGCTGCGCGGCGGCCGGTAAGGCGCCCGCGGGCAGCTCTGTTCAGTCACCGATCCCGCGGGCCGGCCAGGCCGCCTGGCGGGGCAGTGAATCCTCATCCGCCGGCAGGGACGGCGCGTCCCCGGCCTCCCGCTGCGGTGCGGCCTCCGGCGGCGGCGCGGCCTCCGGCGGCGGCGCGGTCGCCGGGCCAGGGTGGGCCGGCTGGGAGAACCAGCGCGGTGGCTCGGCAGCGGCCGGCTCACTGTGGGCATCGGCCCCGTTCATGTCCAGGGGCAGGCCGAGCCGCCTGCGGTTGGCGCGGTCGACCCCGCGGAGCACCACCTCGGCCATGGCCAGCTTGGCGTCCAGGGTCGCCTCCGAGACGGCCCCCAGGTCCAGGGGTACCCGGTTGGCCAGCGCCTGGTCCCAGGGAGTGGCGACCACCGACACCTGGGTTCCCTCGAACACCTCGCAGGTCCGCGCGTACCACCGGGCCTGCTCCGGATCGCTCTCCAGGTACTTGTTGACCACGATCGTCGCCTCGTCCATCAGGCCGTTGAGGTGCTTGCGCTCCTGGTCGGTCAGCGGCCTTTCCTTTTCGCCCTCGTAGTTCCGGTACCGGCTGAACACCTGCTCGATCGACCAGAAACCCAGCTGCGAGGCCTCCGTCACGAACACGTACTTGTCACCGTGCAGCAGCGTCCCGACCTGGAGCTTCGCGAACAGCCCCGTCCCGCCGTCGTTGATGACGATGTTGGACATGCACTGGAGGAACTCCAGGACCGTCAGGTACTCCTGCTCGCCGAAATCGACCCCCACGCACTCATCGGCCGTGTCACCCCGGATCACGGCCACGCCCTGCAGCCACGCCACGGCGTCGCGCAGGTCGGCATAGACCTTGATGCTGCCCTCGGTGCAGGCCTGGTAGAAACCCCGGATGGACAGGGTCCGCTGGTGCTTCGGCAGCGCCTCGACGGGGACCCCGCCGAGCCGGATGTACCCATGCGGCATGTCGTCGTTGCTGTCCGCCAGGATGACGCGGTCAGCGGGCCTCGCCGCCGCGTAGATCGCCGCGAGCGTCACCGCCGCGTCGGTCTTGCCGGTTCCGCCGAAGCCTGAACCGAGCGTGATCACGCCGGACTTGAGGGACGGCTCACGGATCGCGGTCACCGCCTGGCGCCGCCACTCGGCCGCGGCTTCCCGCCTGGCCCGCTCCCGCTTGCCGGCCGGGACGACGAGCCGGTGCTTGAGCGCCCGCCGCGACACCGCACCCCGCACTCCCTCCTGGGCAGGCGCGAGGGGACTGAGGGAGGGCGCGGAGGGCGTCAGCCAGGTTGCCTTGTCGCTTCCCGGGAAATCCGTCCACCATGCGCCCATCTCGTCTGGGAACTGGGACATCGCACCCCCTCGAGGTCCGGCTGGTCCGGAGGCCAAACTAACCTACCAATCCGGATAGTCAGGCCCATCAGGGCTCTTGCGTGACCGGCGCAGCCAACCGTTCCTAGGCGTGGTCATGGGGCCGGAGCGGCCGTTATGAACTAATGGGCGTTTTGGCGTGGGCTGCAGCGCCCGCGATCCTGCCGTAAATACTGCAATACTGCACGCTCGCTCCCCGGGTGGCGCGATCCGCGGCCGGGCGCAAGCACTCCGGCGGCCACCTACCGTTCATACCGTAGTTACTGCAATACTGCCGGGATGACGGCTCTCCGTGTCGCTCTGGTCAACCTGAAGCCGGGCACCGGCAAGACCACGTCGGCCGTCTGGCTGGCCCACGTCTTCTCGGAGGCTGGGCACGTGCTGCTAGTCAACGCGGACCCCTCGGGGAGCGCCCTGGAGTGGTCCGACCTCGCGGCCGCGTCGCCGTGGGTGCCCCAGGAGGCCGCGTTCCCGTTCCGGGTCGTGGCCCTGCCCTCACGCATCCTGCATAAGCGGGTGTCCGAGATCGCCCTGGATGATGATGTGGTGATCATCGACACCCCGCAGCTGGAGGACCACGCGAGCATTGCCCGGTCAGCGCTGCGGTACGTGGATGAGGTCCTGATCCCGTGCGCCCCGAGCCCCATCGAGATCAACCGGACCACGCCGGTGCGGGACGAGATCGAGGAGATCGAGGAAATCCGGGACAGGTCGGTGCGTTCGGCAATATTGCTGAATCGCTGCGTTACCCGCGCTAATTCCACCGCCAATGCAAGAGATGCGCTGCAAGGGCTAGGCTATGACGTGCTGCAGACGGCAGTGCCGAGACTAGAGGTATACGCCCAGAGTTTCGGCATGCCGATTCCCGACGCAGGCCGCGATGTGTGGCGATGCGTGGCCCGCGACCTCATCGAGAGATGTGCCCCCCTCAGATCGGGACCCTTATGGCTACGGAACGGGAACGGCGTAAAGCGCAAATGGCAGCCGCCGCGGGGAGACGAGCCGAGGCCGACGCGCCTATGCCGGGCAGGACCGCGATCCGGTCGAAGCCGGTCCGGATCACTCTCGATCTGAGCCCGGAGCTTTACCGTCAGCTCACCCGGTGGGCGGACTCCGCAGCAATCACGCTCGACGTGCCGCGCGTCGCCCTGGCGGACGCGATGCGGGCGATGATCCGGGTCACCACGGAGAACCCTGCCGAGGTCATCGAACGACTTCGCCGCGATCTGGAATAAGCGGCCGAAAGGGCACTGGCCAGGCTGGCCGGCGTCGCGGACGGAACGGAGCACCGCATGATCACGCTCGTCCCGCTGTGCACGATGACCTTGATGCTCAGCAAGCCAGTGGATGCCGGGAAGACTCCAGCCGGGCAGCGCATGGTCACCGAAATCGCCAGCGCGACGGTGTCGGGACGCCTGACCGGCAGCCTGGCTGGAGGGGGCAGCGCCGACTGGTTCACCATGACCTCCGGCGGGCTCATGCTCCCCGACGTCCGCCTGGCCATCAAGACCGGCGACGACGCCGTCGTGCTGATTCGCTAATCCTGGGCGGCTCCGGTTCGTACCCGCCCAGGATTCGGTCGCCTTCATCGCCCCCCTGTTCGAGACCGGGGATCCCCGCTACCAATGGCTCAATGGCATCCAGGCAGCCGGCAAGGGCACCTTGTCCGCTAACCTGTCCAAGATCGACTACGAAATCTACGAACTCCAGTAACCGCAACGGGAACCCCGGGCAGGCAGGCCAGTGCCGTGGTCCGGGCAGCACCCATTCGGGTTTATTGCTAAAGAGGAACTGCCGGTGGCAGTGCCTGCTGCCGGAACTCGCACGATCTTCAGTCTTGGGGTGACAGGGTCACCAGCCCGGCATCACTCGCAGCGGTGGTGAGGCGGATGTCGTAGCTGACCAGGCCGTCGAGATCCGGGCCGAGGATGCGGCCTCACTCGCCGGAGACCGCCCCGTCCCCGGGTCCCGCCCCGTCCCCGGGTCGCGGCGCGGCCGGGCTCCCGGCGGCATCGGCCGCCCCCGAGGAGCCAGGCTGGCCACCCCTTCCCGGCCATCTGACCGCGGGCCGCCGCTCGCCCTCGGCCCAGAGCCAGTAGCCGACGGGGAAGATCCGGATGTGCCAGCGGTCGGCGATCAGGCCCCACAGGCCGCGCCGCGCCCAGATCGCGATCGCGATCGCGACCAGGCCCAGGATGATCAGGTACCAGGCCCCGTAGGCGGACAGGTTCTGCTGCAGGATGAAGAACAGGATCGTGCCCAGGATCGGGCCCTCGATGGTGCCGATGCCACCGATGATCGTCACGAAGATCATCTCCGCCGACCACTGCACCGCGAAGGCCGAGGATGGCTGCACGTTGAGCTGGCTGATGATCAGCAGGCCGCCCGCCGCGCCGCAGCCCAGGGCGGCCACCACGAACACGAACTGGCGGGCGCGCCACACCCGGGCGCCGACGCTGCGCGCGCCGATCTCATCGTCCCGGATGGCGGTGAGCACCAGCCCGGTCCGGCTGCGCAGGATCAGGTAGGTGGCCGCGAGGACCAGGACCACGACGGCCAGCGACACCCAGTAGGTGTAGGCGGTGAGCAGGGTCGGGGCGAGGCTGCCCAGCCCGGGGAGCGGCGCGCCGGTGCCCCCGCCGAGGGACGGGAACCGGACGATGAGCAGCTCGAACACCGAGGCCACCACCCAGGTGGCGATGGCGAAGTAGCCGCTGCGCAGCCGGGACACGATCCACCAGACCGGGAAGCCGACCAGGCCGCAGCCGGCCACGGCGACCGGCAGCGCGAGGAACGGGTTCGTCCCGTGCATGGCCAGGATCAGCACGAAGTACGCGCCCAGCCCGATGAACGCCTGCTGGCCCACGGAGACCAGCCCGGCGTATCCCGCCAGCAGGTTCCACATGATGGCCATGGTCATCAGGATGAAGACGTTGACCAGCAGGTTGGTGGTCCCGGAGTACACCAGGTACGGCAGGTAGGCGAAGACGGCCACCACGGCGAGGGCCACCAGGCTCAGCCAGGCGGTGCGGCGCCGCGACCGGGTCACCCGGACAGATCGCCGGCTGGCCGGCGCGGCCACCGGCTGCGCGACAGTCATGCGGTGCTCCTCTGCCCGGTGAGCCCTTGCGGCCGGATCACCAGCAGCAGGAGGAAGACCAGCTGCCCGGCGAGTATCTGGTCGGCCGAGTTGATCTGCGCGCCGATCTGCTGCACCACGCCCAGGATGATGCCGCCGACCAGGGTGCCCCACAGCGAGCCCAGCCCGCCGATCACGACCGCCTCGAACGCGAACAGCAGCAGGGTATCGGTGCCGGTGGTCGGGGAGAAGGAGGACACCATGCCGTAGGCGATCCCGGCCAGCGCCACCGTGGCGAACGCGATCGCCGCGGCGATCCCGAAGATGTGCCGGTAGTCCACCCCGGATAGCTGGGCGGCTTCCCGGTCGTCAGCCACCGCGCGGATCAGCCGCCCGTACTTGGACAGCGACAGGAAGTACTGCAGCCCCAGCAGCACCAGCACGGCGACCACGAAGATGCCCAGCAGCAGGTACGCGATGGAGATCTGGGAGCCGATGCGCAGCGAGTCGGAGACGAGGGAACCGATATCGAGCGAGTGGCTGTTCGCGGAAAAATGCTGCAGCAGGTAGTTCTCGATCACCACGGACAGGCCGAAGGTGACCAGCAGCGTGGTCAGCACGCCGCGACTCAGGCTGGTCTGGATCAGCGTCCGCTGCAAGAGGTACCCAGCCACCGCCATGATCGGCACGACCAGCACGAAAGACCACACCGCGGGGATGTGGGTGACCGCGATCACCTCGACCGCCACGTAGCCGGCGACGACAGCGAGATCGCCGTGCGCCAGGTTGATCACCTTCATGACGCCGAACATCAGCGACAGGCCGCAGGCGAACAATGCGTACAGGCCGCCGATCAGGATGCCCTGGATGATTGCGTTGACCCAGCTCACGCGCGCGACTCCTGACGCCCCGGGGAACTGCCGCCCGGCGGCGGGCCGCCAGGCCGAAGTAGGCACTCTCGATCCGCTCCGGGCTGACGCCCTCGGGGGAGCCCTCCAGCGTGGTGCGCCCCTCGAGCAGGCAGTGGATGCGGGTCGCGACGCGGCTGGCCTGGCTCACGTCCTGCTCCACCAGGAGCACGGTGACCCCCGCGGCGAGCAGCTCGGGAAGCGTGCTGTAGATGCGCCGCACGATGACCGGGGCCAGGCCGAGGGAGAGTTCATCGAGCAGCAGCAGCCGGGGGTTGGCCACCAGCGCGCGGCCGATCGCCACCGACTGCTGCTCGCCGCCGGACAGCTGCTCGGCGCGCTGTGCGCGCCGGTCCCGCATCCAGCTGAACAGCTCATACACCCGGTCCACGGTCCACGGTCCCGGCCGGGCATAGGAGGTGCCGACCAGCAGGTTCTCCTCGACGGTCAGCGACCCGAACAGGCGCCTGCCCTCGGGCACCATGGCGATCCCGGCGGCCACCCGGCGTTCCGGCCGCCTGCCGGTCACGTCGCCCCCGTCGAGCAGGACCGACCCGGTGGTCGGCCGGTGCAGCCCGGAGATGCAGCGCAGCAGGGTGGACTTGCCCGCGCCGTTCGCGCCGATGATCGCGTACACGTCGCCCGGGAACACGCTCAGGCTGACGTCGGTGAGCGCGCGGAGCTGGCCGTGGTGCGCGGTCAGGCCGCGGACCTCCAGCAGCGGCGTGCCGTCCCGGCCCGGCGCCCCGGCGGGACCGGTCATCCGGCCTCCCCGCCCGGCGTCGCCTCAGGTCCCGGGGGGACCATCGACGTGGTCACCTCGCTGCCCAGGAAGATTTCCCGGACCGCCGGGTCGGCCAGGACCTCCGCGGGCTCCCCGTCGGCCACGAACGAGCCGCCCGCCAGGCAGATCAGCCGGTCCACCGCGGCGGTCAGCGCCCGGAGCACGTGCTCGATCCAGACCACGGCGATGCCGTCCCCCTGGATGTCCCGCACGATCTCCACTAGCTGGGCCACCTCCGGGTCGGTGAGGCCGCCGGCCACCTCATCCAGCAGGATCAGCCGCGGCGCGGTGGCCAGGGCCCGGGCCATCTCCAGCCGCTTGCGCTGCAGCAGGCCCAGCCGTTCGGCGGGGATGTTCGCCTGCGCCGCCAGCCCGGTGCGCTCCAGGACGTCCGAGGCCCGGGCGTAGCTGGCCTGGCGGCGCAGCCGGGCGCCCTGCTGCACGGCGACGAGCACGTTCTCGAAGACGGTCATCCCGCTGAACGGGCGCGGCACCTGGTAGGTGCGGCCGATCCCGCGGCGGCACCGGGCCGCCGCGTCCAGCCTGGTCACCGGGTGGCCGTCGAACCGGATCTCGCCGGACCCGGGCGCCAGGTCCCCGGAGATCAGCCCGAACAGGCTGGTCTTGCCCGCCCCGTTGGGCCCGACGATGCCCACGATGTCGCCCGCCGCCACGCGAAGCGACAACTCCTCCGCGACGACGACCCTGCCGAAGCTCTTCGAGATCCGGTCGAGCTCCAGCAGGGCCGTCCCCGCCGTGGCCTCAGGCACGCCTGGCCTCAGGCACGACGCCGCTCATGCATTGGTCGCCACCAGGTCGGCCGTGACGGGCACGCTCGGGTTGAGCGAGTGGTCCACGACCTGCATCTCGAATGGGTAGCTGCCGGTGCCCTTCTTCCACTGCACGCCGATCGGCTTGATGATGCCGACCCCCGGCGCCGGGCCGCCCGCGAAGTCGAGCGGCCCGCAGATGCCGGTGTAGCTCACCTTGTGCAGTTCGGCCGCCACCTGCGCCTTGTCGTGCGGGTCATCGACGGCGGTGAACGCCTCCCGGGCCACCTCGAACAGGCTGTAGGTGGAGCCGAGCGCCTGCAGCCACTGGTTACCGGACGAGGACTGGTACGCGTCCGCCAGGGCCTTGGCCGTCATCCCGTCCAGCGAGGACTTGTACGGCATGTACGGCCCCCACCACGAGTCCGTGGCGATGTTCTCGACCAGGTTGCCCAGGGCGGCGGTGTCCGCCGGGAACAGCAGGACCTTGGCCACGGTGGCGATCTTCGGCTTCCAGCCCTGCTGCGAGGCCTGCTTCCAGAACGTGTTGAAGTCCGGGGGCAGCGGGCAGTTGGTGAAGGTCTCGCAGTTGTTCGACTTGAACTTGGAGATCATCGACGAGTAGTCCGTCGTGCCATCGGTGTACGCGCCGCCGTCGGTGAACTTGTAGCCCTCCGCCTCAGCGAACGGCGGGAACCCGGCCCGGAAGGCGTTGCCGTCGGCGTCATTGGGGAACATCCCGGCGAACTGCTTGTTCGTCTTCACCCGGTTCCACATGGGCAGGAACGTGCCGGCGAATTCCTTCATCCCGAAGAAGAACACCGTGCAGTACTGGAACGCCTTGGTCGGCTTGAGCGGGTTGCCGCCCAGGCCCGCGTACCAGGACTCCCACGGCACCACGGTGGACAGGCAGGGCACTCCCTGCGCCTCGCACACCCCCGAGACCGGGTTCGTGGTCTCGGGCGTCGACGTGGTGACGATCATGTCGACGTGGTTGTTCAGGATGAGCTGGCGGGCCACCTGGGAGGCCCGGTTCGGGTCAGACTGGCTGTCCGCGACCACCACCTTGACCTTGTAATTCTTACTGCCGACCTTGAAGCCCTTGGCGTAGGCAGAGGTGCCCTGCACGGTGCTGAGGACGAACTTGTCACCAGCCCCGAAGCCGGCCAGCGCGCCGGTCAGCGGGGTGACGAGACCCATGGTGATGGTCCCGGTGGATGACGACCCACCGGAGCCTTTGATGCCCGAGCCACATGCGCTCAGGAGCCCCCCTGCACTCGCCGCCAGCGCGCCGCCCCCGAGGCCCCGCAGGACCGTGCGCCGCGCTATCCCGCGCTCTGGCAATGAGTGTCCGCCCGTTCCTTCAGGGCCCATCGTGTCTCCTTTGAAATCACTTGAAGCCCCGGGCCGTTACCGGCCGGGCACTACCTCTTGACTTGACAGAGCCGCCGCCCCGGCTCACTGGGGGCTTGTTCGCATGGCGAACAAGGATGCGCATTACAGAACTTAACCACGCGATCTGACAGCATGTCAACAGCCCGTGTCAGAGCATCGCGGCAGGTAACAAGCCGGACAACAAGGCATAACGACCGGAGCGCGGCCCGTGACAGGCCGGGGGCCCGCCGCCGCCGGGGGCGGCGGCCGGGCCGGGGGCGCCGGGCACGGCCGCGCGCCGCGCGGCATGGACGGCCCATCCCGGCCCGCTTCGTGGCTTGGACGACCGGGCACCTCCGATCGCGCCGCAGCAAACCCACCAGGTAGCGCGATCATCATGGGCGCGGGCGCGGGCCGCCCGGGGAACCGGGCCGCCGCCCGGGAACCGTAATACCTGGCCGTTCAGCCGGTACGCTCCACCACGTAGTCGCAGAGCCCCTCGAACGCGGCCCGCGCCGGGACATCCGGCAGGCCCGCGATCTCCTCGCGGGCGATGGCCGCCCAGCGTTCCAGGTCGGCGCGGGCCTGCTGCATGGCCGGGTTCTCCCGGAGCAGCGCCAGGGCCTCCGCGTGCAGTGCCTGGTCGGTGAGGTCCCCGGAATCGAGCAGTTCCCGCAGCCGGGCATCCACCGGGCGGCTAGACCGCAGTGCGTGCAGCACCGGGAGGCTGCGGACACCCTCCCGCAGGTCGGTACCGGGCGTCTTGCCCGACTGGGCGGATTCGCTGGCCACGTCGAGGATGTCGTCGGACAGCTGCCAGGCCACCCCGATCGCCTCGCAGGCCGGCTCGATCCGGCGGATCACCGCGTCCGGCGCGGCCGAGAACATGGCGCCGAACCGGCCCGCCGTCGCGACCAGCGAGGCCGTCTTCTCCTTTACCACCCGCAGGTAGTGCTCGAGCGGGTCCCGGCCGGCCTGCGGGCCGATGGTCTCCGCGATCTGGCCGCTCACCAGCCGGGTGAACGTCTCGGCCTGGATCCGTACCGCGTCCGGGCCAAGCTGGGCCAGCAGGTGCGATGCCCGGGCGAACAGGAAGTCCCCGGTCAGGATGGCGATCGTGTTGGTCCACCGGGAGTTCGCGCTGGGATGGCCGCGGCGCATCGCCGCCTCATCCATCACGTCGTCGTGGTACAGCGTGGCCAGGTGGGTGAGCTCGATGGCGGCCGCGGCGGGCACCACCCGCTCGTCGCGGGGGTTGCCGAAGTGGCTGGCCAGCAGGACCAGGGTGGCCCGGAACCGCTTGCCGCCGGCGTCGATCAGGTGGGTGGACGCCTCGGCGAGCAGTTCCTCCTCGGCCCGGGAGGCCTCCGCGAGCTGATCCTCGACCAGGGCTAGCCCCTGAGCCAGATCCGCGGCGAGGGCGGCATCGGTCAGCTCTACAGGGACGGTGGCAATCACTCAGGCTCCAGGTCCTCGGTCGGCGCGGCGGCCGGGGGCCGCCTCGGGCCGGCGGCGGCCGGGACGGCCAGGTCATCCCCGCGCCGCGGCCAGGCCGTCGCCTTCCCAGATATGCCCTTTAGCCCGTACCCGGACACTCCGCCGGCATGCCGGGAAGGAGCGGGCGCTGGAGGCACGTCAGCGGACGAAAAGGTGAGCGGCCGCATGGTTGGCCAGGCTGAGCAGCGGCTGCGGGACGATCCCGAACACCAGCGTGGTCAGCACCCCGATGCCCACCGCCACGCCGGTGAAGACACCGGGAGCCACCACGGACGGGCCGCCCGGGGCCGGGTCGGAGAAGAACATGAGCACGATGACCCGCACGTAGAAGAACGCGGCGACCGCGCTGGCCACCACGCCGACGATGACCAGCGGCACGGCACCGCCCGCGATCGCCGCCTGGAACACCGCGAATTTCCCGGTGAACCCGCTGGTCAGCGGGATGCCGGCGAAGGCGAGCAGGAAGAAGGCGAAAATCCCGGCCACCAGCGGCGAGCGCTTGCCCAGGCCCGCCCAGCTGGACAGGTGGGCCGCCTCACCGGCCTGGTCACGGACCAGGGTGATCACCGCGAACGCGCCGATCGTGGTGAACCCGTACACCGCCAGGTAGAACAGGCTGCTGGACAGCCCGGCCACGCTGGCCGCGACCACGCCGGTCAGCACGAAGCCGCCGTGCGCGATGGAGGAATAGGCGAGCAGCCGCTTCACGTCGGTCTGGGTGATGGCGATGATCGCGCCGACCACCATGGTCAGGATGGCGACGGCCCACATGGCCGGCCGCCAGTCCCAGGTGAGCTGGCCGAAGGCCACGTAGAACACGCGCAGCAGCGCGCCGAACGCGGCGACCAGCGTGCAGGATGCCATCAGCGCGGTGACCGGGGTCGGCGCTCCCTGGTACACGTCCGGCTTCCAGCTCTGGAATGGCACCGCGCCGATCTTGAACAGCAGCCCGATGCCGAGCAGCGCCATCCCGGCGTAGAGCAGCGTCGAGTTGGTCACGTTGCTGGTCGCCTCGGCGGCGATGGCGGACAGCCGCACCGACCCGGCGTAGCCGTAGAGCATGGCCACGCCGAACAGGAAGAACGCCGACGAGAAGGCGCCCAGCAGGAAGTACTTCATGGACGCTTCCTGCGACAGCAGCCGGCGCCGCCGGGACAGCCCGCACAGCAGGTACAGCGGCAGGGACAGCACCTCGAGCGCGACGAACATGGTGAGCAGGTCGTTCGCCGCGGGGAACAGCAGCATCCCGCCGACCGCGAACAGGGTCAGCGGGTAGATCTCGGTGTGCACCACCCCGGCCAGCTGGGCCGCGCGCTCCTCGGCGCTGCCCGGCGTGGCGGCGGCCTGGGCCACGAATGTCTCCTCGTCCCGGGAGGAGTCCGCGATCAGCAGCACGCTGACCATGGCCAGCACCAGGATCGTGCCCCAGACGAACAGTGTCGGGCCATCGACCCCGACCGCGCCGACGGCAGCCACGTTCCCGTGCCCGCCGTGCGCGAACAGCGACGAGGTGGCCGCGACCACGATGGTGAGCACGAACGCCGCCAGCAGGCCGCCCAGGGTGAGCACCAGCTGCACCGGGCGGCGGCGCTCCCGGGGCAGGAACGCCTCAGCCAGCACGCCCACCACCGCCACGCCGAACACCACCAGCATCGGCGACAGCTGGCCGTACTCGATGTGTGGCGTGGGTATCGTCGCCACCGCGAGGGACCCGGTCACGGGGTGCTTCCCTTCTGGGTCTGGGCGCCTCCGGCGCTCACGAGGATCAGTCCGCGGTCGCCCGTCTTGCTGAAGAAGGCCACCGAGGCCGCCCGACCTGGGGCCGCGGGTCGGTCACGTGCACCTGGGACAGCGTGTCGTGCACCGCCGGGTTGATCACGTCCAGCAGCGGCTTCGGGTACACGCCGAACACGATGAGCAGCGCGATCAGCGGCCCGACCGCCCACAGCTCGCGGGCCTTCAGGTCGGGCATGCCCGGCCACCTCCTCGCGCACCGGCCCGGTCATGGTGCGCTGGTACATCCACAGGATGTAGATGGCGGCCAGGACGATGCCGGCGGTGGCGAACGACGCCGCCACCTTGTACCGGCTGAAGGTGCCGATCAGCACCAGGAACTCGCTGACGAAGGTGGACAGCCCGGGCAGGGACAGCCCGGCCAGGCCGGCGACGAGGAACAGCCCGGCCATGACCGGGGCCACCTGGTACACGCCGCCGTAGTCGGCGATCCGCTGCGACCGGCGGCGGGCGATCATGAAGCCGGCGACGAGGAACAGCGCGCCGGTGGCGAACGCGTGATTGACCATGTACAGCGTGGCGCCGGTCTGGCCCTCGGTGGTGAGCGCGAAGATGCCCAGCACGATGAACCCGAAGTGCGAGATCGAGGTGTACGCGATCAGCCGCTTGAGGTCCCGCTGGCCGATGGCCACGATCGCGCCGTACAGGATCCCGATCACCGCCAGCACCAGGATCAGCGGCGTGAAGTAGCGGGCGGCCTCGGGGAACAACTGCAGGCAGTACCGGATCATCCCGAAGGTGCCGACCTTGTCCATGACCCCGACCAGCACGACCGCGGTGCCGGGCTGGGACGCGGTGGCGGCGTCCGGCAGCCAGGTGTGGAACGGCCACAGCGGCGCCTTGATCGCGAACGCGATGAAGAAGCCGAGGAACAGCCACTTCTGCACGGTGGGGCTGAGGACCACGTGGGTGAGCGGGGTGAACAGGAAGGTGCCCGGGTGGCCGCCATGGGCCGAGTAGACGTACAGCGCGATCACGGCGACCAGCATGAGCAGCCCGCCGAACAGGCTGTAGAGCAGGAACTTGACCGCGGCGTACTGGCGCTGGCCGGTGCCGAAGCTGCCGATCAGGAAGTACATCGGGATCAGCATGGCCTCGAAGAGCACGTAGAACAGGAACACGTCGGTGGCCGCGAACACGCCGATCATCATGGTTTCCAGCACCAGGAGCAGGGCGAAGTAGGTCTTCGCGCTGCGCCGGGGGCGGGCTGCGGCCACGTCGCCGGCGGCGGCCCCGGCCTCGCCGTCCTCCGGGTCGGCGTCGTTCCACGAGGCCAGGATGACCACCGGCATCAAGACGGCGGTCATGGCGATGAGCACCAGCGCGATCCCGTCCACGCCGACCGCATAGTGCACGCCGAACTGCGGGATCCACTGGTAGGTCTGGGTGAACTGGAATTCGCGGCCGTGCGGCGAGAAGGCCGCCATCATCGCGATGGTCAGGCCCAGCGTGATCACCGAGAACACCAGGGCCAGCCGCTTGACGAGCAGCCGCCGGGACGCCCGGTCCGACTCGCTGCCCGGCGCGGTCACGCCTGGCGTCACGGCGATCGCCAGCGCGCCGGCCAGCGGCACCGCGCCGATCACGGTCAGCCAGGGAAACGTGCTCATGAGCCGGCCTCTCCTAGATTCTCGCCAGCAGGAGGGCGCCGACCAGCAGCACCCCGCCCACGAACATGGACAGCGCGTACGACCGCACGAACCCGGTCTGGATCCGGCGCATCCGTCCCGAGGTGCCGCCGATGGTGGCGGCCACCGTGTTGACCAGGCCGTCCACCCCGCGGTTGTCGAAGTACACCGACAGCCGGGTGAGCCACTGGCCCGGCCGCATCAGCAGTGACTCGTTGATCGCGTCACCGTACAGGTCCTTGCGTGCCGCGGTGACCGGGAACCCGGCGGCCGGGGCGGTCTCCGGCACCGGCCGCCGTCCGTACAGCAGCCAGGCCAGCACTCCGAAGATCACGACGAGAACCAGGGCCACGACGCCGGCCAGGGTGAACACGGCCGGCTCGGGCGGCGTGTAACCGGTCACCGGGCCCAGGAACTTGGCCAGCCGGTCGCCGAGCACCTCGAAGGCACCGAAGCCCAGGGCGCCGAGGGCCAGCAGGATCACCGGCCAGGTCATCACCCGGGGTGCCTCGTGCGGGTGGGCGTCCTCCGCCCAGCGGCGCTTCCCGAAGAAGGTCATGAACAGGATCCGGGTCATATAGAAGGAGGTGATGCCCGCGCCGATCAGCGCCGCGGTGCCCACGATCCAGCCCGTGGTGCTGCCATCGTGATATGCGGCGTCGATCACCGTGTCCTTGGCGAAAAACCCCGAGAACGGCGGAATGCCGATGATGGCCAGGTAACACGCGGCGAACGTGGTGAAGGTGATCGGCAGGACCGAGAACAAGCCACCGAAGCGGCGCATGTTCACCTCGTCCTTCATTCCGTGCATGATCGACCCGGCGTCGAGGAACAGCCCGGCCTTGTAGAACCCGTGCGCGAGGAGCAGCGCGATCGCGAACGGGTAGCCGGCTGGCCCCACCCCGGCGGCCAGCATCATGTAGCCGATCTGGCTCATGGTCGACCCGGCCAGCGCCTTCTTGATGTCGTCCTTGGCCGAGCCGATGATCCCGCCGAACAGCAGGGTGGCCGCGCCGACGATGGCCACGGCCAGCCGGGCGTCCGCACTCAGGTCGAAGATCGGCCCCGACCGGACGATGAGGTACACGCCCGCGGTGACCATGGTGGCTGCGTGGATCAGCGCGGATACCGGGGTCGGGCCCTCCATCGCGTCCAGCAGCCAGGACTGCAGCGGAAGCTGGGCCGACTTCCCGCAGGCACCGAGGAGCAGCAGCAGCCCCATCGCGGTCAGCACCCCGGATCCGGCCTGCCCGGCGCGGGAGAACACCCCGGTGAACGTGACGGTGCCGAAGGTGGTGAACATCAGCATGATGGCCAGGCTCAGGCCGGCGTCACCGACCCGGTTGGCAATGAAGGCCTTCTTGGCCGCCACGGCCGCGGACGGCTTGTGCTGCCAGAACCCGATGAGCAGGTACGAGGCCAGCCCGACGCCTTCCCACCCGGCGTACAGCACCAGGTAGTTGTCGGCCAGGACGAGCAGCAGCATGGCCGCCACGAACAGGTTCATGTACCCGAAGAACCGGCGCCGCCCAGGGTCGGTGGCCATGTAGCCGACCGAATAGATGTGGATCAGCGAGCCCACGCCGGTGATGAGCAGCACGAAGCAGATCGACAGCTGGTCGAGTTGCAGGCCGACGTTCACCTTGAAGGAGCCCGCCGCGATCCACTGGTACAGCTGCTCGCTCCGGCTGCGCTGGGAGGCCGGGTAGCCGAGCATGGCGGCGAAGGTGATCACCGCATAGACGAACGCGGCCACCGGCATGGCCACGCCCAGCAGGTGCCCCCAGCGGTCGGTCCGCTTCCCGCCGAGCAGCAGGACCACGGCCCCGAACAGGGGGAACACGAGCAGCAGCCACGCCGCGCGCTGCACGCCGACCGCAGGCAAAGTGCTCTCCGCGTGGGCCGCGGCCGCCTGCGCGGCCGCAAGTGAGCCTGTCACTGCGCTACTCCTCGTGCCGGGCCGGGCCGCCGGCGGGCAGCCTGGCAACGTCCAGCGGGTGCTAGTACTTGAGCAGGTTGGCGTCGTCCACCGACGCCGACTGGCGGGCGCGGAAGATGGCCATCAGGATGGCCAGGCCGACGACCACCTCGGCCGCCGCGACCACCATCACGAAGAACGCGATGACCTGGCCGGACAGGTTACCGTGCATCCGGGCGAAGGCCACGAACGCCAGGTTGACGGCGTTCAGCATCAGCTCCACGCACATGAAGATGACCATGGCGTTGCGCCGCACTAGCACGCCCACCGCGCCGATCACGAACAGGATCACGGCCAGCGCCACGAAGCTGCCGGGACTCATGACGGGTCTCCTTCCTGCCCGGGCCGACCCGGCCGGCCAGCGGCCTCGCTGCCGGCCAGCGCCGGCGGCTCGCCGTCTGGCCCGGGCGAATCCTCGACGGGCGGGGAGATCTGGCCGCCCGGCGGCCCGGCCGTCACGGCGGGCGGCTCAATCCGCTGGCTGATGTACGGGCTGACCGAGGTCGCGGCCGGGGTCCCGTCCGGGAGGAGGGCGGGCATGTCTGCCCCGTTGTGCCGGGCGTAGGTGCCCGGGCCGGGCAGCGGCGCGGGATCGCCGCTGGCCACCCGGATCCGGGACAGGTCACGCTGGGTGAGCTTGGGCGAGGTGCGTTCCCGGTGGGCCAGCACCATGGCGCCCAGCGCCGCGGTGATCAGCAGCGCGCTGGTCACCTCGAACGGGAACACGTAGGTGGTGAAGATGAGCCGGGCGATCCCGTTGAGGTTGGTCGCGCCGAAGGAAGGCCCGGATGCCGCCGGGGAGGCGGGCCCCAGCACGGCGTGCCCGATGGTCAGGGCCAGCAGCACCAGCAGGCCGATCGCGGCCAGCCCGGCCCACAGCCGCTGGCCCCAGAGGGTTTCCACCAGGGAGTCCCGGGACCGGACTCCGACGATCATCAGGACAAACAGGAACAGCATCAGCACCGCGCCGGTGTACACGATCACCTGCACGAAGGCCAGGAACGGTGCGCCCTGCAGCGCGTACAGCACCGCCAGCGAGAGCATCACCACGGCCAGCATCAGCGCGCAGTACACCGCCCGGCGGAGCAGGACCAGCCCGAGCGCGGCGCCCACCGACACCACGGCGAGCAGCCAGAACGTCGCCTGCTGCGTCCAGCTGGCTACCCCGTTCTCGGCCAGCACGCCACCGGCCAGCACATCATGCATCACTGGTCCCCCGGATCCTCGTCGCCCACGTGGCCGTCCGGGGCCCAGGACGCGGCGGTCTCCGGGGCGCGGGACGCCTCGCCGGCCTCCCCCGCGGCCGGGGCCGTGGCGTCATCCTCGGGCGCGGCCACCCCCGCCGCGCGCAGCAGGTAGTAGTCCTTCTCGGTCCGGCCCAGGCGCATGTCGTGCGGCGGCTGCTCCATCCCCGGCAGCAGCGGGGCGAGCAGCTGCTCCTTGGTCCAGATCAGGCTCTCCCGGTTGTCGTCGGCCAGCTCGTACTCGTTGGTCATGGTCAGCGCCCGGGTGGGGCACGCCTCCACGCACAGCCCGCACAGGATGCAGCGCAGGTAGTTGATCTGGTAGACGGCGCCGTACCGCTCCCCGGGCGAGTACCGCTCCTCCGGGGTGTTGTCGCCGCCCTCCACGTAGATCGCATCGGCCGGGCAGGCCCACGCGCACAGCTCGCAGCCGATGCACTTCTCCAGGCCGTCCGGCCACCGGTTGAGCTGGTGACGGCCGTGGAACCGGGGAGCCGTCGGCTTCTTCTCCTCCGGGTACTGGACGGTGTCCACCTTCTTGAACATCTGCTTGAAGGTGACGCCGAAGCCCTTCACGGGCCCCAGGAACTCAGGCACCGGTCACCTCCTTGGTGGTGCCGTTGGCGGCAGCCCTGGGGTCACCAGGACCAGATGAGCCGTCTCCCGGGCAGGCCGACAGGGAGACCCCCACTCCGTGGTAGTGCGGAAGGTCCATCGGGGGCACGGGGAAGGCCGGCCGGTCGTCGGTGGCCCCGGCGGCCGCCGGGGCCAGGCCGCCTGCGGCTCCGGCGGCGGCGTCCTGCGCCGCGGCGTGGCGGCGCTGCGCGGCCGTGTCACCGAGGAACAGCGCCGCCATCAGCGCCACCACGAGCAGCCCGGCCACGGTGTACACCGCCGGGCTGCCGCCGTGCGTGCGCCATACCCGGATGGTGGCGATGACCAGGATCCACACCAGCGATACGGGGATGAGCACCTTCCAGCCGAACCGCATCAGCTGGTCGTAGCGGATCCGCGGCAGCGTGCCCCGCAGCCAGATGAAGCAGAACATCAGGATGAGCACCTTGGCCAGGAACCACAGCATCGGCCACCACCCGCTGTTCGCGTCCGGCCAGACGCTGATCGGCCAGGGCGCCCGCCAGCCGCCGAGGAACAGGGTGGTCGCCAGCGCGCTGACCGTGGCCATGTTGATGTACTCGGCCAGGTAGAACAGCGCGAACTTGAGCGAGGAGTACTCGGTGTGGAACCCGCCGACCAGTTCTCCCTCGCCCTCGGGCAGGTCGAACGGCAGCCGGTTGGTCTCCCCGACCATGGTGATCAGGTAGATCACGAACGACGGGAACAGCAGCACCGCGTACCAGGACGGCGCGTGCAGGATGACACCGAACAGGTGGAACGAGGCCCCGTTGGCCTGCCCGCTGACGATCGCCGTGGTGGACAGCGAGCCGGAGTACAGAAACACCGCGACAAAGGACAGCCCCATCGCGATCTCGTAGCTGATCACCTGGGCCGACGAGCGCAACCCGCCGAGCAGCGGGTACGGCGACTCCGACGCCCACCCGGCCAGCACGATCCCGTACACCGCCATCGAGCTCATGGCCAGCACCAGCAGCACGGCGACCGGCAGGTCGGCCAGCTGGAGCGGGGTGCGCACGCCGAAGATCGAAACTATCGGGCCGAACGGAATGATCGCGAAACTGACGAACGCCGGGATCACCGCTAGTGCGGGAGCCAGCCAGAAGAGCAGCTTGTCCACCCGCCGCGGCACGATGTCTTCCTTGAGCGCCAGCTTGATGCCGTCCATCAGCGACTGCAGCAGGCCGAACTTCCCGGCCCGGTTGGGACCGGGGCGCTGTTGCATCCGGCCGATCACCCGGCGCTCAGCCCAGATGGCGAGCAAGGTGAGCACCAGGAGGAACACGAAGACAAACAGCACCTTGATGACCACCAGCCACCAGGGCTGGTGGTAGAAGCTGGCCAGGGTCGGATCCGCCGCGGCCAGCAGCCGGCCGTGACCGGCCACCGCCACTCTGGCCACACCGGTCATTGCGCACTCCTCAGCGTCACCAGGCCGCCGTGGCCAGCGCCGAGATCGCGCCGCACGTCGCACCCGTCGGAATGGGCTGGCAGCCAGACCACCCGGTCCGGCATAGCCGCCACCTCCACCGGCACGGTCAGGCTGCCGTGCTCGGTGGCGACACAGACCTTACCGCCGTCGGCGGTGCCCGCCTCGGCCGCGGTCGCCGCCGACACGCGGGCCACCACCGGCCGGGCCGTGCCGGCCAGGAATGGCTCGCCATCCTGCATCCGGCCCGCGTCCAGCAGCTGGTGCCAGGTGGCGAGCAGCGCCTCACCCGGCCCTGGCTGCACCGCGGCCGGGGCGGTCTCCCCGTGGGCGGCCGTGTCCCGCGCGGTCTCGCCCCGGTCGGCCACGCCCAGCGCGGCGAGTTCCCGCCGGGCGGCGGCCGCGTCGGGCAGCCCGAGGTGCACGTCCATCTCGTCGGCGATCCGGCGCAGCACGTGCAGGTCGGACTCGATGCCCGGCACGTCCAGCGCCACGCCGAACGAGCCCAGGCGGCCCTCCCAGTTCACGAATGTGCCGGCTTTCTCAGCCACCGCGGCCACCGGCAGCACCACGTCGGCGCGGTCGGTGACCGCGCTGGGCCGGAGTTCCAGGCTGACCACGAACGGCGTGGCCTCCAGGGCGGCCCGGGCGGCGGCCGGGTCGGGCAGGTCGTCGAGGTCCACCCCGCCGATCAGCAGAGCGTCGATGTCGTGCTCCGTGGCGGCCAGGATGCCGGCCGTGTCCCGTCCTGGCCGCAGCGGCAGCGACGCCACCCCCCAGGCGCGGGCCACTTCTACCCGCGCCTGCGAGCTGGCGACCAGCCGCCCGCCGGGCAGCAGGTTCGGCAGCGCGCCAGCCTCGATCGCGCCGCGCTCGCCGGCCCGGCGCGGCACCCAGGCCAGCCGGGCCCCGGTCGCGCGGGACAGCCGGTCAGCGGCCTGCAGCGCACCGGGCACTTCGGCGAGCCGCTCGCCGGCCAGGATGATGGCGCCTTCCGCGGCCAGCGCCGCGGCGGCGGCCCGGCCGGCCTCGTCCAGCCCGGTGCCGCTGATCAGGCTGCCCAGCGCGGCCGCCTCGCCGCCCGGGACCGTGGGCAGCAGGGTCCCGGACATCCGGGCCAGTCCCGGGCCGGCCAGCGGGGCGATGGAGTAGACGGCCAGCCCGTGGCGGCGCACCGCCTTGCGCAGCCGGAGGAAGACGATGGGGGACTCATCGTCGGGCTCGAACCCGGCCAGCAGCACCGCCGGGGCCCGCTCCAGGTCGGCGTAGCTGACCTCGATGCCGCGCCCGGCCACATGGGCGGCGAGGAATTCCGCCTCCTCGGCCGAGTGCGCCCGGGCCCGCATGTCGATGTCGTTGCTGCCCAGCGCGACCCGGGCGAACTTGGCGTAGGCGTAGGCGTCCTCCACGGTGAGCCGCCCGCCGGTCAGCACGCCGGCCCGGCCGCGGGCCGCGGCCAGACCGCGGGCGGCGGCCGCGAATGCCTCCGGCCAGGACGCCGGGGCCAGCACGCCGTCCTCGCCGCGGACCAGCGGCCCGGCGAGCCGGTCCGGCTGGGTGGCGTAGCTGAACGCCCAGCGGCCCTTGTCGCAGTTCCACTCCTCGTTGACCTGGGGGTCGCTGCCGGCCAGCCGCCGGGTGACCACGCCGCGCCGGTGGTCGGTGCGCTGGCGGCAGCCGGACGCGCAGTGCTCGCACACACTGGGCGTGGACACCAGGTCGAACGGCCGGGCCCGGAACCGGTAGGCGGCACCGGTGAGCGCGCCCACCGGGCAGATCTGCACGGTGTTACCGGAGAAGTAGGAGTCGAACGGCTGGCCCTCGGCGATCCCCACCTGCTCCTGGGGACCGCGGTCCAGCAGCTCGATCAGCGGGTCGCCGGCGATCTGCTCGGCGAACCGGGTGCACCGGGCGCACTGCACGCAGCGCTCCCGGTCCAGCAGTACCTCGGTGGACAGGGCGATCGGCTTGGGGAAGGTCCGCTTGACGCCGTCGAACCGGGTCTCGCCCTGGCCGGTGGACATGGCCTGGTTCTGCAGCGGGCACTCGCCGCCCTTGTCGCACATCGGGCAGTCGAGCGGGTGGTTGACGAGCAGCAGCTCCATCATCCCGCGCTGCGCCTTCTCGGCCACCGGCGAGGTCAGCTGGGTGTGCACCACCATGCCTTCGGTGCAGGTAGTGGTGCAGGAGGCCGGCGGCTTGGGCTGGCCCTCGATGTGCACCAGGCACTGGCGGCAGGCGCCGACCGGGTCGAGCAGCGGGTGATCGCAGAACCGGGGGATCTGGATGCCGAGCAGTTCGGCGGCGCGGATCACCAGCGTGCCCTTGGGCACGGTGATCTCGAACCCGTCGATGGTGACGGTGACGCCGTCGGCCGGGCGGGCGACCTCGCCGCCCGCGGCCCCGCTCGTGGTTACTGTCATCAGGCGGACTCCATGGCGAAGAGGGTCGAGGCGGCCGGGTCGAACGGGCAGCCGCCGTAGCGCTGGTGCTCCAGGTACTCGTCGCGGAAGTACCGGATCGATGACTTGACTGGTGACTCGATCGAGTCACCGAGGGCGCAGAACGCCCGGCCGGTGATGTTGGAGCAGATGTCGAGCAGCTTCTCCAGGTCCGCCTCGCTGCCCTGGCCGTGCTCCAGCCGCTCCAGCAGCTGGACCACCCACCAGCTGCCTTCCCGGCACGGGGTGCACTTCCCGCACGACTCGTGCCGGTAGAACTCGATCCAGCGGAGCACGACCCGGACCACGCAGGTGGTCTCGTCGAACAGCTGTATCGACCGGGTGCCGAGCATGGACCCGGCGGCGGCCACCGACTCGTAGTCCAGCGGGACGTCCAGGTGCTCGTCGGTGAACAGCGGGGTGGACGAGCCGCCCGGCGTCCAGAACTTGAGCCGGTGGCCCGCGCGGATGCCGCCCGCCAGCTCCAGCAGCTCGCGCAGCGTGATGCCGAGCGGCGCCTCGTACTGCCCGGGGATGGTCACGTGCCCGGACAGCGAGAAGATGCCGAATCCCTTGGACTTCTCGGTGCCGAAGGCGGCGAAGTCCGCCGCGCCGTTCCCCAGGATGTAGGGCACGGTGGAGATGGACTCCACGTTGTTGACCACCGTAGGGCAGGCGTACAGGCCGGCGACCGCCGGGAATGGCGGCTTGAGCCGGGGCTGCCCGCGGTAGCCCTCCAGCGAGTCCAGCAGCGCGGTCTCCTCGCCGCAGATGTAGGCGCCGGCCCCGGCGTGCACCACGACGTCCAGGTCGAAGCCGGATCCCAGGATGTCCTGGCCCAGGTAGCCGGCCGGGTAGGCCTCGGCCACGGCGTGGTGCAGCCGGCGGATCACGTGCAGCACCTCGCCGCGCACGTAGATGAAGGCCTGGTGCGCGTCGATCGCGTAGCAGGTGATCACGATGCCCTCGATGAGCGCCTGCGGGTTGGCCAGCAGCGTCGGCATGTCCTTGCACGCGCCCGGCTCCGACTCGTCGGCGTTGACCACCAGGTAGTGCGGCTTGTCACCGCCCTTGGGGATGAACCCCCACTTGAGCCCGGTCGGGAAGCCGGCCCCGCCGCGGCCGCGCAGCGCCGAGTCCTTCATCGTCTGGACGACCTGGTCGGGCGGCATGGCCAGGGCCTTGGGCAGGGCGGTGTAGCCACCGTTACGGCGGTAAGCGGCGAGCGTGAAGGAATCAGGCTCGTCCCAGCGCGCGGTGAGTTCCGGGGTCAGCACGGAGGTCACTGAGCGCTCCCATTCCCTTGGCCGGCGTCGGGTGTCCAGCCGTGGCCCTTGGCGATCCGCAGGCCGGCCAGGCTGGGCTCCCCGGCCGTGTGCCCAGCGGCCGCCTGGTCGTCGGGGAAGCCGGCCAGGATCCGGGAGGCCTGCTTCCAGGTGCACAGCCGCGGCGCGCCCCGGGTCGGCGTGACGTCGGCCCCGGCCCGCAGCCCGTCCACCAGGTCCCGGGCCTTCTGCGGGGTCATGTTGTCGAAGAACTCCCAGTTGACCATGACCACCGGCGCGTAGTCGCAGGCCGCGTTGCACTCCAGGTGCTCCAGGCTGACCTTGCCGTCGCCGGTCGTCTCGTTGTTGCCGACACCGAGGTGCTCCCGCAGGTCCGCGAAGATCGCGTCACCGCCCATCACCGCGCACAGCGAGTTGGTGCACACCCCGACGTGGTATTCGCCCACCGGGTGGTGCTTGTACATCGAGTAGAAGGACGCCACCGCGGTGACCTCGGCCGTGGTCAGCCCGAGCCGCCCGGCGCAGAACTCGATGCCGTCAGCGGTGAGGTAACCCTCCTCGGCCTGCATCAGGTGCAGCAGCGGCAGCAGCGCCGACCGCGGCTGCGGGTAGCGCCCGATGATCCGCGCGACGTCCGGCTCCAGCCGGTCGCGCACCTCCTGCGACAGCGCCATTACCTGTCCACGCCTCCCACTAGAAGCTGAAGACGCTCACCGGTCCACCCCGCCCATTACCGGGTCGATGCTCGCCACGGCCGCGATCACGTCGGCAACCAGGCCGCCCTCCGCCAGGGCGGAGACGGCCTGCAAGTTGGTGAACGACGGGTCGCGGAAATGGGCCCGGTACGGGCGGGTTCCGCCGTCGCTGACCGCATGGCAGCCCAGCTCGCCACGAGGCGACTCGACCGCCGCGTACACCTGCCCGGGCGGCACCCGGAAGCCCTCGGTGACCAGCTTGAAGTGGTGGATCAGGGCCTCCATCGACTGGCCCATGATGTGCGCGATGTGATCCGGTGAGTTGCCCAGGCCGTCCGCGCCCAGGGCCAGCCGGGCCGGCCAGCCGATCTTCTTGTCCGCGATCATCACCGGGCCGGGCGTGGCGGACAGCCGGTCGATGGCCTGCTCGATGATCTTCAGCGACTCGTCGCACTCGTTGATGCGGACCAGGTACCGGCCGTAGGCATCGCAGCTGTCCTCGGTCGGCACGTCGAACTCGTACGTTTCGTAGCCGCAGTATGGCTGGCTCTTGCGCAGGTCCCAGGGCAGCCCCGTGCCGCGCAGCAGCGGGCCGGTCACGCCGAGGGCCATGCAGCCGGCCAGGTCCAGGTAGGCCACGTTCTTGGTCCGGGCCAGGTACAGCGGGTTGGCGTCCAGCAGCGAGCGCAGCTCAATGAGCTGGTGCGGCATCCGGGCCAGGAACTCGCGGATGGCGTCGAGCGCCCCCTGGGGCAGGTCCTGCGATACCCCGCCCGGGCGGACATAGGCGTGGTTCATCCGCAGCCCGGTGATCATCTCGAACAGGTCGAGGATCCGTTCCCGCTCGCGCACCGCGTAGAGGAACACGGTGGTGGCGCCGAGTTCCAGTCCGAACGTGCCGATCGCGGTCATGTGCGAGGCGATCCGGTTCAGCTCCATCATCAGGACCCGGAGCGTGCTGGCCCGCTGGGGTATGTCCGCCTCCACCCCGAGCAGCTTCTCGACCGCGAGGCAGTAACTGGTCTCGTTGAAGATCGGCGAGAGATAGTCCGCCCGGGTGCAGAACGTCACGCCCTGGGTCCAGGTCCGGAACTCCATGCTTTTCTCGATGCCCGTGTGCAGGTACCCGATGACCGGCCGCAGCTCGGTCACCGTCTCCCCGTCCAGGGTCAGCACCAGCCGCAGCACGCCGTGCGTGGACGGGTGCTGCGGTCCCATGTTGACGATGAGGTGCTCGGTGTCCGAGCGCTCACCCGCCTCCTGGGCGGCCCGGACTACCTCGTCCCAGTCCTCGCCGCCGACGTGGTAGACCCGCCCCTCGGTCTCAGCCGTGTCTTCCCGGGGGGGCGACCCCCCGGAGCTCCCCGGAGCCGTTCCGGCGCCCGCACTCACGTGTAAGACCTCCGCTCGTCGGGTGGCGGCACGTGGGCGCCGCGGTACTCGACCGGGATGCCGCCCAGCGGGTAGTCCTTCCGCTGGGGGTGGCCCTTCCAGTCATCGGGCATCTCGATCCGGGTCAGCCCGGGGTGCCCGTCGAAGACGATCCCGAAGAAGTCCCAGGTCTCGCGCTCGTGCCAGTTGCAGGTCGGGTAAACGCCGACCACCGACGGGATGTGCGGGTCAGCGTCCGGCGCGCTGACCTCCAGCCGCAGCCCGCGGTTGTGCGTGATCGACCGCAGGTGGTAGACGGCGTGCAGCTCCCGGCCGGTGTCGGCCGGGTAGTGCACCCCGGACACCCCGCTGCACAGCTCGAAGGCGAGCACGGGCTCGTCGCGCAGCAGCTTCGCCACCTGCAGCAGGTACTCCCGCCGCACGTGCAGGGTGAGCTCCCCGCGGTCCACGATGACCCGCTCCACCGCGTCACCGAAGCCGGTGCCGTCGCCCTCGAGCCGGTCGCTCAGCGCGTCGGCCACTTCGTCGAAGTACGAGCCGTAGGGCCGCGGAGAGGACGGCACCGGTGCCCGGCGCACCTGCAGCCCGCCGTAGCCCGAGGTGTCGCCGGTGGTCCCGGTGCCGAACATGCCGGTCCGGACGACCTGATCGCTCAGCCGCTGCTGGCCGGCCAGCGCGGCCGGGTCGGGCTCAGCCGGCACGTCCGGGCCGGGGGGAGGCGTGGTGTCGCTCACTGGGCCGGCCGCCGCTCCGCTGGCGCGCCGAGCAGCGTCGGCCCGCGGGGCGCGGACCCGGCCAGGTCCACGGCGAGCGGCAGGCGGCGCAGCCGGGCTTCCTCCAGGTCGGCTACCTCCTGCTCCCGGTCCAGGCCCAGCTTCATGTTCTGGATCTTGTCGTGCAGCTTCAGGATGGCGTCCAGCAGCATCTCGGGGCGGGGCGGGCAGCCAGGCAGGTAGATGTCCACCGGCACGATGTGGTCCACGCCCTGCACGATCGCGTAGTTGTTGAACATGCCGCCGCTGGATGCGCACACGCCCATCGAGATGACCCACTTGGGCTCGGACATCTGGTCGTAGATCTGCCGCAGCACCGGCGCCATCTTCTGGCTGACCCGGCCGGCCACCACCATCAGGTCGGCCTGGCGCGGCGTGTTGGAGGCCCGTTCCATGCCGAACCGGGCCAGGTCGTGGCGCGGGCCGCCGGTCTGCATCAGCTCGATCGCGCAGCAGGCCAGCCCGAAGGTGGCCGGCCAGACGGAAACCCGGCGGGCGTACCCGGCCAGTTTCTCGACCGAGGTGAGCAGGACGCCGCCCGGCAGCTTTTCCTCAAGTCCCATCGGCTAGTCCCATTCCAGACCGCCGCGCCGCCAGACGTAGGCGTACGCGACCAGCACGGTGACAATGAACAGCACCATCTCGACCAGCCCGAACGCGCCCAGGGAGTCGAACGAGACCGCCCAGGGGTAGAGGAACACGATCTCGATGTCGAACAGGATGAACAGCATCGCGGTCAGGTAGTACTTGACCGGGAACCGGCTGCCGGCCGGCTGCGGCGTCGGCTCGATCCCACTTTCGTAGAAATCCAGCTTGGCCCGGTTCCACCGCTTGGGCCCGCTCAGCGAGCCCATGATGAGCGAGAAGATCGCGAAGAACGCGGCCAACCCGGCGAGCACCAGGATCGGGACGTACAAGACCAGCACGACATGCCTCCTTTCCGCTTCTCCTGACGGCGATCAGGCCCGGCCCTACGCCGCCGGCGTCATCTTAGACAGTGCGTGGATCACCCGGTCCGCCGCGTCACCGCCCTGGGTTTCGGTCAGGTTGGCCAGCAGTTTCAGGGTGAACCGCATGAGCGCCGGGCGGGGCATCCCGTGCCGGGTCGCGAACTGCATGACCTTCGGGTTGCCGATCGCCTGAACGAACCTGCGCCCGAGAGTGTAGTAGCCCCCGTAGGCGTCCTTCAGTGCTTGGGGGTAGCCCTGCAGCACCCGTTCCGCGCCCATCCGGCCGGGCCGGGCCAGCGCCTGCGCGATGACCGCCGCCGCGAGCTGGCCCGACTCGATCGCGTACGCGATGCCCTCGCCGTTGAACGGGTTCACCATCCCGCCCGCGTCCCCGGCGAGCAGCAGGCCGCGGGTGTAGTGCGGGGTGCGGTTGAAGCCCATCGGCAGTGCCGCGCCGCGGATCGGCTGGGTCCGGTTCTCCTCCACGTAGCCCCACTCCGCGGGCATCCCGGCGAGCCAGCGGCGCAGCAGGTCGCGGTAGTCCACGTGGCCGAACGAGGCGGAGGTGTTGAGCATGCCCAGGCCGACGTTGCTGGTGCCGTCGCCCATGCCGAAGATCCAGCCGTAGCCGGGCAGCAGCCGTTCCCCGTCCCACAGGTCCAGCCATGATTCGAGGTAGTCGTCCTCGTGCCGCGGGCTGGTGTAGTAGGTACGCACCGCGACACCGAGTGGCCGGTCGTCACGCTTGCCCAGCCCCATGGCCAGCGACAGCCGGGAGGAGTTCCCGTCCGCCGCGACCACCACGCGAGCCCGGTACGTCCGTTGAGAGCCGCCCTCCTCACGAGCGGTGACGCCGGCGATGCGGCCGGTGTCGTCCAGCACCGGGCCGGTCACGGTCATGCCCTCGATGAGCCGGGCGCCCGCCTTCTGCGCGGTGCGGGCCAGGATCTCGTCGAAGTCGAGCCGGCTGCGGACCAGGCCGTATCCGGGGTAGCTGGTCAGGTCGGGCCAGGGCAGTTCCAGCCGGACGCCGCCGCCGATGATGCGCAGCCCCTTGTTCCGCACCCAGCCGTCCTGCTCGCCGACCGGCACGCCCATGTCGATGAGCGCCTTGACCGCCCGAGGGGTCAGCCCGTCACCGCACACTTTCTCGCGCGGGAAGGTGGCCTTCTCCAGCAGCAGCACGTCCAGCCCGGCGCGGGCCAGGTAGCACGCGGTCGCCGAGCCGGCCGGCCCGGCACCGACCACGATGACGTCGGCGTCGTCCGCGGCGGCCGCGGGGCCCGCCGCGGCAGCGGGCACCGGGGCGGCGGACTGGGGGATTTCGTGGGTCACAGAGCTTGTCCTGACTATCTTGTGAACCGCTTCACAAGGCTCTTTCCGCAGTCTAGACCTTCTCTAACGAGCCGGCGCACCGGCCGGGGACACCGCCCCCGGCTCAGCCGGGACGGCGGGCTTGGTGCACCGCCACCACGCCCAGGCTCAGGTCCCGCCAGCGTACTGTCGACCAGCCGGCCGAGGCGATCCGCCGGGCCAGCTCCGGCTGGGCGGGCCAGTCCTTGATCGACTCGGCCAGGTACTCGTACGCGTCCGGGGCGCGGGTCAGCCTGCGGGCGACGGCCGGCAGGGCGCTGCCGAGATACGCCTCGTAGGCGGTGTTCAGCCGGCGCCAGGGCAGGTGGCCGAATTCGCAGATGACCAGCCGCCCGCCGGGCCGGGTGACCCGGAGCATCTCGGCCAGGCCGGCATCCGGGTCGGCCACGTTGCGCAGCCCGAACGAGATCGTCACCGCGTCGAACGCCCGGTCACGGAACGGCAGCGCCATCGCGTCGCCGGCCACGAACCAGACCGGCCCGGCCGGTGGCGGTGGCTGGCTGGTGCCGTTGGGAGGGATAGGGCGCGCGGAGGTGCGGGCCCGCAGCCTGCGCGCGCCGACCTGGAGCATGCCCAGGGAGAAGTCACAGGCCACGCAGTCGGCGCCCGCCGTGGTGAAGGTGAGCGAGGAGGTCCCGGTCCCGGCCGCGAGATCCAGCACCCGCTCGCCTGGCCGGGCGTGCACGGCGCGGGCCACGATCCGGCGCCACCAGCGGTCCTGGCCGAGTGACAGGACGTCGTTGAGCAGGTCGTAGCGCTCCGCGACGGTGTCGAACATCGCGGAGACCTCGCCGGGCCGCTTGTCCAGATGGGCGCGTGTCATGCGTTCAGCCTGGCATACCGGCCATGCCGGCCCGGACCCCCGCCCCGGCCGCCGCCGGGCCCGGGGCGGGGCGGGGTCAGAGCAGGTCGGGGTGCTGCCACGGCTCGCCGAGCACGTGCTGTGCCAGGAACGCGAAGACCGTCTGGTACCAGACCCGCACGTTGCCGGGGCTGAGCACCCAGTGGTTCTCGTCCGGGAAGTACAGGAACCTGGCCCCGGCCAGCGGCGCGGGGCGGGCGGCCAGGTCCGACCACAGCCGGAGCGCCTCGCCGACCGGCACCCGGTAGTCCTTGTCGCCGTGGATGACCAGCATCGGCGTGCTGATCGCGGCGGCGTGCCGGTGCGGCGAGTTCGCCGTGTACCGGTCCGGCTGGTCCTCCGGGTGTGCCGAGCACCGCGGCGCCACGCCGCGGGGAGTCCGTGGTGCCGAACATCTGGTCCAGCGCCCACAGGCTGGCGTGGCTGACGATGGCCCGGAACCGGGTGGTGTGCCCGGCGATCCAGTTCGCCATGTAGCCGCCGAACGACCCGCCCATGGCCGCGGTCCGGCCTCGTCGATGTCGGCCCGGGCCACGGCCGCGTCGGTGACCGTCCATCAGGTCGGTGAAGGGCAGGTCACCCCAGGCGCCGTGGCCCCGGGCGATGAACTTCTGCCCGTACCCGGTGGACAGCCCCGGGTCAGGCAGCAGCACGGCGTAGCCCGCGGGCCGCCATCAGCCACGGGTTCCACCGCCAGGACCAGGAATTCCAGCTCGAATACGGGCCGCCGTGCACCCACAGCAGCAGCGGCGCGGGCTGCTGGGGGCTGGCCGTGCCCGGTAGCACCAGCCAGCCGCGGACCGGCGTGCCGTCGGCCGCCGCGGCCTCGATCTCGGTCAGCCGGCCGGGCAGCGCCGGGGCGGCGGCCAGGCCGGGCAGCCGCTCCGGCGCGCCCGGGGCGGGCGGCGTCGATCCGGACCACGGCCGGCGGGCTGTCCAGCGCCGAGCGCAGCGCGTACACCGACCGCCCGTCTGGTGACGGGCACAGGCCGGAGTAGGCACCATCGTCGGTGGTGAGCCGGGTCACCCGGCCTCCGCGAGACCGGCCGGGCCCGCATCCCCCGCGGGCACGCCCGGCACCGCGGCGCGGAACACCGGGCACCGGCCCCGGTCGGCGGCGGTGACGAACACGCTGGTCCCGTCGGCCGACCAGACGGCCTCCTCGGGCCAGCGGTCCAGCCGGGCAGCAGGTCGGCCGGGTCCGCCGCCCGGGCAGCGGGACCACCACCACGGTCACCTCGCCGGCTCGTGATACGTCTCGTGCCGCTCGGCGATGGCCAGTACCCGCGTGCCGTCCGGCGACACCCGCGGCGCGGAGAAGTCGGTCCCGGGGGCAGACAGCAGCACCCGGCGGGCGCCGGTGGCCGTGTCGAGGACGACGACCTCCTTACGCAGGTCCCCCTGGCCGTCCGGCACCGACCAGCCGGTCACCGCGTGGCGGCCATCCGGGGTGAGCTCGAAGGAGTGCTCGTCGAGGGCACGGCCTGGCTCATGGGTCAGGTCACGGGGCTGCGCCCGCCTCCGTCCCCTCCCCCGCGGTGGTCACCAGGAGCCGCAGCTCGTCCGGGCCGAGATCGTGGTCCCAGTACCGGACCAGGGGCGAGGAATGCAGGATCGCGGTCACCCCCGCGTCCGCCCGGGCCTTGCGCTGGCCCGCGTCGTCCGCCGGGCCCGGCCGCCCCGGGCAGCACCGGCGCGGTGAACGCGGCCACCGGGGCGGCGGAGGCGGTGGCCAGCCTGCTGATCCCGCCCGGCGCCGACCGGAGCAGGTACGGTCTCCCCACCCGCCGCGGGCAGCAGCCACAGCGCCCGCTTCCCGGGCGCGTCGGCCGGGGCGGCCGGGCCGCCCGGCACCGCGGGCCGGGCCAGGCCACTCCCCGGGGACTGCGCCGCCGCACCAGCCGGGGCCGCACCGGGCGGGGCCGCACCGGGCACCGCCGCACCGGGCGGGACCGGCCGGGAGGACAGGAAGAGCAACCCGCCGTCGGGCAGGAAGGCCGGGCTGTCCTCGCCCTCCGCGGAGCAGGTCAGCCGGACCGCGGGCCGCGGGCCGCCCGGCCCGGCCGTGGTGTCCAGCCGCCAGATGCTCGGCTTGAACGTCCGCCGGTCCGGGCTGAGCGCGGACATCGAGACGGCCAGCCAGGTGCCGTCCGGTGCGAGCCGCAGCCCGCTGATCCGGGGCAGCGCCAGATACTCGTCGAGATCATGGAAGGGTGTCAGCAAACCTCCGCCTCCGCGGCCGTGGTGTGGCCCCCCACGATGACAGCGCCAGTCAGTGCCCTTCGGTGATCATGCCGGCGCCGACGGTGGCGTTGGTCGACTCGTCGATCAGGATGAGGCCACCGGTCTGCCGGTTCCGGCTGTACGGGTCGAAGAACAGTGGCTGGGTCAGCCGCAGGTCACCCGGCCCACCTCGTTCAGCCCGAGCCGTTCTGCGCGCCCTCGTCCCGGTGCAGGGTGTTCACGTCCAGCCGGTAGTGCAGCTCACGGACGATGGCCTTGACCGTCCGGGAGGTGTGCTTGACCACCAGCCGGTCCCGGACGGCCAGCGGCCGGGCCTCCGACATCCAGCAGACCATCGCCTCCACGTCCTGGGTGACCAGCGGCTGGTTGTGCGGGCGGCAGATCAGGTCGCCCCGGGAGACGTCCAGGTCGTCCTCGAGCACCAGGGTCACCGACATCGGCGGGAAAGCCTCGGGGACCGGGCCGCGCGCGGTGTCGATCCGGGCTGATCCGGGTGGTCAGCCCGGACGGCAGGTGCATCACCTCGTCGCCGGGCTTGAGCATCCCGCCCGGCCACCTGGCCGGCGTAGCCGCGGTAGTCGTGCAGCTCCGGGTCGGTCGCCTGGTGCGGCCGGATCACGTACTGCACCGGGAACCGCACGTCGATCAGGTTGCGGTCCGAGGCGATGTGCACGCGCTCCAGGTGATGCAGCAGCGAGGGCCCGTCGTACCAGGGCATCTTCTCCGACCGCTGCACCACGTTGTCCCCGTGCAGCGCGGAGATGGGGATGAAGCTCAGGTCGCCGATCTCCAGCTTGGCGGCGAACGCGGCGAACTCCTCGCTGATCCGCTCGAAGACACTCTGCTCGTAGCCGACCAGGTCCATCTTGTTCACGGCCAGCACCAGGTGCGGCACCCGCAGCAGCGTGGTCAGGAACGCGTGCCGGCGGCTCTGCTCGGTCAGCCCGTTGCGCGCGTCCACCAGCACGATGGCCAGGTCGGCGGTGGACGCGCCGGTGACCATGTTGCGGGTGTACTGGATGTGCCCGGGAGTGTCGGCGATGATGAACTTGCGCCGCGGCGTGGCGAAGTAGCGGTAGGCCACGTCGATCGTGATGCCCTGCTCCCGCTCGGCACGCAGCCCGTCGGTGAGCAGCGCCAGGTTGGTGTAGTCCTCGCCGCGCGCCTTGCTGGTCCGCTCCACGGCCGCGAGCTGGTCCTCGAAGATGGCCTTCGAGTCGAACAGCAGCCGCCCGATCAGGGTGCTCTTGCCGTCATCCACCGAGCCGGCCGTGGCCAGCCGCAGAATGTCCATCTGCCTGCCCCCCGTCCGGGGAGATGACGTCACTCGATCACGGCCGTCATCAGAAGTACCCCTCCCGCTTGCGGTCTTCCATGGCCGCCTCGCTGGCCCGGTCATCGGCGCGGGTCGCGCCGCGCTCGGTGACCCTGGTCGCCGCGACCTCGGCGATCACGTCGGCCACCGTCGTCGCGCGTGGACGCCACCGCGCCGGTGCAGGTCATGTCGCCCGACGGTGCGGTACCGCACCGTGGTCTCGAAGACCGGCTCATCCTCGCCCCGCTGGGTGACCTCGTGGTCAGCGAGCAGCATGCCATCCCGCTCGAACACCCGGCGGCGGTGCGCGTAGTAGATGGACGGGATCTCCAGCTTCTCCCGGGAGATGTACTGCCACACGTCCAGCTCGGTCCAGTTGGACAGCGGGAACACCCGGATGTGCTCACCCATCCGGATCCGCGTGTTGTAGATGCTCCACAGCTCGGGGCGCTGGTTCTTCGGGTCCCACTGGCCGAACTCGTCCCGGAACGAGAACACCCGCTCCTTGGCCCGGGCCTTCTCCTCGTCCCGGCGGCCGCCGCCGAACACGGCGTCGAATCGGTGCTCCTCGATCGCGTCGAGCAGGGTGGTGGTCTGCAGCCGGTTGCGGCTGGCCCGCCGGCCGGTCTCCTCGGCGACCCGGCCGGCGTCGATGGAGTCCTGGACCGAGGCGACGACCAGCTGCACCCCGACCTCGGCGACCCGGCGGTCCCGGTACTCGATCACCTCGGGGAAGTTGTGCCCGGTGTCCACGTGCATGACCGGGAACGGGATCCGGGCCGGCCAGAACGCCCGCTCGGCCAGCGCGAGCATCACGATCGAGTCCTTGCCGCCGGAGAACAGCAGCACCGGCCGCTCGAACTCGGCGGCGACCTCACGCATCACGTGGATGGACTCCGCCTCCAGCACTTCGAGCTGGGATAGCGAATAGTCAGAGCGCGGCACGGCCATCAAGCAGACTCCGGTCGTCGGGGCACGGGAGCAGGCTCACCCGGGTGGGGCCTCGCCTGCCGGGCGGCTACTGGGGAGCGCAGCCTGCCGACGGCGCACACGCCCTCCAGCAGCGTGGCGGCGAGACCCTCCGGGCAGATAAGGATATCCGGCAGCGAGGGGTCCGCCTGGTTGTACGCGAGCGGCGAGCCGTCCAGCCGGGAAGCGTGCAGGCCCGCGGCCACCGCAACGGCGACCGGGGCCGCCGAGTCCCACTCGTACTGGCCGCCGCTGTGCAGGTAGGCATCGGCGTCCCCGCTGATCACCGCGGCGGCCTTGGCGCCCGCCGAGCCGAGCGGGATCAGCTCCAGCGGCACGCGGGTGGCCAGCTGGGTGAGGAACGCGGGCGGCCGGGTCCGGCTGACTACCACCCGCACCGGGGCACCGGGCGCCGGGCGCGCGGGTGCGGCGCGGGCGGCTCGGCGGTGCTGAGCACCGCGGCCCTGGGCGGGCAGCGCCACCGCGCCGGCGGTCAGCGTGCCGCGCTGCCACAGGGCCACGTGCACGGCCCAGTCGGTGCGGCCCGGCTCACCGAACTCCCGGGTCCCGTCCAGCGGGTCCACGATCCACACCCGGTCGGCGGCCAGCCGGGCCTGGTCGTCGCAGCCCCTCCTCGGACAGCACCGCGTCGGCCGGGCGCAGCCGGGCCAGTTCCGCGGCGAGGAACTGGTGCGACCGCCGGTCACCGGCGTCGCGCAGCGCACCGGGGTCACCACCGTCCGCCCGCAGCACGAGCAGCAGGTCCCCGGCCTGGGCGGCCAGGTCCCGGGCGAGCTGGTGATCGTCCATCGTCATTACGCAGGTGCCCCTCACTCCGGCGGGCGCCGGCCATCACAGGGTAGAGCATCCGGCCCTCGGGCTTGCTGGTACCGGCGCGATCCGCTCCCGTTCGGACCCGGCCTGAAGCGGTCTAGCCGTGGAATTCGTTCTGGGCGGCGGCCAGGCCCTTGGCGAGCAGGGTCTCCACCGCGTCCGCGCCCCGGGCGATGAGGAACGGGAGTTCTTTCCGCTCCTCGGGCCGGAATTCCCGGAGCACGAAGGCGGCCGGGTCCATCCGTCCTGGCGGGCGGCCGATCCCCACTCGTACCCGGTAGTAGTCGCGGCTGCCCAGCGCGGAGGTGATGGAGCGGAGGCCGTTATGCCCGTTGTCGCCGCCGCCGAGCTTGAGCCGGACCGTGCCGAACGGAAGGTCCAGCTCGTCGTGGATGACCACGATCTGCCCGGGGTCCAGGTGGTAGTAGCCACGGAACCCGGCGACGGGCCCGCCGGACTCGTTCATGTAAGTGAGCGGCTTGATCACGGTGACCGGCAGCCCGGCCAGCCGCCCGTCCACCGCGACGGCCCGGTACCGGGCCGGGCGGAACTTGCCGCCGATCCGGCCCGCCAGCTCGTCCGCGACCATGAACCCGGCGTTGTGCCGGTGGCCGGCGTACTGCGGTCCGGGATTGCCCAGCCCAGCGATCAGCCAGCGGTCCTCAGCCATGGCGTCCTCGCCTCCGGCCGCCCGTCCCCGGCGGAGCACCGGCCACCGCATCGTGCCCGCCGGGAGCGGCAGCCCCGGCTACTCCCGGCCCGAGCCTGCGGCCTCGCCCGCAGGCTCACCGCCCTCACCCTCGGGGACCGGGCCGGCTCAGCCGGTGCCGCGGCCGCCTCGGGCACGCCGATCTCCGCCTCCATCTGCTCGGCGGTGGGCGCCGCGATCACGTGCAGGACCAGGACCTCCGGCTCCACGGCCAGCGACGAGCCGGACGGCAGCTTCAGGTCGCCCGCGTGCACCGAGGCACCGACCAGCATGTCCTCCACGTCGATCTCGATGGCGGCGGGGATGTGCGTGGCCTCGGCCTCGATGGAGATCTGCACCAACTGCTGGTCCAGCAGCCCGCCCGAGTAGACCTCACCGGTCACCTGGATCGGGATATCCACGGTCACCTTCTCGCCGCGGCGGACCATCACCAGGTCCACGTGCTCGACGGTGCCCCGGATCGGGTCCCGCTGCACCGCCTTCGGCAGCACCAGCTGGTTGCCGCCGGGCAGCCCGTCCAGCCGGATCAGCACGTTGGCGGTCTTCAGGGCCATCATCACGTCATGGCCGGGCAGGGTGATGTGCCGGGTGTCTGAGCCATGGCCGTACACCACGGCCGGTACCCGGTTGGCCCGGCGCTCACGGCGGGCCGGGCCCTTGCCGAACTCGGTGCGCGGCTCTGCCGCGATGCGGACCTCGGGCACGGTACTTGCTCCTTACACGGCAGCGTGATTGCTGGTGCGGCGTCTCGCCGGATGGCTACCCGGGCAGCGGGCCGCACGAAAGCCGACAGGCACGCTGAATACAGCGTGCCTGTCGGAGTCTAGCTCAGGATGAGGGGTCCGCTGTCCGGTGCGGCAGCGGCCGCCCCGGCTAGCTCTCGGACTCGTGCGTCATGCCCGGCTCAGACTCGTGCGTCATCGCGGGCTCGGCCTCGTGCGTCATCGCGGGCTCCGCCTCGTGCGTCATCGCGGGCTCGGCCTCGTGCGTCATCGCGGGCTCGGCCTCGTGCGTCATCGCGGGCTCCGCCTCGTGCGTCATCGCGGGCTCCGCCTCATGCGTCATCGCGGGCTCCGCCTCATGCGTCATGCCCGGCTGGTCCCCTGTGTTGCTCGGATTCCCCATAATCGTTGCCCTCTCCTGTTCCCTGACCCCCGTGAGCCAGGAAGAAAGACAGCCAATAGGACTGGGCAGCAGAGTACCGGCAAGGTCCGCATTATCCTGGCCATTTAATGGCCGATCAGGTCTTAATGCTCTCACTGTGCGGATAGGCAGGAGTACCCCTCCGCCCGGCCGGGCCGCGGCGCCCACGGCCCGCGGCCTGAGACTCCCCAGTCAGTCGGCAAGCTCGGGGAACTGGGCCCGGACCGCCGCCGCCTGCGACCCATCACCGAGGTCCTCCAGGATCTCCAGCGCCCGCGCCAGGCAGTCCTGGGCCTCCGCCCGCTGGCCGTTGGCCAGGTGAGCCTGCACCAGATCGCGGAGCGTCTGCGCCTCATCGAGCCGGTCACCGGAGGCATGGCGGAGATCCAGTGCGCGCTCCATGACCCGGACCGCATCGGCGGCCCGGCCCAGCGCGAGGTAGGCCTCGCCAAGATTGTTCAGCGCGTACCCCTCGCCGCGGACCTCCCCGATCCGCTGGAAGATCTCCCGGGCCTGCTCGAGGCTCGGCACGGCCTCGGTGATCCGGCCCAGGGCCAGGTAGGCCTCGCCGAGATTATTGAGGACGACGCCTTCGCTGTACGGGCTGGCCGCTTGCCGCTGGATTTCCAGGGCTCTCTTGAGCAGGCCCAGCGCCTCGTCATACCGGTCCAGCCGCAGGTAGGCGTCGGCCAGGTTCGTCGCGGTCTGCGCCTCACCGGGAAGGTCCCCGATTCCGCAGCGGATCGCCAGGGCCTGCTCGAAGTAGCCAGCCGCCTCAGTCATCCGGCGGCGGGCAAAGGCCATGCCGAGGTTATTCAGCACCAGCGCCTCGCCGCGCCGGTCGCCCAGCCGGCGGACGCTGGACAAGCCGATCTGGTGGGTATCGACCCAGTCCGCCCAGTAGGTACGGCGGTTGAAGAAGCCGAACGCGGCAACCGGCAGTTGCCACGCCAGCACGTCCAGGCCGGCCGCGGCCGCCTGCCGGGTGGCCGCGACCAGATTCGCCCGCTCCACCTCACACCAGTTGAGCGCGTCATGAGCCGAGGCGAAGCTGAGCGGCGCCAGATCGGGCTCATCAGCTCCGAGCGCGACGTGGTACCGATGCGGTGACACCAGGTCCGCGACGGCGTCCATGGTGGCCAGGTACCAGGTGAGCACCCGCCGGGTCGCTTCGTTCCTGGTGTCCTTCGTCTCTTCCGCCTCCGCGCGGCCCGCCGCGTAGGCCCGCAGCAGGTCATGGAACCGGTAGCGGTCGGGCGCCGGAGACTGCAGCAGCTGTGCGTCGACCAGCACCTCCAGGGCGTCCGCCACGGCGTCCTCCGGCTGCCCGATGAGGGCGGCCGCCGCGGGCAGCCCGATCGAGGGCCCATGCCACAGGCCGAGCAGCCGGAACGTGTGCGCCGGATCCACCCCGTCCGTCCCGGCCGGGCCCGGCAGGCTGGCGAAGCTGACCTCGAAGCAGGCCCGCACGGCCAGGTCGCCGGTCTTCAGCTCATCCAGCCGCCGGCGCTCATCAGATAGCCTCCGGGCCAGGTTGCGGATGCTCCAGCCGCTCCGGGCGGCGAGCCGGGCCCCGGCGATCCTGATGGCCAGCGGCAGGCCGGCGCAGGCGGCCAGCACCTCGTCCGTGGCCCCCGGCTCGGCGTCGGCGCGGCTGGCGCCGATGATCCCGGCGAACATGTTCCGGGCTTCGTCCGGCTCGAGCACGTCCAGGTCGACGAACCGGCTGCCGGCCAGGTCCGGCATCCGGTTACGGGTCGTCACCAGCACCGCGCACGAGGCCGATCCCGGCAGCAGTGACCGGACGTGCGCGGCATCCCGGGCGTCATCGAGAACGATGAGCACCTTGCGGTCGGTGAGCCGGCTCCGGTACTGGGCGGCGCGCTCCTCCAGGTCGGCCGGGATGCGGCCCGGATCCATCCCCAGATCGCGCAGGAACCGGGCGAGCACGTCGGCGGGCGAGGCCGGGCGGCGGGAGGCGCCCTGCAGGTTGGCGTACAGCTGGCCATCCGGGTATTGCGGGCGCAGCAGGTGGGCCGCGTGCACCGCCAGCGTGGTCTTGCCCAGCCCGCCGGCCCCGATCACGGCCGCCACCACCACCGCGCCCGGGCTGTCCGGCCGGCCTGGGCCGGACAGCAGGTCACGCAGGGTGTGCAGGTGGCCGACCCGGCCGGTGAAGTCGGGGATGTCCGCCGGGAGCTGGGCCAGCTGCGGCAGCACCCCGGTGCCGGGCCGGGCCGGCCCGGCGTCCGCGGGCCGGGGTGAGGGAGCCGGGGCCGCCGGGGGTTCCGCCTGGTCCCGCCGGTCCCCGCCGGACCGGCGGTCGTGGCCGGCCGGGGCCGGCGTGACCGGCGCCCCGGCCGTCGCGCCGGGGTAACGGGAGCCCGCCGCACCATCCGTTAGGAAAGGCGGGGGGCCGGTGCCCGCATCGGCCCGCAGTATTTGCTCATGCAGCCCGCGCAGCGCGGCGCCGGGATCGACGCCCAGCTCATCCGCGATCAGCTGGCGGGCCTGCGCATAGGCCTCCAGTGCCTCCGCCTGCCGGCCGGAGGTGTAGAGGGCCTGCATGAGCAGCCGCCACAGCTCCTCCCGGAGGGGGTAATCGGTGAGGAGCCGGTGCAGCTCGGGGACCACCTGGGCGTGCCGGCCGCAGCCGAGGTCGGCCTGGACGCGCAGTTCGAGCGCTTCCACCCGGCACTCTTCCAGGCGGCTCGTCTCGGCGCTGACCAGCGGTGACGAGGGCGGCACATCGGCCAGCGCCCTGGTGCCCTGCCACAGGCCCTCGGCCTCGCTGAGCAGCTCCGCGGCCCGCGGGGCGTCCTGGCCGGCCAGCGCGGTCCGGCCCTCCCGCACCAGGGCAGCGAACCGCTGCGCATCGATGTCTTCCGGCGCGGCGAGCAGCTGGTAACCAGGCGAGCGGGTCACCAGCAACTGCTGGCCGTCGCCGCCGAGCTGCTTGCGCAGCCGGTGCACGTACACGCTGACCAGGTTGGTCGCGGTCGCAGGCGGGTTCTCCGGCCACACCTCTTCGATCAGCCGCGAGGTGGAGACCAGCTGGCCCCGGTTCAGCAGCAGCACCGCCAGCACCGTGCGCCACTTCGATGCGCCGATGCCTTTCCATTCCCCGTCCACCTGGACCTCGAGCGGCCCAAGCATCCGAAACAGCATCGATCGCGCCCCGATCAACTGCGGCGGCCTGCCCCCAGGCACTTGAGCGGAAGGCAGCACCCACCACTCTCAATGATGCACCAGCCAGTGCGTCAAGTGCGGGTTCCGCCCAGGGTGGCGGCGGGCGACCCAGTCACCGGCGGCTCAATCACGGATCAATCGTGACGCAAGAGCCCCCTGCCATTGTCTTACCAGGCGCCGGCGAGAAGGACCGAATCGCCAGCAGGGGAAGCCAGAGCGGGGACAGGCCGGGATCGATGCGGACGGCCATGCGGGGGCGCAGTCCGCACCATCACCTGGTCAGGGCCGGGATCGCGTGCCCGGCCCTGACCAGGGACACCGGCCTGATTAAGCGGGGGGAACAGGCCCGCGCCGCCATGCGGCGCGCCTGGGCGGTGGCCGCCGTCTTCGTCGCTTGCGGGGGCGAAGACAGCGGTCACCTTGAATCGCCAGACGCCGCAGGCCGGTGCCGGACCCGGGGGATGGCCCGAGCCGGCCTGCGGCCCCAGGCGGCGCGCCCGGGTCAGCTCTGGCCGTCGAAGAGGCTGGTCACCGAGCCGTCGCTGAACACCTCGGTGATCGCCCGGGCGATCAGCGGGGCGATGGACAGCACCGTGAGCTTGTCGAACCGGCTCTCGGCCGGGATCGGCAGCGTGTTGGTGACAATAACCTCACTAACCCGGGAGTTCTTGAGGCCGTCCACCGCGCCACCGGACAGCACCCCGTGCGTGGCGGTCACGATCACCTTCGCGGCCCCCTGCTCGAACAGCGCGTCGGCGGCCTTGATGATGGTGGCGCCGGTGTCGATCATGTCGTCCACCACGATGCACGTCCGCCCGGCCACCTGCCCGACCACCTCGAACACGGCCACCTTGTGGGCGACGTCGGGATCGCGCCGCTTGTGGATGATGGCCAGCGGGGAACCGAGCCGGTCGGTCCACCGCTCACAGACCCGGACCCGGCCGGCGTCCGGCGCGACCACGGTGACCTGGGAGATGTCCAGGTTTCGCTCGATATATGAGGCCAGTGTGGGCAGCGCGAACAGGTGGTCCACCGGCCCGTCGAAGAACCCCTGGATCTGCGCGGTGTGCAGGTCCACCGCCATGATCCGGTCCGCCCCGGCGGTGAGGAACAGGTCAGCCATCAGGCGGGCCGAGATCGGCTCCCGGCCACGGCTTTTCTTGTCCTGCCGGGCGTAACCGAAGAACGGCGCGACCACGGTGATCCGCTTGGCGGATGCCCGCTTCAGCGCGTCCACCATGATCAGCTGTTCCATGATCCACTGGTTGATGGGCGCGGTGTGGCTCTGCACCACGAACGCGTCGCTGCCCCGGACAGACTCCAGGAAGCGGACGAAGATCTCGCCGTTGGCGAAGTCGAAGAGGCGGGCCGGAGTGGGGTCTATGCCGAGGCACCCCGCGATCTCACTGGTCAGTTCTGGGTGGGCCCGGCCCGAGAAGAGCATCAGCTTCTTCTCGCCGGTCGCGGTGATGCCGGTCACGCGTCCTGAGCTCCCTCACTCGTTGCGGCGCCCGGCCGGCTGGCCACCGGGTCACCAGGGCCGACCCTGGTGCCCGGGGGGAGGTAGGCGAACGGTCCCACCACGGCGCCGGGGCCGATCTCGGCCTGCCGGCATACCGCCTGGGTAATGGTCGCGCCCTCGCCGACCGTCGTGTCGCGGAGCAGGCAGCCGGGTCCGACCCGGGCTCCCGCCGCGATCGTGGTGCTGCCCTCAAGCTGGGTGCCCGGGCCGATCTCGACGTCCTGGCCGAGAATCACCCCGGTGTCGATCCAGGTCGTCGCCGGATCGACGATGGTCACGCCAGCACGCATCCAGGTGCCGAGCAGCCGTGCGTTCAATATCTGCCGCGCCCGCGCGAGTTGCGCGCGGTCGTTCACCCCAAGGACTTCATCAGGATCCTCCAGCGTAACGGACGCGACAACGTGTCCCTCCGCGCGCAGGATGGCGATGACGTCGGTGAGATATTCCTCACCCTTCGCGTTGTCGGTGGGCACCCGCTTGACCGCGTCCCCGAGCAGATGGGCCTCGAAGGCGTAGACGCCGGAGTTGATCTCGTTCACGGAGCGCTGTTCCGGGGTAGCGTCCGCCTCCTCGACGATCTTCGTGAAGGCGCCGGAGGCGTCCCGGATGATCCGGCCGTAGCCGTGCGGGTCGGGCAGCCGCGCGGTGAGCACGGTCGCCGCCGCCTGCCGGGACTGGTGCTCGGCGACCAGCGCGGTCAGCGTTGAGCCGCGCAGCAGCGGGGCGTCCGCGTAGGTGACCAGGATCGTGCCGTGGTCCAGGCCTACTTCCTCGATCACCGTGCGCACCGCGTGGCCAGTGCCGCCCTGGCGGTGCTGCACCACCGGCTGCACGTCGGGAGCATGCCCGGTCAGGTACCCGGTGACCTCCCGGCGGCGGTGCCCGACCACCACGATGAGCCGCACCGGGTCCGGCTGGCGCGCGGTGGCCAGCACATGCCCGAGCAGGGTGTCACCGCAGATCCGGTGCAGCACCTTGGGGGTATCGGACTTCATCCGCGTGCCCTCGCCCGCAGCGAGGACGATGACCGCAGCCGGACGGCTCACACTCACGTCGTGGTGCTCCTCGGTTGCTCCCCGGATGCCGGGGATCGCACTCCCCGGCCGCGCCGCCAGCACACGCGCTGATCCGCTGGCCTCGCCCAGCTCCTCAGTTCACGCGCCCGACTCTCGCAGGATACCGTCCGGCCAGCCGGCGGGCCGCGATTGGGCTCGTAAAGCGCCTGATCAGCGGAGTGTAGCCAGGTTCACACAGGCCGCGAGCCGGGCGGCGGGCCGCGTCGCCGGCTGCCGTCCGGTCGCCGCCGATGGCGGGTGCCGCCCGTCTTGTCGGTGCCTGCTCGTAGCATTCGAATATGAATTCGGCTGAACGTCTCCAGCGGAGCACAGTCTTACCCCCGGTCTCGGGAGGATCCCGGGAGTCCTTCGACCGGCTGCGCCAGCAGGCGATCGCCCTGCGCCGGGCCGGCCGGTCCCGGCGCGAGATCAAGGACCTCTTGCGCATCACCAGCAACGCGACGCTAGACCGGGCACTGCGCGGCGAGCCGCCGCCCGAGTGGACCCGGCGCCCCCGGGCCAAGGACGACCTGCACCAGAAGGCCCGCGAACTCCGCGAGCAGGGCCTCGATTACGAGGAGATCGCCGGGGCGTTAGGCGTGTCCAAGAGCTCTGTCTCCTTGTGGGTCCGGGACATGCCCCGGCCCGCGCGGCTCAGCTACGAGGAGTGCCGCAAGCGGTGCGCTGAGGGATCCCGGTTGTACTGGGAGGCCGAAAGGCCCGCCCGCGAGGCCCAGCGAGAGGAGGTCCGGGCCGCGGCAGCCGGCCAGATCGGGCGCCTGTCCAAGCGGGAAGTGCTTATCGCCGGGGCGATCGCCTACTGGTGCGAGGGCACCAAGAGCAAGCCCCACGAGCTCAGGGAACGAGTTATCTTCATGAACAGTGATCCGGGGCTGATCAAGTTCTTTCTGCGCTTTCTGGCGGCGGCCGGAGTCCAGTGGACCCAGATGCGCTTCCGGGTGTACATCCACGAGACCGCTGACGTGGCCGCCGCGGAGGAGTTCTGGGCAAGGATCACGAACACGGATCCGGGAACCTTCTACAGAGCCGTACTCAAGCATCACAACCCGCAGACCGTCCGCAAGAACGTGGGCACCGAGTACCACGGATGCCTGCGCATCGACGTGCTGCAGAGTGCTGACCTGTACCGGCGGATCGAAGGCTGGGTCCGAGCGGCAACGACGGCCGCCGCATGAGCTCATTAGTGTGCTCCACCCAGGACAGCCCTGGTTGGGGGATGTCCTGAACCCGCTCTCGGCGGGACAGCTCCCGGGGAAGGATTCGAACCTTCGTTGGCCGGGCCAAAGCCGGCAGTCATGCCACTAGACCACCCGGGACCGAGTCTCGTCACAAACTCTACCGGGGAACAAGTGACGCGGTTCCAGGTAAGCAACCGCAGACTGCCCGTGGCTGACGGAGTGAGTTCGGCCGTGAGCGGGGGGTACCCAGACGGCACGAGCGTATTCATGCCAAGCGCGCGTCTCGCTATCTGAGACTGACGAGGCGGCTACTCTGCGCTTACCCCACGACCACATGGAGAAATCTTTCCGTCTCTCATGTGCAACTTACGGGATCGTAGGTTACGGTGACGTAAGCGTCATAAGTTCCGCGAGGCTGGGTAGCTGGGCGGGAACCGACGTGCGGCCCTACCCCCAAGGCCCCCAGAGCAGAGCGAGGTTCAGCATGACTGCCTCCCCCGAGACGGTCCCGGACAGGACCACCCCGGCGGCGACCCCAACGGTCACCCGGCGCACGCCCCTGCCGGAGATAGAACCCGAGCCGAGCCGCCCGCTGGACCGCTTCCTGGTCGGCCTGTTCGTCATCGTCCCGCTGCTCGCGGTGCTCGCCGCGATCCCGCTGGCCTGGAACCTCGGCTGGCTCGGCTGGCACGACGTGGTGATCGGGCTGGTCTTCTACGTGATCTCCGGGATGGGGATCAGCATGGGCTTCCACCGTTACTTCACCCACTCGTCGTTCAAAGCGAACCGGGGACTGAAGACCGCGCTGGCCATCGCGGGCAGCCTGGCCATCGAGGGGCCGGTGCTGGTCTGGGTGGCCGACCACCGCAGGCACCACAAGTACAGCGACAAGGAAGGCGACCCGCACTCGCCGTGGCGGTTCGGCACGGACTGGAAGGCGCTCACCAAGGGCTTCGGGTACGCGCACGTCGGCTGGCTGTTCAACCCGAACCGCACGTCGCAGGCCAAGTTCTGCCCGGACCTGCTGGCCGATAAAGATGTCAGCCGCGTCTCGCGCTGGTTCCCCGGCCTGGTCGCCGTGTCGCTGCTCGCCCCCGCGCTGATCGGCGGCCTGTGGTCGATGTCCATCGCTGGCGCGCTCACCGCGTTCTTCTGGGCCAGCCTGGTCCGGATCTGCCTGCTGCACCACGTGACCTGGTCGATCAACTCGGTCTGCCACACGTTCGGCAACGAGGACTTCGAGGTGCGGGACAAGTCGCGCAACGTGGCCTGGCTGGCCATCCCGTCCTTCGGCGAGTCCTGGCACAACCTGCATCACTCCGACCCGACCTGCGCCCGGCACGGCGCGCTCAAGGGCCAGATCGACATCAGCGCGCGGGCCATCGCCTGGGCGGAACGGCTCGGCTGGGCCTGGGATGTCCGCTGGCCGGACGGGGAGCGGCTGTCGGCCCGGCTGACCGGGGTACGCGGCCAGGTGCTCGGTTCGATGACCGACCGGCACGTGTCCCGGCCCGCGAGCCGCGGCGAAGCCACGGCCCCCGCCACCGATCGGCCGGTCAACTCAGGTGACCAGCGGGCTGCCTGATGGCCATGATGGGCTGGTGACCAATTCGGATTCTGGCCCCCATCAGCGCAGGCGGATGACTGGGAAGGAACGTCGCGAGCAACTGCTGGACGTCGGCCGCCGGCTGTTCGCCGCGCGCGGTTTCGAAGGCACCTCCATCGAGGAGATCGCGGCGCAGGCCGGGGTGTCAAAGCCGGTGGTCTATGAGCACTTCGGCGGCAAGGAAGGGCTGTACGCAGTCGTGGTGGACCGCGAGGTGGAGCGGTTGCTGACGATGGCCACCCAGATCCTCGGCGGCGCGCACACCCGGGAGAAGTTCGAGGCCGCCGCGGTGGTCTTGCTCAAGTACATCGAGGAGGACTCGGACGGATTCCGCATCCTGGTCCGGGACTCGCACCCGGCCTCCGGCGCGGGCACCTTCGGCAGCCTGATCAGCGACATCGCCAGCCAGGTGGAGTACATCCTGAGTGACTTCTTCACCACCAGGGGGTACGACCGCGCGCTGGTCCCGATGTACGCGCAGATGCTGGTCGGCATGGTGGCGATGACCGGGCAGTGGTGGCTGGACGCGCGGCGGCCGCGGCGCGACGAGGTCGCCGCGCACCTGATCAACCTGGCCTGGAACGGGCTGTCCCACCTGGAGACCGACCCCCGGATCTCGCCGGAGGTCGCCCGCCGCGCCCGCCAGTGAGCGCCGCGCGTGAGCGCCGGGCTCACCGGTGGTGCGCGACGACGAAAACCCGCCGGAACGGCAGCACCGTGCCGTAGGGCGCCGCCGGGTAGGCCGCCCGGATCCGCTCGGCGTACTCGGCGGTGAACTCGGCCGCCTCCGCCTCGGGCAGGGCGGCGAGCACCGGGCGCAGCCCGCTGCCCCGGTACCACTCCAGCACCGCGTCCTCGCCCTGCAGCACGTGCAGGTAGGTGGTCTCCCAGGCATCTACCTCGCAGCCGGCCGAGGCGAGCAGGTCCAGGTACGCACCGGGGTCCACGGCCTGCCGGTTCAGCTGCACGCCGCGCAGCCGGGACTCCCAGCGCGGCGAGTGGGCCAGGTCGCGCATGATCGTGTGGCTGGGCTGGTCGAAGTTCCCGGGCACCTGGAAGGCCAGCCAGCCGCCGGGCGCCAGCCAGTCCGCCCACGAGGTCAGCAGGGTGAGGTGGCCGGGAACCCACTGCAGCACCGCGTTGCAGGTGAACACGTCAACCGGCCGCCCGGCCCGCCAGTCCCGGAGGTCGGCCAGGGCGAACGCGAGCCGGCCGCCCTCGCCACGGCCGTGTCCGGCTTCTGCCCGGGCCGCCTCGATCATCTCCGGGGAGTTGTCCACCCCCAGCACGTGTGCCTCCGGCCAGCGCGCGGCCAGCAGGGCGGTCAGGTTGCCCGGCCCGCAGCCGAGGTCCACGACAACCCGGGGGTCCTCCGCCTGCACCCGGGTGAGCAGGTCGAAGAACGGCCTCGCCCGCTCACTGCCGAAGCGCAGGTAAGTGGCCGGATCCCACATCCGGGTCCCTCCAATTCTCTCGATATCAAGATACACGTCCCGGACGCCGCGCCACAGCGACACTCTTGATGTCAAGAGATATGCTGCGCGCATGGACGAGCAGCGCCCCGGGCCAGGCCAGACGGCGGCGCCCCGCGACGAGGTGGACGACCTGGTCGCCGCCTGGCGCGCCGAACGCCCGGACCTGGACGTGGAACCGCTCCAGGTGCTCAGCCGGGTATCCCGGCTGGCCCGGCACCTGGACCTGGCCCGGCGCACCGCCTTCGCCGGGCACGGCCTGGAGACCTGGGAGTTCGACGTGCTGTCCGCGCTGCGCCGCCAGGGACCTCCGTACCAACTGACACCGGGAGCGCTGCTGCGTGCCACCCTGGTTACCTCCGGCACCATGACCAACCGGGTGGACCGGCTGGCCGAGGCCGGCCTGGTCCGCCGCGAGCCTGACCTGCAGGACCGCCGGGGGGTGCTGGTCACGCTCACCACCGCGGGCCGGGCCCGGGTGGACGCCGCGCTCGCCGACCTGGTCAAGAGCGAGCACGCCCTGCTTAACGGCCTCTCGGTGGCCGATCGCCGTACCCTGGCCAGCCTGCTCCGGGTACTGCTCGCCCCACTCGACGCCTGACCGCCCCGGCCTTCCGTGACCCTCCCGTCACCAGCCGCTCACCTCACTGCGGCAACTCCTGGCCGCCGCCTGCTTTACGCCATAAAGTTCCGGGGCTGAGCCCTTGACTTTGCGCCATAAAGCAGGGTCTACTTTATGGCATAGAGTCGGAGAAGGGAGACACCATGAACCACACGCCCGACACCACCGCCGCCGCCGGCAACGGCGGCAACTTCGACCCCCAGCAGGCCGCCGCCCTGCTGGACCAGACCACCCAGCAGGCACGCCGCAAGTTCGCGCCCTCCCCGCCGTGGCTCCTGGTGACCAGGGCCGTCATGGTCCTGGCCGCATGCGGCGCGGTCTGGCTCTCGGTGCGCGGACAGCACCCCTACCGGGGCCCGACTGCCGCGGACATCCCCATCTTGGTCGCGTTCATTGTCCTCAACTTCGGCGCCACAGTCGCGGTTCGCGAGCGCGCGATCGCCGGGGTACGCGGCAGGACCCGGCTGCGCCCGGCCGAGATCACCGTCCTGGCGCTGGCATGGGCCGCCGCGGCCGCGCTCATGTGGGCGCTGGCCGCCGCCGGGGTGAACTACAGCCTGTACCCCACCACGGTGCTGATCGTCCCCGGCCTGGCCTGGGCGGCCATCATGGCGGCCCGGGCCGACTGGCGCTCATTCGGCACCGGGCTCGCGGTCGCCGCCGTCGGCGCCGTGGGCGCATTCGCCGGACCGGCCGGGGCGTGGGCGGTCGCCGGCGTGGGCCTGTGCGCCGTGCTGCTGGGCAACGCCGCCGCCATTGCCCGGCGGCAGCGCGCATGACGGTGTGCCATGACTGACGACGCGCTCGACCCGCTGATCCACGTCCCCACCCGGCTGAAGATCGTCGCGACCCTGGCGGCACTGCCCAACGGCGACACGCTCTCCTTCACCCGGCTGCAGGACATGATCGGGCTCACCCCCGGCAACCTGATCATCCACCTCCGCAAGCTCGAAGAAGCCGATTACATCAGCAGCGAGAAGACCAGGAACGGGACCGTGTCCATCACCACGGTCGCCCTCACCGGCCACGGCCGCGCAGCGCTCGGCGCCTACACCCAGGCGCTGCGCGACCTGCTCGGCGGCCTGTAAACGGCCCGCCAGCCCGGTCTTCCCGGACAGCCCCCGGCGAGGGGCTGTCCGTCGTGCCGGGGGACACCTGCCACCATCAAAGCGCCCAACCAGGCGTAGGCCACGCCGCCCGCATGCTCCCGTGGCCTTGCGGCGCCCCGTCAACCACCGCCGGACCGGAGAGCCGCAGGCCCTACCCTGCCTCACCTGCCTCGGCAGCTTCCAGCCACTGCTCTTCGAGGCGGTCCTTCTCTTCCTGGACGCCGCGCAGCTCGGCGCCGAGCTCGGTGAGCCGGACGTAGTCGGCGGCGTGCTCGGCCAGCGCCGCGTGCAGCTCTTCTTCCCGGCCGGCCAGCCGGGAAATCTGGCGTTCCAGCCGCTGCATATCCTTGCGCGCCGTCCGCTGCGCCGCCGCGGACGGGCGGCCGGCGCCCATCTGGCCCGGGCCGGCTCGGCTGCCGGGTCCTGGGCAGTGCCCGCACCGGCTGGCCGCCCGTCCCCGCCGGGCCGGCCGTTCACCCGGGGCCCGGACCCGCTGACCGCCGCCCGGGCCGCGTCCCCGGCCACGGCCGCCCGCCGCCGGTCCAGGTACTCCTCGACCCCGCCGGGGAGGAAGGCCAGGCTGCCGTCGCCGAGCAGGGCGAGCACGTGGTCGGTGACGCGCTCCAGGAAATACCGGTCGTGGCTGACCAGGATGAGCGACCCGGGCCAGCCGTCGAGCAGGTCCTCCAGCTCGGTGAGCGTGTCCACGTCGAGGTCGTTCGTGGGCTCGTCGAGGAACAGCACGTTCGGCTCGGCGAGCAGGATGCGCAGCAACTGCAGGCGGCGCCGCTCACCGCCGGACAGCTCACCGGCCGGGGTCCACTGGGTGTCGCCGCGCAGCCCGAGGCGGTCCAGCAGCTGGCCGGCCGCGGCGGCGCCCTGGGCCGAGTCCAGGGTGCCGCGGATCTCGGTGACCGCCTCGCGCGGGGTGAGCGCGGGATCGAGCCCGGCGTCGCTCTGCCGGAGGTAACCGAGCTGGACCGTCTGGCCCCGGGTAATCCGCCCGGTCACGGTGAGCGAGGCGGCGTTACCCTCTGGCGCGTCCTCCGCGTCACTCCCCGGGGGCTTCGCCGCGCCGGCGGCCAGCACGTCCTCCGCGTCCCCGGCCAGCACGGTCAGCAGCGTGCTCTTGCCGCTGCCGTTCGGCCCGACCAGGCCAACCCGCTCACCCGGCGCGAGCTGCCAGGTGACGTCGTCCAGCAGGGTCCGCGCCCTGGCGCTCTGCTGGCCCGGGGGGACGACCCCCCGCGACCCCCCGATACGCCGGCTCGGCGGGGACACCCCTGCGGGGCGCCCCCCCTCGCCGACGGTGACCGTCAGGTCGGCGGCGTCGATGACGGTCTTGCCGAGCCGGGCCGTGGCCAGCCGGGCCAGTTCCACGCCATCCCGGGGCGGCGGTTCCCCGGCGATGAGCGCGTTGGCCGCCTCAATCCGGAACCGGGGCTTGCTGGTCCGGGCCGGCGGCCCGCGACGCAGCCAGGCCAGTTCCTTGCGCAGCAGGTTGCGCCGCCGCCGCTCGGTGGCCTCGCTGATCCTGACCCGCTCGGCCCGGGCCAGCACGTACGCGGCGTAGCCGCCGTCATACGCGTGCAGCCGGCCGTCGGCCAGCTCCCAGGTCCGGTTGCACACGGCATCCAGGAACCAGCGGTCGTGCGTCACCGCGACCAGCGCCTCGGGCCGCCCGGCCAGGTGCCGGGCCAGCCAGTCGATCGCCTCCACGTCCAGGTGGTTGGTGGGCTCATCGAGCAGCAGCAGGTCATGCTCCCCGATCAGCACGGCGGCCAGCGCCACCCGGCGGGACTCGCCGCCGGACAGCCGGGCGGCCGGGGCCCCCAGGTCGAGCCCGGCCAGCAGCGCGCCGAGGATGGACCTGGTCCGCGGATTCGCCGCCCAGGCGTGCTCGGGCAGGTCACCGACCACGATGCTGGCCACCGTCCCGGTCAGTTCGCTGCGCTGGGCCAGCACCCCGGTCCGCAGGCCACGAGACCGGGTGGCCCGGCCGCCGTCCAGCTCCTCGGCCCCGGCCAGGACGGCGAGCAGGGTGCTCTTGCCGGCGCCGTTGCGCCCCACGACGCCGATCCGGTCCCCCTCCGCCACGCCGGCGGATACCTCATCCAGCAGCAGCCGCTGACCGTACCCCTTGACGGCCCGCTCCAGGCTGACCAGGTTCACAGCGGCCCGCCGTGCGGCTGCGGGCGCGCGGCGCGGGGCTGGCTGATCACGGTGGCGCCGGGCGCCGGGCCGGTCAGGCTGACCACCGAGCGGCACACGCCTGCCCCGGTCAGGGCCACCGCCAGGTCCCGGGCGTGCGCGCCATCCCGGGCCAGGTACGCGCAGGTCGGCCCGGACCCGGACACGATGGCCCCCAGCGCCCCGTGCTCCCGGCCGACCGCCAGCGCCTGGCGCAGCCGGGGCAGCAGCGAGATCGCGGCGGGCTGCAGGTCGTTGCTGAGCAGCGGGCCCACCGCCGCCGGGTCCCCCGATCGCAGCGCGGCCAGCAGTGCCGTGCTCAGCTGCGGCAGGTGCCGTGCTGGCCCGGGAAACGACCCCCCGGAGCCCCCCGCGATCCGCTGGCTCGCAGGGGACACGGCTCCGGGCGAGGAGTCCGCGGCGGCCGCGCGCGCCCGCAGTCGGTCACACGCGGCGTAGACGTCGGGGGTGGACAGCTGCTCGGCGGCGAACGCCAGCACCCAGTGGTAGGTGCCCGAGGTCAGCGCCGGCGTGACCTGCTCGCCCCGGCCCAGCCCGACGGCGGTCCCGCCGTGCAGGGCGAAGGCCACGTCACTGCCGATCCGCGCGGCCACCTCGGCCAGCTCCTGCTGGCTCAGCCCGGCGCCCCACAGCTCATTGCAGGCGACCAGGGCGCCGGCCGCGTCGGCACTCCCGCCGGCCAGCCCGGCCGCGACCGGGATCCGCTTCCTGATCTCGATCGCCACCCCGGGCGAGTCCTGCAGCCCCGGGCCGACGGCGTCGGCCAGCGCGGTGACGGCCCGGGCGGCCAGGTTGCCGGAGTCCTGCGGCACGCTGCTGGCGCCCTCCCCGGTGACCAGGACGCTGTCCCGCTCCGCGGGCGCGACGGTGACCTCGTCGAACAGCGCCAGGGCATGGAACACCGTCACCAGGTCGTGGTAGCCATCGCCGCGCAGCGGCCCCACCGCGAGCTGGAGATTCACCTTCGCGGGCACCCGCGCAGTCACAGCGGTCACGATTCCCCGATCGTAGCGGCCGCCGCGATCCGGGCGAACTCGGCAACGTCCAGCGACTCGCCGCGGGCCTGCGGGTCCACCCCGGCCGCGCGCAGCACCCGCTCCGCCCCGGCCGCCGACCCGGCCCAGCCGGCCAGCGCGGCGCGCAGCGTCTTGCGCCGCTGCGCGAAGGCCGCGTTAACGACAGCGAACACCTCGTCCCGGGATGCCCCGGCCACCGCGGGGGGCTCGCGCCGGGTGAACGCCACCAGCCCGGAGTCCACGTTCGGCACCGGCCAGAACACGGTGCGCGGCACCGGGCCGGCCCGCCGCGACTCCGCGTACCAGGCCAGCTTGACCGAGGGCACGCCATACACCCGGCTGCCCGGCGGCGCGATCATCCGGTCCGCCACCTCCGCCTGGACCATGACCAGGCCGCGGCGCAGCGAGGGGACCGACGCCAGGAGGTGCAGCACCACCGGGACCGCGACGTTGTAGGGCAGGTTGGCCACGAGCGCCGTCGGCGCGTCAGGCGGCACGCTGGTGATCCGGGCGGCGTCGGCAGTGACCACGACGAGGCGTTCAGCCAACGGAGCGGCATGACGGGCGACGGTCAGCGGAAGCTCGGCGGCCAGCACGGGGTCCACCTCCACCGCGGTGACCTGGCGGGCGGCCGGCAACAGGGCCAGGGTGAGCGAACCGAAGCCGGGCCCGACCTCCAGCACCACGTCCTCGGGGGCCAGGCCGGCCAGCGCCACGATGCGCCGGACCGTGCCGGGATCGGTGACGAAGTTCTGCCCCAGCCGCTTGGACGGCCGCACCCCCAGCCGGGCGGCCAGGGCCCTGATCTCGGCCGGGCCCAGCAGCGCGCTCGCCGGCGAGGCGGGGCTCGCCGAAGGTGCGTCCCTCCGAGCCGGCGAATCGCGGGGGGTTCCGGGGGGTTGTTGCCGCGGGGTGAGATCGCGGGGGGTTCCGGGGGGTCGCCCCGCCCCGCCCCGCCTCGCTGGCGAGGCGGGGCGCGGCGAAGCCGTGTCCCCTCCGAGCCAGCGATCCGCGGGGGGTTCCGGGGGGTCGCCCCCCGGGCTAACGCTGCCTACCACGGGCCGAAGACGCGCTCGCCGGTCGCCTCGATAACCGCGCACAGCTCCGCCACGTCCAGCTGCTTGATCGCCGCCAGCGCGCGGACCGTGTGCGCCACCTGGGCCGGCGAGTTCGACTTGCCCCGGTTCGGCGCCGGGGTCAGGAACGGGGCATCGGTCTCCACCAGCAGCTGCCCGGGCGGGGTCACCGCGGCCGCCTCACGTAGCTGCGGGGCGTTAGCGAAGGTCAGGACGCCCGCGAAGCTGAGCAGGTAGCCGGCGTCCGCGCAGCGCTTGGCCATGTCGGCGTCCCCGGAGAAGCAGTGGAAGATCACCAGGTCCGGCGGCCCCTCCTCGGCCAGGATGCGCAGGATGTCCTCGTGCGCGTCCCGGTCGTGGATCATCAGCGGCTTGCCCGCCCGTTTGGCGATCTCGATATGCGCCCGGAACCATTCCTGCTGCACGTCGTGCGGCGCGTCGTCCCAGTAGTAGTCCAGCCCGGTCTCGCCGACCGCCCGGACCTGCGGCTGCCGGGTCAGCTCGGCCAGCTCGTCCAGCACGCTGTCCCGCTGCGCTGGCCGCGTTGCGGCCCGGGCCGTCTCGTTCGGGTGGATGGCGACCGCCGCGTACACCGGGTCATGATCGGCCGCGCAGGTGACGGCCCAGTAGGACGACGGCAGGTCGGTGCCCACCGTGACCACCCGCGAGATACCGCAGGCCGCGGCGCGGGACAGCACCTCGGGAACCGGGCCCATGACCAGGTCCAGGTGACAGTGGCTGTCGAACGCGCTGGCCGGCAGCGGCTCCGGGTCGGCCGCGGGCGGGCGGCCGTACTGGTCGAGGGTCCGCGTGCTCACCCGTGCGCCCTGGTCACGGCTGGCCCAGCCGGGCCAGCTCCTCCTCCACGATGGAGGGGTCCAGCTTGGCGAACAGCGGGGCGGGCAGTGCCAGCGGGGTTCCCGGCTGGATAGCCCGGGACTCCCAGCGGGCCGCCGCCGTGTCGTAGTCGCCGGTGACGACCGGGTACGGCGGGCCGCCGTCCTCGTCCACCTGGTTGACCCGCGGGGTGCCGGACCACTCTCCCTGGCCGCCGAGCATCCGGTACACCTTCGCCGAGGACTCCGGCAGGAACGGGGTGAGCAGCGTCTTCGCGTCGTCCACCAGTTGCAGCACGACGTGCAGGATGGTGCGCATCCGCTCGGGGTCGGACTCGCGCAGCTTCCACGGCGCCTGGTCGGACATGTACTTGTTGGCCTCGCCCACGCCGCGCATGGCGTCGTTGACCGCCTGCTTGAACCGGGACCGGGCCAGCGCGCTGCCGACCCGCGCGAACGACTCCCGCGAGGCGGCCATGATCCGCCGGTCCGTGTCGGTCAGCTCGCCGGGCTGGGGGATCGACCCGATGTTGCGGGCGGCGAACGACACCGACCGGTTGACCAGGTTGCCCCACGTGGCGACCAGCTCGTCGTTGTTGCGGCGGAGGAACTCGCTCCAGGTGAAGTCGGTGTCCTGGTTCTCCGGGCCGGCCACCGCCACGTAGTAGCGCAGCGCGTCCACGTCGTAGCGCTCCAGGAAGTCACGGACGTAGATGACCACCGCGCGGGAGGAGGAGAACTTCCGGCCCTCCATCGTCAGGTACTCGCTGGACACCACCTCGGTCGGCAGGTTCAGCGCGCCGAGCTTGCCGGGCGAGCCGTCCTTCGCTCCCTGCCCCGAGTAGCCGAACAGCATGGCGGGCCAGATCTCGGAGTGGAAGACGATGTTGTCCTTGCCCATGAAGTAGTAGGACTCGGCGTCCGGGGACTGCCACCACGCCCGCCAGGCGTCCGGCTCACCGGACCGCCGGGCCCACTCGATCGATGCGGACAGGTAGCCGATGACCGCGTCGAACCAGACGTAGATCCGCTTGTCCGGGCGGTCCCGCCAGCCGTCCAGCGGCACCGGCACGCCCCAGTCCAGGTCCCGGGTGATGGCCCGGGGGCGCAGCTCATCGAGCAGGTTGAGCGAGAAGTTGAGCACGTTCGGCCGCCACTGGCCGGACTTGCCCTGCAGCCATTTGCCCAGCACCTCGGTGAACGCGGGCAGGTCCAGGAAGTACTGCTCGGTCTCGGTGAACTTGGGCGCCTCGCCGTTGATCTTCGAGCGGGGGTTGATCAGGTTGACCGGGTCGAGTTGGTTGCCGCAGTTGTCGCACTGGTCCCCGCGGGCGTGCTCGTAGCCGCAGATCGGGCAGGTGCCCTCGATGTAGCGGTCCGGCAGGGTCCGCCCGGTGGACGGGGAGATCGCGCCCAGCGTGGTCTGCGGGAAGATGTAGCCGTTCTTGAGCAGGCCGAGGAAGATCTCCTGGACCACCGCGTAGTGGTTGCGGGTGGTGGTCCTGGTGAACAGGTCGTAGGAGAGGCCCAGCGCCCTCAGGTCCTCCGCGATCACCCGGTTGTACCGGTCGGCGAGCTGCCGGGCGGTGAGGCCTTCCGCGTCCGCGGCGACCTGGATCGGGGTGCCGTGCTCATCGGTGCCGCTGACCATCAGCACCCGGTTCCCCGCCATCCGCTGGTACCGGCTGAACATGTCCGAGGGCAGGCCGAAGCCGGAGACATGGCCGATGTGCCGGGGGCCGTTCGCATACGGCCAGGCCGGGGCGGTGAGGATATGCCGGGTCGTCGGGGACATGGAGTCCAGCCTAGCGGGGGCCGGGGGGTGTCCTTCCTGGAGTCGCTGGCCGGTCAGCCGGCGCGCCGTGATGGACCGCCTCGTAGACCTCCCGCTTGCGCAGGCCCCAGTCCCGGGCGACGGCGGCGATGGCGTCCCGGCGGGTGACGCCGGCCGCCTCGCGGAGGGCCACCTCGGCGGCCGCCTCGGCGGGACCGCGCCCGCCCGCTCCGCCCGCTCCCGGCTGGGCTCCCCCGACCACCAGCGTGATCTCGCCCAGGACCCCGGGTGCGGCCCAGTCCGCCAGCTCGGCGAGCGGGCCGCGGACGATCTCCTCGTGGGTCTTGGTCAGCTCGCGGCAGACCACGGCCCGCCGGCCCGCGCCGAACGCCGCGGCCAGTTCCGCCAGGGTGGCCGCGAGCCGCCGCGGGGACTCGTAGAACACCAGGGTCCGGGTCTCGGTGGCCAGGCCGGCGAACCGGCGGGCCCGCTCGCCCGCCCGGCGGGGCGGGAACCCCTCGAAGCAGAACCGGTCTGACGGGAGCCCGGACACGGCCAGCGCGGCGGTCACCGCGGACGGCCCGGGGAGCACGGTCACCGGCAGCCCCGCCTCGGCCGCCGCCGCCACGAGGCGGTAGCCAGGGTCGCTGATGGCCGGCATGCCCGCGTCGGTGACCAGCAGGACGTCCTGGCCGCTCCGCAGCGCGGCGAGCAGCCCGCCTTCCCGGCTGCGCTCGACCGCGTCGTAGTAGGAGATCACCTTGCCAGTGATCTCGGCGCCCAGGCTGGCGGCGAGCCGCCGGACCCGGCGGGTGTCCTCCGCGGCCACCAGCGGGGACGTGGCGAGCGCCGCCACGAGCCGGGGCGAGGCGTCGCCCGGCCGGCCGATGGGCACGGCGGCCACCGTGAGCGTGCCGCAGTCAGTGGTATTCATGCCGGGACCACGGTATGTCCCGGCCACCGCCCTGCTGCGGCTGGCGCACCGGTACGCTCCGATCTGGTGGATCTGGCGCCCCGCAGGCCGCGCCGCCGCCCTACGATGTTGCGATGATGCTCTCCCGGGCGTCGGCCCAGCCCGCCGCCGCTGCCGACCCGCCGTCCGCGCTGCGTGCCCGGATGGTCCCGGCCATGCCCGGTAGCGCGTTCTGGGCCTGGGCCGGGCCGCTGCTGGTCACCGCGTTCGGCACGTTCCTGCGGTTCAACCGGCTCAGCGTGCCGAACGCCGTCATCTTCGACGAGACGTACTACGTGCCGGACGCGCTCGGCATCCTCCGGTTCGGCGTCGAGCACAACTACGTGAGCACGCGGAACTCACTGCTCGTCCGTGGAAACTCGCATATTTTCACGACCGGTGGCGAGTTCGTGGTGCACCCGCCGGCCGGCAAGCTGCTCATCGCGTTCGGCGAGTGGACCTTCGGGCTGAACTCGTTCGGCTGGCGGTTCGCCACGGCGCTGATCGGGTCGCTGGCCATCCTGCTGCTGGCCCGGATCACCCGGCGGATGACCCGCTCCACCCTGCTGGGCTGCGTCGCGGGCCTGCTGATGGCGCTGGACGGGCTGGAATTCGTGATGAGCCGGACCGCGCTGCTGGACATCTTCCTGATGTTCTGGGTACTCGCCGCGTTCGGCTGCCTGGTGGTGGACCGGGACCACACCCGGGCCCGGCTGGCCGCCACGGTGCAGGCGTCCGCGGCGGGGTCTGCCGGGGACGCGCAGGAGCCGGCCGGGCCGGGGGCGCCCCGCGGGCTCCGCCGCCGTGCGGTGCCCTGGTGGCGGGTGGGGGCCGGGGTGTGCCTCGGCCTGGCCCTCGCCTCGAAGTGGGACGCGATCTGGTATGTGCTCGGCTTCGCCGCGCTGGTCGTCGCCTGGGATGTGGGGGCGCGGCGGGCGGCCGGGCTGCGGGTCAACGTCGGCGGCACCCTGCGGCGCGCCCGGTGGCTGCCAGCCTGGTGCGGGCTGCTGCCGCTGGTGGTCTACGTGATCACCTGGGCGGGCTGGTTCTTCACCAGCTCCGGTTACGACCGGCAGTGGGGCGCGCAGAACGGCAACCATGTGCCGGTGATCTCGGCACTGGCCTCCTTCGTGCAGTACCAGAAGCAGATCCTGCAGTTCCACCTCGGCCTCACCACGCACCACCCGTACCAGTCACAGCCGTGGACCTGGCTGGTGATGAGCCGTCCGGTGGCCTTCTTCTGGCAGTGCCCGGCCGGCGGCACCCACGGGAACTGCGGGGCAGCCGGCACGAAGGCGCAGGAAGTGCTGGCTCTCGGGACGCCGCTGATCTGGTGGGCGTCGATCGCCGCCCTGCTGGTCTGCCTGCTGTGGTGGCTGACCCGCCGGGACTGGCGGGCGGGCGCGGTGCTGCTCGCGGTAGCCGTGGGCTGGCTGCCCTGGTTCTGGTTCGCGGTGCACGACCACCGGACCGAGTTCTTCTTCTACGCGCTGGAGTTCGAGCCGTACCTGATCATCGCGATCACGCTGTGCCTGGGGCTGATCATCGGCTCGGCGCAGGCGTCCGCCACCCGCCGCACGGTGGGCGCGGCCGTGGCCGGCGCCTACGCGCTCGGCGTGCTGCTGAACTTCGCGTACCTGTACCCGATCATCTCCGGGCAGATCATTCCGTACACGTCCTGGCTATCGCACATGTGGTACCACGGCTGGATCTAAGGGCCTGCCCGGTCTGACAGCCCCTCCGCGGCCAGGGCGGCCAGCAGGGCCGGCCCGGGGACCGGCAGCCGCTCCATTTCCCGCGGCTCGAACTTGACCAGGCCGCCGGCGTAGACGCGTCCCTGCCCGGTGCTCGCTGACCCGGCCAGGGCGGCAGCCAGGGCGTCGAGCAGCGGGGTGGCCAGCGGGTCGCGCGGGTAGAGGCCGTGCGCGATGTTGAGGTGCCGGGCGGCGGCCAGGTTGCGGACGAACGCTGGCGGGCGCCGGGCCATGTAGCTGGCCAGGATCGGCGCGGGCGGCCCCAGCCGGACCCGCCACCACGGCGTGCGGTGCCGGGCCACGTAGCCGTCGGCCGCGCCGGCTGACACCGCCCAGTGCAGGAAGCGGGCCACTGGCTCCCGCTCCGCCTCGGTGAGCTGGCCCAGTTCCGCAGGCAGGTCGATGACCAGCCGCAGGGCCGCGCCGTCGGGCAGCACCGTGCCCGCGCGCAGCAACTCGCGGCCCCGGGTCACCGCCGGGGACTGGAACCGGCCCGGGATCAGCGGGTGCTGCCCTGCGCTGATCCACACCGCGTTCGCCCCGGTCACCTGGCCCCGGTGGACCCGGCAGAGCTCGCCCAGCTCGACGTGGCCGGCCGGCGGCCGGGACGGCCTGGCCACCCCGCAGCAGCGGGCCCCAGCGTGCCGCGGCCCCGAGCACCGGCGCGGGCACGGGCCGGCCGCCGCCCAGCCTGCCTAGCTGGCCGGCGGTGGCGACCCGGCGCAGCCGCACCGTGCGGGCCGCGGTGCCGGGCTGGAAGCAGGCGATCACCGAGGTGGCCGCGGCGTCCGAGAAGACCGGGCTGGCGGGCTCGATCAGGTGCAGCGCGCGGCCGCCCAGGCTGCCGAGCAGCAGCCCGCGGACCAGGCTGCCGTAGTTCACGTCGAGCCACTCGGCCGCGGTGATCAGCACGCCGGTGTCCCCGGGCACCGCGCGCCGGGCGGTGGCCAGGAAGAAGTGGGCATGCAGCCCGGCCAGGGCGCTGGCGGCCAGGCCCTGCTCGGCGGCGGCCCGGCGGAGCCAGTCCTTCCAGTCCGGCGCGATGTGGTGGTGCCGGACATAGGGCGGGTTGCCCAGGTACAGGGTCGGGCCGCCCGCCCGGGGCAGCCGCGCGCTGCGGTAGTCACCGAGGACGACCCGGGACCGGGCGGCCAGCCCGGCGGCGGCCAGGCTGGCCCGGCCGAGGATGGCGGCCGCCGGGTCGATCTCCACGCCGACCAGTTCGGCGTCTGGCCAGCGCCGTCCCGCGGCGAGCAGGAACCGCGCCGACCCGCAGCCCGGATCGACCACCCGGGCCTGCCGGCACCCGCTCGCGCCGGCCCACGCGATCATGCTGTCGATGACCGGCGCGGGGGTGAAGGTCTGGCCCAGCCTGGCGCCGCCGGTCCGGCCCGCGCAGCGCGCAGAACGCGTCGCCCAGTGGGTCCCGGCCTGCCCGGACCTGCTCCCGCACGGCCGCCAGCGCCGCGGCCCCCGCCTGGCCGGCGGCCTCTCCCGGGCCGGCGCGGGCCCAGGCGGCCAGCCGCTGCTCGGCCCGGGACCAGCCGGGCACGCCGGCCGCGCCGAGCTGGCACGCCGCCGCCAGCAGGCCCTGCTCGGCCACGGCTCGGCCGCCGGCCAGCGCCATTACCGGCAGGCCAGCGGCGGCATCCGCACCACGGTGTGGCACCGGATAAGTGGTACCGGGCAGGCGCGGCTCACAGGGCACCTTCAGGAATCTTTCAGATTCTGGGGGTAGAACTAGAACGCAACACCGGGGTGAAGAAATGTGACCCGAGTCACCGAGCCAGACGTGGGTTCCCATACGTCTCTACAGTTGACAGGGTAACGACCGAGGAGTGACCGATGGGGACTACCGAAGAGGCGCCGGACCGGGACCGGAGGTTCGAGCAGGACGTCGTGCCTTTCCTCGGCCAGCTTTACCCCGCTGCGCTCCGGATGACCCGCAACCCCACCGACGCGGAAGACCTTGTCCAGGAGACCTCGGCGAAGGCGTACGCGGCCTTCCACCAGTTCCGCCCGGGGACGAACCTGAAGGCGTGGCTGCACCGGATCCTGGCCAACACGTTCATCAACAGCTACCGCAAGCGCCGCCGCGAGCCGCGCCAGGCCTCCAGCGGCGACTTCCAGGAGTGGCAGCTGCCGGCGGACCCGCTGCTGGCGCAGGCCCGGTCGGCCGAGGCGGAGGCGCTCGACCGGCTGGCCGACTCCGAGATCCTGCGGGCCCTGCGGGACCTGCCGGAGGAGTTCCGGGTGGCGGTCTACCTGGCCGACATCGAGGGGTACGCCTACAAGGAGATCGCTGAGATCATGGGCACCCCGATCGGCACGGTCATGTCCCGGCTGCACCGCGGCCGCGGGCGGCTGCGGGACAAGCTGTCGGCGTACGGCCCGGGCCACGGCCCCGGCCTGGCCCCGATGACCAGCTAGCTGACCCGGCGCCCCGCTGGCCAGGCTGCGCTTACCAGGCTCCGCCCAGCGGGGACTGACCTGGCCAGGACCGGGCCGCTTCGGGCTGGGAGCCTGGGCTGGGCAGCCGTTCCCAGCCCAGGGCGGCCGGGTCGTAGGCCCGCTCGACGTAGATCTGGTGCCACAGCGAGAACACGACCAGCACCCAGATGTGCCGCCAGCTCACGTCCGGCTCACCCGCCCGGAACCGCTGCAGCAGGGACAGTGCCGCCTGCCGGTCGATCCACTGATCGGTCCGCGCCTCACTGAGCAGCCGCTCCGCGTAGCCGTACATCTCGCCCTTGAGCCAGAACCCGATCGGCACCGGGAAGCCCAGCTTGGCCCGTTCCGCGGCGGCCTGCGGCAGCACCGCGCTCATCGCCTCGCGCAGCGCCAGCTTGGTGGTGCCCGCGGCGATCTTCTCCTCGCGGGCCAGCCGGGACGCCACCGACATCACCTCGCGGTCCAGGAACGGCACCCGCAGTTCCAGGCTGTGCGCCATCGTCATCCGGTCTGCCTTGACCAGGATGTCGCCGTGCAGCCAGGTGTTGATGTCGACCAGCTGCATGGTGGAGGTGTCGTCCAGGTCCGCCGCGGCGGCCTGGTCATAGATGGGGTCGGTCACCGAGTACGCGCTGGCCGCCGTGGTGGCCTGGCCCCGGGCCACCAGGTCCACCTGCCCGTCCATGAAGACGTGCGCGTTGCCGATGTACCGCCGCCGCAGCGGGGTCGAGGTGCGCTCCAGGAAGCCCTTGCCCTTGACTCCGGCCGGCATCATCGCGGCGGCCCGCTTCAGCGGGAGCCGGGCCAGTTCGGGCAGCCGCTCCCCGGCCCGGACCACGCCCGGCTGGTGGTAGATGGCGTACCCGCCGAACAGCTCGTCCGAGCCCTCGCCGGACAGCACCACCTTGACGTGCTTGCTCGCCTCCCGGGCGACGAACCAGAGTGGCACCGCGGCGGCATCCGCCATCGGGTCGTCGAGATGCCAGATGATCCGGGGCAGGTGGGTGAAGAACTCCTCCGCGCCGATCACGTACGGGATGTTCTTCACGCCGAGCGCGGCGGCCGTCTCCTGGGCCCGGTCGATCTCGCTGTAGCCTTCGCGCTCGAAGCCCACGGTGAAGGTGAGCAGGTCGGGCCGGTGCTCGGCGGCGAGTGCGCAGATGGCCGCGGAGTCGATCCCGCCGGACAGGAACGCTCCCAGCGGCGCGTCACTGCGCAGGTGCACGGCCACCGAGTCCCGCATCACCGCCAGGATCTGCGCGGCGGTTCCCTCGCTGGGCGCCTTGGCCGGGCGCAGGTCGGCCCGCCAGTAGCGGAAGACGTCCACGCTGCCGCCGGGCCGGGCGATCAGCGCGTGCCCGGGGGGCAGCACCCGGATCGGCGGGGTGAGCGCGGCCGGCGGCGGCACGTACTGGAATGCCAGGTAGCGGCGCAGCGAGTCCGCGTCGAGCGTGCTCAGTTCGCCCGGGCTGGCCAGCGACTTGCGCTCGGACGCGAAGCGGAGCAGCCGGCCGGTGCCGGCCGGGGCACCCATGCCGCCGTCGGGACGGGCGTCCTCACCGTAGCCGCCGCCGCTGCCGGGCAGGCCGGAGGTGCCGCGCGGGGCGGGCTCACCGCCCCCACGGCCGGCGGCGTGGCGGCCCCGGCCGCCCGGCGCACCGGCGGGCGCGGGCCGCTCCGCCGCCCGCGAGGCGCCGGCCGCGTGCCGCCCGGCCGGGGACCCCGCGTGCGCCGCATCCTGGGCCGGGCCGCCGGAGGACAGGCCCGCGGGCCGCGGGCCGTCGAGCCAGTCCTGCTCCTGCGGCGGGTCCACGGTGTAGTAGAACGGCTTGATGCCGAACTGGTCCCGGGCGCAGAACAGCTCCCGCGTCCAGGTGTCCCAGATCGCGAACGCGAACATGCCGCGGAGCCGGTGCACCACGTCCTTGCCGACCAGGGCGTACATCTCCAGGAGCACCTCGGAGTCCGAGGCGGAGCGCAGGGCCACGCCCTGCTCCCGGAGCTCGGCGCCGAGTTCCACGTAGTTGTAGATCTCGCCGTTGTAGACCATCCAGTAGCGGCCGTCGGCCGAGCGCATCGGCTGGTGGCCGCCCGGCGACAGGTCGATGATCGCCAGGCGGCGGAAGCCGAGGGCGACGTCAGGGTCGGTGTAGAAGCCCTCGTCGTCTGGCCCGCGGTGGCTGATCCGCTCGGTGGCGGTGTGCACCCAGTTCTGGTCCGGGTCTGCCTCCAGGGCGAGAGCCAGGCAGCCGACGATTCCGCACATGGATATCCCCAAGCGTGTGTCTGGTTGACTCAGCCGGTCGTATGGGCCCCGATCTTATGGGCCGGGCGCCGCTCGCGTGGCCCGGCCCCGGCTTCCGCCTGCGGCGGGTGCCACTGCAGCCCCGCTGGTGTCACTCGCCCCGCCAGACCGGCGCCCTCTTCTCCGCGAACGCGGCCGCGCCCTCCATGGCGTCCGCGGACCCGAACACCCGCCCGGCGATCTCGCCCTGCCGGGCGAACGCCTCGGCGGCCGGCCAGTCCGCCGATTCCGTGATGATCTGCTTGGTGGCCGCGAGGGCCAGCGGGGCGTTATGGCTCAGGCTGGCCGCCAGGTCGCGGGCCGCGGCCAGCGCCTGGCCTTCCGGCACCAGCCGGCTGATCAGGCCCGCCTGGTGCAGCCGGGCCGCCGGGCACGCGCTCCCCGGACAGCGCGATCTCCATGGCCAGGTGGTACGGGATCCGCCGGGGCAGCCGCAGCAGGCCGCCCGCGGCCGCGACCAGGCCCCTGGTCACCTCGGGCAGCCCGAACGAGGCCGCCTCGCTGGCCACGATGAGATCACAGCTCAGCGCGATCTCGAAGCCGCCGGCCAGCGCATAGCCCTCCACCGCCGCGATCACCGGCTTCGCCGGCGGCCGCTCCACGATGCCGGCGAACCCGCGCCCGCCGGCGTGCGGGTTCTCGCCGCGCAGGAACCCTTTCAGGTCCATTCCCGCGCAGAACGTCCCGCCCGCTCCAGTCACCACGATGACCTGGATGTCCTTGCGGGCTTCGGCGTCGTCGAGGGCCGCGGCCATCCCGGCCGCGACCGCCTCGTTGACCGAGTTCCGGGCCTGCGGCCGGTTGATCGTGATGACGGCGACCGGGCCATCCACCTCACATTGCACCGCGGCCGGATTGTCCGGGACGCTGGCATTGTCCGGTGCTGCATTTCCGGCGTTGTCCGGCACCTCATTGCCTCCTGATGGTCGTTTCCGGGCTCGATGGCGGTGTTCGCGCAGCTAGACGCCCCCTTGGTGAGAGTGGGTGCCAGGCGGGGCGCAGTCCAGTTGCCTGAGGATATGGATGATTATCGGCATCCGGGGTACCGTGCTTACCCGTGGAGGGGTCTGCAACCCTGTCACGGGCCTTAGTCCTGGTCCTGAGGGTTTGCCTGTATGCGTGCGGAGGGCTGGCCGCAGCGCTCATCTTCGCATGGCTGACCGCGGGCCGGGCTTCCGCTGACACGGCCCCGCACGCCACCGCCAGCACTCCCGGCAGCGGGCTCGCGGCGATCATCCCCAGCGGTATCGCCTCCCCGGTCAGTTCCGTGGTCGGAGCCGTTCAGGGCGTTTCCCCGGGGGTGGGCGGCGGCCAGAGCCAGCCGCCCGCTGCCCCGGGTCAGCCGCCCTCACAGGTGAAGCCACCTCCGCCGGGTCAGCCCGCGGGACCGCCCGCGGCCCAGCCCGGGACGGGCCAGCCGGGGTCGGGCCAGCCGGGGCCCGCCAGCCAGGCACCCGCTGCGGCGAGCCCCTCCTCCGTGCCGGCCCCGCCCGCGGCCAGCGTCGCCGCAGCCCCCAGCCACGGCCTCCCCAGCCAGGTACCCGCCTCATCCACCGCCTCGGCTGTCAGCGGAGTCATCCAGGCCGTCATCCCCGGGCCGGGCGGCGGCCACCGCCAGGGTCCGGGCTCCCGGGGGCCACTCGCCAGCCTCACGGCCGGCCCTGTGACGGCAGTCCCGCCCGCACCCCGCACGGTCACCGCCGTCACCAGCGCGGTCACCCGCATGGCCAGCGCGGCCGCCGTAGCCACCGGGGCGGTCACCGGCCCCAGCAGCGGCGCGGTGTCCGGGGTCGCCGCCCATGTGACCGGCGTTCTGCCGACGGTGAGTGGAGCCGTCGCTGGCACCGCGGGCCTCAGTCGCACTGTGAGCAGCGTGACCGGGACCGTCGGACATGTCCTTCCCGCGGTCACCGGCACCGTTCTCCCCGCCGTCACCGGCACGGTCAGCGGGGTCACCAGCACCGTCCTCCCGGCGGTGACCGGCACCCTCCTCCCGGCCGTCACCGGCACCCTCACCGGCGTCACCGGCACCCTCCTCCCAGCCGTCACCGGCACCCTGGCCCCGGTCATCTCCGCCACGGGCAGCCTTCTCCTGGCTCAGGGCACGCTGCCCGTGGTGCCACCGGGCCGCAGCGGGACCCTGGCCCCGGTGACCGGCCCGGTGAGCCCGTCCGGCCCGGTTGTCGAGGCCACCCTGCCAGTGGCTGCGGCCCGGAGCGCAGCGACGGCTGACACCGGGATGACCGCGCCGGGCGCCGGTGGGCACTCGCTGCTCGCGTCGGGCCCGGGGACGGCCGGCGGCGGTGCACCCCCGCCCCGGGCGCCGGCGGCCCCCCGGCTGCCCGCCGGGAGCGGCGGCAGCGGACCTGGCGGCGGCACCGGTCCCGGCGGGAACGGCGGCCGCGGGGTGCCAAGTGGCGCCACCGCTGCGCTGATCACGCTCCTCACTCTCATCTTGCTGCGGCTGGCGCGTGGGGCGGCCGCGAAGCCAATCTGGCGCTGCTACCTCCCGGAGGTGCCGCCCGCCTAAGTCCTTTCCTTCCCAGACCGGTTGCCCTTCGGCGCACGGCCCAGCAATCCGGCGCCGACCCCTCGGAAGGAAAGTGAGAGCACTATGCGTGCGTGGACGACGTCCGCGTGCGTCGTGCTCGCCGGGAGCATCTTGTCGATCCCGCTGGCAGCGGTCGGCACGAGAGGGCCGGTCCACCCGGCCCCGGCGAACACCCGCATTGCGAGCAGTATTGAGGTCACCCTCACCAGCACATTGCCTATCGCCGCGCCAGCTGTGGCGGCGTCGAGCCCGGCCGCGAGATACGTGGTGCGTCCGGGCGATACCCTGTCCGGCGTCGCGGCCGCGCTCGGCGTGCCCGGCGGCTGGCCGGCGCTGTACGCCGCCAACCGGCACGCCATCGGCCACGACCCGGACACCATCCGCCCCGGCACCGTCCTGGTACTGCCCAGCCAGACAGCACCCGCCCGGTACACCGTCGCGGCCGGGGACACCTTGTCGGGCATCGCGGCCGCGCTCGGCGTGCCCGGCGGCTGGCCGGCGCTGTACGCCGCCAACCGGCACGCCATCGGCCACGACCCGGACACCATCCGTCCCGGCGCTGTCCTGACGGTCCCGCGCCCGGCCGCTACCATCCCGGCCCCTCCTGCGCGGCCCAGCCCTCGACCATCCCACCAGCGGCCCGCGGCCACTCCGCCGGCTCACCGGCGGCCCCCCGCCACACGGCCGCCTTCCCCGGCCGGCACCCGGCACCACTCCCGGCCGGTGACCAAAGGAGCGCCCGCCCCCACGGGCATGCCGCCGTGGCTGAAGACCATGCTGGCGGCGGTGGGCCTGCTCATCCTGGCGGCGTTCCTCATCGAGCTGGTGCTGGTGGCCCGGCGTGGGCAGCGGCAGGGTGCCCCGCAGCTTCCCCAGCCGGAACGAGCCCGCGCTGGCGGGGGTCCGTGCGCTTCGCAGCCTGCCACGGCGAAGGCTTGCATCGTCCTGGCCGACCACGACCGGCTGGTCGTGGCCTGCAGCCCGCCTGACCATACGGTCTATGTGCTGCGGCCACCCGGCGAAGACCCGCTGGCGATCTTGCGGGTGGCCCGCCTGGTCGTGCCGGAGGGGTCGTACGGGGAGCTGGCTAAGCAGCTTGGGGTACCAGGCATCGGGCCGGTGGACTAGATGGTGGGCGCAGAACTGGCCGGGCCGGGCACGCTGGCGGCCCGGGGCCCACCTGGGTCCCTGGGACATGCTCGGTCCACCCGGGCCCTGGCCGGGCAGCGCGGGCCAGCCGGATCCCGTGCTGCGCGCCTCCCGGGACCGCGAGGCTCACCGACCCCGGCGGCTCTAACCGCCCGCCGGCTCCTGTGACGCCCTCTTCCGCAACGATTCGACCAGCGCGGCCACATGACGCCGGTCTTCCGGCGTGAGCTCGTCGATGCTGGCGATCAGCAGCTCGCGTTCACGGTCGCCCGGTTGCTCCCGCTCGGCTGGGATCTCGTCGTAGTAGTGCAGGCCGGCGGACTCGGCGGCGGCGGCGCGGACCGCGGAGATCGGCACATCGAGACCTTTGGCGAGCCCATCGAGCGTGGCCGGGCGCGGCGGCCGGACCAGGTTCCGGGTCATCGCCAGGGTGTAGACGGTGGAACGAGGCAGCCCGCCGCGCCGTGCGACCTGGCCATAAGACCAGCCCTGCTCGCGCAGACGCTGCTGGATCAGGCGCTGTAGCGGGTTGAGTTCATGTCCCGCCGCGGCGGCGGAGGCATCCGGCTGGTCTGCTGAGGGCTCCCGCTCATCCCCCGTCACGTGCGCCGTCATAGCCTGCCTAGCCGTCTCCGTCCACGGGCTCAGTGGTCGCGGTGCGCAGCCCTTGCCTTACCGGGGGGTAATGACTACTGTCCGGTGGTAGCCGAACAGTATGTACGCCCAGGAGCGTACACCAGCTTCGGGCCCGGTGCCACGAGGGTGCCGGGCGGTCCCCGAGACCCGCCCGCCCGCGAGGGCGGCCAACTCGATCCGCCCTGACCGAGGCAGATCACTGCCGAAGGAGGCTCAATGTCCAATGTACCGGCCGTGAGCATGGAAGACCTCGAGCTGGAGCACGCTGAGCTGCTCCCGAACCGGGAAACCCTCTGGGTATGCCACCCGAGTCACGGTGGCAGCAGCTTCACCCAGGTGGGCTACGGCAATACGGCGCAGTCGGGCCTGCTCAACGTGGCCGTGGCCAATGGCAGCTTCAACAACATCCTCAGCCTGGGCTCCGGCAACATCCTGTAACGCCTGCCCGGGCTCATATCGCATTCCGGCCTGCTGCGCACCGTGGGAGGGGGCTGTGCAGCGGGGCAAGGGCCGCCCGGTCGATACCGGGCGGCCCTTCGCTCCCACTGACCCCCGGCCGGGCTGTCCATCCGTCCCCAGCCGCGGCCGGTGTCCTTCTGGCGCGCACGCGAGGGAGGAGCAGACGCATGACCGTGCCCCCGGCCGCTGAGGGCATGACACCCGCTCCGCCGGAGAGTGCGCGCGGGCCTGCTGAGCTCCCGCGCCTGACCGATGGCGTCGAACTGCTAGGCGAGTACCGGGACTCCGGCTACAGTCAGCCGCCGTCGCTCGTGCGGCGGCCCGACGGCCAGGTCATCCAGATGTCCCCGCTGCTCTACCGGGTTACCTGCCGGATCGATGGCTCCCGCGACCCGGCCGCCATCGCGAGGCTGGTAAGTGACGACCTCGGCCGGACCCTGAACGCCGACCAGGTCCGCTACCTCGTCGCGGCCAAGCTGCTGCCCCTCGGCGTCGTCGCCGACCAAGGCGCCCCGGCCCGGCCACCCAAGGCTGACCCGCTGCTGGCGCTCAGAGCGCGGGGCACGCTGCTGCCCGAACGTGCGGTGAACGTGGCTGGAGCGCTGCTGCGGCCGCTGTTCCACGCGCCCGTGGCCGTGGCCGTGATTGGCTGCGTCCTCGCCGTGGACTACTGGCTGTTCGCCGTCCATGGGCTGAGCGGCGGGATCCAGCAGGTCCTGCACGACCCGGTGGACCTGCTCATCGCACTCGGCCTCTCGCTCGCCTCGGCCGCGTTCCACGAGTGCGGGCACGCGACCGGCTGCCGGTACGGTGGCGCGCGGCCGGGCGTGGTCGGCGTCGGGCTCTACCTGATCTGGCCCTCGTTCTTCACGAACGTCACGGACTCCTACCGGCTCAGCCGGGCCGGACGGCTGAGAACGGACCTCGGCGGCCTGTACTTCAACATGATCTTCATGCTGGCCCTGGCCGGCGTCTACGCGGCTACCTCGGCCGAGGTCCTGCTTCTGGTGATAGCCATCACGCACCTGGAGATGCTGGAGCAACTGCTCCCGTTCGTCCGCTTCGACGGCTACTTCATCCTCAGCGACCTGGCCGGCGTGCCGGACCTGTTCGCCCGTGTTGTCCCCATCGTGCGCAGCACCCTGGTCCAGGGGCCCCGGGACCCGCGCGTCACCAGCTTGCGCCGTCCCGCCCGGATCGTGGTGACGGGCTGGGTGCTGTGCGTCATCCCGCTGCTCTCATTCAGCCTCGGGTACCTGCTGCTGCATCTCCCCGGGATCAACCGGGCGCTGTGGCGCTCCGGAAGCCGGCAGGCGCAGCTCCTGTCGGCCGCGATCAGCGGGCATCGCTACGCGATGGCCACCGTTGACGCGATCGGCTTCGCGCTGCTGGTTCTGTCGTTCGCAGGCTCGGTGTACATCATGATCGGGCTGGCGCGGCGGCTCGCGGCCACGGGCCTGCGCTGGTCGGCCGGCCGACCGCGCCCGCCGTCTCTTGCTCGGCGCGGCCAGCCTGGCCTGCATGGCGGCGCTGGCCAGCTTCTGGACCGCACGCGGCCAGTTCCTGGGCTGGTAGCCCCAGGCCGCCGAGCGACCCGGAGCCACCCGCGCCACCGGCGACCGGAACCACCCCGGCCGCCGGGCCGCTGGGATGGCTACTTGGGCTGGAACCGGATCCCGCCGTCCAACCGGAGGACCTCGGCGTTCATGTAGTCGTTCTCGATGAGCGTCTGTACCAGGTGGGCGAACTCGGCGGAGGTGCCCATCCGCTTCGGGAACACCACCGGCGCGGCCAGCTTGGCCTTGAACTGCTCGGCGTCCGGCGCGAACCCGTAGATCGGGGTGTCGATGATGCCGGGGCAGATGGTGTTCACCCGGATGCCGACGGCGGCCAGGTCGCGGGCGGCCGGCACCGTCATCCCGATGATGCCGCCCTTGGAGGCGGAGTAGGCGATCTGGCCAGTCTGGCCTTCCAGGCCGGCCACCGAGGAGGTGTTGATCACCACGCCGCGCTGGTTGTCCGCGTCGGCGGGCTCGGTCCGGGCGATGGCCGCCGCGCCGATGCGCATCAGGTTGAACGTGCCGATCAGGTTGATGTCGATGACCTTGCGGTAGGCCGCGAGATCGTGCGGGGTGCCGTCCCGGCCCACGGTCCGCGCAGCCCAGCCGATCCCCGCGCAGCTGACCACGATCCGCAGTGGCGCCCCCTGGGCCGCCGCGGTCTCCACCGCCGCGGTCACCGAGTTCTCGTCGGCCACGTCCGTCTTGACGAAGACGCCGCCGGTCTCGGCGGCCACCGTCTTGCCCTGCTCTTCGTTGAGGTCGGCCACCACCGCCGTGACACCGGCGGCGGCGAGCCGGCGGGCCACGGCCGCGCCCAGGCCACTGGCGCCACCCGAGATGATCGCTGCGGTTCCGTTCAGTTTCATGGCCGGGAGCATACTTCGCCCGCCCCCCCGCCAGCCGAACCGGGTTCGGATCCGGAGGCGGGGCCAGGGCGGGTCCCTGAGCCGGGGGGAATTGTCGGCCCCGCGGTCTACCATCAGGAGGCACCGGCAGCAGGTAGCGCGCCCGGGCGGGACTGCCGTGCGCCGGACGGGGGACTTCGGAGACAGGAGCGAGTCGGTGGCGAAATTCCGCGGGAATCCATGGGCGGTGCTGCTGGTGGTCTCGCTCGGGTTCTTCATGACCCTGCTGGACCTGACGATCGTTAACATCGCGATCCCGAACATGATCGTGAGGCTGCACGCCTCGCTTGACGACGTGCTCTGGGTGATCAATGCGTACGCCCTGGTGCTCGCGGTCCTGGTCATCACCGCCGGGCGGCTGGGCGACCTGATCGGGCCGCGGATCATGTTCGCCTCGGGAGTGGCAGTCTTCACGGTCGCGTCGGCGGCCTGTGGCGCCGCGCCGAGCCCGGGGTGGCTCATCGGGTTCCGCGCCGTGCAGGGGCTGGGCGCGGCCATGCTCATGCCGCAGACGCTGACCATCATCACCAGTACCTTCCCGGCGGACCGGCGGGGTGCGGCCTTCGGTGTCTGGGGCGCCGTCGCCGGGGTGGCCACGATCGCCGGGCCCACGCTGGGCGGCCTGCTGGTCACGGCGTTCGACTGGCGGTGGATCTTCTACGTGAACGTGCCGTTCGGCGTGATCGCCCTGGTGCTGTCCTTCGTGATCATCCCGGACCTGCGGCCGGGGCGGCGGCACCGGATCGACGTGCCGGGCGTGCTGCTGGCCAGCGCGGCCCTGCTGGCCATCTGCTACGGGCTGGTCGAGGGCCAGAAGTACGACTGGGGCACGATCACCGGGTTCCTGTCCATCCCGCTGGTGCTCGGCGTCGGGGTGGCCCTGCTGCTCGGCTTCCTGCTGCTGCAGGTGCTGACCCAGGACAAGGAGCCGCTGGTGCCCGTTCGCGCTGTTCCGGGACCGGAACTACGCGGTGGTCAACTGGGTATCCGGCACGCTGGCCATCGGCATGATGGGCATCTTCCTGCCGTTCACCATCTACCTGCAGTCGGTGCTCGGCTTCTCCGCGCTCAAGGCCGGCCTGACCATGGCGCCCGCCTCGCTGCTGTCCATGGTCATCGCGCCGGTCGCGGGCCGGATGACCGACCGGATCGGCGGCAAGTACATCCTGATGGCCGGGCTCACCTTCTTCGCCGTGGGGATGGGCTGGGCGGCCCTGGCCGCCAGCCCCACCTCGGCCTGGTATGACTTCGTCGCCCCGCTGATCGTGGCCGGGATCGGCATGGGCTGCACGTTCGCGCCCATGGTGACCACCGCCATGCGGAACATCGACCCGCGGATGGCCGGGGCGGCCTCCGGCGTGCTGAACACCGTCCGCCAGGTGGGCATGGTCGTCGGCACCGCCGCCGTGGGCGCGCTGCTGCAGAACCAGCTGGCGTCATCCCTGGCCAGCCAGGCCGCGGCCCGCGCGGCTGCGCTGCCCGCGGCGCTGCGCGGGCCCTTCGTCGCCGGGATCAGGAATTCGGCCAGCAAGGGCATCCAGGTGGGCGCCGGCCAGAACGGCGGGATCAAGCTGCCCGCGGCCTGCCCGCCCGCCTGGTCGCTGACCTGCTCCGGGTCGGCCACGAGGTCTTCACGTCCGGTTACGTGGACGCGATGCGCGCCACCATGCTGATGCCGGTCATCCTGCTCGCGGTCGGCGCGCTCAGCTGCCTGCTGCTGACCGGGACCAGGACGGCCGCCCCCGCGGCCCCGCCGGCCCGGAGGTGGCCGTGGAGCAGGGCACCGCGGCCTGACCCATGCCGTGCCCGCAGGGCCGGGCGGGGCAGCTAGCTGGCCGACTCGAAGAGCTCCGGAGACCACAGGCCCGGCATGGCCTCCGGGTGGGGCTCGAACGGGAACCGCGCGGCGAACGCGGGTTCCAGGTCGGAGATCCACGTCGCAGCCGGGTCGTACCGGGCGAAGAACGGCACGCCGACCAGCGCGGGATCCCGGGCCTGGATCATGTGCAGGACGAACACCCGCTGGCCGGCCACCTCGGTGACGCCGTCCACGCAGAGCTTGCCGGGCGTCGCGGACATCGACGGGCCGCGGACCGTCCGGCACAGCCCGGCCACCTGCCGGTAGGCGTCACGGAAGATGTCGTAGCCGCAGGCGAGCGGCACCGCGAAGTAGTCCTGCGGCCCGGTGTCCCGCTCCACGAACATGTAGTACGGGACCATGCCCATCCGGACCTGGGCCCGCCACATGGCCGCCCAGACCTGCGGATCGTCGTTGATCGTCCGGATCAGCGGAGCCTGGGTGCGGATCACGGCGCCGGTGGCCTGGATCCGGCGTACCGCCTCGGCCACCAGTGGCGGCTCCAGTTCCCGCGGGTGCGAGAAGTGCGCCATGAAGGCGAGGGCCCGCCCGGACTGCACGACCCGCTCGAAGAGCCGGAGCGTGTCGTCCGCGTCCGGGTCGGAGACGAACCGGCTCGGCCAGTAAGCGAGTGCCTTGCTGCCGATCCGGATCGACTCGATGTGCTCCATGCCCGGTTCGAGCAGTGGCTCGATATACCGGCGCAGCACCGGCGCACCCATGATCATCGGATCGCCGCCGGTGATCAGCACGCTCGTCACCTCGCGGTGCTGCCGCAGGTAATCCAGTAGCCCGGCCGGTGTCCGCGGTGGCCATCTTCAGCCCGGGCTCGTCCACGAACTGGGCCCACCGGAAGCAGTACGCACAGTAGGCGTGACAGGTCTGGCCCTGCTTGGGGAAGATCAGCACCGTCTCCGGGTACTTGTGCTGCACGCCCGGCAGCGGCTCGTCGCCCAAGTCCGGGATGTTCAGCGCCAGCTGGCCGGCCGGATGCGGGTTCAGCCGCATCCGCACCCGGTGCGCGGCGGCAGTGATCTCCTGCTCCGGCGCGCCGCGCCGGAGCAGGGCGGAGATGTGCTCGACGTCAGCGGTGGGCAGCATGTCCGCCTGCGGGAAGACCAGGCGGTAGATGGGATCCTCGGGGGCCGCGGCCCAGTCGATCAGCTCCTCGACAACGTAGGAGTTCGTCCGGAACGGCAGCACGGCCCCCACGGCGCGGACGGCGAGCCGGTCAGCCGCGCTGAGCCCGGCCCGTTCCGTCAGGGTGTCCAGGTGCTTACCGGTGTATGCGTGGAACCGTCGTCCCCCAGCAGACTCTGCGGGCACTGTCGGCCGAATCCTGCTCACGCGTCTCCCTCCGTCGGGTCGCGCTCCTGGCGGCCTTGCCAGGTTGCGGTCGTGTCAGCCGGCGGCTGTGATTTGCCCGGTGTGGTCACCCCTTTCCGGCCCCGGGCAGGGCGGAACAGATCTCTGCTTCAGTCAAGAACGTCACACTGCAGGAACACTGAACCAACGTTGACGGTTCGCTCCCCCGCGTCCCGTCAGCCACCCGCTCACGCTGATGCCGCCAGCGGGTGCCCGCCCCGGTGCCCACCCGGGCCGGAAAGCCGTTCTACCCCTCGACGCCACTCGGTCTCGGTGGCGCTTTCCCGGCCCAGATCGTGACAGATGGTTACCCAGGAGAACTGATGATCAATCCTGAATACTAGGCCGACTCGTACTGATTCACGGGGATATGCCCCGTTATCTGCGCGGTCAGGCCGGGCCTGGTCCCGGTGCCCGCGGCGAAAGCGGTGCCCGCCAGTGAGAAGCTTGTCCACGTGCTTGCCGCCGGCGCCGCCCGCCATCCGGGAACAGGCTCCGATCGTGGTCGATGCCATGGGCGGCGATCACGGGTCGGCGGAAGTGGTGGCGGGCGCCGCCGCGGCCGCCACGGCACTGCGTTCCGAGATCATCCTGACCGGCCGGGCCGCGGAGCTGAACCCGTTGCTCGCCGCGCACTCCGGCATGGCCGGGCTGCTCCGGGTCGTGCCAGCCGATGACGCCATCACCATGGAGGAGGGCGCGCTGGCCAGCTGGCGCCGCCCGCGGTCCAGCGTCGCCGTCGCCTGCCAGCTGGTCCGCCGTGGCCAGGCCGCGGCAGTGGTATCCGCCGGATCGACCGGCGGCATCGTGGCCACCGCCCGGCTGCGGCTGCGTTCCGTGCCTGGCCTGCTCCGGCCCGCGCTGGCCGTCGCGCTGCCTACCACGCCCACCCCGACGCTGCTGCTCGATGCCGGAGCCATCGCCGACCCCAAGCCAGAGATGCTCGTTCAGTTCGCCCAGCTCGGCGTGGCCTACGCGCAGATCGCTTACGGAATCGCCGATCCGGCGGTCGGGCTGCTCAACATCGGCACCGAGCCGGGCAAGGGCAACAAGCTGATCAGGCGGGCCCACGAGCTGCTCGCCGCCGCACCACAGCACGGCGCGCCGCCGATCCGCTTCGCCGGCAACGTCGAGGGGGGCGACCTGCTGGCCGGCCAGGTCGATGTCATCGTGGCGGACGGCTTCAGCGGCAACGTGGCGCTGAAAACGCTGGAGGGGGCGACCCGGTTCACCGCCGGGCAGTTCCGCACCGTGCTGCAGGGCTCGCTGGCCGCCCGGCTGGGGGCCGGGCTGCAGCGGCGGCAGCTGCGGGCCCTGCGCAGCCGGATGGACGCAGAAAGCTACGGCGGCGCGGCCCTGCTCGGCCTGGAGGGCACCATCGTGATCGCGCACGGGGCATCCACCGCGCGGGGCATCACCTCCGCCTGCCTGCTCGCTTCCGACCTGGTCAAGGGCCAGATCACCGAGAAGATCCGGGAACGTCTCGGGCACGGCCGCGGCGCTCACTTCCTGCGCCGGCCCTGACTCTGCTAGCCCGGGGGGTCGCCCCCCGGGCCAGCACTGCGCATTAATGCGGAAGCAGGGAGCTTCGGAGGATCGCTAGGCTGGTTAGCATGGCTGATCCCCGGGATGTTCTGGCGCAGCGGGTGCAGGATGCGCTCGGCGCCGCGTTCGGCACGGAGTACGCGAGCGCCGATCCGGTGATCCGCCCGTCCCAGTTCGCCGACTTCCAGTCCAACGCGGCGCTGCCGCTGGCCCGGAAGCTGGGCCGCGCCCCCCGGGACATCGCCGCGGAGCTCGTCCGTCACCTCGACCTGACCGGGGTGGCCGAGCCGCCCGAGGTGAGCGGCCCCGGATTCATCAACCTCACCCTCACCGGCGAGTGGATCGCCGCGCAGGCCACCCGCGTGCTCGCCGACCCGGCCCTGGACGCGCCGCAGGCCAGCCCGCCGCAGCGGGTCGTGGTGGAATACTCCTCGCCCAACGTCGCGAAGGAGATGCACGTCGGGCACCTGCGCACCACGATCGTCGGGGACGCGCTGGCCCGGATCCTGGCGTTCACCGGGCAGCAGGTGTTCCGGGACAACCACCTCGGCGACTGGGGCACCCAGTTCGGCATGCTGATCGAGCACCTGCTCGATGTGGGCGAGGAGTCCGCTGAGGCCGAGCTGCTGGCCACCGCCCCGAACGCGTTCTACCAGGCGGCCCGGCGCCAGTTCGACACCGACCCGGCGTTCGCCGAGCGGGCCCGGCAGCGGGTGGTGCGGTTGCAGGGCGGCGACCCGGAGACGCTCCGGCTCTGGCACCACGTGGTCGAGCTGTCACTGGATTACCTGCACCAGGTCTACGCGCGGCTGGGCGTCACGCTGACCGACGAGGACATCCACGGCGAGAGCTTCTACAACGACATGCTGGCCCAGGTCTGCGCGGAACTGGAGGCCAGCGGCGTCGCGGTCATCAGCGACGGGGCGCTCTGCGCGTTCCCGCCCGGATTCACCGGCCGGGACGGCGAGCCGCTCCCGCTCATCATCCGCAAGCGGGACGGCGGGTACAACTACGCCACGTCCGACCTGGCGACCATCCGGTACCGGATCCGGGACCTGCACATCGACCGGGCCATCTACGTGGTCGGGGCGGCCCAGGCGCTGCACTTCCAGATGGTCTTCGCGGTCGCCCGGCAGGCGGGCTGGCTACCGCCGGAAGCGCGGTTCGAGCACGCGCAGATCGGCAACGTGCTCGGCACCGACGGGAAGATCCTGCGCACCCGGGCCGGCGACACGATCAAGCTGACCGACCTGCTGGCCGAGGGCGTCGAGCGGGCCCGGGCCGTGTTCGATGAGCTGAACCCCGGTCCGGACCTGGATGAGCAGGAGCGGGCGGCGATCGCCGAGGCGGTCGGCATCGGCGCCATCAAGTACGCCGACCTGTCCACCGCCCGGGACAGCGAGTACGTGTTCGACTGGGACCGCATGATCTCCTTCAAGGGGAACACCGGCCCGTACCTGCAGTACGCCACGGCGCGGATCCGGTCCATCTTCCGCAAGGCCCAGGTTGACCCGGAGGCCGCCGCCGGGCCGGTCCGGCTGGCCGAGCCGTCCGAGCGGGCCCTGGCGCTGCGGCTGCTGGGCTTCGGCGCGGCGGCCTGGCAGGCCGGGGAGAACGCGGAACCGCACCTGCTGGCCAGCTACCTGTTCGAGGTAGCCAGTGCGTTCACCACGTTCTACGAGCGCTGCCCGGTGCTCAGTGCGCCCGCAGCGGACGTTAGGGAGAGCAGGCTCGCATTGTCGGCGCTGACCCTGCGCGTGCTGCTGACCGGGCTGGGGCTGCTAGGTATCCCGGTCCCGGACCGGATGTAGCCGCCGCCCAGGGCAAGTCCGCAGCCGCGTCCCAGCGAAATCCCAGCTTCCGCCCGCCCCAGTCCCAGCACGCCCCGGAATGCTCGCACGTATGGACAACATGAACCGGCCCACTGGCGGTGACCCGCAGGACTCCCGGTCCACCGAGCAGTTCTGGCCGATGCCCCCAGCAAGCCCCGGCGGACCGGGGACCGGCCAGCCGCCGCAGCCGGGCAGCCTTGGTGCCCACTACGAGCGAGACCGGCGCCGCGCCGTGCACTGGAGCATCGGGCTGGCCCTGGCGGTGGCGGTGGCGGTGAGCGCCGTCTTCCTCGGCCTGTCCCTGGGCGGCGGCTCGCCGTCAGCGGCCGGCGCTGCGGCGACCCTGCCCGCGGCCCAGGCCGTCGCCCTGAACAGCACGCTGAACTCCGCTGACGCTCCCGGTACCCTCGCGCTGACGTCGTCGGCGGCGGCCGGCGCGGCCGTGGCCCACCCCTGTGCCGCGGCGCGGGCGGCGGCGCGGGCCGACTGGCGGGCAGGCAAGCACCAGGCGGCACGGGTGGCGATAGCCGGCTGCCGCCGTTTCCGGTACCGCCTGTTCCGGGTGACCCTGCTGCGCGGCATCGACGGCCAGGTCACCCTGCGCACCGCGCACGGCCTCCGCACGCTGGCCTTTGAGCGCGGCACGGTGCAGTCGGCAAGCGGCAGCGCCCTGGTGGTGCGCGCCATCGACGGCACGACCTGGACCTGGGACCTGGTGAGCAACACCGTCGTCCGCGAGCACGGCGCCACGGCGCAGCGCAGCGCGCTGGCCACCGGGCAGAGCGTCTGGGTCGGCGGCCCGGTGGTCTCCGGGGCCAAGGACGCCAGGCTTATCGTGATCGCGCCCCCCGGCGGGGCCGCGGGCGTGGCACCCAGCCCGTCCACGTCCGGCAGCTCGTCCGCGTCGGGCAGCTGAGCCCGCCCGCACCGCCTGCCACCCGGCTCCCGCAGCGCGCGTGCTGCGGGAGCCGGATAGCCTTGCCTCGCCTCTCCCGTACCGTGCTGCCCAGGTGATGACAGTGGGTGACCAGATCCCCCAGGTGCTCGTCGTGGACGACGAGCCCAACATCCGTGAGCTGGTGCAGGTGGCACTCAAGTTCCACGGCTGCGACGTGACGACCGCGGCCAGCGGCCAGGATGCGCTGCAGCAGGCGGAAGCGGGGCGCCCCGATCTCATCGTGCTCGACGTGATGCTGCCCGACCTGGACGGGTTCGAGGTGTGCCGGCGGCTCCGCGCCGCCGGGAATGACGTGCCAGTGATCTTCCTGACCGCGCGGGACACCTCCTCAGACACGGTGACCGGCCTGGCCCTGGGCGGCGACGATTACGTCACGAAGCCGTTCTCGGTGGAGGCGCTGGTGGCCCGGGTCCGGGCGGTGCTGCGCCGCGCAAGGCGGGGCGGCGATGCCCCCGATGCGGACCAGGCGGTGCTCCGGGCCGGTGACCTGGAACTGGACGAGTCACGGTGGACAGTGCACCGGGCCGGCGTGCCGGTGGAGCTGTCCCCGACCGAGTTCCGGCTGCTGGCCTACCTGATGCGGCACCAGGGCCGGGTGCTCACCCGGGGCCAGCTGCTGGAGAACGTGTGGGGCTGGGACTACGCCGGGCAGTCACAGATCGTCGAGACCTACGTCAGCTACCTGCGGCACAAGCTCGACCCCCTGGGTCCGCCGCTGATCCACACCCAGCGCGGCGTGGGCTACAGCCTGCGCCCGGCCGGCCCGGGCGGCCAGGGCGGGGCAGCCGGCCCGGGCGGCGCCGCCGGGCCGGGGGGATGAGCGGGCCCGGGCGGCTATCCCTGCGCTCCCGCCTGCTGGTGCTGCTCATCGCGGTCACCGCGGCATTCCTGCTGATCATGGGAGTGGTCAGCACGGTGGCGCTGAGCAAGCGGCTGGGCCGCCAGTTCAACTCCGAGCTGGCCGCGGTGGCGCACCGGAGCCCGGAGCAGATCGCCAGCAACCCGGGCGACTACGCGGCCGTGGAGATCACTTTCCCGCCGCTGGAAATCCAGCCGCTGACCGGCAGCACCGCCGCCACCAGGGAACTGGCCACCGCGGTGCAGCAGATCGCCGCCTCCCGCACCGTCCGCGACTACGTGGGCGGGCCGCCATTCCCGGTGCCGCACTCGTCCGGGCCGCGACTGCGGGCGGTGGCCCGGGTGATCCGGGGCGGCGGTCCCGGGCCGGGCGGGCGGGCCGTGCTGGTGGTCGCCCGCCCGGTCGGCGTGGTCACCGGACAGGTCGGCGTGATCGTCATCGTGGAGCTGATCACCGGAGGCGTGCTGATCCTGCTGCTCGCGGCGGGTGGCCGCTGGCTGATCGGCCGCGGGCTGGCCCCGCTGGACCGGATGGCCATCACCGCGCAGGAGATCACCTCGCGCGGCGATCTCACCACCCGGATGCCGGACGCCGATGACCGGACCGAGGTGGGCCGGCTCGGCGGCGCGATCAACACCATGCTGGACCGGATCCAGCACGCGTTCGGCGCCCGGCTGCGCTCCGAGCAGAAGGTCCGCGAGTTCGCCGCGGACGCCTCGCACGAGCTGCGCACCCCGCTCACCACGATCCGGGGTTATGCCGAGCTGTACCGGCAGGGGGCGCTCGGACCCGACCAGCTGCCCAACGCGATGCGGCGGATCGAGCAGGAGGCGAACCGGATGAGCACGATGGTCGCCGAACTGCTGGAACTGGCCCGGCTGGATCGCACCTCCTCGCTCGACCTGGCCGAGACCGACCTGGCCGGGCTGGTCCGGGACGCGGCCGCGGACGCCTCGGCGGTCGAGCCGGGGCGGCAGGTCACGGTCCAGGCACCGAGCCGCCTGATCGCCACCGTGGATGAGGCCCGGATCAGGCAGGTGCTGGCCAACCTGATGGGCAACGTGCGGGAGCACACGCCACCGGGGACCCCCGCCGAGATCCGCCTCGCCCCGGTGCCGGGCGGGGCCGTGCTGGAGGTCGCGGACGCCGGCCCGGGGATGCCGCCGCAGGACGCGGCCCGGGCCTTCGACCGGTTCCACCGAGGCACAGACCGGCCGGACGCGCGGTCCGACGGGGCTGGCGGCAGCGGCCTGGGCCTGTCCATCGTCCAGGCGATCGCCGCGGCGCACGGCGGCCAGGCCCAGCTCGAGTCACGGCCGGGGGGCGGCACCCGGGTGCGGGTCTGGCTGCCGGCTGCCCCGTATCCGGACGGTCCCCCGGGGGCCGGTGATCTCAGCCCGGCCCGCTTACGGGTGCTCCGGCTGGGCCGCCGGGCTGGGCAGGTGCTCGAACAGGTAATAGACGGCCAGCAGGCCGTAGAGCACGAGCGCGGCCACCGGCAGGCCGAACGCCGCCAGCAGGGTGCCTGCCACGTAGGCCAGCAGCCCGCCGGTGAAGCCCGGGACCGACCGGCGCAGCGCCTCCGGCTCGGCCTGGCCGCCCAGCTGGGCCGCGTGGCTGATCACGTACAGCCACAGCGCGGCGAACCCGATCGAGATGAGGATCATGACCAGGCCGTAGGTGACCGCGGCCGGCCGCGCCCCCGGATTTGCGCAGCTGCGCGGCCACCAGCGCGGTGGGGAACGGGATGGCCACCACGCCCATGAGCAGGAACAGGTTGATCACCAGGACCGGCCGGTCCACCCGGGTGAAGTGGCCGAAGATCGTGTGGTGGTTCATCCACATGATGCCGATGGTCAGAAAGCTGACCACGTAGGCGAAGTAACTAGGCCACTCATTCACCAGCTTCCTGGTAGCTGAGGATGGACGGGCTGAAGGACAGCAGGTCGAACACGAGCACGGTGATGGCCACGGCGAAAATCCCGTCGCTGAATGCCTCTGCGCGCCTGCTGTCCATGCCCGGAACTCAGCCGTCAGTGCGCGGTGACGTTCCTCCGGCGCCCGCCGCCCTGCCGTTCCCGGCCGCCGGGTCCCCGTCCGCCGCCGCCGCGGTGTCCGTCGCGGCGGCGCTACCGTTCGCGGGTCCGCTGGCGGCGGGGGTGGTGACTGAGCGGGCGAGGAGCTGGGCGACGTCGATGACCTGGAGGCTTTCCCTGGCCTGGCCGGCGGCTTGCTTGGCGCTGATGGCGTCGCCGAGCATGACCAGGCAGTAGGGGCAGGCGGTGGAGATGGTGTCGGGGCTGGTGCCGAGGGCCTCGTCGATCCGCTCGGTGTTGATCCTTTTGCCGGTGCGTTCTTCCATCCACATCCGGGCGCCGCCGGCGCCGCAGCAGAAGCCGCGGTTCTTGCACCGGTGCATTTCCTGGGGCTGCACGCCGGGGACGGCTTCCATGATCTCCCGGGGCGGGGTGAACACCTTGTTGTGCCGGCCGAGGAAGCACGGGTCGTGGTAGGTGATCTTCTCATCCACCGCGGTGACCGGGGTGATCTTCCCTGCCCGGACCAGTTCCGCGAGCAGCTGGGTGTGGTGGATCACCTCATAGTTCCCGCCGAGCTGGGGGTACTCGTTGGCGATGGTGTTGAAGCAGTGCGGGCAGGACGCCACGATCTTCTTGGCGCCTGCCTCGTCCAGCGTCTGGATGTTCTGGGCGGCCAGCATGGAGTAGACGAACTCGTTGCCCATCCGCCGCGCCGGGTCGCCGGTGCAGGTCTCGGCCGGGCCCAGGACCGCGAAGGTGACGCCCGCGGCGTGCAGCAGGGTGGCGATGGCCTTGGTCGTCTTGCGGGCCCGGTCCTCCAGCGCCCCGGCGCAGCCCACCCAGAACAGGTACTCCACGTCGTCACCGACCGGGCCGTCTGCGACGGGCACCTCGAAGTCGAGCTCCTCAGCCCAGGCCAGGCGCCGGGCGCCGCCCATGCCCCACGGGTCGCCCTTGTTCTCCAGGTTCTTCAGCATCCCGGCGGCCTCGGCGGGGAACGCCGACTCGATGAGGACCTGGTGGCGGCGCATCCCGTCGATGTGGTCGATGTGCTCGATGTTGACCGGGCATTCCTCGACGCACGCGCCGCAGTTGGTGCACGCCCAGATCACGTCCGGGCCGATCACCCCGTGCTCGGCCTCCGTGCCGACCAGCGGGCGGCCGGCCTCGAACTTGACCGCGGCCGGGAGCGCCTCCCGGGCCTCCTCGCTGCCGGCCAGCAGGTAGGGCGCCTTGGCCAGGGCATGATCACGCAGGTCCATGATGACCTGCTTGGGGGACAGCGGCTTCCCGGTCGCCCACGCCGGGCACTGCGACTGGCACCGCCCGCACTCGGTGCAGGTGGCCATGTCCAGCAGGCCCTTCCAGGTGAAGTCCTCGATCTTCCCCAGCCCGAACACGTCAGCATCCGGGTCCGCCTCCTCGAAATCCAGCACCGTCCCGCCGCTGCGCATCGGCTCCAGCCCCCGCAGCGCGTCCGGGCGGCGGGAGAACAGCACGTTGACCGGCGCGGTGATGATGTGCAGGTGCTTGGAATAAGTCAGGAACACCAGGAACCCGAGCACCACCGCCAGCTGGGCCAGCAGGAACACGGCCTCGATGACCTTGTTCGCCCCGGTGCCCAGCGGCGCCAGCCAGTGCCCGGCGGCCTGCGACGCGAACGCGCCGTGCGCATAGGGGAAATCGCCGGTGTTGACCTGCGCGCCCCGGTAGATCAGCAGGGTCGCGATAACCAGGAAGATCATCCCCAGCACCAGCCACGCCGCACCCATGTGGCTGCCGGCAAACCGGGACGCCCGGCCCTCCCGCCCCGGGCTGTCGCGCAGCCGGATCACCGCGAACGTGATGATGCCCGCCAGCACCCCCACCGCGAACAGGTCCTCAATGAACCCGATGAAGGCCCAGTGCCCGATCACCGGGAGCGCGAACGTCTTGCTGAACAAGTCCCCGTAAGCCTCGACGATGGTCAGCATCAGCACGATGAAACCCCAGAACGTGAACGCGTGCGCCAGCCCCGGCACCGTCCACCGCAGCAGCTTGCGCTGCCCGATCACCTCCGCAGCCTCAACCTCCGTGTCCCGCGCCAGGTGCGAGCGCACCGCCGCGACCCGCTCCGGCGCCGGCTGCCCCGCCCGCCCCACCCGGGCCAGCCACCACAGCCGCCGCCCCGCCAGCACGAACGCTGCCACCGTCAGCACCAGCCCGACCACAATCCGCACAACCACGAAAGCCTCCTCAGGGGGCACCGGGCAGCATGCTGCGCGCCGCGCCGGCTGCCAGCGTACGCCGCGCCCTGCTGGCCTAGCCGTAAGCATGGCGCGGCGCGATCCGGGCTATCTTACCCATGAGTAACTTAACCCGCCTGGGCGGGAGGCGGCCGAGTGCGCCCCGCGCGGTGATTTGACCTTTTCGTGCCGTCTTTCCGCTACGCCGTAAATCCGGCAACCAATGGGACGGCTGGGACGTCCTTGATGTGTCGCATCGATCTGGGGGCCTGATCCAGCGGAGAGTCCATGGCACGGCGAGCACAACACGGGGTCCACGGGCTGCCTGGGACTCCGCCCCGCTGGAGCGTGGCCCGGCGGCGGGACCGCGGCCAGGCGCGCCCTGGCCGGCCCATCGCCCTGGGCGGCGCCACGGCGCTCGCGGCCTGCACCATGGCCGGGGCGCTGATCGTAGCCGGGCCGGCCGCGGGCGCCACGGCGTCCGCCCCCGCGCCTGGAACCCCGGTCACCGGAGCCGCGGGCCCCGGCCGCGGTGTTCCCTCCCGGCCGGGCTGGCTGCCTGCCCGGCCGCTCGCCGCCGGGCAGCGGCCGATGACCGCGGCGGGGCAGGCGGCAGCGCTCCCCGTCCCGGGTTTTGCCGGAGCGGTCCTGTACTCGGTGTCCTGCACTGAGCCAGCCGCATGCACAGCCACCGGGATGAGCAGCCCCCGCCGGGGCGGGACCATCGAGGCCCTCGCGGAACAGTGGAACGGCCGGGCCTGGGCGGTCCAGTCCCCGCCCACCCCCCTGTCGGGCGGATGGCGGGGCGGGACGCTCAACGCCGGGGTGTCCTGCATGTCACCAGCCGCCTGCGTGGCCGCGGGCTACTCCTACAGCAAGAACGCGCTCGGCCTGCTCGGCGAAAGCTGGAACGGCCGCCGGTGGACGGTGCAGCCGGTCGCCGCGCCACACCTCAGCGCCCTGCCGTACCGCATCTCCTGCGCCTGGCGCCGGGACTGCATGGTGGTGGGCATGCGCCCGGGCGGTGGCACGCTGGCCGAGCACTGGAACGGCACGACCTGGGCTGCCCAGGCCACCCCTAGCCGCGGGGCGCTGATGGGGGTCTCCTGCCCGACGAGCCGTAGCTGCACGGCAGTCGGGTTCACGCTCGGCCTCAAGAGCCTGGCTGAGCACTGGAACGGCACCAGCTGGTCGCCCCAGTCCGCGCCCAGCCCGAAGCAGCTCAGCCAGCTGCAGAGCGTGTCCTGCCGCCCGGCAGGCGATTGCGTGGCCGTCGGGACGGCGGGCTCAGCGTCGGATCTCCCGCTCGCCGAGCGTTACGCCGCGGGTAAGTGGTCGGTCCTGCCCGTCCCGGACCCCGGCCCGGCCGGGAGCGCGGTGGAGCTCGAATCAGTGTCCTGCACGTCGGCCACGGATTGCATGGCCGTCGGCGACTACTCCAACGCCGGGCTCATCACCGACACCACCGTGGCCGTGCACTGGAATGGCGCGTCCTGGAGGATCGAGGCCGCTCCCAGCCCGACCAGGTTCTCTGTCCTGCTCTCCGTCTCCTGCACCTCGGCGGCGTACTGCGTCGCGGTCGGGGGGACCGCCAGGAGCGCGGGCGGGGCTGTCAGCCCGCTCACCGAAACGTGGAACGGGATCACCTGGTCGGTGCAGGCGGCCCCGCGCTGACCGGCCAGGACTGATCCGCTGCCCCCGCCTCCGCGGCGTGGCATGAACCGCGTTCCCGTGGGGCATGCCATGCCGCGGAATCTTTTGGCACGCAGACAAGTTGAGCACAGTAGACTCAACTCATTTGCCACGGGGGGTTACCCCTGGCAGACTTGAGCCCGGAAGACTCAAGTCTAGGACTACGACCACACACAGGGATTACACATGGCACGTGCGGTAGGAATCGACCTCGGGACCACCAACTCCGTCGTCGCAGTGCTCGAGGGCGGCGAGCCGACGGTCATCGCCAACGCGGAGGGGTCACGGACCACACCGTCCGTGGTGGCCTTCGCCAAGAACGGTGAGGTGCTGGTCGGCGAGGTCGCCAAGCGCCAGGCGGTGACCAATGTCGACCGCACGATCCGCTCGGTCAAGCGCCAGATGGGCACCGACTGGACCGTCAAGATCGACGACAAGAAGTTCACCGCCCAGCAGATCAGCGCGTTCATCCTGCAGAAGCTCAAGAGGGACGCCGAGTCCTACCTCGGCGAGACGATCACCGACGCGGTGATCACCGTCCCGGCTTACTTCAGTGACGCCCAGCGGCAGGCCACCAAGGAGGCCGGCCAGATCGCCGGGCTGAACGTGCTCCGCATCATCAACGAGCCGACGTCCGCGGCGCTCGCCTACCACCTGGAGAAGGAGGGCGAGGCCACCATCCTGGTCTTCGACCTGGGCGGCGGCACCTTCGACGTCTCGCTGCTGGAAGTTGGCGACGGCGTCGTCGAGGTGAAGGCCACCAGCGGCGACAACCACCTCGGCGGTGACGACTGGGACCAGCGCATCGTGGACTGGCTGGTGCAGGACTTCAAGAACAATTACGGCACCGACCTGTCCAAGGACAAGATGGCACTGCAGCGGCTGCGCGAGTCCGCGGAGAAGGCCAAGATCGAGTTGTCCGGCTCCGCCGAGACCACGATCAACCTGCCCTACATCACCCACTCCGAGCAGGGCCCGCTGCACCTGGACAGCAAGCTGACCCGGGCTGAGTTCCAGCGCATGACCAGTGACCTGCTCGACCGCTGCAAGGGCCCGTTCCAGCAGGTCATCAAGGACGGGAACACCAAGCTGAGCGACATCCAGCACGTGGTGCTGGTCGGCGGCTCCACCCGGATGCCGGCCGTGGTCGACCTGGTGAAGGAACTGCTCGGCGGCAAGGAGCCGAACAAGGGCGTCAACCCGGACGAGGTCGTCGCCGTGGGGGCCTGCCTGCAGGCCGGCGTGCTCAAGGGTGAGGTCAAGGACGTCCTGCTGCTGGACGTGACCCCGCTGTCGCTGGGCATCGAGACCAAGGGCGGCATCTTCACCAAGCTGATCGAGCGCAATACCACGATCCCGACCAAGCGGTCGGAGATCTTCACCACGGCCGACGACAACCAGCCGTCCGTGCAGATCCAGGTGTTCCAGGGTGAGCGCGAGATCGCCGCGTACAACAAGAAGCTCGGCATGTTCGAGCTGTCCGGCCTGGCGCCCGCGCCACGGGGCATCCCGCAGATCGAGGTCGCCTTCGACATCGACGCCAACGGGATCGTCAACGTGTCCGCCAAGGACCTGGGCACCGGCAAGGAGCAGCGGGTCACCATCTCCGGCGGCTCCGCGCTGGGCAAGGACGAGATCAACCGGATGATGGCCGAGGCGGAGAAGTTCGCCTCCGAGGACGCCGCCCGCCGCGAGGAGGCGGAGGTCCGCAACCGCGCGGACACGCTGGCGTACCAGACGGAGAAGTTCCTCGCGGAGAACTCCGAGAAGGTGCCTGAGGACATCAAGTCCGAGGTGGAGTCGGCGGTCGCAGAGCTGAAGAAGGCCCTGGAGGGCACCGACACCGACGCGATCAAGGACGCCACCGACAAGGCGGCCCAGGCCAGCCAGAAGATGGGCACCGCCATCTACGCGCAGGCCCAGGCCAGCACGGCCGGGGACACCACCACCGGGGCCGGCACGGCCGAGACCCCCGCGGATGACGACGAGGTCGTCGAGGCCGAGATCGTGGATGAGGACAGGCACACAGGAGAAGGTGGCGCCGCCTGATGAATTCTTCGCCAGAGGACACCAACGCAGGGCCGGTGATCCGTGACCTCAGGCGCATCGACCCGGTAACGGGTCAGGTCAGGGACCCAGGCCAGCAGGGACGGCGTGAGCCGGACTCCCGCGTGCCCGGGAAGCCCCGGCCCGGCCGGCACGCCGCGTCCAAGCCAGGCGGCACGGGGGGACGGCCCGCGGCAGCGCAGCCAGCAGGCGGCGCTCCCGGCGGGCCGCCGCCGGGGCCGGGCGGCCCGCCCCCGGGCGGCCCGCAGACCCAGGCTCCGGGCAGCCCGCCCCCGGGCGGGCCAGGGCCGGCCGCCCGGGAAGCGGCCGGGCCGGCGCAGGCTGGCCAGGCTCCAGGGGCCGCCACTCCGGCCCCGCCCGGCCCGCCGGGGGGTCCGGGCCCGCAGGGCGGCCCTGACGGCGCTGCCGGGCTCGCCACCCAGCTCGCCGAGCGCACCGCTGACCTGCAGCGCCTCCAGGCCGAGTACGCCAACTACCGAAAGCGCGTTGAGCGGGACCGGCTGGCGGTGCGGGAGCAGGCCCTGGCCAACGTGCTCAGCGCGCTGCTGCCGGTGCTGGACGACATCGGCCGGGCGCGGGAGCACGGTGAGCTCACCGGCGGGTTCAAGTCCGTCGGCGAATCGCTGGAGACGATCGCCGCCAAGCTGGGGCTGGAGAGCTTCGGTGACGCCGGGGACCCGTTCGACCCGCGGGTGCACGAGGCGCTGATGCATTCCTATTCGCCCGACGTGACCGAGCCGACGGCCGTCCAGATCCTGCAGCCCGGGTACAAGGTGGGCGACCGGATCGTCCGGCCGGCCAGGGTAGCGGTGGCCGAGCCCAGCGACGGGCCGGGCGGCCAGGGCGAATCCTCGCCCGCCGACCACGGCACCGGCCCGGGCCAGTCACGGGGAACTCCGGCGGGAAACAACTGACCCCCGGGGAGAGGTAGTAAGTGAGCACGAAGGACTTCCTCGAGAAGGACTACTACAAGGTCCTTGGCGTCTCCAAGACGGCCACCACCGACGAGATCAAGAAGTCGTACCGCAAGCTGGCCCGCCAGTACCACCCGGATGCGAACAAGGGTGACGCCAAGGCCGAGGAGCGGTTCAAGGAGATCTCCGAGGCCTATAACACGCTGTCTGACAGTAAGCGGCGCAAGGAGTACGACGACGCCCGCTCGCTGTTCGGTGGCGGCTTCCGCCGCCCTGGCCCGGGCGGCCCGGCCGGCCAGGCCGGCGGAGGGTTCGGCGGCTTTGACCTTGGTGACCTGTTCGGCGCCGGGAACACCGGCGGCAACACAGGCGGCGGTCTCGGGGACCTGCTCGGTGGCGTGTTCGGCCGCGGTGGCGGCCGGACCGCCACCGCCCGCCCACGGCGGGGCACCGATGTCGAGACCGAGACCTCCCTGTCTTTCGCCGACGCGCTCGAAGGCGTCACGGTCAGCCTCCGGCTGGCCGGGGAGGGACCGTGCCCAACCTGCCGGGGCACCGGCGCCAAGGCGGGCACCGTGCCCCGGGTCTGCCCGAATTGCGAGGGGACCGGCCAGGAGAGCAAGAACCTGGGCAGCTTCGCGTTCTCCGAGCCGTGCCACGAATGCCGCGGCCGCGGTCTGGTGGTCGACGACCCGTGCCCGGTGTGCTCGGGCAGCGGCCGGGCGATGAGCACCCGGACCATCCAGGCGCGCATCCCGGCGGGCGTGGCCGACGGCCAGCGGATCAAGCTGAAGGGGAAGGGCGCTCCTGGCGAGCGCGGCGGTCCTGCCGGGGACCTCTACGTCCGGGTGCACGTCGCCTCTCACCCGGTCTTCGGCCGGTCGGGGCACAACCTCACCGTCAACGTGCCGGTGACGTTCCCGGAGGCCGCGCTGGGCGCGGAGATCAAGGTGCCGGCCCACCGCGGCGCCCCGGTCAGTGTCCGGATCCCGGCCGGTACCCCGAGCGGCCGTACCTTCCGGGTCCGCGGCAAGGGCGTGCGCAGGCCGGACGGGACGAATGGGGACTTGCTCGTCACCGTGCAGGTTCAGGTGCCGCAGCACGTGAACGCCCAGGCCAAGAGCGCGCTGGAGGCGTTCCGGGAGGCGACCGCCGGCCAGGATCCGCGCGATGACCTGCTGCAGCGGGCCAGGAGCAGCTGACATGCCGGCCCGACACGCCAGAGCGGCGATGCGGAGGTGACGTGATGAGCAGCCCGTTCGACATTTCCGACGACACGCCCGTGTACGTCATCTCCGTGGCCGCCCAGCTGGCCGGCCTGCATCCGCAGACGCTGCGGACGTGGGACCGGCTCGGGCTGGTGTCACCCAGCCGGTCCAGCGGCCAGGGCCGCCGGTACTCGCTGCGCGACGTGCTCGCCTTGCGCGAGGTCCAGCGCCTGTCCCAGGAAGAGGGGGTCAACCTCTCGGGCATCAAGCGCATCCTTGAGCTGGACCAGGAGCTGCGCCGCTACCAGCAACGCCTCGCCGACGTGAGCGCGGAGCTGGCCCAGCTGCGCATCGAACTCGAATCCACCCGCTCGGTGGCCGCCAGGCTAGCTGGGCTGCTGCGCAGCCGGGCCGGAGGCGCTCAGCTCGTCCCGGTGCGCCGCGCGGCCAGCGCCGCCCCCGGCGGCCAGGCGCCCGGGCAGCAGCAGGAGGCGGTGCACCGCCCGGCCATCCCGATGACCGGGCGGTCCCGCGATGGCACCGAGTCCGCCGCGGGCGGCGGGCGGCCCTCCCCGGAGGACGCCAAGGCCGCCCGGGGCGACCGTGATGACCTCCCCGGAGCCGACCGCCGGCTACCTGGCCGCCCGGGCTGACCCAGGCGGCAGCTACCCATGTGCCACCGGGGCTGCTCCCGGCGGCACTTACCCGAAGAACACCGGATCACCGCGATCCAGAAAGCAATCATGGACGACAAGCTCACTCGTAAGAGCCAAGACGCGCTCTCCGCTGCCGTGCGGCGGGCGACGACCGACGGCAACCCGCACGTCGAGCCACTCCACCTGCTGGCCGCCCTGGTCAGCCAGGAGGGCGGCACCGCGGCACCGCTGCTGCGTGCCGTCGGGGCCGATCCGCAGGCCATCCTGAGCAGCGCCGACGCGCTGATCTCCCGGCTGCCCAAGGCGGCGGGCACGACGGTCAGCGCCCCCGACATGGCGCGCCCGCTGCTGGCCACCCTGGCCACCGCGGCGAAGCGGGCCCGCGAGCTGGATGACGAGTACGTTTCCACCGAGCACCTGCTGGTCGGGCTGGCCGCTGACGGGGGCCAGGCCGCCGACCTGCTGCGCCGGGCCGGGGCCGGCCCCGACGAGCTGCTCGGCGCGTTCGAGAAGGTCCGGGGGCACGCGCGGGTCACTACGGAAGACCCGGAAGGCACCTACCAGGCGCTGGAGAAGTACGGCATCGACCTCACCCAGCAGGCCCGGGACGGTGCCCTCGACCCCGTGATCGGGCGTGACGCGGAAATCCGCCGGGTGATCCAGGTGCTCTCCCGCCGGACGAAGAACAACCCCGTGCTGATCGGCGAGCCCGGGGTGGGCAAGACCGCGGTGGTCGAGGGGCTGGCCCAGCGCATCGTGGCCGGTGACGTGCCGGAGTCCCTGCGGGGCAAGCGGCTGGTCTCCCTCGACCTGGGGGCCATGGTGGCCGGCGCGAAGTACCGCGGCGAGTTCGAGGAACGCCTCAAGGCCGTGCTCAACGAGATCCGGCAGAGCGAGGGCCAGGTCATCACGTTCATCGACGAACTGCACACGGTGGTCGGGGCCGGCGCCGCGGAAGGCGCGATGGACGCGGGCAACATGCTCAAGCCGATGCTGGCCCGCGGCGAGCTGCGCATGGTGGGTGCCACCACCATGGACGAGTTCCGCGAGCGGATCGAGAAGGACCCGGCCCTGGAGCGCCGGTTCCAGCAGGTCTTCGTCGGCGAGCCGTCGGTCGAGGACACCATCGCCATCCTGCGCGGGCTCAAGGGCCGCTACGAGGCGCACCACAAGGTGCAGATATCGGACGCTGCCCTGGTCGCCGCGGCGGCGCTGTCGGACCGTTACATCACCGCCCGGTTCCTGCCGGACAAGGCCATCGACCTCATCGACGAGGCCGCGTCCCGGCTGCGGATGGAGATCGACTCCCGGCCGGTCGAGATCGACGAGCTGCAGCGGTCGGTGGACCGGATGAAGATGCAGGAAATGGCCCTGGCCCGGGAAGGCGACCCGGCCAGTAAGGAGCGGCTGGAGCGGCTCCGGGCCGACCTGGCCGACCGGCAGGAGCAGCTGACCGCCCTGCTGGCCCGCTGGGACCGGGAGAAGTCCAGCCTGAACCGGGTTGGCGAGCTGAAGCAGCGGATCGACGACCTCAGGGGCCAGGCGGAGCGCGCCCAGCGGGATGCTGACTTCGCCACCGCCTCGCGGATCATGTACGGCGAGATCCCCACGGTGGAGGCTGAGCTCGCCGCCGCGGCCAACGCGGCCGCCGAGGAGCCGGGGACCGGCCCGGACGGGACCGGCGGCACCGGAGCGCCGATGGTGAAGGAGGAGGTCGGCCCGGACGACGTGGCCGACGTGGTGTCCGCGTGGACCGGCATCCCGGCCGGCCGGCTGCTGGAGGGCGAGACCGGCAAGCTGCTGCGGATGGAAGACGAACTGGGCCGCCGCATCATCGGCCAGGCCCGGGCCGTCCAGGCCGTGTCCGACGCGGTCCGCAGGTCACGGGCGGGTGTGGCCGACCCGGACCGCCCGGCTGGCTCCTTCCTGTTCCTCGGCCCGACCGGGGTGGGCAAGACCGAGCTGGCCAAGGCGCTGGCCGAATTCCTGTTCGACGACGAGCGCGCCATGGTCCGCATCGACATGAGCGAGTACAGCGAGAAGCATTCCGTGGCCCGGCTCGTCGGCGCCCCGCCCGGCTACGTCGGGTACGAGGAAGGCGGGCAGCTGACCGAGGTCGTCCGGCGCCGCCCCTACTGCGTGGTCCTGCTGGATGAGGTGGAGAAGGCGCACCCGGAGGTCTTCGACATCCTGCTCCAGGTGCTGGATGACGGCCGGCTCACCGACGGGCAGGGCCGGACGGTGGACTTCCGGAACACGATCCTGATCCTCACCTCCAATCTCGGCTCGCAGTTCATCGCCGACCCGGGGCTCAGCGAGGAGTCGAAGCAGGACGCAGTGATGAAGGTGGTCCAGGCGACATTCAAGCCTGAGTTCCTGAACCGGCTGGACGACGTCATCCTGTTCGACTCACTGTCCACCGAGGAACTGAGCAGGATCGTCGATCTGCAGGTCGCACGGCTCGCCAAGCGGCTGGCCGACCGCCGGCTCACCCTGGCCGTCACGCCGGCGGCCCGGGAATGGCTGGCGCTGACCGGGTTCGACCCGATCTACGGGGCGCGCCCGCTACGCCGGCTCATCCAGTCGGCCATCGGCGACCAGCTCGCCCGGGCGCTGCTGTCCGCCGAGGTGAACGACGGTGACCAGGTGCTGGTGGACCTGGATACCGCGTCGGACGCGCTGACCGTGCGCCGGGGTCAGCTGTCCCCGGCCGGGGTAGCCGGGCCGGACGGCAGCTCGTCGAGCAGCTTGTCGTAATCGTCCTCGGGCAGCCCGAGGTCGTTGCGGATCCGGTAGCGCAGGGTGAGCAGGAGGCGCAGCTCGGTGGGGTCACCCCCGGCTGAGGGCATAGCAAGGCTGGGAGCCGGGACAGCCATCCCGGCATCCCAGCCAGCGCCCAGCCGGCCTAGGCACAGCCCGACCCCGGTCGTCGCCCAGCGCAGCGCGCCGGTCAGGTCGGACTGCTCTACCAGGAGCTCGGCCACCAGGTCGTAGATGCGGGGATCGGCCGGCTGCTCCCGCTCGATCTGCCGGATGAGCGCCTCCGCCTCGGACGGCCGCTCCATCATGAACAGCGCCCGGGCGAGCGGTACCCGCGGATCGATGAAGGCGGCACCCCCGTCGTCCAGGGCACGCTGGAATCCGTCGGCCGCCGCGGCCGGTTCGTCGGCCAGCAGCCACTGCTCACCGGCCCGCAGGTAGGCCTCGGCCCGGGGAAACTCGCGAGTCTGCGTGCCGGTAACGGCGAGATTGATCATCTGCTCGGCGGCCGCCCGGTGATCACCGGTGAAGGCAGCGTCGAACTCGATCGCATCGAACAGGTCGCGAGTCAGCAGCACCACGTCACCGGACGTACCCAGCCGGGGACCAGTTCCAACGCCACGAACGAACTCAGTCACGGGGAAACCACGCTATCGTCGCGAACGTTCCAAGGCGTCCCAGAAGCCGCGCCGGAGCGCATGCCGGGTCTCGTCGTGCAGGAGCGAATCGATCGGCAGCGCCGAGTCCTGCAGCAACCTTGCTTCCAGGTCTGAGGGCATCCGCGGCTTACGGGCAAGTACGGCCTCCAGCCAGAGCGCCGGGGCCTCGCGAGCCACCGACTGACCGAATTCAAATCCCTCGGCGTGAGCGGCCTGGACCGCGTCGGCGAGGGGGAGTGCCTGGCCCGGGGGGACAGGGCCCCCGGGGCTGGAGGGAGGCGCCCCGCTGTAGGAACCCTGCGGCGGCACGTAGGCCGGGTTCGCGGCCGGGGAGGGCGGGAACTGCCCGGGCATGAGCTGTTCGGGGGGCAGCACGCCGTACGGGCCCTGCTGGTACGGACGGGAAGAGCCCTGCTGGCCGCCCGGCAGGCCCGCGGGTCCGGTCATCGGCTGCCGCGGTACCCCGTTGGCCGCGGGCACATCCTGGGCCGGACCGCGGAACGACCCGGCCGGGTCGGACGGCGGTGCCTGGTACAGGCTGGCGCCCTGATCCTCCCGCGGCTGCTGGGCATGAGCCCCGCGTGACCGCGGGTCGGGCAGCCCGGGCGAGGACGGCGGTCCTGACGGCAGGCCCGGGGCGGCGTGCAGGCCCGGGTGGCTGGGCGGGCCACTGAGACCCGGCTGGCCCGGCTGGCCTGAGATGCCCGGCTGGCCCGGCAGTCCGGGCATACCCGGCTGGCCGGCCATTCCCGGGATGCCCTGCTGGGCGCCCATGCCCTGCTGGGCGGCCCCGGGCATGCCCGGCAGTTGCTGACCCGGCATCGACGGCTGCCCGGTCATCCCGGGATGCCCGGCGCCAGGCAGACCCGGCAAGCTGGGCTGGCCCGGAACCTGCTGCTGCGGCGGCATCGCCAATCCTGGGGATGTGTCCGGCATGCCTGGCTGGGCCGGTCCTGGCTGTGGCTGCCCCGCCAGGCCCGCTGGGGCATTCATGGCCTGCTGCTGGGCCCGTACGTCCTGCTGCTGCCCGGACGGCTGTGCGCTGGGCATCCGCTGCTGGGCCGCCGCGTCCTGCTGCCCGCGTGCCGGGCCGGCCTGGTCCTGTCCCCGCGGCGGCGTCATGCCCGCCTGGCCGAGCGGGTCGGCCAGGCCGCCGGAGGCGCCGGGCAGGGCCGCGGCGCCTGACTGCTCGGCACGGCCGCGCGTGCCCGGCATGCCCGGGCGCTCGATGGATCCGGTGTGCTCCCGGCGGGGCAGCGGCGGCGCCTGCGGGGCACTGGCCATCGGCTGCGCCGTCCGCTGGTACTCCGCCACCACGGGCGAGGTGTAGATGGCCGGAGGGGCGGGAGCTGCCCCGGCCCCCAGAGCCTGGTGACCGAGTGGGCCGACCACCGGCCCGTGCCCGTTGGTGAGTGCCCGGCCCGCGGTCACCGCCAGCTGGTAAGGCTCCCCGGCGGTGAGCGCCTCAGGCCCGGACACCAGCTCGGTGTACGGTCGCAGATGCCCTTCGCCGATCTCGATGATGTCGTCACATTCCTGCCGCAGGCTGCGGGAGATGGTCCAGTTGCCGCCGACCGTAATGTGCACGATGAGCACCCGGATGCCCAGGTCCTGAACGTCCGCGACGACCTGGGCCAGATCCTCCTCCGCGCTGACCAGCAGTGCGTCACTGATCGCGTTGTTCCGGGCCAGGGTGGACAGGTCGCGGCGGATCTCGCCCTCCACGCCCTCCCGCCGGCCCGGGCGCATCCGGCCCAGCCGCAGCTTCAGCCCGGGCAGGTCCGCGAGGGCGTCATGCTCGGACGTGCGGCGGCCCTCAACCGTTGCCTCGTACCAGTAGCAACGCAGCAACGGGAGGCTCGTCCGCTCTCGGGCAATGGTCCCCAGGAACTGGAGAAGGCCTGCGTAATCCCAGGATACGGACTCTCGGTGGCGGGTTCCGTGGACGGCCATCGCGCCATCCGCCAGCACGTAGCCCGCGTCCACGAACAGCGCGCACCGATCCACGCGACACCGTCCTTCCCTCGACGCGAGACGTTACCAGCGCCCAGCCGCCATTGTGGTGGATCGCACGCAGGTCGCGGGCACCCTTGCCGGAGAAGTCCGCTCTCGGCAGAAGCTTCCGCGGCGACTGCTCCTGGCCCGGCAGAATCTTCCGGCATGCGACTTCTGGTTCTCGGAGGGACCCGGTTCCTCGGGCGTGCCATCGTGGACGAAGCGGTCCGGCGTGGCTATGACGTCACGACCTTCTCGCGGGGGCTGAGCGGCGAGCCCCGGCCGGGTGCCGAGGCGTTGCACGGAGACCGTACCAGCTACCCAGACCTGCTCAGGGTGGCGGAGCGAGATTTCGATGTGGCCGTGGACACCTCGTCGATCGCACCCGTGCACGTGGCGGCGGCAGCCCGGTTGCTGGCCGGGCGGGTGCGGCACTACACCTACATATCGACGGTTTCCGTATACCGCGAGCAGGGCCCGGAGCCGGTCACCGAGGACTCCGCGGTGCTGGACTGCCCGGCCGACGCGGCGGGCAGCGAGGAGGAACTCGGGTACAGCCGTCTCAAAGCCGGCGCGGAGCGCGCCGTGGCGGAAGCGATGCCAGATCACCACCTGATCGTCCGGCCCGGCCTGATCGTCGGCCCGCACGAGAACGTCGGGCGCCTGCCCTGGTGGCTGGCCCGGATCGCGCGCGGCGGGACAGTGCTGGCCCCGGGCCGGCCAAGCCAGCCACTGCGGGTCACCGACGCCCGCGATCTCGCCTCGTGGGTGCTGGACAACACCCGGCGCGGCATCCCGGGCGTCATGAACGTGCCCGGCCCGGCCGGGGTGACCCTCGGAGACCTGCTGGCCGCCTGCGGCGAGGTGACGAAGGCGGACCGCCGCGCTCCCGTGCGGCTGCGCTGGGTGCCCGACGAGGCGCTGCTGGCCGCGGGGGCCGGGCCCTGGATGGAGCTGCCCATGTGGACTCCGGCGATCCCGGAACTCGCGGCGGCCTGGGAGGTCAGCGGGGACCGCGCGCTGCGGACCGGGATCAGGTACCGGCCGCTCACCGACACGGTGCGGGACACCTGGACCTGGCTGCGCCGGGAATTCGCGGCGGCCGGCGGCGTCCCGGACGGCTTCCCCCGGCGGCCCGGCCTGGGCCTGGACCCCGCCAAGGAGCAGGCCATCCTGGATGGCCTGCAGTAGCCGGGGCGGGGCCGCAGAGCCGGGCCTGGCGGCCTGCCCTGGACGCGGGGCTCACCCGTAGCCCCCGGGCCCGCTGCACTGGGTAGGCTGCTCAGCCGTGACCGACCGCGATGACCTGCTGCAGATAATCAAGGACAAGGCCGTCGTCCACGGCGACTTCGTGCTCTCCTCCGGCCAGCGGGCGACCTGGTACATCGACCTGCGCCGGGTGCTGCTCAGCGGGGAGGGCGCGCCGCTGGCCGGGCGGGTGATGCTCGACCTCACCGCCGGCCTGGACTACGACGCGGTCGGCGGCCTCACCCTGGGCGCCGACCCGGTTGCCGCTTCCATGCTGCATGCCGCCAGCGCGGCCGGGCAGCCGCTGGACGCCTTCGTTGTGAGGAAAGAAGGGAAGGCGCACGGCCTGCAGCGGCGTATCGAGGGTCCCGACGTCGCCGGGCGCCGGGTGCTCGCCGTCGAGGACACCTCGACGACGGGGGCGTCCGTGCTTACCGCGGTGGACGCGCTGCGCGAGGCCGGGGCGCAGGTGGTGGGCGTGGCCGTGATCGTGGAACGCGGCGCCCGGGGCCCGGTCACCGCGCACGGCCTCCCGTTCCTCGCGGCTTACGACATCGGGGATCTGGGCCTGGACTGAGGGTCGGCCCGGTGGCGGTGCGGCGGGGGGCCACCCGCGGCGGCCGCCTCGGCGTTCTCCTTGCGCACCTCACGCAGCCGGTACATCACGAACGCGGCGATGGCGATGACCGCGACGGCCACGATCAGGTACCCGGCCAGCGCGATGCCGTGCGCGATGCTCTGCCAGGTGCTGCTCAGCCCGTAGCCGACCATCGAGATCGCGGTCACCCAGATCGCCGTGCCGATGAGGCTGAGCACGCCGAACAGCAGCGCGGGCATCTTGGTGAACCCGGCCACGATCGAGATGAACGTGCGCACCACCGGCAGCGCCCGGCCGACCGGCACCGCCCACACGCCGCGCCCGGCGAGGAAGTGTTCCGCGCGGTCGATGTCCCGCTCGGTGATCAGCAGATAGCGGCCGAACCGGGAGACCAGCGGCCGCTCGGCCACCCGGCCCACGGTGTACGAGACGAACGAGCCGATGAGCTCGGCCAGCGTCCCGACGATGATCACCGCGACGATGTTCAGCCGTCCCTCGCCAGCCAGTACCCCGGCGAAGCCGAAAGTGATCTCCGACGGGATCGGGACGCAGCACGCCTCGAGGAAGCCGAACAGGAAGACGGCGGCGAGGCCCCACTGGCTGAGAAAGCTCTCCATAGCTCACTGTTGTACCGCATCCCGGGAGTGCTGCGGTGCGCAGCGGGCCAGCTTTGGGAGACCCTTAACCAGCCAGAGTTCCATCATGGGCCTTCCGGCACTGCCGGCCCCGGACCCATTCACGGATACTAGACAGCACGTACTACACAGGGAGCCGATCGTTATGCCTATAGCCACTCCAGAGGTCTACGCGCAGATGCTCGACCGGGCCAAGGAACGCGGCTTTGCCTACCCGGCCATCAATGTGACCTCCAGCCAGACGCTCAATGCGGCGCTGCGCGGGTTCGCCGACGCGGAGAGCGACGGGATCATCCAGGTATCCACCGGTGGCGCGGAGTACCTGTCTGGCTCGGCGGTCAAGGACATGGTGACCGGGTCCATCGCCCTCGCCAGCTACGCGCGGGCCGTCGCGGCGAAGTACCCGGTGCAGATCGCCCTGCACACCGATCACTGCCCCAAGAACAAGCTCGACGGCTTCGTGCGCCCCCTGGTCAAGCTGTCCCAGGAGCGGGTGGCCCGGGGCGAGGATCCGCTGTTCAACTCGCACATGTGGGACGGCTCGGCCGTGCCCCTGGACGAGAACCTCGCGCTCGCCAGCGAACTGCTCGACGAGTGCGCCCGGGCCCGGACGGTCATGGAACTGGAAATCGGCGTGGTCGGCGGTGAGGAGGACGGCGTCACCGGCGAGATGAACGAGAAGCTGTACAGCACCCCGGAGGACGCGCTGGCCACCGCGGAGTCGCTCGGGCTCGGTGAGCGGGGCCGGTACCTGCTGGCCGCCACCTTCGGCAACGTGCACGGCGTGTACAAGCCCGGCCACGTCACGCTCCGGCCGTCCATCCTGCGCGACATCCAGGAGGCGGTCGGCAGCAAGTACGGCCAGGAGAAGCCGTTCAACCTCGTGTTCCACGGCGGGTCGGGTTCTGCCCTGGAGGAGATCCGGGAGGCGATCTCCTACGGCGTCGTCAAGATGAACGTGGACACCGACACCCAGTACGCGTTCACCCGGCCGGTCGCGGACCACATGTTCCGCAACTACGACGGCGTGCTGAAGGTCGACAGCGAGGTCGGCAACAAGAAGATGTATGACCCCCGGGCCTGGGGCAAGGCTGGCGAGTCCGGCATGGCGGCCCGGGTGACCCACGCCTGCGAGGACCTGCTCGCGGCGGGCAACCGGATGGCCTGAGCCTGCGTCGCGGCCCGGGGCCGGGCATGACTCAGCCCCGGGCATGACTCAGCCCCGGGCGTGACGGCGGGCCGCGGAGAGCTGGAACGCGGCGGCCACCGCCGACGCCACCTGCCGGGTACCTGGGTGATCTCCGGCCAGGTGAAGTGCACCACCTCATAGCCGGCCGCGCGCAGCCTGGCGTCGCGGTCCAGCTGCGCCCGCGCCCGCTGCGGGTTCGCGTACTTGATGGCCCCGTCCGCCTCGGCGATCACGGCGTACTGCCGCCACAGGAAGTCCACCCGGCCGATGATCTCGCCATCGTCCCCTACCCAGACCTGCAGGTCAGGCGGGGGCAGGCCCGCTTGATGGAACGCGACCCGGCCGAGTGACTCCAGCACCGACTCGGCCCGGGGATCGGCGAACGCGGTCACCCGCCGGGCCTGCTGGATGCCGGGCCACCGGGCGCAACTGGCCAGAACCGAGTCAAGCTCGCCGCGCGTTGCCTTGCCCCCGGCCAGCGCCGAATCGGCGACCGCCACTCCTTCCGCGAATGGCCGGCACCGGGCGAGATCGATCACGGTCCGGGCCACGGTCGTCAGCGGAACGCCGCGCTGCGCAGTCACCTGGTCCGCTGGGAGAGCCGCCACATGGAGGACAATGTCCGGGCGCCGGCTCCTGCTACCGGGGCCATCAGGTGCCCGGGTTAGCTCAACCTGGGCACCCGGCCGCGGCCCGGGCAACCCCAGACCGTGGATCGTTGCCGCCGAACGATGACTACCAGCCGCGTAGGCCCCGGTACTGATAGTTGCAGCGGCCACCCGGAGCAGGTGCTCACCCGGCTGCCCCACGGCCAGGGATTCGACCAGCGCCGTCGGTGCCCAGACAGCACCACGCAGCGGGCGCAAGCTCCCGTTACGGGCAAGCCGGTGAATCTGGCCAGCCGATAAGCCGACGGCCCGCAGCCCCGCGGTGGTCATCACCCCACGAACCCGCGCCGGCCCAACCTGGAATTCCACGCCCCCACCCTGACCCGCACCCCTGACATTTCCCGCGTGGGGCAACGGACTCTTCACTCCAGAATTGCGGCGCCTGCTCACTCTTCACCCCGGCGTTGCGGCTATTTGTCGGCTTTGCGGGCTCCTGGCAGAACGTTGGGGTGATATGTCATCCGATCCGGCGCGAGTGGGGCCGACGTGGCCGGGCCGCAGGGGTGGCGGGGGCGCGGCCGCAGGCAGCGGGGGCGAGTGCGGGCCCGTAGGGCGCGGCGGGGGCGGGGACACGGCAGGATGGGGGAATGGACCACCGGAACTTGCTGGGCGGGCCGCCCGCCACCTACCTGCCCCCCGATCCCGCTGATGAGCGGCTCGAGGCGGGGGCCGACCCCGCCACCGTGGCCGCCGAGGACCCGGCCTGCCTGGCCGCCTGGGCCGCCCTGGCGGAACAGGCGCTGGACCGGCAGGACTGGGTCACGGCGTACGCCTTCGCCCGGACCGGCTACCACCGTGGCCTGGACCTGCTCCGCCGGTCCGGGTGGAAGGGGCATGGCCCGATCCCCTGGGAACATGAGCCGAACCGGGGCTTCCTCCGGTCGCTGCACGCGCTGGGCCGCGCGGCCGGGGCCATTGGCGAGACCGATGAGGAGCAGCGCTGCGCGGAGTTCCTGAGCGACAGCAGCAGCACCGCCGTAGCCGCCCTGGCGGGAACCTGATCCAGTCACCAGCCCTGGCCCCAGCCGCACCGGCCATCCACCAGCCCACGCCCGGAAGCCGTCTGCGCACGTCGGCACGGCCAGCCGGAACCGGCCGCCGGGACGTGGAGTAACCTCAGACAGCGCAAGCGGGGTCAGGCCCGGGGCGAGGTCCCGGGGACGGCCCGGGCCCGGCCCGGGCACGGCCGCCTGGGGCGAGGCCTGGAAGGGGCTGGTCAGATGCCGGCCATTGTGCTCGTGGGCGCACAGTGGGGTGACGAGGGCAAGGGCAAGGCGACCGACCTGCTCGGCGACCGCGTCCAGTACGTGGTCCGCTACCAGGGGGGAACAACGCGGGCCACACGGTGGTCATCGGCGATGACAGCTACGCCCTGCACCTGCTGCCCTCCGGTGTGCTGTCGCCGCAGGTCACCCCGGTCATCGGCAACGGGGTGGTGATCGATCCCGAGGTGCTGCTGCGCGAGATCGACGGCCTGCGCGAGCGGGGCGTGTCCTGCGAGCGGCTGCTCATCTCGGCCAACGCCCACCTGATCATGCCCTACCACCGGGCCCTGGATAAGGTCACCGAGCGTTACCTGGGCAGCGCCCGGATCGGTACCACCGGCCGTGGCATCGGCCCGACCTATGCGGACAAGGTCGCCCGCACCGGCATCCGGGTCCAGGACCTGCTCGACCCGGGCATCCTCAGCCAGAAGCTGGAACTGGTGCTGCGCGAGCGGAACCAGGTGCTGACCAAGGTGTACAACCGCCGGGGCATCGAGGCTGACGCCATCGCCACGGAGTACCTGGGCTACGCGGACCAGATCCGGCCCTACGTGGCCGATACCGGCCTGGTGCTGAACAAGGCCCTGGACGAGGGCGAGACTGTGCTGCTGGAGGGCGCGCAGGCGACCCTGCTCGACGTGGACCACGGCACCTACCCGTTCGTCACCTCGTCGTCGCCCACGGCCGGCGGCGCCTGCGCGGGCGCGGGCATCGGCCCCACCCGGATCACGAAGGTGATCGGGATCCTCAAGGCGTACACCACCCGGGTCGGTGCCGGGCCCTTCCCCACCGAACTCACCGGCGCGCAGGGAGAGTGGCTGCGCAAGGCGGGCGGCGAGTACGGGGTGACGACCGGCCGCGCCCGGCGCACCGGCTGGTTCGACGCCGTGATCGCCCGCTACTCGACCCGGGTGAACGGGATCACCGACTACTTCATCACCAAGCTGGACGTGCTTTCCGGGCTGGAGAAGGTCCCGGTCTGCGTGGCCTACGAGGTGGGCGGCACCCGGTACGAGGAGATCCCGATGACGCAGACCGACTTCCATCACGCCACCCCGGTGTATGAGTACCTGGACGGCTGGTGGGAGGACATCTCGGCCGCGCGGGAACTCGCGGACCTGCCCCGGAACGCGCAGGCGTACGTGAAGGCCCTGGAGGACATGATCGGCGCCCCGGTCGCCGCCGTGGGCACCGGCCCGCGCCGCGATCAGACCCTGCAGTTGCGCCCCCTCGCCTGACCCGCGCCCCTCGCCTGGCCCGCACCCCTCGCCTGGCCCGCGCCCCTCGCCTGGCCCGCACCCCCGCTGCCGCCGCTGGCCTGGCCGCCGCCGCGGCCGCCGGCCGCCGGGCCACCGCCGGTAGGCTCACGGCGTGCGAGTTCTCATCCTCGGATCCGGCGGCCGCGAGCATGCGCTGGCCCGGGCACTGGCCGCCGACCCAGACGTCACCGGCCTGCACGCGGCGCCCGGTAACCCGGGTATCGCGGCGCTCGCCCACCTGCACCCGGCCGACGTCACCGATCCTGGCCAGGTGTCCGGGCTGGCCCGGGCGGTCGGGGCTGACCTGGTGGTGGTCGGCCCCGAGGCACCGCTGGTCGCCGGGGTGGCGGACGCGCTGCGGGCCTCCGGGATCTCCTGCTTCGGGCCGAGCCGCCGGGCGGCCGCGATCGAGGGGTCCAAGTCCTACGCGAAGCGGATCATGCTGGCCGCGGGGATCCCGACCGCCCAGGCGCGCACCTGCACCAGCGCGGCCGAGGCGGAGGCCGCGCTGGCCGAGTTCGGGCCGCCGTACGTGGTCAAGGCGGACGGACTGGCCGCCGGCAAGGGCGTGGTGGTGACCACGGACCTGGCCACGGCGCGGGAGCACGCGGCGGCGTGCGGCACCGTGGTCATCGAGGAGTACCTGGACGGCCCGGAGGTGTCGCTGTTCGCGCTGGCGGACGGGGCCACCGCCGTCCCGCTGCTGCCTGCGCAGGACTTCAAGCGGGCCCAGGACGGGGATCTCGGGCCGAACACCGGCGGAATGGGCGCCTACGCCCCGCTGCCCTGGGCCCCGGCCGGGCTGGCCGAGGAGGTGCGGCGGACCGTGCTCCAGCCGGCCGTGGACGAACTCCGCCGCCGCGGCACGCCGTACCGTGGCCTGCTCTATGCCGGCCTGAGCCTGACCGCGGCCGGCCTGCGGGTCGTGGAGTTCAACGCCCGGTTCGGTGACCCGGAGACCCAGGTCGTGCTCGACCGCCTGGCCACCCCGCTGGCCGGGCTGCTGGCCGCGGCGGCCTCCGGCTCGCTGGCCGGTGCCCCCGCCCTGGACTGGGCGCCCGGTGCCGCGGTCACGGTCGTGATCGCGGCGGAGAACTACCCGGCGCCAGCCGGCGCGCGGTGACCGGATCACCGGTCTCGATCAGGCCGAACGCACCCCCGGCGCTTACCTGCTGCACGCCGGTACCGCGACCGACGGAGCCGGTCAGCTGGTTTCGTCCGGGGGGCGGGTGCTCAACGTAGTGGGCAGCGGCCCTGACCTGGCCGCTGCCCGGGAGGCGGCCTACCAGGCGGCAGCCCAGGTCGAGATGCGGGGCGGCTGGTACCGGACCGACATCGCGGCCCAGGCCGCCGCGCACGCCGCCACAGGCTGACCCGTGGACCCCGGCCACGAGCCGCAGAACTCACCCGAGGGCCGGGATGGCGGGACCGCAGGCGTAACGCGGCCCACGCCAGCCACTTCCGGTTCAGCGGGGACCGGGACGGCGGGACCGCTGCCGGCCCGGCGTGGCCCCGGCTGGTCACGGCCGGTTTCGCCCTGGCCACCGCGGCCCTGGGCGCCCTGGTGGCGGTCGAGGCCCAGCTGGTCGTGCTGCTGGCCGGGCTGGCGGGGCTGCTGGCCGCGGAACGCCGCTGGACGCCCGCCGGGCCGGGATAGCCGGGCCGGGATAGCCGACCCGGCGGCTGGGCCGGGGCAGCCCAGGGGCGGGACAGCCGGGCGCCGGGCGGACGGCCCATCAGCCCCGGTAGGCGAAGATAGAGCCTGTGATCGAGCGCTACACGCTGCCCGAGATGGGCAAGGTCTGGAGTGAGGCCCACAAGTACGAGCTCTGGTGCCGGGTGGAGACCCTGGTCCTGGAGGCCCACGCGAAGGCCGGGACCGTGCCGGGCGAGTCGGTGGACGCGGTTCGTGCCGCGAAGGCGCCCTCGGCTGAAGCGGTCGCCGCCGTGGAAGCCGTCACCGAGCACGACGTGATCGCGTTCCTGACCGCGTGGGCGGACAACACCACCCCGCGTGAGGCCGCCGCCTGGGTGCACTACGGGATGACCTCGTCCGACCTGCTGGACACCGCGCTGGCGGTGCAGCTGGGCGAGGCCACCGACCTGCTGGTGGCCAGGGCCACCCGGCTGGTCGCCGCGCTCCGCGAGCACGGCCTGGCGCACCGCGGCACGCTGCGGGTGGGCCGGACGCACGGCATCCACGCCGAGCCGGACGTGTGGGGGCACCGGGTGGCCGACTTCGCCTTCGCCATGGCGCGCAGCCGGGACCGGCTGGCCCGTGCCCGCGAGGCGGTGTCGGTGGGCAAGCTGTCCGGGCCGGTCGGCACCTACTCCAACATCGACCCGGCCATCGAGGCCACCGTCATGCCGGAGCTGGGGCTGCGCCCGGCCGATGTGGCCACCCAGGTGGTGTTCCGGGACGGCATCGCCGAGTGGATCAACGCGCTCGCGGTGACCGCCACCGTGTGCGAGGCGATCGCGCTGGAGGTCAGGCACGGTCAGCGGACCGAGGTGCGCGAGCTGGCCGAGCCGTTCCGGGCCGGCCAGAAGGGCTCGTCCGCGATGCCGCACAAGAAGAACCCGATCCGCTCCGAGCGGATCTGCGGCCTGGCCCGGGTCGTCCGCGGCTACGTCACGCCGGTGCTGGAGGGCATCCCGCTGTGGCACGAACGGGACATCTCGCACTCCAGTGCGGAGCGGATCGCGCTGCCCGATGCGGCCATCGCCACCGACTACCTGCTGCACCTGACCACCGGCCTGGTCGAGGGGCTGGTGGTGGACCCGGCCCGGATGCGGGCCAACCTGGAGTCCACCGGCGGCCTCATCTACACCTCCAGCATCCTGCTCGCGCTGGTCGACACCGGGCTGTCCCGCGAGGACGCCTACACGCTGGTCCAGGCCGCGGCCATGGAGACCTGGCAGTCGGGCACCCCGCTGCGCGAGGCGCTCCGAGCCCAGGCGGCCGCCAGCGGCCACACGCTCGACGAGGACAGGCTGGATGAGGTCAGCCGGCCGGAGAGGTACGTGTCCCGGCTCGGGCCGGTCTTCGAGCGGCTGGAGCGCCTCACGTGACCCGCCCGGTCACCCTGCTGTACTCCGGCAAGGTCCGCGACGTCTACGAGCGCGACGACGGCGTGCTGCTCATCGTGGCGTCCGACCGCATCTCCGCCTACGATCACGTGCTGCAGACCCCGATCCCGGACAAGGGGAAGATTCTCACCCAGCTGTCGCTGTGGTGGTTCGAGCAGCTCGCCGGCGACGTGCCCAACCACCTGGTGGACACCGACATCCCGGCGGAGTTCGGCGGGCGCGCGATGGCCTGCCGCCGGCTGTCCATGGTCCCGTTCGAGTGCGTGGCCCGCGGCTACCTGGCCGGGTCCGGGTGGCGGGAATACGTGCAGGCCCGGGCGGTCTGCGGGGTGCCGCTGCCGGCCGGGCTGGCCGAGGGATCACGGCTGCCGGAGCCCATCTTCACCCCGGCCACCAAGGCGCCGCTCGGCCAGCATGACGAGAACGTCCCGTTCGAGGCGGTGGCCGCCGCGGTCGGCGGCGACACCGCCGCCGAGCTGCGCCGGATCACCCTGCTGGTCTACCGGCGGGGCGCGGAGATCGCCGCGCGGCACGGCATCCTGGTGGCCGACACGAAAATCGAGCTCGGCTTCGACGCCGGCGGCCGGCTGCTGCTGGGTGACGAGGTTCTCACACCGGATTCCTCCCGGCTGTGGCCTGCCAGTCAATGGCAGCCCGGTAAGCCGCAAGTGTCATTCGACAAGCAGATCGTCCGGGACTGGCTAGACTCGCCCGAGGCCGGCTGGGAGCACCGGGACCGCGAACCGCCCCCGCCCTTGCCTGGCCATATCGTCGAGCAGACTCGCGCAAGCTACATCGAGGCATATGAGCGCATCACTGGGCGGCAGTGGGTATGACTGCCGTGGCACTGCCGGCGGCGGCCCCGCGCAGCTAGCTCAACGCGGCGCGGCGGACCCGTCTCCGGCTCAGGCCGAGAGCTGGGCAGGGCGGTGGAATACTGGCCTTGATGACGCACCAGGCTTCCCGTCGGCCCGCTGGCCAGAAGCTGGCTGGGCACAGGGCAGCTATTTGCCGGGACAGGCGGCCCGCCGCCACGTCGCGTTTCCGAAGGACAGGAGCTTTTGCCCCATGACCATTGGCCCCGAGACCTGCTACCGCGTACGCGGTGGGACACCGCTCCAGGGCACGGTCTTCGTCCAGGGCGCCAAGAACGCCGCGCTCAAGATGATCGCCGCTTCGCTGCTGACCGGCGAAGGACGGACGGTGCTGCGCAACGTCCCGCCCATCGAGGACGTCCGCCGGGCAGTGGAGCTGGCGCAAGCGGTGGGCGCGGTCGTGAAGTTCCATGAGTCCGAACGCACCCTGGTGGTGGATGCCTCCAACCTGACCAGCCCCGTGATGCCGGCCGAGATCGCCCGCCGGTTCCGTGGCTCGGTGCTGTTCGTCCCCGCCCTGCTGCACCGCCTGGGCGAGGCCGTCATCGAGGGCATCGGCGGCTGCAATCTGGGCAGCCGGAACCTCGACTTCCACTACCGCGGCTTCGCCCGTCTCGGCGCGACGGTGGAGGAGGGCGAGGACCGGATCCATATCAAGGCCGGGCAGATGCGCGGTGCGCACCTCTACCTGGACACCCCCTCGCACACCGGCACCGAGAACCTGATCATGGCGGCCAGCCTGGCGCCCGGCACGACGGTGATAGACAACTGCGCGCTGGAGCCGGAGGTCCTCGACGTCATCGCGTTCCTGACCAAGATGGGCGCCGACATCAGCGGGGGCGGCACCGGGTTCGTGACGGTCCGCGGCGTCAGCGAGCTCACCGCCACCGAGCACACCGTGATGCCGGACCGGATCGACGCGGGCGTCTTCGCGATGGCCGCCGCTATCACCGGCGGGGAACTGAACCTGGTCGGTGCCTCCCTGGAACATTTCGGGGTAGTGCGGTGGAAGCTGGAGCAGATGGGCGTGGAGTTCTCCGCCAAGGGAGCGGTCCTCCAGGTCAGGCGGGAGCGCACGCTGCGCCCGATCAACGTGATCACCAGCCCGTATCCTGGCTTCGCCACCGACCTGCAGTCCCCGATCATGGCGCTGAGCTGCGTGGCCGACGGGACCAGCTACATCCGCGAGACGATCTTCGACGGCCGGTACGGCCTGGTCGGCGAGCTGAACAAAATGGGCGCGAAGGTCGAGGTGGACAGCGGCAACGTGGTCATCGTGCACGGCCCGTCCATGCTCCGGGGAACCAAGGTGGTCGCCCATGACCTGCGCACCGGCATCGCGCTGATCCTGGCCGGCCTGGGTGCGGAGGGTGAGACGGTGGTGGCCCCCGGCTACCTGATCGACCGGGGGCACGCGGCCGTCGCCGAGCGGCTCACCACGCTGGGTGCCGATATCACCGTCGAGGAAACCGCCTGACCAGGAACGGATGACTGACCGGGGACGGTGGCTGGCCGCGGGCGCGGCCGGTCACCGTCCCCGGTCATTTCCAGCCTGAAAATGTGACGTAGCGAGAAACAGTCGCCAGATTCCCTTCCCCGCAGGCCATCCGCGGGTTACGAAATATACGAACGTGCAATCCTTGCAGCGTAAGGCTCTCACTGTGACTTCTCTCCCCCCGTATCCCGCGGCCGGCAGCACCTTAGTGACCAGCGGGCCGCCTGGCCAGTGGCCGATGCCATGGGCCTGGATGCGGCATGCCGCATCCAGTGGCCGGCCGGCCGGGGGTGGCGGGCAGCCATGACCGGCCAACGCCAGCCAGCCGGCGAACTGACCATTGGTGTCGTCGGGCCGCACGACCTGGTCGAACGGATCATGCTGTCCGGCACCCAGCCGGGCATGCTCAGCAGCGGTGCCGGGCACGCCGGGGCCGGGTCGATGGCCGCCGCCAACGGGTCGGCGCCCGCACCGGCCAGGCGGCTCGTCGCGGCCGCGTACCGCAGCGAGCAGGAGGCCGCCGACAAGGTGCTGCGCCTCGGGCCCGGGGTCGACGCCTGCCTGTTCGCCAGCCAGGTTCCCTACGAGTACGCGCGGCGGGCCGGGACCCTCCGGGTGCCTGCCACCTACGTGCCGCTGTCCGGCAGCGCCCTGTATGCCGCCATGCTCCGGGCCAGCCGGGACGGGGGCGAGGATCTCAGCCGGATCAGCGTGGACGTGCTGAGCCGCAGTGACGTCGAGGACGCGTTCGCCGAGCTCAGCCTGCCCGCGGACCGCGTGCACGTTCGCGAGGATGCGGCCAACGCGGCCACGCTGGCCGCCTTCCACGAGCGGCTGTGGCGGCGCGAGGAGATCACTGTCGCCTTCACCTGCCTGCAGTCGGTGGCCCAGCGGCTGGCCGCGGCCGACGTGCCGGTGCACATCCTCCGTCCGACCAGCAGCGCGATCCGGGCCGCGCTGCGCACCGCCACCCTGCTGGCCGGCAACCGGCGGCTGGAGGAGGCCCAGCTCGCGGTGGCGCTGGTGGAGGTGCCTACCCTGCGGGACACCGCACGGCGGTCCTCTCCCCGGCACGCCCGGGAGGAACTGCGGCTCACCGTGCACCGCTTCCTGGTCCAGGAGGCACAGCGGATACACGCCTCGGTCAGCCCGGTGAGCGATCACTGCTTCCTGGTCACGGCGACACGGGGCTCGCTGGCCGCGGCGACCGACGGGTTCCGGGTGCCCCCGTTCAGCGAACGGGCCCGCACCGAACTCGGCATCGCCGTGGAAGTCGGCATCGGGATGGGCCGCACCGCGCAGGACGCGGAGGCGCACGCCCAGGCCGCGCTGTCCCGGTCACAGGTCGCCGCGGGCAGCCGTGGGTTCGCCCTGGACCGGGAGGGCATCGCGCTGGTGCCGGCGCCGCGGCACCCGGCTGCCGCCCCGGTGGAGCCCACCCGGCCGCGGGGCCTGGAGACCCTGTCCCGGCTGGCCGACAAGCTGGCCGGCAGCGACAGCGCCCTGGTGGTGGACGCGGAGACGGCCGGCCGGGTCCTCGGGGTGACCGCGCGGACCGCGCGGCGGCTGCTGCACGGACTGGTCGAGGAAGGGCTCGCCTGGCCGCTGCCGCCGAGCCGGACGCCCCAGCCTGGACGGCCGCGGCAGTTCTACCGGCTGGTGACCGAGAAGCTGGAGCGCCGCACGGCGCGCTGACCGGCGCGGCCCGGTTCAGTGACGGGCGGAGGCTCTGGCCGGTTCAGTGACGGCGCGGATACGCACGGGCCACGGCGAGGAACGCGTCGTTCGCCTCGTGGTCGCCGGTCGAGATACGGGCGCCCTCCGCGCCGAACGGCCGGATGCTGACCCCGGCCCGCTCGCAGGCGGCGGCGAAGTCGCCGGTGTCGGGGCCCAGCCGCAGCCACACAAAGTTGGCCTCGGTGGACGGCACGGTCCAGCCCTGGGCCGCCAGCTCAGCGCTGACCCGGGACCGCTCCTTGACCACCTGGTCCACCCGCTCCAGCAGTTCCGCCTCGGCGGCCAGGGACGCGATCGCCGCGGCCTGGGCCACCGCGTTCACCGTGAACGGCAGCATGGTCTTCCGGACCGCCTCGGCCACCGGCTGCTGCGCCACCAGGAACCCGGTGCGCAGCCCGGCCAGGCCGTAGGCCTTGGAGAACGTGCGCAGCACGGCCAGGTTGGGGTACTGGCGGTACAGCCGGATTCCGTCCGGCACCTCCGGGTCGCGGACGTACTCGGCGTACGCCTCGTCCAGCACCACCAGGCAGTCCCCGGGCACCTGGCGGAGGAACCGGCTGAGATCATCGGCGTGCACCACGGTGCCGGTGGGGTTGTTCGGGTTGCACACGAAGATCACCCGGGTGCGGCTGGTGACCGCGGCCGCCATGGCCGGCAGGTCGTGCACCTCGCCGCGGAGCGGGACCGTCACCGGATCGGCCCCGGACAGGGCGGCCAGCGTCGGGTAGGCCTCGAAGGAGCGCCAGGCGTACAGCACCTCCGCACCCGGCTCGGCGGCGGCCTCGAGCAGTTGCTGGGTCACCCCCACCGACCCGCAGCCGACCGCGATGTGCTCCGGCGCGATCCCGAACCGGTCCGCGATCGCCGTCGTCAGCGCGGCCGCGCCATTGTCGGGATACCGGTGCACCCCCTGGGCGGCCTCGGCGATCACCTCCAGCACGGCGGGCAGCGGCCCGAAGGGCGACTCGTTAGAGGACAGCTTGTGGGAACGGCCATCCGGCCCGGACACCTGACGGCCGGGCTTGTAGGGGGCGAACTGATCGAGCACGCTGCGGAAGCGGGGCGATTGCTGGGACACCGGTGTCCTCCCCTCGGCGGCGACGAGCACATCCTAGCCGCGCCCGGACGGCACCCGGCCGGCGCCGCCGCGCCGCTCATCCACGGCTCATCCGCCGGGCTGAGCGGCCAGGGCCGCGGCGAAGGTGTCCCGCATCGCGCCGGTGAACAGGACGAACCGCGCCTCCAGGACGCCGGTCCGCGCCGCCCGCACGGCGGCGAGCCCGACCCGGGCCGCGTCGTCCGCGGGCCAGCCGTAGATCCCGGCGGACACGGCGGGAAAGGCGACCAGCCGCGCACCGAGTGCGTCGGCCACCCGCAGCGACTCGGTGTAGCAGGACGCCAGCAGGGCACTGCGGTCCTCCCGCCGGGAGTAAACGGGCCCCACGGTGTGGATCACCCACCGGGCCGGCAGCCGCCCCGCCGTGGTGGCCACGGCCTGGCCGGCAGGCAGCCCATCCGGGTACTGCCCAGCGCGCAGCGCCTGGCAGCCGGCCAGGATCTCCGGGCCGCCGCGGCGGTGGATGGCGCCGTCCACGCCGCCACCGCCGAGCAGCGACGAGTTCGCCGCATTGACGATGGCGTCCGCGTCCTGCTCGGTGATGTCACCCTGGACCAGAGTGATCTTCATGGTGCGGTGCCTCTCCCGGTCGCGTGGCGTGTCCTGGCGGGCGGAGCTCCTCCCCGCCAGTATCGTCCCTGCCCTCCACCGCGGGCCGCCCCCGGCGGACGGGCCGCGGTCCGTCCGCCGGGGGGCTCAGGGCGCGAAGCCGGTCGCGGGAACGGTGCCGTACCGCGCCATCACGCCCTCGATCGCCCCGGCCGGGAGCGGCTGCCCCGAGGCGGTCAGGTCGCGCAGGTCACGGAAGTACTGCAGGTAGAGGTCGGGCGTGAACGTGTTGAGGATCACGGCCGCTCGTCGCCGGGGTTGGCGAACGTGTGCGGCGCACCGGGCGGGATCATCACCAGGGTGCGCGGCGGGGCATCGTAGGCCTTCTCGCCGACGGTGAACCGGACGGTACCCGCCACCACGTAGAAGCCCTCATCGTGCTGGGCATGCCGGTGCTGTGGCGGCCCGGCGGTGTGCGGGGCGATGATGATCTCGGCCAGTCCCAGGCGGTGCGCCGTGGTGCTGCCGTCCTCCAGGATGCGCAGCTCGATCGGCCCCGGACAGCGCCAGCTCGCCATCCGCCCGGGCCCACGATGGAAAAAAGGTTGGGGGGCCGCGGTGCGGGGCCGGCCGGCGGCCGGGCACGGCGGTGAAATCCTGGACCGCCTGGAGCAGCTGGTCCGGGGTTTCCAGCTGGGGCAGGTGGCCGGCTTCCCGGATGAGCACGAACTGGGCCCCCGGGATGCCCGCCGCGTACGCCTGCCCGTGCTCGAGCGGGATCATGCGGTCAGCCTCGCCCCAGACCACGAGCGTGGGCACGGTGACGCCGGGCAGGCGGCCGAGCAGGCCCGGGTCGGCCATGGCCGGCCCGCCGTAGACCTGCAGCGCGGCCCGGTTCCCGGCCATCGTCACCCTGGCCGCTCGGGCAGGCTGGTCACGTCGATGCGGAACGCGTCCGGCCGGTAGTAGCTCAGGTCGGCGACCTGGTCCATGGTGAGCGAGAAGAAATCGGCGCTCGGGTGGGAGCCGATCTCCAGCCCGGCGGCGTCAACGAGGACGACACCGCTGACCCGGGGGCTGCCCAGCAATGCGATCTCGGCGGCGATCCAGCCGCCGATCGAGTTGCCGATCACCGTCACGCCGGTCAGGCCGAGCTCCTCGAGCAGGCCCGCGTACAGCCGGGCCAGGGCGCCCATGCTGTCCATGGCCGGCGGGCGCGGCGTGCCGCCGAACCCGGGATGCACGGGGACCAGGACCTGGTTCGGCCCGGACGTGGCCAGAAGTTCCGCGAAACCGTCCACCGACTGGGGGCCCGCCCCCGCCGTGCAGCACCAGGAAGGGGCGGCCTTCGCCACGCCCGGTCACGGTAACCGGCACGGGGCCGGTGCCATCGGCGTTCACGGTCGTCGATGGCGGTGCCTAAGTCGTCGTCATTCAGGCTTGTAGACTCCTTTATAAGAGTTGACTCTCATGAAGATAGGGGACTCGGCCCGCTTATGCAAGTTAACTCTCATAAATAGAGCAGGCTTGACTAATGCGAGAGCAGCTTCCATCCTGGGCAGATGAGGGCAGGGGGGTCATGGCGGGACGGGACGGCCGGGCCGAGACAGCCGTCGCCGCCGGCCGGGACCGCGGCCGGTCCCCGGCACGTCACGACGGGCGGCGCGGGCGGCGGGCGGGTGAACCAGAAGGCGCGCACCCGGGCGGCGATCGTCGCGGCCGCGCGGAGAGCTGGCCCGCAGTGGTGCCGAGATCACCATGCCCGCGGTGGCCCGCGCGGCGCTCGTCTCGGAGGCCACCGCCTACCGTTACTTCCCGGACCTGGTCTCGCTGCTGCTCGAAGCGGACGACCGGGATCTGGCCGGACCCCGCAGAGGCGCTGCGGCCGGTCGCGCACTCCGACGACCCGGTCGAGCGGGTCGGGTACGCCACCGAGGTCCTGATGCGCGGCGTGCTGTCCCATCAGAGCGCGGTCCGCGCGGCCATCTCGGGCTCCATCACCCGGCCGGATCTCGCGGCCAAGCGGCCCGGTCACCGGTTCGGGCTGATCGACGAGGCCCTCGCCCCCTGGGCCAGGGCCACCGCCACGGCCGACCCGCGGGCGCTGCAGCAGCTGAAGCAGGGCCTGGCCGTCGTGATGAGCGCGGAGGCGCTGTTCATCCTCACCGACCTGTGCGGGCTCTCGCCGGACGAGGCGGTGGCCAGTGCCGTGCGCACCGCGCGGGCGCTCACCGCGGCCGGAACCGGGGACCGGGACAGGGCCGGGGACCGGGACAGGGCCCAGCGCTGATCCTGGGGCACGCCATTGACGCCGTGCCTGACGTGAGTTGTGATCAATGAGTGTCCCGTGAGCAGCCGCGGGCGGCAGGAACCGAGGGATGGTGCGATGGCCTCCCACCCGGTCAGCAGGCGGGCGGTGCTCACCGCCCTGGGTGGCGCGGCGGCGGGCGCCGTGTTGTCCGGGGGCGTAGCGGCCCGGTTGCGCGCTGCGGCGGCCAACTGGACGAGCGGCGCTGTCACGGACGGCACCGCCGGGCTGGCGGCGGCGTTCCCGCTGTCCGCGGTCCGGCTGCTCGACAGCCCCATGCGCGCCAATCAGTCACGCAACACGAACTACCTCATGTTCCTGGATCCGGACCGGATGCTGCACACCTTCCGGCGCAACTACGGGCTGCCCTCGGCGGCCCGGCCGTCGGCGGCTGGGAGGCGCCGCAATCGCTGGTCCGCGGCCACTGCACCGGGCACCTGATGTCGGGCCTGGCCCTGACCTACGCCAGCACCGGCCACCCGGGGGCGGCGGAGAAGGGCCGCTACCTCGTGGCCGAACTGGGCCGCTGCCAGTCCCGCGCCCGGGGGGCCGGGTTCCACGACGGCTACCTGTCCGCCTTCCCGGAGAGCTTCTTCGACCGGCTGGAAGCGGGCCTGCCGGTCTGGTCGCCGTACTACATGATCCACAAGATCATGGCGGGCCTGATCGACCAGCACGAGCTGGCCGGGCAACGCCCAGGCCCTGGAACTGGCGGCCCGGCTGGGCGACTGGGTGAGCTGGCGCACCGTCCCGGCTGTCCTACGCGCATATGCAGCGGATCCTGGAAATCGAGCATGGCGGCATCGCCGAGTCGCTGGCCAACCTGTACCGGCTCACCTGGGACGAGGCGTACCTGCGCACGGCCGAGCGCTTCTACCACGCCCGCGTCTTCGACCCGCTGGCCGCGCGGGCAGGATCAACTGCGCGGGCTGCATGCCAACACCAACATCCCGAAGATGATCGCCTGCCTGCGGATCTGGGAGGAGACCGGCGATGAGCGCTACCACGCCATCGCCGCGAACTTCTGGCGCATCGTCACCCGGCACCACAGCTACGTGATCGGCGGCACCAGCAACTACGAGCACTGGCACGCACCCGACGTGATCGCCGGCCAGCTGACCAACCGGACCTGCGAGAACTGCTGCAGCTACAACATGCTCAAGCTGACCCGGCTGCTGCACTTCCACCAGCCGCACCGGATCGACCTGCTCGACTACTACGAGCGGACGCTGTTCAACCAGATGCTCGGCGAGCAGGACCCGCGGTCCCCGCACGGGTTCAACATCTACTACACGGGGCTGTCGCCCGGCGCGTTCAAGCAGCAGCCGCCGTTCATGGGCACGCGATCCCGACGTGTACTCCACGGACTATCACAATTTCTCCTGCGACGACGCCACCGGCATGGAGACCCAGGCCAAGTTCGCCGACACCATCTACTCCCGCGACCCGGCCGGGCTCTTCGTCAACCTGTTCATCCCGTCCGAGGTGACCTGGCCGGACAGGGCGGATGACGATCCGGCAGGACACCGGCTTCCCGGACGAGCCCGCGCACCCGACCTGACGGTCGTCGCCGGGACGGCCGCGCATGGCGCTGCGGGTCCGCATCCCGTCCTGGGTGGCCGGCCAGGCCCCGGGCCTGGCTGAACGGCGCGGAACTGGCCGGGCGCGCCGCGCCCGGGAAGCTGGCTGGTCATCGAGCGGCACCTGGCGCCCGGGTGACCGGCTCGACGGTCAGCCTGCCGATGACGCTGGCCCTGACCCGACCCCGGACAACCCGCGGTGCAGGCCGTCACCTACGGCCCGGTCGTGCTCAGCGGCGCCTACGGCGGCGAGCGAGCCAGGCCGATGCCGCGGCTGGACACGGCCATCGCTCGGCCTCGCCTCACGACGCCCGCTGAAGTTCAGGCGCGGCCGCGGGCGGCCGGACGTCCAGCTCATCCCGGTCGCGCGGATGCACCACCAGCACTACAACGTGTACTGGCTCACCTGAGCCACACCCGGTGGCGGCCGCCCGGCAGGGCCGGGCCTGGTGGGGCGGGCCTATGCCGCCGGGGCAGCGCTGGGTAGAGTGACGTCGTGAACCGTCTGGGCGAACTAGAACGAGCCATCATGGACGTTTTGTGGGAAAGCGAAGATCAGCTCACGGTCCGCCAGGTTGGCAGTAGGCTTACCGACCGGGACCTGGCTCACACCACGGTGATGACCGTCCTGGACCGATTGGCCAAGAAGGGCTTCGTCCGGCGCGAACGAGACGGGCGTGCCTGGCTGTACCGGGCCGCGGCGAGCAGGGAAGCATACGTCACCGAACTCATGCTTCACGCGCTCGACCAGACCGGTGACAGGTCAGCTGCGCTCGCCAGTTTCGCCCGGCGCGTCTCGGATAACGAGGCACTCGTGCTGCGGCGGGCCCTGGAGACAGGCGGAGATCCCGCCAGGAGTTGACCTTCCGTGCTGCCCCCCGTGCTGGTTCTGGCGCCCGTGGCCATCGGCCTGGTGCCCGCGGCCACCGGGCTGGCGGCCGCGCGCTGGCCGCACCGCTCACCGGCGGCGGCGATCCTGCTCTGGCAGGCGATGGGCCTGGGCTGGGGACTGGCCGCGATCGGCACCCTGGCCGGGCTCGGCGCGGAGCCCGGGCGCTCCGGACTCGCCGGAGGGGCGCTCAGCGTCCTGGCCCGCGTGCCCCGCGAAGTGCTGGGAGCGGTTCACCCGATGGGCCTGCTGGGGGCGTTGCGGCTGGTCTGCCTCACGGCCGCGGCCGCGCTGCTCGCCCTGCTCTGCTGGGTGCTGCTCGCCGCCTCCGGCGCGGTGCTCCGCGACCGGCGTCGGCACCGCGCCCTGCTCAGCCTGCTCGCCCACGGTGACCCCAAGGTGCCCGGGGCCCTGGTGGTGGACCACCCGGCGGCCGCCGCGTACTGCGTGCCCGGGCTGCGCTCCCAGATCGTGATCAGCGCGGGCGCCCTGGACCTGCTGGATCAGGACGAACTGGCGGCCGTGCTGGCCCACGAGCGGGCCCACGTCCGGGAACGGCACGATCTGGTCCTGCTCCCGTTCACCGCACTCGGCCGTGCCTTCCCCTGGTCCGCCTCGGTGTGCCGGGCCCATGCGGCCGTGGCGCTGCTCATCGAGATGCTGGCCGACGACCATGCGCTGCGGCAGCCGCCCGGCCCGGGAACTGGTCACCGCGCTGATCCGGGTGGGGGCCGCGGGCCCGGCAGGCGCCCGGCCGGCGCGCTCGCGGTGACGGGCGAGAACGCGGTCGCCGCGCGGGTGGAACGCCTGCTCACCCCGGCCCCGGGGCTGTCGCTGCCGGCCCGTGTCCTGGTCGGCGGGACCACCGTGGCGCTGGTGCTGGTCCCCTCGGCACTGCTGGTCATGCCGCTCTGACTACGGCTGGTCGGTGACCTGGATACGGACCCGGCGGAACCCCTTGCCCTTGTTCTCGATCTTGACGACCTGGATGCCGCCGACCTGCCGGGTGGAGGCCACATGCGTGCCGCCGTCCGCCTGCTGGTCCAGCCCGACGATGTCGATGATCCGGACGTCCTTGACCTCCGGCGGCACCAGGTTCGTGGCGGTGCGGATGATGTCCGGGATCGCGAACGCCTCATCGCGGGGCAGCACCCGGACGTCGATCCGCCGGTCCGCGGCTAGTCTCGGCATTGCACGCGGCCTCGACGGCGTCCCGGAAACCCGGCGGAACCTCGGTAAGGTTGAAGTCCATCCGGGCGGTCAGCGGCTCCATGTTGCCCCCGGTGACCAGCGCGCCGAAATCGCGGAACACCACGCCGCACGAGCACGTGCAGCGCCGAGTGGGTGCGCATCAGCGCGGTCCGCCGCGCATCCTCGACCGCTCCGCGCACGGCCGTGCCGGGCGGCGGGAGCGGGTCGTCCTCGGCCGGGATCAGGTAGAGGTCGTCGCCCTTGCGGGCGCCCACGATCCGGGTCTGCACGCCGCCCCAGAGCAGCACGCCATGGTCCGGCGGCTGGCCGCCACCGCCGGGGTAGAACGCGGACGCAGTCGAGCACGATCCCGTCCGGGCCGGACTCCAGCACGGCCGCATCCCAGTCGCGGAGCGCCTGGTCAGCCAGTTCCAGCCGGTGCGTCCGCCACTGCGTCTCGCTCATCGGCCGCTGCGCCTGACGGCCAGCATCGCGGGCCGGGACCTCACCAGGGCCCGTACGGGCCGGAACTCGTCCCGTTGCCGCGGAACTCGCCGACCTTGGGACGGACGTCGGTGAGGTAGATCGCGGCCGCGACGAAGGCGGCGATGGGCAAGATGCCCAGCGCGCTCATCCCGCCCTGCAGGACGCCCAGGTACAGGCCCGAGCACCACGGCCACGCCCAGGATGATCAGCCAGAGCGGCTTGGTCTGCTTGCCCGCCGCCACGAACGCCTTCCCCGGCCGCCGCACCGCGTCCGCGAACGCCCATACCTCGACCGACCAAGGCGGCGATCGCCAGTATCTCGAGGAACCAGTAGAGCGGGGTCATCGCTCCTGTGTTCAGCAACACAATGCCAGGCTATCCGGTCTGGGCGGGGACTGGAAACAAATCCGGTTTCCCCCGCCCGCACCACCGGCTGCCGGGCCTTCATCGGCCGGTCAGCCCTTGCGGAGCCGCCCTTGCCGTTCGGCCTTGGCCCCCAGCACCCGCTCGCCCTGCGACGGCCAGCTTGTCGTACTCCTGGATGGCCTTGGTCCGCGCCGTCGTCATGTACGGCCGGGCACGTCCCTCGGTGCGCCAGCGGGCGATCCGGGCGGGCAGTTCGCGCAGCGCCGTGGAGGCCAGCACGCCAGCACCCGCAGCCGCCTGCCACGGGCTTGCTATCCGTGAGCTTCCGCACTTCGGTCCGCACGGCCTCAGTACGCACGGCAATGGTCTTGTTCATCTCTCTCATCCTTCCTGGCCTGCCGTGGCAGGCCGGACATTCCAGGCACCGGCGGCTGCCCGCCGGGTGCCTCCTCGGTATTGAGCAGTGCGGGGGCCGCGAGTGGCTCATCGATCTCCTCCGCGGGCCCCGGCGGCTCCATCGCCGCCCCGCCTTCCCCGGCCGCGGACTCCTCAGCGACCGTGGCCCAGGCCAGGTCATCCGGGGCGTCCTGCGCCGGGGCCACCTCCCCCAGGCCGCGCCTCCGCCTCGGCCTGCTCCCTGAGGGCGGCCGCTTCCTTGCGGAAGGAGTCGTAGATCTCCAGCAGCACCTGCTTCTGCCGCTCGGTGAGCTCCGGCTCGGCCAGCACCGCGGCCCGGACCCCGGAGTCGGCCGGCCGGTCCTCCAGGATCCCGGCCTGGACGTACAGCGCTTCCGCGGAGATCCGCAGGCCCTTGGCGATCTGCTGCAAGATCTCCGCGCTGGGCCTGCGCAGGCCGCGCTCGATCTGGCTGAGGTAAGGGTTGGATACCCCCGCGGCGCGGCCAGCTGGCGCAGCGAGATCTTCGCCTGCTCCCGCTGATCCTTGATGTATTCACCGATGGAACTGACTCGCATTGGACTCACAGCTCCAGTGAATCAAATCGTGCTTGCAATTGCAAACGCCCTAGCAAGCACCCCCGGCCTGGCACCGGGCAGGCTGCGCTCACCAGGGCAGGGTGATCGCGGATCCAGCCGCACCGGTCGGCCTCGCCGCCGATGCACCGGGACCTGGCCGATCCGGCCAGCGGTCCGCCGGCCGCACGGGCGGGCCGGCGGCCACGCCCGAGCCGGCGCAGCAGGCGCCACGGTCACCGCGGGCACGGGCCCGGCGCCGACCCGTCCTCGACCTTGAAGGCGACGGCCCGGCCGTCGGCCAGCGCGAACCCCTCCACGCCCTCCGCCCCGGACTTGACCAGCAGGCCGGGCACCGCGGCCATCAGCGCCCGCTCCGGGCGCCTGGTCCCCGATGTCCACTCCGGATAGGCGCGCATGGCGTCGGCGACGTGCGTTCGGCGTGAACGGGCGGCGCGCTGACCAGGGCCTGGAAGGCGCGGGCCACGCCGGTCAGGGACAGCGCGAACAGCGGCGCACCGCAGCCGTCCACCCCGGTCGCGGCGACCGGCTCGCCGGCCAGCCCGGCCACGGCGGCCCGGATCGCCAGCTGGAGCGGATGGTCCGGGTCGCGGTAACTGCCGTCGGCCAGCCCGCCTGCGACGCAGCTGGCCAGCATCGCCGCGTGCTTGCCCGGAGCAGTTCATGTGCACCCGGTCCGGCCCGCCGCCGCGGCCCGAGGAGCCGCCCGCTGCGCCGCCTCATCCATGGGCAGTGCGGGCGGGCACTGCAGCGCGCCCTCGGCCAGCCCGGCCCCGGCCAGGATCTCCCGCACCCCGGCGACGTGGAAGTCCTCGCCGGAGTGGCTGGCGGCGGCCAGCGCGAGCAGTTTGCCGTCCAGGCGCAGCCCAGCCCGCAGCATCGCGGCGGCCTGCATCGGCTTGTTGGACCGACCGCGGGAACATCGGCTCGGTCGACCTGGCCCGCGGCCGGCAGGCCGTCCGCCCGTCGCGCGCCGAGCAGCAGCGGACCGGCGCCGCCGGTGCCGTGACTCGGCGAACCCGGACCGGACGACCTCGGCCAGCACCGGGTGATCGTCAGCTGACGGCCGCTCACCCCCAGCAGCGCCCGGGCCTGCGCCGGCGGCATCGGCGGCCGCTGGGCCAGCCTCGGCCAGGGTCGCCGCCCGCTCGACGAGCTCGGCGTTGCCGGTCACCGGGCGCCCCCGGGCGAACGACGTGGTGTCCTCCATGCCAACCCGCAGGTGGCCGCCCGCCGCCAGCGCGGCGAGCAGCACCGGCAGCGTGGTCCGGCCGATCCCGGTGGCGGACCAGGTCGCCCCGGCCGGCAGCGCGGCGACGGCGGCGACCAGCGCCGCCGCCGTGCCCGGCATCCCGCCGGGCACGCCCATGACCAGGTCGCAGTGCACGTGCCCGCCGTGCGGCGGGCCCTAGCTCGTCGAGCAGCCGGTGCAGCGCGGCCACCTGGCCGAGGTCGAACAGCTCGAACTCCGGCACCACCCCGGCGCGCCTGGGTGCGCGCGTACAGCTCGCGCATGAACGGCCACGGGTTGGCGAACACGTCGTCGCCGAAGTTGACCGTGCCGCAGGTCAGCGAGCAGGCGTCCGGCTCGGCGTCCAGCACGGCCAGCCGGTCCTCGAAGCTGTCGGTGACCGCGCCGCCGGTGGACAGCTGGACGATCAGGTCGGTGGCTCGCGCAGCGCCGCACGGTGTCCTTCAGCCGGCCCAGGTCCAGGGTGGGCCGGCGCCGCGTCGTCCCGGATGTGCACGTGGATCACGGCCGCCCCGGCCGCCGCGGCATTCGACCGCGGTGGCGACCAGCTCGTCCAGGGTGACCGGCAGCGCGGGGACGTCGGCCTTGTCGGACTCCGCGCCGGTGGGCGCGACCGTGATCAGCGTCGCCGCGGCCGGGGACGGGGCGGCCGGGCTCGGCAGCGGGCGGCCACACTGCGTCGGAGCAGGCCGGTAGCACGCGCCCGGGGCGGGGTCGGATGTCATGGTCGGGAGCCGCTTGCATCCTCAGTGGAGTTCCCGTCGCGGCCGGCGCGGCATGGACCCGGCGGCGGGCTGAGTTCAGGCGCCGGTGACGGGGGGCCGCCTGCATGCCGGGCGAGCTGTCCGGGGCGGCCGGCCGCCCGGCCAGGTGGGCGCCGGGTGAACTCCAGCGCCTCGGCCAGGTCGGCCAGCCGGGCCTCCTGGGTGGGCGCGCGGAACGTCTTCACCTCCAGCACCACGACGCCGGGGTAGTCCTCGGCGGCCAGCTGGCCCAGCAGCGGCGCGCACGGCTGGGTGCCCCGCCCCGGCACCAGGTGCTCGTCCCGGTTGGCCAGCCCGGTCCCGTCGGCCAGGTGCACGTGGGCCAGCCGGCCACCGAGTTCGCCGGCCATGGCGAGCGCATCCGAGCCGGACACCGCGGTGTGCGACAGGTCGAGCGTGACGTGCGGGTAGTCCATAGGACCGGGTTCCAGGTCGGCGCGTAGGGCGCGACCTCGGCCCCTCTCGCCCGCAGCGGGAACATGTTCTCGACCGCGAAGAGTCACGTCGGTCTCGTTCTGCATCCGGGCCAGCCCGGTGCCGAAGTCACGGGCGTAGTCCCGCTGCCAGCGGAACGGCGGATGCACCACCACGACCTGCGCGCCCAGCTGTTCCGCCAGCGTCCTTGGCCCGGACCAGCTTGCCCCACGGGTCGCGGCCCCAGACCCGCTGGGTGACCAGCAGGCAGGGCGCGTGCACGGCGAGCACCGGCATGCTGTGGTAGTCGGCCAGCCGCCGCAGCACGTCCACGTCCTGGCTGACCGCGTCCGGGGTGACCATCACCTCGACCCCGTCGTACCCGAGGCGGGCCGCGACCTCGAACGCGTCCGGCGTGCGGTCCGGGTAGACGGACGCGGTGGACAGCGCCACCAGGCGTCGCGGCACCGGATCCGGATGGCTCACCATGGCTCCTTCGCAACTGGGCGGCCCCGGCGCACAGCCGGGCTGCCCTGGCCAGCTTATGCGGCGGCGGGCAGCCGCTCGTGCACCACGGGCCGAGCAGGAGTGTCGGCGCCCGGGCCGGACCCGGCGCAAGTGTCGGCGGCCGCCGGTACCGTCCTGCCCATGGCGAAGACTGTGGCCCCGGCCTTCCAGTGCGCGGAGTGCGGATGGCGGACCACCAAGTGGTCCGGGCGCTGCGGCGAGTGCCAGGCGTGGGGATCGGTGGAGCAGGCCGCCGCGCCCCGGCAGCTGCGGCCCGGGCTGGCGGCAGTGGCGCAGCGGGCGGCGGTGGCCCCGGCCATCCCGCGCTGTCTCGATCGCGGCGGTGGACGCGACCGCGGCCGGCGCCCGGCCGACCGGGCTGGATGAGCTCGACCGGGTGCTCGGCGGCGGCCTGGTCCCCGGCGCGGTCGTCCTGCTGGCCGGCGAGCCCGGGGTGGGCAAGTCCACCCTGCTGCTGGAGGCGGGCGACGCTCGCGGCCGCAGCCAGGCCCGGTGCTCTACGTCACCGGCGAGGAGTCGGCCGCCCAGGTGCGGCTGCGCGCCGACCGCATCGGCGCGGTCGCACGACGAACCTCTACCTCGCCGCCGAGACCGACCTCGGCGGCGCTGCTCGGCCACGTCGCCGCGGTCCAGCCCGAGCTGCTGATCGTCGACTCGGTGCAGACCATCGCGCGCGGCCGGGTCGACGGCGCGCCCGGCGGCGTCACCCAGGTCCGCGAGGTCGCCGCCGCCCTGATCGCGGTCGCCAAGGAGCGGCAGCTCACCACGGTGCTGGTCGGCCACGTCACCAAGGACGGCTCGATCGCCGGGCCGCGGGTCCTCGAGCACCTCGTCGACGTCGTGCTGCACTTCGAGGGCGACCGGCACGCCCGGTTCCGCATGGTCCGCGCCGTCAAGAACCGGTACGGCCCGACCGACGAGGTCGGCTGCTTCGACCTCGGCGAGCAGGGCATCATCGGGCTCGCCGACCCCAGCGGGCTGTTCCTGTCCCAGCACCGCGAGCCGGTCCCCGGCACCTGCGTCACGGTCACCCTGGAGGGCCGCCGCCCGCTGGTGGCCGAGGTGCAGGCGCTGGTGGCGCCGTCCCCGCTGGACATGCCGCGCCGGGCCACCTCGGGCCTCGACGCGTCGCGGGTCGGCATGGTCCTCGCGGTGCTCACGCGGCGCGCCGACCTCAAGATCGGCAGGCAGGACGTGTACGCGGCCACCGTCGGCGGGGTCCGGCTCACCGAGCCCGCGGCGGACCTGGCCGTGGCGCTGGCCCTGGCCAGCGGCCTGGCCAACCTGAGCGTTCCCGGCTGACGTGGTCGCCATCGGCGAGGTCGGCCTGGCCGGCGAGGTCCGCCGGGTCAGCGGCGTGCCGCGCCGGCTGGCCGAGGCGGCGCGGCTGGGTTTCCGGCTGGCCATCGTGCCGGAGGGCTGCGCGGGCAGCGGGGCGCGAGCGGGGCCGCCGCTCGAGGTGCGCGAGGCGGCCGACATCCGGGCGGCGATGGCGGCCGCCTTCGGCGGCTTACGGTCAGCAGACGTGGTGCGGCTGCCGCCGATAGACTGATGCCCGTCCAGAACCTGCGGGGGTGCTGTGCCGCCAGCTGACCATAGCCCGGCTCGCCCGGGCCAGCCCGGCGATGGCGAGGCCCGGCACGGACCGGCCGGGCCGCGTTCGGCCGCCACTGGGCTGACCGGCAAGGACGAGCGCCGGATGGCCGCCGTGGCCGCGCTCGCGCCCGGCACGGAACTGCGCGACGGCCTGGAGCGGATCCTGCGCGGCAACACCGGCGCGCTCGTCGTCGCTCGGTGACGAGCCGGCCGTGGACGAGGTCTGCACCGGCGGCTTCGAGCTGCGGGTGCCGTTCTCCGCCACCCGGCTGCGCGAGCTGGCCAAGATGGACGGCGCCATCGTGCTGGATGCCAGCGCCGAGTACATCGTCCGGGCCGCCGTGCACCTGGTGCCCGACCCCTCGATGCCGACCGGCGAGTCAGGCACCCGGCACCGCACCGCGGAACGGGTGGCCCGGCAGACCGGCTACCCGGTCATCTCGGTGAGCAAGTCGATGCGGATCATCGGCCTGTACCTCGACGGGTCCCGCTACGTGCTGGAAGGCTCGGCCGCCATCCTGTCCCGGGCCAACCAGGCACTGGCCACCCTGGAGCGGTACAAGCTCCGGCTGGACGAGGTGTCCAGCGACGCTGTCCGCGCTCGAGATCGAGGACCTGGCCACCGTCCGGGACGTGACGGTGGTCGCCCAGCGCCTCGAGATGGTCCGGCGGATCGCCCGCGAGATCGAGGGCTACCTGGTGGAGCTGGGCACCGACGGACGGCTGCTGTCGCTGCAGTTCGACGAGCTCATCGCGGGCAGCGACTTCGAGCGGCAGCTGATCGTGGCGCGACTACCTGCCGTCCGGGCCGGGCGGAGGCGCCCCCGAGCGCACCACGGCCGTGCTGGCCGAGCTGGCCGCCCTGTCCCCGGAGGAGCTGCTGGAGGCCGAGCGGGTGGCCACCGTGCTGGGGCTCGGTGGCTCGGGCATGCTGGACGAGCCGGCCGAGCCGCGCGGGTACCGCCTGCTGGCCAAGATCCCGCGGGTGCCCGCGGCGGTGGCCAGCCGCCTCGTCGCGCACTTCGGCGGCCTGCAGAAGCTGCTCGCGGCCAGCGTGGCCGAGCTGCAGAGTGTCGAGGGCGTCACCGAGCCGCACGCCCGGCGGGTCCGGGAGGGGCTGTCCCGGCTGGCCGAGGTGACGCTGCTCGAGCGGTACTCCTGACCGCCGCGGCAGGCACCCCGGGCGGGGCCGGAGCCCAGGGGGGCCGGAGCCCGGTCAGGGCACCCCGATGCCGGGGGCCCGCAGCACGAAGATCAGGGACTGGCTGCTCAGCCGCCCGCTGTACGCGGTCGCGGTATAGGTCCCGGGCCGGGCCGCCCGCCGCGGCAGCCGGCATCCCGGCGCCGAGGTCTTCCGGTCCCAGGTGAACTGCAGCACGGCCGGGACGCCCTTGGCCAGCCGGGCGGCATGCGGCCCGCCCAGGCGCGCGCAGTCCGCGGAATCCCAGACCCGGCGGATGCCGCCCGCCTTGATGAGCAGCTGCACGTGCCCGGCGCCCAGCGCGAAGGTGCACGTCCCCGGCGCGGTGGACACCACGTCCACGTGGAACTGCGGCCGGGCGTGCGCCGGATAGCTGTACCGGGCGGCGAAGAGGCTGAGCACGATATCGGCATGGGGACAGGCGCCCGCCGTCCGTGGAGGCCGGCATCGGGACGGTCCGCCCGCGGTGCCGCGGGCGGACCGTCCCGGTGTGCCCTCTCCCGGGCGGCGCGCTGGCGCGGTGCCCCGACCGGGGTGACGGGTCCGGGGTGGCCGCGGGAGTCGGCCGGGCGGCCGGGCGGCCGGTCGCGGCCGGGGGCCGGGTCCGGCCCGCGCTGACGCGGGAAACCTGCGCGGACTGGGTGGCCGCACCGCCGCCGAGCGCCCCGTTCACGGTCCAGGCGACGAGGCCGACCACCGCGATGCCAGCCGCGAGCGCGATCACCCTTCGGCGCCAGTAGACATCGCTCTGACCTGGGCTTTGCTGGTTACCAGGGGCAATGCCAGACATGCGTGCAGTATGCGCCGGCCGGAGCGGCGCCGCATCGGCGACTCGCCGTAGCGGCGCGCGTTGTTCCAGGTCAGCGCCCCTTTCGTGGCACTTTCGGGTAGCCGGGCGGCGGATCTGCGGGGTGCGCCCGCCGGGCAGCGGGCGCCGTGCGAGGATCGGGAGGTCATGACCCACCCCCTGGCCGGCCCGGTCCTGGACTGGTACGCAGCTCACCAGCGTGACCTGCCCTGGCGCCGTCCGGAGGCGACGCCGTGGGCCGTCCTGGTCAGCGAGGTCATGCTGCAGCAGACCCCGGTCTCCCGGGTACTGCCGGTCTACGGCGAGTGGCTGGCCCGCTGGCCACGGCCGGCCGACCTGGCCGCCGCCCCGGCGGGCGAAGCCGTCCGGGCCTGGGGGCGGCTGGGCTACCCGCGGCGGGCCATCCGGCTGCACCTGACCGCGCAGGCACTGGTGAACCGGCACGACGGCCAGGTGCCGGAGTCACTGGAAGCGCTCCGGGCGCTGCCCGGCGTCGGCGCCTACACCGCCGCCGCGGTCGCGAGCTTCGCGTTCGGGCAGCGGCACGCGGTCCTGGACACGAACGTGCGGCGGGTGCTGGGCCGCGTGGCGGCCGGGCGGGAACTGCCGCCGCCCAGCCCCTCCGTGGCCGAACGGCGGCTGGCCGAGTCCCTGCTGCCGGAGGCACCGGCGGTGGCCGCGCGCTGGTCCGTCGCGGTCATGGAACTGGGCGCCCTGGTCTGCGCCGCGGCCCGGCCGCTGTGCCCGCGCTGCCCCGTCGCCGGTCAGTGCGCCTGGCGCCGGGCGGGCCACCCGGCCGGGGACGGGCCGCGGCGCAGCCAGGGCTACGAGGGCACCGACCGGCAGTGCCGGGGGCGGCTGCTCGCGGTGCTCCGCGAGGCGGACGGCCCGGTCACCGGCGCGGCGCTCGACGCGGCCTGGCCCGAGCCCCGGCAGCGGGCCCGGGCCCTGGATGGCCTGGTCGCGGACGGCCTGGTTGACCCGCTCCCGGACGGCCGGTTTGCCCTGCCCGGCCTGCACGCGCAACCGGCGGCGTCCGTGCCGTGCGCGCAGGCGTACCCGATACGGCGGACGGAAGTAGCCCAACCGCGCCGGCCGTGACGCGCGGATCTACGCAGCAGCGAGGGCCAGCCAGCGCACGGCACGGACGCCGCTGCGCAACGACGAGCGGGGCGGACCCCGAAGGGCCCGCCCCGCTACGTACCGCGATCGCGCTGGGTCAGTCCTGCTGCTGCGCGGTGGCCCCGCGCTCGACAGCAGCAGCACCGCTCCCGATCTCCTCCGGCGGCGCGTCCGGAACCGCATCCGGCTTGGGCACGCCCTTGAAGGTGAACTCGGCCTCCTCGCCGGCGCCCGTGGCGTCCACGATGACGATCTGGCCCGCCTTGAGCTCACCGAACAGGATCTTCTCGGAGAGGGCGTCCTCGATCGACCGCTGGATCGTCCGGCGCAGCGGCCGGGCGCCGAGCACCGGGTCGTAGCCGCGCACCGCCAGCAGCGCCTTGGCCTCCGGCCGGAGTTCCAGGCCCATGTCCCGGTCCCGGAGCCGCTCGTCCACCTTGGCGATCATCAGATCGACGATCTCCACGATCTCGGCCTCGGTGAGCTGGTGGAACACGATGGTGTCGTCCACCCGGTTGAGGAACTCAGGCCGGAAGTGGTGCTTGAGTTCCTCCTGGACCTTGGCCTTCATCCGGTCGTAGGAGCCCTTCGACTCGCCGGCCCGGGCGAAGCCCATGGACACGCCCTTGGAGATGTCCCGGGTGCCCAGGTTGGTGGTCATGATGATCACCGTGTTCTTGAAGTCGACCAGCCGGCCCTGAGCATCGGTCAGCCGCCCGTCTTCCAGGATCTGCAGCAGCGAGTTGAAGATGTCCGGGTGGGCCTTCTCGATCTCGTCGAAGAGCACCACCGAGAACGGCCTGCGGCGCACCTTCTCGGTCAGCTGGCCGCCCTCCTCGTAGCCGACGTAGCCAGGAGGTGAGCCGAACAGCCGCGACACGGTGTGCTTCTCCATGTACTCGCTCATGTCGAGCTGGATCAGCGCATCCTCTTCGCCGAACAGGAATTCCGCCAGGGTCTTGGACAGCTCCGTCTTGCCGACCCCCGAGGGCCCGGCGAAGATGAACGACCCGCCGGGGCGCTTCGGGTCCTTCAGCCCGGCGCGGGTGCGCCGGATGGCCTGGGACAGCGCCCTGATGGCGTCGTTCTGGCCGATGACCCGCCGGTGCAGCTCATCCTCCATGCGGAGCAGCCGCTGCGACTCCTCCTCGGTCAGCTTGAACACCGGGATACCGGTGGCGGTGGCCAGGACCTCAGCGATGAGCTCCTCGTTCACCTCGGCCACGACGTCCATGTCGCCGGCCTTCCACTCCTTCTCCCGGGCTTCCTTCTTCGCGATCAGCTGCTTCTCGTTATCCCGCAGCGCGGCCGCCTTCTCGAAGTCCTGGGAGTCTATGGCCGACTCCTTCTCCCGGCGCACCTGGGCGATCTTCTCGTCGTACTCGCGCAGGTCCGGCGGCGCGGTCATCCGGCGGATCCGCATCCGCGAGCCGGCCTCGTCGATCAGGTCGATCGCCTTGTCCGGCAGGAACCGGTCACTGATGTAGCGGTCCGCCAGCTGCGCCGAGGCGACCAGCGCGCCATCGGTGATCGACACCCGGTGGTGCGCCTCGTAACGGTCCCGCAGGCCCTTGAGGATCTCGATGGTGTGCGAGATCGTCGGCTCGGCCACCTGGATCGGCTGGAACCGCCGCTCCAGCGCGGCGTCCTTCTCCAGGTGCTTGCGGTACTCATCCAGCGTGGTCGCGCCGATGGTCTGCAGCTCGCCGCGGGCCAGCATCGGCTTCAGGATCGAGGCAGCATCGATCGCCCCCTCAGCAGCGCCCGCCCCGACCAGCGTGTGCAGCTCGTCGATGAACAAGATGATGTCGCCGCGGGTGCGGATCTCCTTGAGGACCTTCTTCAGCCGCTCCTCGAAGTCGCCGCGGTACCGGGACCCGGCCACCAGGGCGCCCAGGTCCAGCGTGTACAGCTGCTTGTCCTTGAGCGTCTCCGGCACCTCGCCCTTGACGATCTTCTGGGCCAGTCCCTCGACGACGGCGGTCTTGCCGACGCCCGGCTCGCCCACCAGCACCGGGTTGTTCTTGGTGCGGCGGGACAGCACCTGCATGACCCGCTCGATCTCTTTCTCCCGGCCGATCACCGGATCGAGCTTGCCTTCCCTGGCCCCCTGAGTCAGGTTCCGGCCGAACTGGTCGAGCACCAGGGACGTGGACGGCGCCGACTCCGACGGCGCCCCCGCCGCGGCGGGCTCCTTGCCCTGGTAGCCGTGCAGCAGCTGGATGACCTGCTGGCGCACCCGGTTCAGGTCGGCACCCAGCTTGACCAGCACCTGGGCGGCCACGCCCTCGCCCTCGCGGATGAGGCCGAGCAGGATGTGCTCGGTGCCGATGTAGTTGTGCCCGAGCTGCAGCGCCTCGCGCAGCGACAGCTCAAGCACCTTCTTCGCGCGCGGCGTGAACGGGATATGCCCGGAAGGTGCCTGCTGGCCCTGGCCGATGATCTCCTCAACCTGCTGGCGCACGGCCTCCAGGCTGATTCCCAGGGATTCCAGCGCCTTGGCCGCCACGCCCTCACCCTCGTGGATCAGGCCAAGCAGGATGTGCTCGGTGCCGATGTAGTTGTGGTTGAGCATCCTGGCTTCTTCCTGAGCCAGCACCACAACTCTCCGCGCCCGGTCGGTAAACCTTTCGAACATCGCCTCGCTCCTCACAGAGCGGTCGGGGGGACCCAGATGTCCGGATTCCGGGGCCCGTCCCTTCCGCATGGTAGCCCGCATGCCGGACGATGTGCCGCGCGATATGCCGCACATGAGTAGAGAGTTCCCCGGCAGGAGGGCCTTCATCCCATCCAACCCCCGGCGGTGCCGGAGGTGTTCCCTAGTACGCCGCAAGCGAACGCGGGCCGCGCCGTCGCGGCGAGCGCGCCTCACCCAGTAAACGGGGTGAGGCGCAGCGGCGTTCACCGCGGGGGCGCCAAGGACGGCTGGGGACGAGCGGGCGCCGGAGCAGAGAGCACGGGCAGTGGCGGGGCGCCGGGCCGTCAACTGGTCGCGTCGCAGCGAGCAGGAGGTTCCGGGGCAAAGCGGGGCCCGCACGAGCCCCACGGCGCGGCTCCGGGCTGGCGACGGCCGCCGGCCGGAGCACCGGTGCGCCATGAGACACCTGCGGGCCCCTCGCGCTGCCCGTTCCGGGCGCGTGGAACTAGTGCGCGGCGTCGTACTCCTGGATGATCGTGGCCGGAATACGACCGCGCTCGCTCACCTTGTAGCCGCGCTGTTTCGCCCAAGCGCGGATTTCCGAACTCCGCTCCCGGCCAGGGCCAGTCCGGGCGCGACGCCGCCGGGCACTGCCGCCACCGCCACCGCCGCCACTGGCCTTGCGTGCGTGATCAACGTACGCCGCAAACTCTTTGCGGAGCTTGCTCGCGTTTTCAGAACTGAGGTCGATCTCGTAGCTGTTGCCATCAAGACTGAAGGCCACAGTCTCGGTCGCCTCACCCCCATCGAGGTCGTCGACGAGGAGCACCTGAACCTTTTGTGCCATGGGTGCCAGCCCTTCCGCTGGAGCAAGTTTTTTAGGTTGACAAAGATATACCATGCGTTGCGCGCGTTTGCCAATTCACGTCCCGGGAATCCCCAGCCCGACTTCGATACGCGGCAAGGGCGGGCGGACTAGCCGGAAGATTGCTGTAACTCACCGTAATCGAGCATGGATAGGGACTCGGCAAAGAGAGGCACCGATCTAACAAGCGGGCCCGCGCGCAACCCCGCCGGGCTTGCGCACATCCAACTAGCGCCCGGCGCCATCCGGTGTTCTGGCCGACCCTGAACGCTCACTATGAGGAATCCCGCTGTCACCGGAAATATCCTCCGTGAGCTCGTCCTCAGCGGACTCTCGCTTGGGACCCAGCTGATGACGCAGGAAGATCCCCAGTCCGATCAGGAAGGCCACGCAGACAACCGCTGGCGGCGTCAGCGCGGCCAGGTCGCTCAGCACAGCGCTCTCCTTTCCGCCGGCACACTGATCTCCCAGTGGGGCTGCCGGTGACGTCTCGGCGCGGGAGTTCCTGCTCCGCCGAAGCTGCTTTCGCCATCAGAGCCAGCCCCTCTATATACATTGTGGCGCACAGCCAATGGGCGCCGCGCCGGCCCTCCCTGGTTACGGCCCCCGCCCCACGTGGCGTGCCCGTCCCGCCCGGCAGGTCCCGGCGCCCGCGGCCGCGGCCAGGTCACGCCGCCCGCCATGGCGCCCTCCCGCCAGCCACGCGGTGCCGCGTTCCCCGCAGTGCCGGGAACCGCGCACGGAAAGGCCCGCGACGATGGCAGGATCTCAGCACGGCGCACCCGTGGCGCGCCCGCCACCAGGGGGTCATCCGGCCGGGATGAGCGGCCGGGAAGAGGGTCACCCGACCAAGAAAGAGCCTGCGACCTGGATGTTTCACGCCGACCTGCACGTCCACTCCCGGTTCTCCCGCGCCTGCAGCAAGAACTGCGACATTCCCGGGCTCGCTTGGTGGGCGCGGCGGAAAGGCGTGACGGTCGTCGGCACCGGCGACTTCACCCATCCGGGCTGGGCGGAAGAGATCCGCGAGACCCTGGTGCCGGCTGAGCCAGGACTGCTGCAACTCCGCCCTGACCTGGACGAGCGGTTGCGGCGCGACTCACCAGCGAGTTGCCGCCAGCCGGTGCGTTTCCTGCTGTCCGCCGAGATATCCACGATCTACCGTGCGGGCGAGGTGACCCGCAAGGTTCATCACCTGCTCTACGCGCCCACGCTTGACGCGGCCGCCGCTATCACGGCCGCCCTGGCCAAGGTGGGGAACCTTGCCTCTGATGGCCGTCCCATTCTTGGCCTCGACTCACGGCACCTGCTGGACATCACGCTGAACGCCGGCCCGGGGTGCTATCTGATCCCGGCACATATCTGGACGCCATGGTTCGCCGTACTAGGGTCAAAATCCGGGTTCGATGCCATCGCCGACTGCTACGGCGACCTGGCCGGGCATGTGTTTGCGGTCGAGACCGGCCTGTCCTCCGATCCGCCGATGAACTGGATGTGCTCGTCGCTCGATGGTTATCGCCTGGTCAGCAATTCCGACGCGCACTCACCGCCGATGCTCGGCCGGGAAGCGACCACTCTGGACACGGAACTGGACTACTTCGCGATCGAGCGTGCCCTGCGCACCGGGACGGGCCTGGCCGGGACGGTCAATTTCTTCCCGGAAGGCGGCCGCTACCACCTGGACGGGCACCGCAAGTGCGGGGTCCGGCGCCAGCCGCGGCAATCAGCAGCCAGTGACGGCATCTGCCCGGAATGCGCCCGGCCGCTGACCATTGGCGTGCTGAACCGGGTGACCGAACTCGCCGACCGGCCGGAAGGATACCGGCCGGAAGGGGCGGCCGCCTCGGTCAATCTGATCGCGCTGCCCGAAGTCATCGGCGAGATCCTGGGCGCCGGGCCGAAGAGCAAGAAAGTCGGCGCCGAAGTGAGCCGGCTGGTCGCGGCGCTCGGCCCGGAACTGGGCATCCTGATGGACGTCCCGCTGGCCGATATCGGGCGGGCCGGCGGCAGCCTGCTGGCCGAGGCGGTGACCCGGCTCCGGGCCGGGACGGTGCGCAAGGACCCTGGTTTCGACGGCGAGTACGGTGCCATCCGGCTGTTCGGCCCGGGTGAGCTCGCCGCGGGCGGCACCCTGTTCGAGGTACCCGTCCCGGTACCGGCCCCGCGGCGGCCCGGGCCGGCGGATGCGGCCGCGGCACCACCCGAGGCCGGGCGGGCGCTGGACGGGCGGGCCGGGGCGGCGCGCGGCCCGGCGCGGCCCGGGCCGGCCGGGCGGGCGGGGCACGAGCCAGCCGGGCGGGCGCCGGGCCAGCCGGCCGGGGCGGGTGAGCCGGGGGGACGGGACGTTAAGAAGGAAGGGGCCCGGGGGGCGGGGCCTGGCCCCTCCCCGCTCGACGGCCTCGACCCGGAGCAGCGGGCCGCCGCCACCGCGGCCTCGCCCCTGATGATCATTGCTGGCCCGGGGACGGGGAAGACCCGGACGCTGACCAGCCGCATCGCGGCCTCGGTGGCCAGCCAGCAGACCTGGCCCGATTCGTGCCTGGCCCTGACCTTCACCCGGCGCGCGGCGGAGGAGATGCGGGCCCGGCTGGCCGCCGCGCTGGGGCGGCGGGCGGCGCGGATCACCGTGACCACCTTCCACGGCCTGGGGCTCCTCCTGCTCCGCGAGCACCACGAGCTGGCCGGGCTGCCCGCGGACGTCGCCGTCGCGGACGAGGCGGCGGTGGCGCAGGTCGCCACCGAGCTGGCCGGGTCGGCGCGGGCGGGCCGGGTGCTGCTCGCCGCCGGGCAGGACCGGGCGCCGGTCCGCCGGGCGCTGGCCGAGCGCGGCCTGGTGGACCTCGCCGGGCTGGTGGAACTGCCGGCCAGGCTGCTCCGTGAGCAGCCCGCGCTCGCCGCCGGGCTGCGGGAACGCTGGCCGCAGCTGAGCGTGGACGAGTACCAGGACATCGACGCCACCCAGTACGCGCTGCTGCGGCTGCTCGCCGGCAATGGCGCCGGGCTCACCGTGATCGGAGACCCGGACCAGGCCATCTACGGTTTCCGGGGCGCGGACGTGGAGTTCTTCCTGCGGTTCACCGCGGACTACCCGGCGGCCGCCACCGTGACGCTCAGCACCAACTACCGGTCGAGCCCGGTCATCGTCGCCGCCGCCACGCAGGCCATCGCGCCATCCTCACTGGTGCCCGGCCGCCAGCTCCGCGCCGCGACCCCGGCACCGGCCGCCGCCCCGGCCACCGGGGCACCGGCCACCGGGGCACCGGCTGAGGCCAGGAGCCGGGCCCGGGGCGCCGGGACGATCACCTTCCACGAGGCGGCGGACCCGTCCAGCGAGGCGGCCTGGATCGCCGGGGCCATCGACCGGCTGCTCGGCGGATCATCGTTCCATTCCCTGGACAGCGGACGGGCGGACGGTCACGGCGAGCCGGGGATCGGCCTGGCCGACATCGCCGTGCTCTACCGGGCGGATGCCCAGGCGGCGGCGCTGGGCCAGGGGCTGGCCCGGGCCGGGCTGCCGTTCCAGAAGCGGACGCATGACCTGCTGGCGCGCCGCCCGGGGGTGCCTGAGATCGTGCATGAGCTGCGATTGCGTGACGCGGCCCGGCCACCGGGCCCGGGCGGCCAGGACGTGCCGGCGCAGCTGCGCGCGGCGGTGCACCGGCTGGCCACCGCCGCGGCGGCAGGCCGGCTGACCGCGGCCGACCTGCGCACCGCGGGCGAGGTGCTGGCTCCGCTCGCCCGCCGGTGCGGGGATGACCTGGACCGGTTCTGCACGGACATCGCGGTGGGCGCGGAGGTGGACGCGCTCGATCCCCGGGCCGATGCCATCAGCCTGCTGACCATGCACGCGGCCAAAGGACTGGAGTTCGAGGTGGTGTTCCTGGCCGGCTGCGAACGCGGGCTGCTCCCGCTGTGGCTGCCGGGGGCGGCACCGGGCACCGGCCCCGGCCAGGCGGAGGAACGGCGGCTGCTGTTCGTCGGCCTGACCAGGGCGCGCCGATATCTGCTGCTCAGCTGCGCGGCCGAGCGCAGCCGCCCGGGCCGCACCGGGCCAGCCGGGCCGTCTCCGTTCCTGGCCGCCATCGACCCGGCGCTGCTCGACCGGTCGCCGCCCCGGGCCCGGCGGCCGGCCGCCCGGCAGCTCCGCCTGCTGTGACCCGGGCCGCCCGGGTAGCCCGTCCCAGCCGGGTGCACCCGCGCGGGTAACTCCTACAGGTGCAGCAGCATCCGGGTGTTGCCGAGGGTGTTCGGCTTCACCCGGCCGAGATCCAGGAACTCGGCCACGCCCTCGTCGTAAGACCGGAGCAGTTCCGCGTAGACCTCCGGGGCAACGGGCGTGCCCTCGATCTCCTCGAAGCCGTGCCGGGCGAAGAAGCCGACGGCGAACGTCAGCACGAACACCCGGCGGACCCCCAGTTCCCCGGCGCTGTCCAGCAGCGCCTCGACGAGCCGGTGGCCGATGCCGAGGCCCTGGCAGCTGTCGTGCACCGCGACGGTCCGGATCTCAGCCAGGTCCTCCCACATGACGTGCAGCGCGCCGCAGCCGACCACCTCATGGTCGGCCAGCCGCTCGGCGACCCAGAACTCCTGGACGTCCTCGTAGAGGGTGACGGTGGCTTTGCGCAGCAGCCGCCCGGAGGAAACGTTGCCGGCGACCAGGCCCGCGATCTCCCGGATGTCGCTGGCGCGCGCCCGCCGGATCGTGTGCTCCATGGCCCGCACACCTTAGCCGGTACCGGGACCGCCCCGGCTCCCGGCTGGCCAGCACGGCCGGTCACTGCGCACCGTAACGACCAGCCCGGTAATTTCATACTGAGCGTTAACTGATACTCACTGAAAGCGCCGATCTGGCGCACGGGCCGGCCGGGTGCCCATCACAGCGCAATCACGGCCTTCCCTGAACCCGGCCGCCGGGGCACCTGCCCCGTTCAGAAGTCCCCTGACCTGGCCGGACAACCCGCCCTGGCCCTCCTGCCGGGCTCGCGCCGCAGCCGCCCCGACGGTGCGCAACCGGCCAATAGCGCCGCACCGCCTGCCCACCAATCGCCCGGGTATCGGCCGATATGCAGCCAGAAGATTCTGCCGTTCCGGCCCGCAGGCGGCGGGCGATCCATTAATCTGCATCGCTGTCACCGTACTGCGCTCCAACCCCAAGGGCAGCAGCACGGGCCGCCGAATTTCCGGTGCCTCAGCTGCGGCACAGGGAGCCGGGGATCCACCGTTCCCGGGGTGAATCCGTCCCGTGGCGCAGGCGCCGCGGAACGGTAGGGCGATCCTCCAGCCCGAACCCGTCAGCTAACCCGGTAGGCGGATGAGGAGAGGAGAGCACGTGAAGCGCTTGCCCTTGTGCAGGCCAGCAGCGCGAGGTGCCCGGCGTGCCCGGGCCGCTGCGGCCGGCCGCCGTCTGGCGTGGCAGGCAGCACTGGCGGGCGGCATCGCTGCCCTGGCCTGCGGCATCCTGCCGGCCACGGGTGCCGTGGCGGCGGCAGGTGACCCGCAGCCCAGCCTGTCCGGCCTGGTGGCCCAGGCGCGGGCACTGGCGCACCAGATCGACGTGCTCAGCGAGCAGTACGACGGGCTGCGCATCCAGCTCGGCGAGGCCCGCGCCGAGGCCCAGACGGCGCAGACCGCCTACCGGCAGGACCTCACGCGCCTCGGCTCCGGCCAGGCCGCGATCGGGCAGCTGGCCGCGGAGAGCTACATGAGCGGCGGGCTCGCCTCCCCGCTGCAGGTGCTCACCTCGAACAACACCGCGTCGATGCTCAGCCGGGTGTCCATCCTGCAGCAGATCCAGCAGGAGAACGGCGACCGGGTCAGCCAGCTGGCCACGGCGGTGGCCGCCGCGCAGCGGGCGCACGACACCGCGGTCCAGCAGGCCGCGAGGGTGGCCAGCCTGGCCTCGACGATGGCCGCCAAGAAGCAGGTCATCCAGGGCAAGGTCAACAAGCTGAACAGTGCCGCCTTCGCCCGGGCGATGACCATCTTCCAGCAGACCGGGAACTACCCGAACATCAACCTGCCCACCGCGAACACGGTCGGCGCGGAGGCGCTGCGGTACGCGATGACCCGGCGCGGTGACCCCTACGTCTGGGGCGCCGCGGGCCCCGGCGACTTCGACTGCTCCGGCCTGGTCATGTGGGCGTACGCGCAAGTGGGCATCAGCCTGCCGCACTACACCGGGTCCCAGTGGAACATGGGCGAGCACATCTCGCGGAGCCAGCTTGAGCCCGGTGACCTGGTGTTCTTCTTCGCGGACATCAGCCACGTGGGCCTGTACCTGGGCGACGGCCTGATGCTGGACGCGCCGCAGACCGGCCAGGTCGTCCAGGTGCAGCCGGTCTTCTGGAGCGACTACGTGGGCGCCGTCCGCATCGTGGCCTGACCCCGGGCCGGCCACCCGGCCCGCAGGGCCCCGGCTACTCGGGCCGGACCAGCGGGAACAGGATCGTTTCCCGGATGGGATCGCCGGTCAGCATGATCTGCACCCGGTCGATCCCGACCCCGACCCCGCCGGTGGGCGGCATCCCGTACTCCAGGGCCCGCAGGAAGTCCTCGTCCAGCTGCATGGCCTCCGGGTCGCCCCCGGCGGCCAGCAGCGACTGGGCGGTCAGCCGGGCCCGTTCCTCCACCGGGTCGACCAGCTCAGAGTAGCCGGTGCCGATCTCGGTACCGAACGCCACCAGGTCCCAGCGCTCGGCCAGCCGCGGATCGGAGCGGTGCGCCCGGGTCAATGGGGACACCTCCACCGGGAAGTCCCGGTAGAAGGTGGGCGCTGTGGTCCGCTCCTCGACCAGGCGCTCGTACATCTCCAGCACGATCTGGCCGTGGCCCCAGCCGGGGTCGGCGGGCACCCCGGCGCGGGCGCACAGCGCGCGCAGGTGGCTCTCCGGCGTGCCGGGCTGCACCTCCTCGCCGAGCGCCGCCGAGATCGCCCCGTAGACGCTCACCGCGGGCCAGTCCCCGCTGAGGTCATGCTCCTCGCCGCCCCGGCGGGCCACCGGGGCGCCGAACACCGCCACCGCCGCGTGCTGGATCAGTTCCTGGGTGAGTTGCGCCACGGTGTCGTAGTCGCCGTAGGCCTCGTACGCCTCCAGCATGGTGAACTCGGGGTTGTGCGTGGCGTCCACGCCCTCGTTGCGGAAGATGCGGCCGATCTCGTACACCTTCTCGATGCCGCCGACAACCAGCCGCTTGAGGTGCAGTTCCAGCGCGATGCGCAGGTAGGCGTCCATGCTGTAGGCGTTGATGTGGGTGCGGAACGGGCGGGCGTTGGCGCCGCCGTGCACGGTCTGCAGTACCGGGGTCTCCACTTCCAGGAAGCCGCGGGCATTGAGGTCCTGGCGGGCTGACCGGAGTACCGCGGCCCGGATCTCGGCGGCCCGGCGTGCCCCCGGGTTCACGATCAGGTCTACATAACGCCGCCGCACCCGGGACTCGGCGTCGGTCAGCCCGTGGTGCTTGTCCGGCAGCGGCCGCAGGCCCTTGGCGGTGATGGCGTAGCTGTCCGCGAGGATGGACAGCTCCCCCCGGCGGGACGTGATCACCTCACCCGTCACGCCGACATGGTCGCCGAGGTCCACGTCCCGCTTCCAGGCGGCCAGCGCGTCCGGCCCGACCCGGTCCAGCGAGATCATCACCTGGATGTCCCCGGTGCCGTCACGGATAGTGGCGAAGCACAGCTTCCCGCCGGGCCGGGACAGCATGACCCGCCCGGTGACGCCGGCCACGTCCCCGGTGCGGGCGTCCGGTGGCAGGCCGGCATGGCGGGCCCGCAACTCGGCGATGGTGGCGGTGCGGGGATAGCCGACCGGATACGGGTCCAGCCCCTCGTCGAGCATCCGCTGGCGCTTGTCCAGCCGCACTTGCATCTGTTCCGGCCCGGTTCCGGCCGCTCCGGCCGCTCCGGGCGGGGCGGGCGGGGCGGGCGGGGCCTGATCATCCTGCACCCAGCCGAGGGTACCGCCGCGGCTGCCGCCACCGCGGCGGCACCGTGACAGCGGCACCGTGACAGCGGCACCGGATACAGTCCATCCGTGCGCATCACCGCAGGCAGCTATGAACTGGACGATGATCCGGCCCGGGTGGACCGGGACGCGCTGTGGGCCTTCCTGTCCACCGAGGCGTACTGGGGACGGTGGCGGACCCGGGCCGTGGTCGAGCAGCAACTCGACAGTGCCTGGCGGGTCGTGGGCGTCTACGAGTCCGCGACCGGGGCGATGATCGGCTTCGCCCGCGCCATCTCCGACGGGGCGGGTTTCGCCTACCTGGCCGACGTGTACGTGGACAAGGAGTTCCGCGGCCAGGGCCTCGGCGCCGAGCTGGTCGCCACGATGATCAACCGGGGCCCGGGTGCCTCGTTCCGGTGGACCCTGCACACCTCAGACGCGCACGGGCTGTACGAGCGGTTCGGCTTCACCCGACCAGACCGGACCTACCTGGAGCGGCCCGGGGTGCGCCCGCCTGCGGGCTGAGGTGGTTGCGCTCGAAGACCAGGCGCAGCCCGATCAGGGTGAGCCACGGCTCATGAGCGTCGATCACGCTCACCTCGTCGATCACCAGCGAGGCGAGGCCGCCGGTGGCGATGATGGTGACCGACTCGGGATCACCGGGCGCCAGTTCCGCGGCCATCCGCCGGACGATCCCCTCCACCTGCCCGGCGAAGCCGAAGATGATGCCGGACTGCAGGGCCTCGACGGTGTTCTTCCCGACCACCCGGTGCGGCCGGGCCAGTTCGACCTTGAGCAGTTGCGCGGCGCGCCGGGTCAGCGCGTCCACCGAGATCTCGATGCCCGGGGCGAGTGCCCCGCCGACGAACTCGCCGCGCTCGCTGACCGCGTCGAAGTTGGTGGAGGTGCCGAAGTCCACCACGATGGCGGGGCCGCCGAACAGGTGGACCGCGGCAACCGTGTTCATGATCCGGTCGCTGCCCACCTCCTTCGGGTTGTCCATCCGGATCGACACCCCGGTGCGCACACCCGGCTCCACGATCAGGGCCGGGATGTCGCCGTAGTACCGGCGGCACATCTCGCGCATCTCGTGCAGCACGGACGGCACCGTGGAGCACAGCGCGATCCCGCTCACGTCCGCGTCCTTGACCGTCGAGCTGTGCTCGAGCAGGCCGTGCAGCAGCACGGCGATCTCGTCGGCGGTGCGATCCGGGTCGGTGGCGATCCGCCAGTGCTCGACGATCTCCTCGCCGTCGAACATGCCGAGCACGGTGTTGGTATTCCCGACGTCAATGGTCAGCAGCATGGCACTCCTGGCGTTGCTCAGTCCGAGCCGTCCGCGCGGGCCGTGCCGCCCGCCCGGGACGTCGCGCCGACACCGGCCGCCGCGCCGGGGCCGGAGAAGCTCACCGCTACGTTATCTATCAGCCGGGTAGCGCCGACCCGGGCCGCCGCCAGCAGCCGTGCCTCGCCGGTGAAATCCTCGCCGGCCGGCTCGAAGCTGTCCGGGTCCACCAGCGCCAGGTAGTCCAGGGCGAGGGGCGGGCCGGCCGGGGCGGCCAGCACCTCGGCCGCGGCCTTGCGCACCGCGGCCGGCCCGGCGTGGGCCGCCTCCTGGCCGGCCCGCAGCGCGGCCGGGATCAGCAGCGCGGTGCGCCGCTCCGCGGCGGACAGGTAACGGTTGCGGCTGGAGATGGCCAGCCCGTCCGGGTCCCGCACGGTCGGCACCCCCGCGATCTCCACGCCAAGATCCAGGTCGGCCGCCATCCGGCGGACCAGCGCCAGTTGCTGGGCGTCCTTCTCGCCGAACACGGCGGCCGCCGGGCCGGCCAGGTGCAGCAGCTTGCTCACCACGGTCAGCACCCCGGCGAAATGCCCCGGCCGCGATTCCCCCTCCAGCACCCGCCCCATCGGCCCCGGGTCCACCGTGATCAGCTGGGGCCGCGGGTACATCTGGCTGCGGTCCGGCGCGAAGACGACATCCACGCCCTCGGCCGCGCACACGGCCATGTCGGCCTCCAGGGTGCGCGGGTAGCGGTCCAGGTCCTCGCCCGCGCCGAACTGCAGCGGGTTGACGAAGATGGAGACGACCACCCCGCCGCCCGGCGGCGCCAGCTCGCGGGCCCGGCGGATGAGTGCCCGGTGCCCGTCGTGCAGCGCCCCCATGGTCGGCACCAGCACCACGGCTCCGCCGAGGGCCCGGCGCGCGGCGGCCAGGCCGCCGGGTCCGGGCCAGCATCGGCATCATCGCGGGGCCCCGGCCAGCACATCGAGCAGGCGCTGGGCGTCCGGCGCGGCCAGGATCCCGGCCGCCAGCGCCCGGTCCGCGGTGAGCCGGGCCAGCGCCACGTAGGCGCGCAGCGCCTCCGGGGAGGCGTCCTGGAGGGCCGCGAGGTGCTCGGCGACCGTGTCGGCGTCACCGCGGGCGACCGGGCCGGTGAGGCCCGAATCGCCGAGCCGCAGCGCATTGTCCAGCGCGGCGAACAACAGCGGGCTGAGCATCCGGGACGGCTCGGCCACCCCGGCGGTGCGGAGCAGGTCACCGGACTGCGCGACCAGCGCAACGAGGTGGTTGGCCGCGCTGGCCAGCGCGGCGTGGTACAGGGCGCGGGCGGCCTCCTCGATGAACACGGGCTCGCCGCCCATCTCGATCACCAGCGCCTCGGCGGCGGCGCGCAGCGGATCCGGCGCGGTCACCCCGAAGCAGATCCCGGCCAGCCGGTCGAGATCGTCGGGCCGCCCGGTGAACGTCATCACCGGGTGCAGAGCCAGCGGGAGCGCGCCCTGCCTGGTGGCCGGGTCCAGCACCGCCAGCCCGTGCCGCCCGCTGGTGTGCGCGAGCAGCCGGCCCGTCACCTCGGCGCCGGTGGCGGCCAGCCCGGCCACCAGGCCGGGCAGCACGTCGTCCGGGACGGTGAGCAGCACCAGGTCGGCCGCCTCCATCACCTCGGGCGGCCGCCTGACCGGCACGCCGGGGAGCATCCGCTCCACGGCGGCCAGCGACCGCTGCGAGACGGCGGAGACGGCGGTCAGCCGGTGGCCGGCCCGGGCCAGGGCGGCCCCCAGGACGGTGCCCACCCGTCCGGCGCCGATCACGCCGACGCGGAGCCGGGCCGGGCGCTCGGCGGGCGGCTGGGCCCGCTCGCTGGCGGCGGCTGGCTCACTGAACGGGTCCGGCTCCCGGGCTGGGACCGGCTCGCGAGCTGGGTCCCCCATGGCCGCCACGGTCCTCCCGCTCGGTGTCGCTGACTGAGAGCCCGGCCGGGTGCCGGCAGGCCGTGATCAGCATAACCGGGGTCTGCCGCGGGCCCGGCGACCACCGCGAGGCGCCCGCCGCGGGGCACCACTAGAGTCGGCGGGGTGTGGATGACGTGGCGGGCGGCCATGCAGCAGGCGCTCTACGGCAGCGGGGGCTTCTACCAGCGCGGAGAGTGCCCCGCCGCGCACTTCCGGACCTCGGTGCACACCTCCGCCCGGTACGCCGCCGCCGTGCTCGCGCTGCTCCGCCACACCGATGCGGCCCTGGGCCACCCGCCCCGGCTCGACCTGGTGGACATCGGCGCCGGCCAGGGTGAGCTGCTCGGCCAGGTGCTCACGCTGGCCGGCCAGCTACCGGCAGGCCCGGCCGGCCCTGGCCGGACGGATCACCGCCCATGCGGCCGAGGTAGCTCCGCGGCCACCCGGCGCGGATGACCGGATCACCTGGGCCCAGGCCCCGCCGGCCCGGATCAGCGGGCTGGTCGTGGCCAGCGAGTGGCTGGACAACATCCCGCTGGACATCGCCGAGCAGGGCACCGACGGGCCGCGCCTGGTGCTGGTGGAGCCCGGCACCGGGGCGGAGCGCACCGGCCCGGCCGTCAGCGGCACCGACCTGGCCTGGCAGCGCCGCTGGTGGCCGCTGGGCCAGCCGGGCGAGCGCGCCGAACTGGGCCATCCGCGCTGCGCGGCGTGGGCGGATGTCATCGGCCGGCTCGACCGTGGCCTGGCGCTGGCCGCCGATTACGGCCACCGGCTGGGCAGCAGGCCGGCCTGCGGGACGATCGCCGGGTACCTGGACGGCCGGCCGGTACGGCCGATCCCGGACGGCTCACGGGACATCACCGCGCATGTGGCCATCGACGCCTGCGCCGCGGCCGGGGTCACGGCCGGGGCATCCCAGACGGTGCTGACCACGCAGCGGGCCGCGCTCCGGGCGCTCGGCCTGACCGGGTGCCGCCCCCCGCTGGGCCAGGCCTCCGCTGACCCGGTCGGCTACCTGGCCGGGCTGCGCCGGGCCGCGGAGGAGGCGGAGCTGATCGACCCGGCCGGGTTCGGCGCGTTCAGCTGGCTGGTGCAGGCCGTTGGCATTCCGCTGCCCGGCCCGCTGCGGCGGCTGGCGTCCGGACAACGGACCGGGCAGCCCGCCGGACAACGGGCCGGGCAACCCGCCGGCGAGGTGGCCATGACGGGGCAGGCGCGGGGATGACGGGGCCACTGCGCCGGGCGGAGGTGGTCACCAGCCCATGGGCAGCCGGCCCGGCCGGCGCCCGGCCAGGTCACCGGCGGGCCGGATCTGGTGCTCAACCTCGGTCCCGGGCACCCTTCGGGGCACGGCTTGCTGCGGCTGCGGCTGGAACTGGACGGCGACCGGGTCGTCACCGCGGAGCCGGTGATCGGCTACGTGCACCGCGGCGCCGAGAAGCTGTTCGAGGCGCGGGACTACCGGCAGATCATCGTGCTGGCCAACCGGCATGACTGGCTGGGGGCGTTCGCCAGCGAGCTGGGCGTGGTGCTCGCCGCGGAACGGCTGGCCGGCATCGAGGTCCCGGCGCGGGGCGTCTGGGCGCGGACCCTGCTGGCCGAGCTGAACCGGGTGCTCAGCCACCTGGCCTTCCTGGCCAGCTACCCGCCGGAGATTGCCGGGGTCCCGGCGGATTCCGGGGCCACGGCAGCGACAGCCGCCCGGGAGCTGCTGCAGTCGGTCATGGAAGAGGCCTCCGGCGGCCGGATGCACTACATGTTCAACCGGGTCGGCGGCCTGAAGGAGGAACTCCCCGCCGGGTGGCTGGGCCGGGTGCAGGCCGCGGCGGCGCAGGTCCGCGGGGACCTGCCGCAGATCGGCGCGATCGTGGACGCCAGCGGCGAGTTCCGCCGCCGGACCCGGGGGACCGGCATGCTCAGCGCGGAACAGGTCCGGCAGTACGGGGTGAGCGGCCCCGCGGCCCGCGCCTCGGGGGTCGATTTCGATCTCCGCCGGGACGAGCCGTACCTGGCCTACCCCGACCTGGCCGGCCTGCTGCGGGTGGTGACCCGCGGGGAGGGCGACTGCCTGGCCCGGTATGAGTGCCTGCTCAGCGAGGTCGAGGTGGCGCTGGACCTGGTGGACGCGTCCGCCAGCCGGCTGGCCGGCCTGCCGCCCGGGCCGCTCAGCGCCCGGCTGCCCAAGGTGCTCCGGGTGCCCGAGGGGGAACTGTACGCCTGGACGGAAGGGCCGCTCGGGCTGAACGGCTACTACCTGGTGTCCCGGGGCGGCAAGGCACCATGGCGGCTCAAGGTACGGTCCGCCTCGTTCAGCAATGTGCAGGTGCTCGGTGAGCTGGTGCCCGGTCACCGGATCGGCGACCTGACCGCCATCCTGGGATCGCTGTTCTTCATCATCGGTGACATTGACCGCTAGCGGAATCCCGCGGCGGTTCAGGGCGGCAGTACCGGCCCGGCCGGGTCCTAGTCCGGCTGGCTGCCTGGCTGAGTGCCCCGGGCCCGGGCCACGAAGGTGCCCCGGCCCTGGCGGGTGATGATCAGGCCCCGTTCCCGGAGCAGCTTCATGGCGTGCCGGACCGTCTGGTAAGCGACCCCGTACTCCTCGGCCAGGTCGCGCTCCGAGGGCAGCCGGTGGGTAATCTCGCCCGCCTCGATGCGCACCGCGATGTTGTCCGCGACCTGCACGTACGCGAAGTCGGCGGCCAGCGGATCCACCGGTGAGGCACCCACATGATCAAAGTACGCACCTCTTCGAGCAGCTCAGACGTTGGCTAGCTCTCAGTGCTCTAGGTGCTATATATTGCTCTCATGACAACGGATCCTGGTGATGATTCCGGTCCCGACGTCCCCGGCTGGTGGCCGTACGCCGCCGAGTTCCCGGCCTGGCACGTCTGGCGGGGAATCAACGGCCTGCTCTACGGCCGCCGGCTGAAGACCTCGCCGCCGCTGGTGGTCCGCGGCGAGGACGCCGTCAACCTGCGCGATGCGATCCGCCGCGAGGAACTACTGCGCCTGGCGTGATCCACGTCAGCGCTGCTGGCGGTGTCAGCAGCGGCGGACGGGTCAGTGCGGGGACTGGCTGCTGGGCTCGGTGTCCCGGTCGTCGTCGTCGTCCTTGGGCAGCCGGCAGCTCTGCTCCAGGTAGAGCGCGCCGAGCAGCAGCACGACCCCCGCGAGGAGGGTGCCGGCCGCGGCGAACGCGTCGCTGCGCGGCACCGTCTTGCCGAGCGAGCCCGCCAGGTAGATCGAGGAAGCCGGCGGCCAGCCCGCCGATGATCGCGGCCGCATGGGAACTCGCCTTCGCCAGCGCGGCCATCCGCACCGCGGCCAGCGGGGGGACCGGCTTGACTCCCGGACCGCCGCGGAGCCTGACGCGCAGGTTCCGGCCGCTGAGCCCCTCGGCCACGCCGAGCACCAGCATCGCCAGGGCGGCCGTCCAGGGCAGCGTGGGCAGCGAGGCATACTCCGCCCGCACCACGGCCCAGGCGATGGCCGCGCAGATGACCGCCAGGACAGCCAGTACCCAGGGCCGGGTCGGCGTCATGCCGGCAGCCGCAGTGCGACGTCGTCGCACCGCCGCAGTCCAGCCCGCCCGGCGCGGGCGAGCAGGCCCGGCACCGGGCCCTGGCCGGGGACCGCCGCGCCCGGGTCGGCCTCCAGCCATGGCGCCAGCACGAACGCCCGCTGTGCTGCGCGCGGATGCGGCAGCGTCAGGTCCGGATCATCGCTCACCACGTCACCGTAAACGATGATGTCCACGTCCAGGGTCCGCGGACCCCAGACCACCTCGCGGACCCGGTGGAAGGCGGCCTCCACCTGCTGGCACCGGCGCAGCAGCGCCGCGGCCGGCAGCGTGGTGTCCGCGACGAGCACCGCGTTCAGGTAGTCCGGCTGCTCCGGGCCGCCGATCGGCGCCGTCTCGTAGACCCCGGACACCGCCACCGCGGTGAGGCGCGGGCCGGCCAGCAGCGCGTCCAGGCCGCCCTGCAGGGTGGCCAGCCGGTCGCCCAGGTTGCTGCCCAGGGCCAGGACGGTGCGGGTCACCGGGGCGCCGTCCCCGGCCGGGCCGGTCACCGGGCCGCCTCCGGCGGCGGGGCGGCGCGGCGGATGGTGACCGAGACATCCTCGTAGTGGTGGTCGATCGGGGCGAACGGCTTGTGCACGGTGATCTCCACCTCGCGGGCGAGCGGCTCGGCCAGCGCCGCCTCGGCCAGCCGCTGGGCCAGCGTCTCGATCAGGCGGACCGGGGGCCCGGCGGCGACGGCCGCCAGCCGGTCGGCCAGCGCCGCGTAATCCGCGGTGCGGGACAGGTCGTCGCCGGCCGCGGCCGGCGCGGTCGGCACCCACAGCGTCGCGTCGATGACGAACTCCTGGCCTTCGCGGCGCTCGCTGTCGAGCACCCCGTGATAGCCGAACACGCGCAGCCCGCGCAGCGTGATCCGGTCCAGCGGCGTCATTCGTCCTCCTCGGCGGGCGGCGCGGCCCGCTGCCAGGCCGCCGCGACCCGGACCGCATCCGCATTGCCGGGAACCCGGTGCACCCGGGCGCACCAGGCCCCGGCCGCGGCGGCCAGGGCGGTCACCGCGACGGTCGCGTCATCGGCGGCCGGGAACGGGCGCGGGGTGCCGTCGCCGGCGGCCAGCAGCCGGCCCAGGAACCGCTTGCGTGACGCACCGATCAATACCGGGAACGCCGCTGACCGGCCGTCCAGCACGCTGATCCGGTGCAGGCTGGTGAGCAGCGCCCAGTTGTGCTCCGGGCGCTTGGCGAAGCCCAGCCCCGGATCGAGGACGATCATGGCCGGGTCCACCCCGGCCGCCGTCACGGTGTCCACCCGGCGGCTCAGTTCCTCGGCGACCTCACGCACCACATCACGGTAAACGGCCCTGGAATCCATGCTGTGGCTGTGCCCCCGCCAGTGCATCACCACGTAGGGCACGCCCGCGGCCGCGACGAGCCGGGGCATCTGGGGGTCGGCCTGGCCGCCGCTCACGTCGTTCACCAGCCGCGCCCCCGCGGCGAGTGCCTGCTCCGCCACTTCCGCCCGCATGGTGTCCACGCTGACCGGCAGGCCCGCCGCCACGAGGCCGTCGATGACCGGCCGTACCCGGCGCAGTTCCTCGGCCGCGGTGACCCGCTGGGCGCCCGGGCGGGTGGACTCCCCGCCCACATCGACGATGTCCGCGCCCTGGGCGGCGAGGTCCAGCGCCGTGCTCGATCGCGGCCTGCGCGCCGAACCACGCACCGCCGTCCGAGAACGAGTCCGGCGTGACGTTGACCACGCCCATGACCAGGCAGCGGCCCGGGTCGGGCAGCCCGGCCGGGCTGGCTGGGCGGCCCGCGTGACTGATCACGGGGGTTACCCTACGCGGCGGGCGTCAGCCGGAGGACTCGCCCTCGGCGGGGCCTGAGGCCGCCGGATGCCGTAATGCGGCCTGGCGGCGGCGCAGCCTGCCCAGGCGGAGCCGCCCGGCCAGCCTGCGCAGCTCGAGCTTGGGCCAGACCAGGAAGGCCTCCGCCTCCAGGGCGGCCAGCGCGACCCGGGGCGCGTCGGACGCGCCCGGGAACACGAAGAACCGGGGCACCCACAGCGGCGCGAACTTCGCGTTGAATTTGTACAGCGACTCGATCTGGAACCACCGCGAGGCGAACAGCAGGATCCGGCGCCAGGCCCGCAGCACGGGGCCGGCCCCGATCCGCTCACCCCGTTCCAGCGCGGACCGGAACACCGCGAAGTTCAGCGAGATCCGCTTGATCCCCAGTTCGTCGGCGGCCTTGATGGTCTCCACGATGAGAAAGTCGTTCACCCCGGGCTGCGCGGACCGGTCCCGCCGCATCAGGTCCAGGGACAGCCCGTCACTGCCCCACGGCACGAAGTGCAGCAGGCCGCGGAGCACGCCGTTCTCGGTCGCGGTGGCGATCACGCAGTTCTCGTCGCCGGGGGCGCCGATCCGGCCCAGTGCCATCGAGAAGCCCCGCTCAGTCGGGCTGCCCCGCCACGAGTTCGCCTGCCGGACCAGGTCCGCGACCTGGCCCCGCGGGAGGTCCCCGGCCCGGCGCACCTCGACCACGTAACCGGCCCGCTCGACCCGGGCCACCATCTGCCGGACGTTACGCATGGCCCGGCCCTTGAGGCTGAACCCGGCCACCTCCACGATGGCCTCGTCGCCCAGTTCCAGCGCGGTCAGGCTGCCCTCACGGCACCACACCTCGGCGGCGAGTTCCCCGCAGCCCATCACCGCGGGTACCCAGGCGTGCCGGGCCGCCTCGTCCAGGAAGGCGTGGATCGCGCCGGGCCACGCCTCCGGGTCGCCGAGCGGGTCACCGCCGGCCAGCATGACCCCGGACACGACCCGGTAGCCGATGCAGGACTTGCCGGTCGGGGACCAGATGAGGCTCTTGTCACTGCGCAGCGTGAAGTAGCCCAGCGAGTCCCGATCCCCCTGCCTGGCCAGCAGGTCCCGGACCCGCTGCGCGTCCTGCTGCCCGAGCCGCCCGGCGGCGCGGGCCGGGCGGAAGAAGAGGAACGCCGTAACCACCAGGGTGAACAGCCCGAGGGTCCCGGTCAGCAGGGTGAACAGGTCGGCGCGCCGCTCCGGGACGAACCGGACCGGCCCGGACACGCCGACCAGCCCGTACACCGTGTGCACCACCATCTGCCACAGCGAGTAGCTCTGGGCCAGGTGCTTGGCGAGCGCGATGTAGGTCAGGCCGATGGCCACGTCGGCCACGATCAGCCCGACGAACACCCACAGCGCCCGCCACCGGGTCCGCGGGTCACCGACCGCGTAGAACTCGGCCCGGTAGTACAGCAGCACGCCCAGCAGCACCCCGGAGACGACGGCGGTGATGATCCGGTCGTGCACCGGGTGGATGAGGTGAACCACCACGCTGGCCGCCAGCAGCACGGTGACCAGCTCCCACGCCCGCCGCTTCCGGCGCTTGAGGCCGTGCGAGAGGAGCAGCAGGAGGAGGCCGATGATGACCTCGACCGTGCGGGTGACGTTGGTCAGCGTGCCCGGCACGAACGTGTTGATCCGGTGCAGCTTGGACTGGTACAGCGCGGGCCGCAGGATCTGCAGGATGTCGGCCAGCCCGATCAGCAGGGCCAGCCAGCCAGCCGTGACCGGTACCCAGCGACGCTGGTTACGCCGGTCCGGCGGCCTGGTGGCCGGCTGGCCCGCGGCTGGCGGGCTGGCCGGGCCCGCCGTTTCGCCCTCGTTTGCGGGCTTTCCTGTTGTCTTTGCCATATGGGTCACGCCCTGAATCACAGGCCCCCAGCGTAGCCATCAGTAACGCGTACTGCGGGCATTACGCCCAATAGGGCACGTTACCCGCTGGCACGCCTTCCGAATAGGAGGCTCATGGCCTCCATCCGGGTGCGGTTGCTGTTCCGGATGACACCGCGTACCGCCGAGGTGACGGTCTTGGCGCCTGGCTTGCGGACGCCCCGCATCGACATGCACAGGTGCTCAGCCTCGATCACCACCAGGACACCTCGCGGCTCGAGCACGCTCATCAGGCCGTCCGCAATCTGACTGGTCATCCGTTCCTGTACCTGCGGACGGCGCGCGTAAACGTCAACCAGCCTGGCCAGCTTGGACAGCCCGGTAATCTGACCCTTTTCGTTTGGTATATAGCCGATATGCGCTGCGCCAAAGAAAGGTACCAAATGGTGCTCGCAGGTGCTGTACACCTCGATGTCCCGGACCAGCACCAGCTCATCGTGGTCCGCGTCGAACACCGTGGTCAGCACGTCCTCCGGGCGCTGCCCCAGCCCGGAGAACTGCTCAGCGTAGGCCCGGGCCACCCGTGCCGGGGTGTCCCGCAGCCCGTCCCGTTCCGGGTCCTCGCCGATGGCGAGCAGGATCTCGCGGACCGCGCGCTCGATGCGCGCGGCATCGAACTCCGTGCTCACCGGTTATCGCCGACGGAACCGGACCCCTGGCCGCCTGGCTGCTGGCCGGTGGATCCCGGGCCGCCCAGGGAGCCGCCCGCCTGGCCGTTGCCGGCCGCCGAATGGTCATTCACCTCGGCCGCCGCGGTCAGCGCCAGCTCCTTGGGGGTCAGCACCGGCGGCCGGTCGGAGGGCAGCCGCTTGCCGTACCCGGTGTAGGAGCCACGGGACGGCCGCTTCTGCACCGGCGCGAAGATCGCCAGCACCTCTTTCCGGCTCAGCGTCTCCTTGTCCATCAGCTTGAGCACGAGGTCGTCCAGGACTTCCCGGTAGGTGACCAGGATCTCCCAGGCCTCGTCGTGCGCGGACTCGATGAGGCGGCGTACCTCCTCGTCGATGGTGGAGGCGATCTCCTCGGAGTAGTCCCGGGTGTGCGACATCTCCCGGCCCAGGAACGGCTCGCCGTCGCCGGTGCCGAACTTCCGGGCGCCCAGCCGCTCGCTCATCCCGTACTCGGTGATCATCCCGCGGGCGATCGAGCTGGCCTTCTCGATGTCGTTGGCCGCGCCGGTGGTGGGCTCGTGGAACACGAGCTCCTCCGCGGTCCGGCCGCCGAGCAGCATGGCCAGCTGGTCCATCATCTCCGAACGGGTGACCAGGAACTTGTCCTCCTGCGGGGCGGACGCGGTGTAGCCGAGCGCCCGGCCGCGCGGGATGATCGTGATCTTGTGCACCGGGTCGGCGTTCGGCAGCGCGTGCCCGACCAGGGCGTGACCGCCCTCGTGGTAGGCGATGAGCTTGCGCTCCTTCTCCGACAGCAGCACGCTCTTGCGCTCCGGGCCCGCCATCACCCGGTCGATGGACTCCTCCAGGTTGGCCATCGAGATCAGGGTGCCGTTGTGCCGCGCGGTGAGCAGCGCGCCCTCGTTGATGACATTGGCCAGGTCGGCGCCGGTAAAGCCGGCCGTGCGCCGGGCGATGATGTCGAGGTCCACGTCGGGGGCGAACGGCTTGCCGCGGGCGTGCACCTTGAGGATGCCGCGCCGCCCGGCCAGGTCCGGCTGGGCCACCACGATCTGCCGGTCGAAACGGCCCGGCCGCAGCAGCGCCGGGTCCAGGATGTCCGGCCGGTTGGTGGCGGCGATGACGATGACGCCGCCCTTGACGTCGAATCCGTCCAGCTCGACCAGCAGCTGGTTCAGGGTCTGCTCGCGCTCGTCGTGGCCGCCGCCGAATCCGGCCCCGCGGTGCCGGCCGACCGCGTCGATCTCGTCCACGAACACGATGGCCGGGGCGTTCGCCTTGGCCTGCTCGAACAGGTCGCGGACCCGGGACGCGCCGACGCCGACGAACATCTCGACGAAGTCCGACCCGGAGATGGAGTAGAAGGGCACGCCGGCCTCGCCGGCCACCGCGCGGGCCAGCAGGGTCTTCCCGGTGCCGGGCGGGCCGTACAGCAGCACGCCCTTGGGGATCTTGGCCCCGATGGCCTGGAACTTGGCCGGGTTCTGCAGGAAATCCTTGATCTCCTGGAGTTCCTCGATGGCCTCGTCCGCGCCGGCCACGTCAGCGAAGGTGGTCTTGGGCGTGTCCTTGGTGATGAGCTTGGCCTTGGACTTGCCGAAGTTCATCACCCGGGAGCCGCCGCCCTGCATCTGGTTCAGCATCAGGAAGAAGATCAGGATGATGACCAGGAAGGGCAGCCAGCCGAGGATCAGGCTCCATACCGAGCTGCTCTTGGGCACCTCGACGTTCCAGCCCTGCGGCGGCGGGGTCTTCTGGAGCTGCTGAACCAGCTGCGTGCTCTCGTTGCCTACCCAGGAGGCCTCGTACTTCTGCCCCGAGTCGGTGGTGACCTGGATCGTCTGATCCTTGTCGATGAGCAGCGCGGACTTGACCTTGCCCTGCTCGATCAGCGAGACCACCTTGGAGGTGTCAGCCTGCGTGTAGGAACTGCCCGAGCTGGCGTACTCGTAGACGACGAAGAAGACCAGCAGCATGACGAGGACCGCCACGAACGGCCCGCGGAAATAACGCTTCAGATCCATCGGTGCACGGCCCCGCCCGTTTCGCGCGGGTTCCTCCTGACCAGCTTCATGTCCCACCGCCGGCGGAACGGCCCTGTGCTTGAGTGTGCATGCCCGGCTTTCTTGTCGTAACCGGCAGCGCTGTCATTCCCAGCTGCGCCGCCGGGAATACCCGACGGTACACCCCGGCCGGCACCGCCGGCACTCGGACACAGCCGCCGGGACTCCAGCGAGCCTTCGCAGACCTCAACGCTCCTGATCGCTGATCCTGTTCCCCCCGGCGGCGCCGCCGCCCGCCGGGGCCGGGGGGACGGCTCGGCTCCCTTGTACACATGCGGGGCGAGGGTCCCGATGAACGGCAGATTGCGGTACTTCTCGGCGTAGTCCAGGCCGTAGCCGATGACAAATTCGTCCTCAATATCGAAGCCGGTGTAAGCGACGTCCACGTCCATCCGCGCCGCGGCCGGCTTGCGCAGCATCACGCACACCTGCACCGAGGCCGGCCCGCGCGAGCGCAGGTTCCCGACCAGCCAGGACAGGGTCAGCCCGGAGTCCACGATGTCCTCGACCACCAGCACGTCCTTACCGGTGATGTCGGTGTCCAGGTCCTTGAGGATGCGGACCACGCCGGAGGACCGGGTGCCCGAGCCGTAGGAGGAGACCGCCATCCAGTCCATCTGGGCCGGCAGGTGCATGGCCCGGGCCAGGTCGGCCATCACCATGACCGCTCCCTTGAGCACACCCACCAGGAGCAGTTCGCGGCCGGCGTAATCCGCATCGACCTGTGCTGCCAGTTCGGCGATCCTGGCCTGCAGCCGCTCGGCGGGGATCAGTACTTCCTTGAGATCGGCGCCCACGTCATTCGCGTCCACCGGCCACCTCCGCCTCGGTCCGTTCGGGCGGCGCCGCCCCGGCTGGCCTGCCCCCGACGAAGAGCAGCTTCCCATACCGGCGTTGCGCCCGGATGCCGCCGGGCAGGTCCGCGCCCTGCTGGCCATGCCAGCCGGTCACCAGCGCGTCCAGGGCGGCGACGTGCGCCGCGGACAGCGCGCCGCCCGGGCAGCCGGCCGCCAGCGCCGCGGCGTGCAGCACCCGGGTCCGGATGGCCGCGCCAGCCCGTCCAGCCCCTCCAGCTGCATAACGGCCCGTATCCCCGCACCGCCCCCGCCCTGGTCCGCGGCCCCCGGGCCGGAGCTGATCCGCCAGGCTTCCACGCGGGCGATGGCGTCCAGCGCGTCGCAGTCCGCGCTCAGCTGGGCGGCGGTGCGGGCCAGCGCCGCGGCGATGCCCGGGCCGAGGGCCGCCTCCAGGGCGGGCAGCGCCTGGTGCCGCACCCGCGCCCGGGCGTAGGCCGGGTCGGCGTTGTGCGGGTCGTCCCACGGCTCCAGGCCCGCGGCCAGGCAGGCCTCCCGCAGCGTGGCCCGGGGCACCCCGAGCAGCGGGCGGAGCAGGAAGCCGCGCCGGGCGGGCATGCCGGCCAGGGCGCGGCCGCCCGCCCCCCGGGCCAGCCCGAGCAGGACGGTTTCCGCCTGGTCATCCCGGCTGTGGCCGAGCAGCACCGCGGCCGCGCCCGCCTCGCGGGCGGCCTCCTCCAGGGCGGCATAACGGGCGCTGCGGGCGGCGGCCTCCGGGCCCCCGGCGCCCGGGCCGCCGGCTACGGTCACCCGCATCCGGGCCACCGGTTCCAGCCCGAGCCCGGCCGAGGACCGCGGCCACCTGGGCGGCACGCTCCGCCGAGCCCGGCTGGAGCCCGTGGTCCACGGTCACGCCGCCGCCCCGCAGACCGAGCCGGGGCGCCTCATGGGCCAGGGCGGCAGCCAGCGCGAGCGAGTCAGCGCCGCCCGAGCAGGCGGCCAGCACCAGGTCCCCGGGCCTCAGGCCGGCCAGGCCGCGCCGGAGGCAGCCGCGGACCTGCGCGACGGCCGGGTGCGGGCCCACGGCCGGTCAGCCGCCCGCGGCCAGCGCGCCCCCGCGGCCCACCCGGTCCAGCCACAGCCGCGGGGTGACGAACTCGTCCTTGGTCGGCAGGGTCTCGGGCGAGGTCCACACCCGGTTGAACGTGGCCATGCCCGCTTCCTCGACCACCATCTTGACGAACCGCGAGCCCTGCGCGTACTGCTTCATCTTCAGGTCGATGCCGAGGAGGCGGCGCAGCGCCTGCTCCAGCCGCCCGGCCGACCCTCGGCGGGAGTTGAACCGTTCCCTGATCTGGGCCACCGACGGGACCACCTGCGGGCCGACCGCGTCCATCACGTAGTCGCCGTGTCCTTCGACCAGGGTCATCACGCTGGTCAGCCGGTCCAGGATCTCCCGCTGGCGGGGGCTCTGGATGGCCTCGATGACGCTTTCCCCGCCGCCGTCCCGGACCGCGCCGGCGACCGCGCCCGCGGCCGAGCGGAGCCGCTCGAGGACGGTGGCCGGATCGAGGTCGGAGGCGAGCAGGAACTCGGTCATCTGCTCCTGCACGTAGCCGCGCAGCCAGCCGACCGCGGTGAACTGGGTGCGGTGCGTCTCCTCGTGCAGGCAGACCCAGCGCCGGAAGTCGTGCGGGTTGACGCCGAGTTCCCGCTCCACCATCAGGATGTTCGGCGCCACCAGGGTGAGCCGCCCGGCGGGCGCGGCCCCGTTGGGCGCACCGGGGTCAGGCGGCAGGAACAGCTCGTACTGGCCGAGTACCCGGCCGGCCAGGTAGGCGAGGATGAGGCCGGCCTGCACCCCGGTGACCCGGGAGCCGACCGTGCCGATCACCGAGCCGGGCGCCGGGGCGTTGCCCTTCTCCCGCAGGTGCTCGGCGAGCGGGTCGAGAACCACGCGGAACCCGTCCACGTTGGCCCGGATCCACCCGGGACGGTCCACGACGGCCACCCAGCCGCCGTCGTCCGGGCCGGACAAACCGGTCAGCGCCCGGACCGGCTCGGACACCGTGGCGGCGAGCGCGCGGAGTTCCGCGACTACCGCCCGGGCCTCACCCAGGCTGACCTGCGGCCCTGGCCTCGCCCACCGGACCCCGGTCGAGATGGCCACGTCCCAATCGATCATCTGCCCGCTGCTGCTCACCCCTCCACCGTACGTGCTGGGCCGTGCCACACGGCCGCTCCGGGGCACGTCCAGCGCGGCCCGGGATGAAATACCGGGGGTTCCGGGGCCGCCCCCCGGGTTAGCTAGTGCAGCCGCAGGCGGCCAGGGCCGAGGCCATCCCGTCAATGGCGGTGCCCGCCCGGCCCAGGGCGGCGGCGGGCACGCCGTTGGCCATGAAGGCGAAGGCCAGCAGCCGCCCGCTGGCGTCGTAGGCCAGCCCGGCCAGGGCCGCCACGGTGTCCAGGTTCCCTGTCTTGGCCTGCACCAGGCCCAGCCCGGGACCGGTGAAGCCGCCGAAGACGCTGCCTCCGGGGGCCAGGGTGCCGGAGAAGCCGGCCACCGGCATCCCGGTGATGGCGGTCCGGAGCCCGGGATGCGCGGCCCCGGCGGCCAGCCCGATCACCCGGGCCAGCGTGGCGGGCGTGATCCGGTCCTGCGGGGACAGGCCCGAGCCGTCCACCATGTGAATACCGCTGGCCACGCCGAGGCGGCGCAGCACGGCGGCGACGGCGGCCGCGGCGCCGGCGAACGAGCCGGGGCGGCCCGCGCGCAGCGCGACCTGCCGGGCCAGGTCCTCCGCGATCACGTTGTTGCTCTCCCGCAGCATCTGGCTCACCATGGCCGAGACCGGCGGGGAGGACACCGCCGCGAGGGTGGCCGCGTGCGCCGGGGCCCGCTGCTCGGGCACCTGGCCGGCCAGCCGGATCCCGTCCGCGCGCAGGAACGCCGCGAAGGCGGCGGCCGCCTGGCCTGCGGGGTCGGTGGAACGCGGCCGGAAGTTACCCGGGTCGTCGGCGTCCTCCGGGGCGCCGGAGGGGGTCAGCCGGCCCTGGTCCACCTCCAGCGCGGTGATCGGGGTGACGTTGCCGGTGCTCACATAGGCCATCGGCCAGCCCGGCGCCATCTGCGGCCCGGAGAACAGCGAGAGGTCATAGCCCAGCCGGGCCGTCCGCAGCCCGCGGGCCCGCAGCGCCCGGGCCGTGGCTGCGGCCAGCGACGCGAGCGTGGCCGGCCGCGGGTAGCCGGAGGCGGGCGGCGGCCCGGCGGCCAGGGTGGGGTCGCCGCCGCCGACCAGCACGACCGAGCCGGGCGCGGCGCCCAGCACGACCCGGGTGGTGAGCCGGGCGGCCGGGCCCAGCACGTCCAGGGCGGCGACCGCGGTGGTCAGCTTGGCGGTGGACGCGGGCTCGAAGGTCACCGCGGCGGCGCTGGACCAGAGCACCCGGCCGGTCAGCGCGTCGGTGACCACCGCGCCGGCGCGCTTACCGAGAGCGCCCGAGGTCAGCGTCCCGGACAGGGCATGGGCCAGGCCGGCGCTGGCGGGCAGCGGCGCGGCGGCCGACAGGCCGGGCAGGACGGGCTGGGCGGGCGCCAGCCGGTGGGCCGCGACCCGGGGGATGTCCCACAGGGCGAGCCGCCCGGGCAGCAGGGCGGCCACCGCCGCCCCGGCCCCCAGCGTGAAGAGATTGATCATGGCCATGGTGGCCACCGTGGTGGCGCGGAGCCGGCTGCGCAGCGCCCGGTTCGCCAACGCAAATCCCTTCACGAGATGCTTAGATGCCGGATGCGGGGCCTGGCCGGTGCCGGGTCCCCGTCAGCCCGGCCCTGTTTACCAGGAACGGCGGCCTGGGCACCTCCAGGCACCGGAGTCAACCACCTTCGCGGCCAGGGAGTGACATCGTGCAGTTCGACGTGCTCGTCGAGATACCCAAAGGGCAGCGCAACAAGTACGAGATGGATCATGAGACCGGCCGGATCCGGCTGGACCGGATGCTGTTCACCTCCACCCGGTACCCGTCGGACTACGGCTTTATCGAGGACACCCTGGCCGACGACGGGGACCCGCTGGACGCGCTGGTGCTGCTGGAGGAGCCCACGTTCCCGGGCTGCCTGATCCGGTGCCGGGCCATCGGCATGTTCCGGATGCGGGACGAGAAGGGCCTGGACGACAAGGTGCTCTGCGTGGCGGCCACCGACCCCCGGATGGCCGTCCTGAGCGACATCGAGGACGTCGCGGAGTTCGACCGGCTGGAGATCCAGCACTTCTTCGAGGTTTACAAGGCCCTGGAACCCGGCAAGGAAGTCGTGATCGGCGGCTGGGTGGGCCGCGCCGAGGCCGAGCAGGAGATCGAGAACTGCCGGCAGCGGCTGGCGCAGTCCTCGCACTGAGCCCTGCTCGCGTCCAGCCGCCCAGATGCGCGACACTGTGCGTAGCACACGCACAAGGAGGCTCCCGTGGATCACGCGGATGACGTGCTGAGCCGGGCGCCGCTGTTCGAAGCGCTCGACGAGGAAGGCGCGAAGGCACTGCGGTCGCTGATGACCGACGTTTCCCTCGTCCGCGGACAGCGGCTGTTCGACGAGGGGGATGCCGGTGACCGGCTCTACGTGGTGCTGGACGGCAAGATCAAGCTGACCCGGGCCGCGCCCGATGGCCGGGAGAACCTGCTGAGCGTGCTCGGGCCCAGCGAGATGTTCGGCGAGCTGTCCCTGTTCGACCCGCGGCCCCGGACGTCGAGCGCGGTGGCCGTCACCGAGAGCCCGGCTGGCCGCGCTCGCCCATGAGGAACTGCTGGACTGGCTGACCGGCCGCCCCGAGGTGTCGCTGCACCTGCTGCGGGCGCTGGCGCAGCGGCTGCGCCGGGCCAACGACGTGATGGCCGACCTGGTCTTCACCGACGTGCCGGGCCGGGTCGCCAAGGCCCTGCTGGACCTGGCCGGCCGGTTCGGCGAGACCACCCCGGAAGGGCTCCAGGTGCACCACGACCTGACCCAGGAGGAACTGGCCCAGCTGGTCGGCGCCTCCCGGGAGACGGTGAACAAGGCCCTGGCCGACTTCGCGGCGCGCGGCTGGCTGACCCTGTCCGCCAAGTCCGTCCTCATCATCGACGCGGACCGGCTGGCCAAGCGCGCCCGCTAGACCGCCGCTCCGGGGGACATACCGGGCGGAAGCTCGCCCCGGTCGGCCAGGTAGCTGAGCTGGGCGCGGACCGACCAGCGGGCGAACGGCCACAGCGACCGGTCCACGTCGGCGTATACCCGGGCCAGCACCTGGTCCTCGGTCCGGTCCCCGGCGGCCAGCGCCGCGCGCACCTCGGCCAGCCGTTCCCGGCGGTGCGCGAGGTAGAAGTCGAGCACCCCGGCCGGGTCGCCGAGCACGGGGCCGTGCCCGGGCAGCAGCGTCTCCAGCCGCTCCGTGTCGGCCAGCGCCCGCAGCCGGTCCAGGCTGGCCAGGTAGTCGGCCAGGCTGCCGTCCCCGGCGATGACGGTGGTGCCCTCGCCCAGCACGGTGTCCCCGGTCAGCAGCGCACCGTCGGCCGGCAGCAGCAGGCACACCGAGTCCGCGGTGTGCCCGGGGCTGGGGACCACCCGCAGTTCGCAGCCCGCGCCGGTCAGCACGTCACCCGGGCCCAGGCCGCCGCCGTCCGGCCCGCGGCGCTGCGCCGGGTCGGCGGCGGCCACCGGGGCCCCGGTCAGCCGGGCGAGCCGGGCCGCCCCGGCGGAGTGGTCGAGATGCCCGTGGGTGAGCAGGATCCGGGTCACCCGCTGCCCGGCCGCGGCCGCCAGCGCGCACACCCGGGTCAGGTGGGCCTCGTCATCGGGCCCCGGGTCAACCACGAACGCCGTAGCCGACCCAGGCTCGGCGATCAGCCACGTGTTGGTTCCGTTCAGCGTCATGGGTCCCGGGTTGGGGGCGAGCACGCACCGGGCCCGGCTGGTGCCCGCGCCGTCCAGCCGCTCCTGGCCACCCGCCGCGGTCACAGCGGGTACTCCAGGCCCGGGGGGAGGATCAGCCAGAACTCACCGCCGGACGCGGCCACCGCCGGGGTCACCGGGGTCAGGTCCCGGGGGGCGGCGAGCGCGGCGGCCACCCCGCCGCAGGCGGCCAGCTGGGCCAGGCACACCGCGGTCGGCGGGAACAGCCGCAGCGTCCCGTCCCGGGCCGCCTGGATCGCCGCCTCCGGCGGCCACCAGGCCACCTCCTCCGCCTCGCCGCCGACATGCCGGGTCCGCTGGCCGGGCGGCAGGGCCGCGGCGAAGAACCGGGTGTCGTAGCGGCGCGGTTCCACCTCCGGGGTGATCCACCGTGCCCACGGCCGCAGCAGGTCCGACCGCAGCACCAGGCCACGGCGGTTCAGCAGGCCGGCCAGGGACAGGGTGTGGTCGCCGACGGCCTGGCGGTCGGCCTCCCAGTCCGCGCCGCTGGTGTCGGTGACCAGGGTGGCGTCCGTGGGCCCGGCCAGCAGCACGCCGGTCTCCTCGAACGTTTCCCGGACCGCGGCGCAGACCAGCGCCCGGGCCAGCGCGGGCGGCGCACCCAGGCTGGCCCCCCACCCGGCGGCGTCCGGGCCTGCCCAGGCCACCTGCTCCTCGGCGTCCCGGGGGTCGACCGAGCCGCCCGGGAACACGGACGCACCGGGCGCGAACGCCATGGACCGGGCGCGCCGCAGCAGGAACACCTGCAGCCCGCCGCCGCCGGACTCGCTGCTGCCGCCGGGCTCCCTGCCGCCGGGCGGGACGGAACCAGGCGGGTCCACGCCAGCCGGGCGGAGCAGCAGCACCGTGGCCGCGTCGCGGGCCGCGGCCGGCCTCTTCCCGGCTGCCCAGCACGTCGCTGACCTGCCCGGCGAGCGCCGCGGGCAGCCGCAGCACCGCCCCGGCGGGCCGCTCAGCCACCGGCCGGCTCGCGCACCTCGGCGATCAGCTCGACCTCGACGGGGGCGTCCAGCGGCAGCACCGCCATGCCGACGGCGCTGCGCGCATGCCTGCCCGCCTCGCCGAACACCTCCAGCAGCAGCTCACTGGCCCCGTTGACGACCTGCGCCTGGCCGGTGAAGTCGGGGGCGCTGGCCACGAACCCGGTGACCTTGACGATCCGGGTCACCGCGGACAGGCCCCCGGTCACCGACGCCACGGCGGCCAGCGCGTTCAGCGCGCAGACCCGGGCCAGCGCGGCGGCCTCGGCGACCGAGACGGCCGCCCCGACCTTGCCGGTCATCAGCAGGCTGCCGTCCACCAGCGGGAGCTGGCCCGCGGTGTAGACGTAACGGCCGGTGCGCACGGCCGGCACGTAGGCGGCCAGCGGCGGGGTGACCACCGGGAGCTCGAGCTCCAGCGCGGCCAGCCGTTCTTCCGGCGTGGCGCCCTCGGCCACCCCGGTCACGAGCCGTCCTTGGGCCGCTTCATGTAGGCGACGAGCTGCTCAGAGTTCGGCCCGGGCACGAGCGCCACCAGCTCCCAGCCGTCCTCGCCCCAGTTGTCCAGGATCTGCTTGGTCGCGTGCACGAGCAAGGGCACCGTCGCGTATTCCCACTTCTGCATGGCGCCACCCTAGCGACCCGGTGCAGCCCGGCGACGGGCCAGGCCGGGCCGCCTGGCCAGAAGCGCGGCGGCTACGGCCGGGCGGGCGGGGCCATGCCGCCCGGCGCCCCGGGGGCTGGCCCTCCGGGGCGCTGGCCCGCCGGGGGCACCCCCGGCCGGGCTGTCCGGGACCTCGGGAACCTCCGGGGTGGGCGGGATGGCCGATTCGTCCAGCTCGGGGACCGGCGCCTCGGCGATCTCCGGCAGCGGCGCGTCGGCGATCTCCGGCACGGCCGGGCCGCCCACCTCGGCCGCAGCCTCCGCGGCGGCCAGCTCGGCGTCGCCGGTATCCTCGGGCGGCGGCTCCATGTTGGCGGGCGGGGCCGGCGCGGGGGCGTACTTCTCGAAGAACCTGAGCAGCTCCACCGGGACCGGCATGACCAGCGTGCTGTTCCGCTCGGCGGCCACCTCGACGACGGTCTGCAGCAGCCGGAGCTGGAGCGCGGCCGGGTCACGGGCCATCACGTTCGCCGCCGCGGCCAGCCGCTTGGAGGCCTGGTACTCACCGTCGGCGGAGATGATCCTGGCCCGCCGTTCCCGCTCCGCCTCGGCCTGCCGGGACATCGAGCGCTTCATGCCCTCGGGCAGGTTGACGTCCTTGATCTCGACCCGCTCCACCCGGATGCCCCACGGCCCCTCGGTCGGCTCGTCGATGATCCGGCGCAGCTCCCGGTTGACCACATCGCGCTCGGCCAGCAGCTGGTCCATCTCGGACTGGCCGATGATGGAGCGCAGCGAGGTCTGCGCCTGCTGAGACACGGCGAACATGTAATTTTGCACGTTTACGACCGCTTTGATGGCGTCGACCACCCGGAAATAGACCACGGCGTCCACCCGGACGCTGACGTTGTCCCGGGTAATGCCCTCCTGCGCGGGGACCGCCATGGCGATGATCTGCATGTTCACTTTCTGCATCCGGTCGCCGATCGGCCGCAGAATGGTCAGCCCCGGTCCCCGGGTGCCAGGCAGCACCTTCCCGAACCGGAACACGATGCCTTGCTCGTACTGCTGGACCACCCGCAGCGAGCGGCCCACCACGGTCAGCCCCCCCACGATGATCAGCACGAGGATGACCACCAGGGCTGCCACCATCGGACCCACCTCTTTCCCGTCGGCCAGGCCGGTTCCGCCCGCCTCCAGATTAGTGATTCGGCGGCCGCGCGCCACTGTCCCGTGCCGCCGCGCCGCAGCCGCCGAGGTGAGATGTGGTCCCCGGGCTTCGATAGCCTCCTTTGGGTGAGGCCGCGGGACACGGACTGGGAGGGTGTCCGGCTGCACGTCGTCACCGGCAAGGGCGGGACTGGCAAGACGACGGTGGCCGGGGCCCTGGCCATCGCGCTCGCCTCGGGCGGGCGCCGGGTGCTGCTCATCGAGGTGGAGGGGCGCCAGGGCATCGCCCGGCTGTTCGACAGCCCGCCGCTGCCGTACGAGGAGCGCCGGGTCGCCGTCGCGCCGGCCACGCCCAGCGAGCCGGGGGGCGACGTGTACGCGCTCGCCGCGGACCCCGAGGCGGCCCTCATCGAGTACCTGGAGATGTTCTACAACCTCCGGCACGCGGGGACCGCGCTCACCAGGCTCGGCGTGGTGGACTTCGTCACCACCATCGCGCCCGGGCCTGCGCGACGTGCTGGTCACCGGCAAGGCGGTGGAGGCCGCCCGCCGCCGCACCGGCGGCCGGCGGCTCTACGACGCCGTGATCATGGATGCCCCGCCGACCGGCCGGATCGGCAATTTCCTCAACGTGGCGACCGAGATATCGGGCCTGGCCAAGGTGGGCCCGATCCGCGGGCACGCGGACACCGTGCAGAGCTTCATCAAGTCACCGCAGACGGCGGTGCACTTCGTCACGGTGCTGGAGGAGATGCCGGTGCAGGAGACCCTGGACGGCATCGCGGAGCTGCGCGGCCTGGCCCAGGGCGGGCTGCAGCTGGGCGGCATCATGATCAACATGGTGCGGCCGGAGGAACTGGCCAGCGAGCAGCTGCGGGCCGCCGCGGACGGGACACTGGACGAGCACGAGCTGGAGCTGGGCCTCAAGGCGGCCGGGATCGAGGACCGGCGCGGCCTGGCCGCCAGCCTGCTCAGCGAACTGGCCCAGCACGGGCGGGAGGCGCTGGCGCAGCGGGCGCAGCGGGCCCGGCTGGCCGAGGCCGGCCAGCCACAGTATGAGCTGCCGCTGATCAACGGCCCGATGGACCTGGCCGGGCTGTACCGGCTGGCCGCCGCGCTGCGTGAGCAGGGGGCGGCCTGATGGCCGCCCCGCGCCCGCCCGGCCTGGACGTGGACCGGCTGCTGGACGATCCGCGGACCCGGATCATCGTGTGCTGCGGGTCCGGCGGGGTGGGCAAGACGACCACGGCCGCGGCCCTCGGCCTGCGGGCGGCGGAGCGCGGCCGGCACGTGGTGGTCCTCACGGTGGACCCGGCCCGGCGGCTGGCCCAGTCGATGGGCCTGTCCTCGCTGGACAATACGCCCCGGCCGGTCGATGGCACCCACGCTGCGGCGGCCGGCGGCAGCCTGCACGCGATGATGCTGGACATGAAGCGGACCTTCGACGAGATCGTCGAGGCGCACTCCGATCCGGACCGGGCCGCGCAGATCCTGGCCAACCCGTTCTACCAGTCGCTGTCCTCCAGCTTCGCCGGCACCCAGGAGTACATGGCCATGGAGAAGCTCGGCCAGCTGCGCCGGGCCGACGAGTGGGACCTGATCGTGGTGGACACCCCGCCGAGCCGCAACGCGCTGGACTTCCTGGATGCCCCGCAGCGGCTGGGCCGGTTCCTGGATGGCCGACTGATCCGGCTGCTGACCGCGCCCGGCAAGGTCGGCGGCCGCGCCTACCTCAAGGTCTTCACGGCCGGCATCACCATGGTCACCGGGGTGATCACCCGGATCATCGGTGTCCAGCTGCTCCGCGACGTGCAGACCTTCGTGATCGCGCTGGACACCATGTTCGGCGGCTTCCGGGAGCGGGCCGAGGACACCTACCGGCTGCTCCAGGCCCCCGGCACGGCGTTCTGCGTGATCGCGACCCCGGAACCCGACGCGCTGCGGGAGGCGTCGTACTTCGTGGAGCGGCTGGCCTCGGACCAGATGCCGCTGGCCGGGCTCATCGTCAACCGGGTGCACCGGCCGGCCGCCCCGCAGCTGTCCGCCGCGCGCAGCCTGGCCGCCGCGGAGGCCCTGCAGGCGGTGCCCGCCGCGGCGGTGACGGCCGGCCCGTCAAAGGGCACATCCAGGCGCAACGTCACTGCCGCCCCGGCTGCCACCGCCTCGCGCCACCCGCTGACCGCCACGGCGTTGCGGCTGCACGCGGAGCGGATGCAGCTAGCCCAGCGGGAGAAGCGGCTGAAGGAAAGTTTCACCGCCGCCCACCCGGTGATCCCGGTGACCGAGGTGCCCGCGCAGCCTGAGGACGTGCACGACCTGGAAGGGCTGCGCGCCATCGGGAACGCGCTGGATGGAGCCGGGGGCTAACAGGGGCCGGACCTGGCCGGGCTACGGGCCGGCCAGCGGGCTGGGATAATCCTGGCAGGCGGGGTGCTCAGCGAGCGACGCTGCTGGCCGAGGTCCCGTCACGCCTGCACTCCGCGGCGCTGCCGCCGCGGCTGGCGCCAGCGGTCAGCTGGCGACGAGCTCGTCGTCCGAGCTGCGCTCGTACTGGTTACGGGCGTGCTCCAGCAGCTCGCGCCACGACGTCACGTCGGGGCGGCGGCGCAGCAGCGCCCGGCGCTCGCGCTCGGTCATGCCGCCCCAGACGCCAAACTCGATGCGGTTGTCCAGCGCATCGGCCAGGCACTCGGTGCGGACAGTGCAGCCGCGGCAGATCAACTTGGCCCGGTTCTGCGCCGCACCCTGGACGAAAAGCTCGTCAGGGTCCGTTCCCTTGCACGCGGCGCGGGCGGTCCAGTCAGTGATCCACATGTGGCCCACTCCTCCTGATCGTCACGGCCCGGAAGGTCGTCACGCCGGGTGGCGTTTCACCTGCGGTCCAGGGGACAGGCGGGGTAAGCGCCTGCCATCGTTGTCGTCGTTGCGAAAAAGTAACTTACGGAATGCCGGGGGTCAGCGCCAGACCCGTTGGGCCCATTTCCTGCATAGCCCGCCTGGGCCATGCCATGCTTGCCGAGCGGTCCCCGAGCGTTGCCGGATCGTTCCTCGCCCGCGCGGGGCCCCAATGCCCCGCCGGCGGACATCTTACGCGTCCGGCGACCTGACATCACGGCCAACACGCAGCGCGTAACCTGTGGACCGTGCTGACTTCACAGGTGATCGGCAAGGCCGGCATCGCTGGGCGCATCGCCGGCCTGGCCGTGGTGGCCGGGCTGCTGGCCGGCGGCCTGGCGCTGCCGGCCGTGGGCGCGCTCGGGCTGACCGTCAAGAGCGGGGCCACCAAGTTCAACAACCTCAACGCCGGGAGCATCGGCTCACTGCCGGTCCGCTCGCAGCTGGTGGGGGCCGGTGGCCACGTGATCGCCTACTTCTACCCGAAGGGCATCGACCGCGAGCCGGTGAGCTACAGCGAGATCTCCCCGGTGATGCGGGACTCGATCGTGGCCATCGAGGACTCCCGGTTCTTCAAGCACGGCGCCATCGACATCAAGGGCACGTTCCGCGCCCTGGTCAACGACCTGGAGCACAAGTCGGTGCAGGGCGGCTCCACGCTCACCCAGCAGTACGTGAAGAACGCGCTGATCCTGACCGCGCCCAACACCCAGATGGCCGAGCAGGCCAGCACCGACACGATCAGCCGGAAGATCAAGGAACTGCGGCTGGCCATCGAGGTGGAGAAGCAGCAGAGCAAGGACGAGATCCTGGCCGACTACCTCAACGCCGCGTTCTTCGGCACGTTCGCCGGGAACCAGGCGGTCGGCATCGAGGCGGCCGCGCAGCGTTACTTCGGCACCACGGCCGCCAAGCTGACCTTGCCGCAGGCGGCCCTGCTGGCCGGGATGGTGGAGAACCCGGCCCGGTACGACCCCATCGCCCAGCCCCAGCAGGCCCTGCAGCGGCGCAACATCGTGCTGGCCCGGCTGGCCCAGCTGCACTACATCACCGAGGCGCACGCGGTCGCGGTGGGCAAGCAGCCGCTCGGGCTGCACCTGACGCCGCTGCAGACCGGCTGCACCGCCGGCAGCGCCAGCCAGGCCGCGTTCTTCTGCGACTACGTCATGGCCGTGATGCAGCACGACAAGGCCTACGCGAAAGCGTGGAAGGTGCTGACCACCACCGGCGGGCTGACCATCGACAGCACGCTCAACGGCGTGGACCAGGCGGCCGCCACGTCAGCGACGAACTACATGGTGCCGCCGCCCCCGGACGGCGCCAACCCGAACGGGAACATCGCGTCCGAGGTATTGATCCAGCCCGGCACGGGGCATGTCCTGGCCATCGCCAACAGCCGCCAGTACGGCACCGGGCCGGGCCAGACCACCGTTGACTACGCGGTGAACACCGAGTACGACGGCAGCCCGGACGGCGTGCAGACCGGTTCCTCATCCAAGCTGTTCACCCTGCTCACCGCCCTGGAACAGGGCGTGCCGTTCGGCTATCCGCAGACGGTGAGCACGCCCGCCACGGTGGGCGGCTTCACCAACTGCGCGGGCCAGCCACTGCAGCCGTGGTCCCTGGTCAACGACTCCGCGGGTGAGAAAGGCGGCTTCACGCTCTACACGGCGACTGAGGCGTCGGTGAACGTCTACTTCGCGATGCTGGAAAGCAAAGTCGGGCTGTGCAACGTGGTCAAGACGGCGGCTGACCTGGGCATGACCTGGGTGACCGGCCAGTCGCTCTTCGACAGCGCACGGGTAGGCCAGGGCGGCATGCAGTCCTCCGCGGACAACACGCCTTCCTTCACGCTGGGCTCGGTGGCGGTCTCCCCGATGAGCATGGCGGCGGCCTACGCGACGGTGGCGGCCCGCGGCGTGTACTGCCACCCGATCGCCATCAGCGCCATCGTCACCCGGACCGGCAGCAAGCTGCCCGTCGAGTCGGCCGGCTGCCACCAGGCCATCCCGGCCTCGGTCGCGGATGCGGCCAGTTACGTGCTGCAGAGCGTCCTGAACGGCCCCAGCGGGACAGCATCGGGCCTGGGCCCCGGCCGTCCGGCGGCCGGCAAGACCGGGACCTCAGACAACTTCGACTACGCCGCCTTCGGCGGGTACACCCCCGACCTGACCGGTTACGTCTCGGTGTTCAATCCGGTCAGCGCGACCAGCCACCCGATGTCGGGGGGGTTCGGCTCCTGCTACCGGCTCGGCTGCGACCCCGGCGGCATGTTCGGCGCCGACGCGCCCGCGCACACCTGGCAGATGACGTTCCTGCACGCCGCGCTGGCCAACCCACCGGAGAACTTCGTCATGTCCGACATCAACCCCATCCTCTGGTCGATGGGCAACGGCCAGTCCAACCCGGCGCAGAAGAAGCCCGGCAAAGGCGGTAACGGCGGCGGGGGCAACGGCGGCGGTAACGGCGGCGGCGGGGGCAACGGCGGCGGAGGCGGTACCGGCGGCGGCCCGCCCACCCACTGAGCGGGGACCCGGCTCCTCGCCTCCGACGCGTGGCCGCCGAGGCCGCCTGGCCCGTCCGCCGGGGAAGCAGCCCGGCCCGGCGCGGCCCCGGTGTACCGGGTCCGGGTCCGGGTCGGCCAGCCTGTCGTGCGCGGGCTCAGGCCTGAGCGCTGAGCTGGCGGCGGACCTCGGCGGCGACCCGGGCGCCGGCCGCGCGGCCGGCGATCTTCGGGGTGACCGCCTTCATCGCCTGGCCCATGGCCCCCGGGCCGGAGGCACCGGACTCCTCGATCCCGGCCGTGACGATCGTGGCGATCTCCTCGTCGGTGAGCTGGGCGGGCAGGTAGGCGTCGAGGATGTCACCCTCGGCCCGCTCCGCGGACGCCTGCTCACCGCGGCCCGCGGCGGCGAACGCCTCGGCGGCCTCCCGGCGCCGCTTGGCCTCGCGGGCCAGCACCGTGATGACCTCCTCGTCACTGAGCTCACGGGACGCCGGGCCGGCCACCTCCGCGGTGGACACCGCGGTCAGCGCCATCCGAAGGGTGCGGGTGCGCACCTCATCACGCGCCTTCATCGACGCGGTCAGGTCCGACCGCAACCGGTCCTTGAGTGCTGCCATGGGCCCATCCTGCCCTGTTCCGGGGCCAGGCGCGGGGGGACAAAGGGCATGGCACCATAGGGGCATGCGATCACGAGCCCTCCAGGCACTCGGGACCGTGGCCGTGGCGGGCGGGGCTGCCCTCGTCTACGGCTCGGTGATCGAGCGGAACTGGTTCGCCCTGCGCCGGTACGAGGTCCCGGTGCTCCCGGCGGGCGCGGCCCCGGTCCGGGTGCTGCACATCTCCGACGCGCACCTGACCCCCGGACGGCACCGGCTGATGTCCTGGCTCCGGTCCCTCGACGCGCTCGACCCCGATCTCGTGGTGAACACCGGCGATTCCATCGCCCACGCACAGGCCGTTCAGCCGTTCCTGGACTCGCTCGGGCCGCTGCTGGACCGGCCGGGCGTGTTCGTCTACGGATCGAACGACCTCTACTCGCCCGCCCCCAAGAACCCGCTGCGCTACCTGTGGCGGGACAGCAGCCATGACCATCTGAGGCACGTCCCCGACCTGCCCTGGGCCGAGCTCGGCGCCGGGATGGCGGCGGCGGGCTGGCTGGACGCCAACAACAAGCGGGGCCGGGTCAAGGCAGGCGACCTGGACATCGAGGTCGGCGGGGTGCACGACTCGCACACCAAGCGGGACCGCTACGACAAGATTGCCGGGACCACCGACCCTGCGGCAGACCTTCGGCTTGGCGTCATGCACTCGCCCGAGCCCCAGGTGCTGGACCGGTTCACCGCGGATGGGTACGACCTGCTACTGGCCGGCCACACTCATGGTGGCCAGCTCCGCGTGCCGCTGTACGGGGCGCTGGTGACCAACTGCGGCATCGAGCGCGAGCGGGTCAGCGGCCTGTCACGGCACCCGGCCGGGCCGCCGGAGCCCGGCCAGCCGCAATCCTGGCTGCATGTGTCCGCTGGGCTCGGCACCTCACCGTGGGCGCCTGCCCGGTTTGCCTGCCGCCCGGAGGCAACCCTGCTCACGCTGGTCCCCCGGATCGGCTAGACTGCCGGAGGTTTCAGGGTTCGGCCACCCTGGGGGCCCGCCCCCAGACGGCCACCGGGGTGTGGCGCAGCTTGGCAGCGCGCTTCGTTCGGGACGAAGAGGCCGCCGGTTCAAATCCGGCCACCCCGACCAGTAGTCCCAGGTAGGACGGGTTTCTACACAGCGTAGAGACCCGTCCTTGATCATTTGACCGTCATTCGACCGTGAGATCCGGCGTCAAATCGCAGCAGATTTTGCTCTTGACCGTCATCTGGCGGCATCGAGGTGACGTTCGCGACCCCAGACGCTGCTACCCCTAGTCGAGCAGGTGCTGGCGCCGAGCACCCCGACACCCTGACCGCCCGGCACAACCTCGCCGACCAGCGAAGCAACGCGCCACTTCGACAACTGAAGACGGAGAGCGTCTGCCGGGCCTCTCCCCGCCAGATCTGCGCCGACGTGTACCCCAGGAAACGAGTTGGGCAGGTCAGGTCGCTGAGAGCGGCGGTCTTGAAACCGCTAGTCGTGCCGTGGCAGTGGCCCGGCGTACCATGCAGCAATCCCAGGTTGCCAGGGGGAGCGATGGAGGGCATGGCCCCAATCTTGCACGTCGCTGACGCACGAGCTAGCAGTGAGTGGTACGCCCAGCTCGGGTTCGAAGTCGAATCGGAGCACGTCTTCGGGCCAGACTGGCCGCTGTATGTGCGGCTACGGCGCGGCCCTGCCCAGTTGCACCTGTCCGAACACCGCCTCGACGGTGGCCCGCTCACCCATGTGTATCTCTACGTCCATGATGTTGACAGCATCATCCCTGCTGGGGCAGTCGCGGAGGATTGCCCATGGGGGATGCGCGAGGCAAGACTGATCGACCCTGACGGGAACGAGGTTCGAGTCGGATCCTCGCTCCGGGATCGCGAATCGGCCGCCCCGGTCTGATGAGCGGCAAGATCGCCGTGCCATTAGCACGCCTGTGAGTCTTGGCTTTCCGATACCGGCTGTGATAGCTGGGATTGGCCAGGGTGGGTGTCTGGCAGCGGCGGGTGACTCGTTGCATGCCTGACCGCCTGGTGACGTGTCTTGCTATGACATGTCCCTGGTGCTGCCAGCACCGGCTTGGCCCCCTCGTTGGCCTGATCAAGAGCTTGCCCGGCCCTGGGCCCTGACTCATCAAAGGATCGCCGCGGGAGCGCCGGTTCCGGCCGGGGTGCTATGCAACTAGTCAGGTCACAGGCCCGGTTCTCGCGCACGGAAGCCAAATCTTGATTATTTGTCCTTCGGGTCGGCAGTCACCTGATCTAAAACGGCGGCTGGTGGTACAGCCCGCAGCAGGTTGCCGAACTGGGCGATGCCGATGCCGAGCGCGCCCTCCTGGGTGAGCAGTCGCCCGGTGACTTCCGGGTGGCGGCCTGCCCAGGCCCGCGCGGACCGGCGGCTGGCGAAGAAGTTGATGTACCCGCAGGAGCGGTCCGCTGAGGGACGGCCGGTATCACCTGCGGAACCGACGAACACGACTGTGCTCCGCGGCCGCCAGCGCGCGCGGCTGCCGTTGACGTCAACCGTGATGACACGACCTGTGTCCGGCTCGGCGGCGGTGATGGTGATCGGGTGCCCGAGCATGGCGGACATGCCGAGCGCGTCGATCGCGCACATTGCGTACGCTGCGGGGCTGCCGGGCCAGCTGACGCGGATCGGGGTGTGGACGGGGGAGAACGGGTAGGCCGCGCGGATCTCGCCGTGGTCGTTGAAGACGATCGCATCGGCCTCGGCGAGCTCGGCCAGGACCGCGTCCGGGCTGGCCCCGAGGCGGCGGGCCAGCCGTTCCAGCTCGCTGCGCGCAGGCGGCTGCCCGATCCGGGCGAACTCGGCCAGGGCCGCCTGATGCACCTGCCGGGCCGGGCCGGTCAGGTTGCCGACACGGGGCTCCTCTGACTCCGGGCCGGTCTGCTGCGTCATCAGCATTTCCCCTCACGCGACAGGAACTGCGGGCGGCTGGTCCGGCCCGGCCGGAGCGGCGGCGTTGCTGCCGTCACTGGCGGCTGCCGGATTGCCGGCCAGGGCGGCCGCGGCGTCACCCCAGGAGAAGGAGCCGGGCGCGAGGTGCCACTGGGCCATCAGCCCATACAGGCCGGCGGTGAACAGCCGCGCGGCCAGCGCCGGGTCCGTCTCCTGCGGCCACTCCCCGGCGCTGACGCCCGCCGCGATCAGCTCCTCCAATTGCTGGTGAGTCCGGGCGTCGGTGGCCCGGACCGCATCGGCGATGGCGGGCTCGTGGGCGGCGAGGGCCCGGGCCTCCATAAGCACCCGGCAGGTCTGCGGCTCGGCCATCACATGCGCGGCGATAGCGCCGGCGGCAGCGTGCAGAACCTTCCGCGGCGATCCGCGATCCCCTTCGGCCAATGCGGCTACCGCTGCGTCAACCCGCCGCCCGGCACCGCAGTCCCATTCCTCGTGCAACGCCAGGAACAATGCCTCTTTGCTATCGAAGTACAGGTAGGGGGTTCCCTTGGAAACCCCGGCCTGCGCGGCGACATCGGCCATGGTGGCAGCGTGGTACCCCGAGCGGGCGAAGCACGCCAGCCCGGCGGCGATGATCTGCTCCCGCCGCGCCGCCCGCGTCTGCTCAGCGATTTTCGGCACGTCGTCCCACCCCGGGCACGGCCGCGGTGCCGCCAGCGGCAGCGGCAGCGATGAGAGCGTGCTGGGCGGTGCGTGCGCGGTGCCGAGCTGCCAGCAGCCAGGCGATCCCGGCCGGCGGCCAGCAGATCAGCGCGCACAGCACGCACCGGTCCAGGTCACCGGGCGCGCCTTGAGCCGCCTGCCCGGGGGCATCCGGCGGGCCGGGCAGGTCGGCGGTGACCCGGTCCAGGTCGCGCCAGGTCCGTGCGGCATAGGCGGCGTGCACTCGCTCGCCGTGTTCGTCCGCTGTCAGCCTGCCCTCCGCGAACGCATCGTTCAGCACCCGGGCAGCAGCGTCACGTTCACCGTCAGAAGCCAGTACCGCCGTGTTCCTGGCCTCCGCCCGGACCAGGTCCGGGCCGTGATCCTTCCAGTTCATTGACACACCTCTCAGCCATAATGACTGACTGCCCAGTCATTTTAGCACCCAGTGCACGCCTCATGTCAAAACCCCAGCCAGGGCGGCGTGCCGACAACTTAAGGTTGACGCTGGAGCACGACAATTTTAGATTGTCGATGTGGACATCCTCGACGTGGGTGCGCTCGCGACGGACGTCCGCGTGCGGGCGCCCGGGGCGCCGCTGGACCGGGTCGAGGCCGCGATGGCCGTCGGTGAGGAACTGGCCTCCGGCGGCGATGAGCTGATCGGCCGTTTTATCGGCGAGGCGCGTGACGCCGGCTGCTCGTGGACCGAGATCGGCGAGCGGATGGGGGTATCGAAGCAAGCCGCGCGGCAGCGGTTCGTGCAGCAGGCCGAGATGCCAGCCGTAGCCGGGCTGAGACCCCCGGGGCGGCTAGAGCCCCAGGACCGGCTGCTGGCCTGCCTGGAGGCGGCAAGGCGAGAAGCCGCCTCGGACGGGGCGGGTGAGGTCGGCACGCATCACCTGCTGGCCGGGCTGTTCGAAGAGGGCGTCGCCGCGGCGATCCTGGAGAAGGTGGGCGTGCGGGTCGACGCGGTGCGCGCCGCAGCGCGTGAGTTGTTCCCCAGCTCCGGGCCGCCTGGCGAAGCGCCGCCGCCCGAGTCCGCCGAGGCCCGGGACGCTATCCATGGGGCTGAAACCCTGGCCCGTCGCGGCGGCTGCGGTTACGTGGAGACTGAGCACCTGCTCGGCGCGCTGGCCCTCGATCCCGGGTCGCGGGCCCGCCGGGTTCTGGTCAGCCTGCAGGTCAGCATCCCGGCGATCAAGAAAGAGCTCGACTGCTACATCAGCCCTGGCAGGCAGCGGCGCCGCAGGCGCGGCAAGGCGGCGGCCGGGGCGTGCTCGTTCTGCGGCAAGCCCGGCGGCGCCGGGCTGCGGCTGGTCGCCGGGCCGGGCGTGTACATCTGCGCCGAGTGTATCGGGTTGTGCAATGAGATCCTCGCTGAGGACCCAGCCTGATCATCTGGTCACCGGCTGTTCCCGCCGAGTTCGGCCACAGCGTGGGCGAGCATGTCCTCGACCAGCAACCGTTCGGATCCCCAGTCGTCGCGCAGGTCGTCGAGAAAGCTGATGATGGTGACGACGTCGGCCCACGGGTGGTACGCGGCACCGGCGGCCGACTGCCACATGGCGGTGAACCGGCCGGCCGCGTCAGCGCCGACAGTCAGCAGGTTCACCCGGCAGTGCGCCACGTCGGCCACCGCCGGGCCGGTGCAGGCGCCCAGCCAGTCGACCACCCCGCACACGGCACCGCGTCGCCACAAGACATTGCCCGGGTGGAAGTCGCGGTGCAGCAGGACCGCCGGCAAGACAGGCACGGGGCCCTGGCTGATCTCCGCGGCCCGTTCCCATACGGCCGGGTACCGCGCCCAGCTGGGTGGCCGGTAGCTGGCCTGCGGATACGGGGCGAAGCTGTGCAGCACTTCCACAGGCGGGAGCGGGCTGGCGTGGATGTGCGGCAGCACCCCGGCCAGGCGCGACAGCCAGCGGTCCATATCCGCTGGCCACCAGTCGACCCGGCCGGGCAGCCGGGACATGAGAACGGCCGGCACTCCCGCCTCGCCTCCCGAGGGGTCGACCGCCAGCAGCGATGGGGTCGGTACGTCCACGGACTCGGCGACGCGAAGCGCCCGTGCCTCACGCACGGCGATATCTGGTTCGTCCGCGTTGAGTTCCGGGCGGACGTAGCGGCGCAGCACTGCCTGGTGGCGCTGCCCTCCGTTGCCGCGCACGGTGAGCAGGTGCATCGCCGAGGACATCCCGCCGTACAGGGCCCGGGCTGAGATCACCGGGCCGCCGAGGCGGGCGGCGACCCAGGCCAGTGCCTGCCCTGGCGGGCGGGAGCGCAGCAGCCTCCGGGTCGCCTCGTCGTCACTGAACCCGTGGACCGGTGACCGGCCTGCCTGGCTGCCTCCGGCAGGCCGGTGGCAGCTGGTCACCAGCCGTCCTGCGCGCCGGGCAGGTCAAGTACCCCGGCTTGCCGCATTCGCTCGATCACCCCGGCGCGGCGGGGATGTGCGGGGGCACCGGCCAGCCAGTCCCGCCAGATGGGGTAGCGGCCGGTATCGAAGCCGCGGAACGCCTGCTCGAAGCTGTCATGCACTGACCGCAGCGTCCGGTCGCGCTCGGCATCGGTCTCCGGGCAGCGCTGGTAGACCGCCGTCCAGGCCAGTCGGTCCCGGCCGCCGGTGCTGGCGTGCCAGGTGTGCAGGTCGAAGGCGATCACGTCGCCCGGGGAGGTGGCAGCCACATACCCGGGGAAGCTCGCCTGGTAGGCGGCGGCCTTCGCCTCGGTGCGGGCCAGTCCCCGCCGGCCGCTGTAGGCGGTCAGCCGGGCGTTCTGCTCCGGCTGGTGCGACCCTGGCATCAGCCGCAGCGCTCCGGTGTCCCCCGTCAGCTCATCGAAGTAGACAGCGAACTTGGTGCCGCGCACGCCGATCCCGTCGTCGGTGTGCCAGCCCGCCTCGGCGAAGTACAAGACCCCTTCGGGGCATTCGGGGATGACCGGGCCGCCGAGCAGCTGCTCGGCGGCGTCGATGAGCCGCGGGTCGTGGCACACCAGCGACGCGCTGACCGGGGTGAGCCGGGACGCCATAGGCAGGTAGTGGCCGCTGATCCCGTCGGTGACCCGCTCGTCGTAGGTGGCGGCGTAGGCATCACGGATAGCGGCGTTGACCTCAGTGCGCAGTGCGCCGACACGATCGGCGAGGTAGCCAGACAGAACGGTGAAACCGAAGGTGTGGAAGTGGTTGACCTGAGCGGTGGTGAGCATTGGGTTCCTCCAGAGGACGGTTACCGGGGCGATTCGGGATAACCGTCTGGCCGGGAGGAGCCCGGGCACGCGGCGCCAGCCGTCGGGCACGACGGGCGGCGCAAGGTCAGCAGGTTCAGGTATGCCGCATGCGGCCAGGATACGCCTGCGGCCTGCTCCGCAGGGCTAGCCGGCGGTTGTACGGTTGGGCTCTTCCTCGGGGATTCCGTGAGCACGCAGCATGGCGGCGACCTCGGGACTTGGCGGTTTCTGATCGTCGGGTGACAGGGTGATCCCGTCGATGCGGGCACCGGCGTCGAGGAGGGCGCTGACGGTTCCGGGCCAGTCGGGGTCGAGAGCGTGGCCGAGCCGCATTCCGCTGCCCACGATGGCCCATTCCAGCGGGGTGCTGTCCCAGGTGGTGTCCCGGGCCTCGATGTCGGCGCCACGGTCCAGCAGCAGCCGCACTGTCGGGACGCTGCCGGCGGCGGCCGCGAGGTGCAGCGCGGTGGCGCCGTCGTCCTGCTCAGAGCGGGCATCCGGCGGAAAGCCGAGGTCCAGCATGAGCTGGACCGCCTCGGCGTGGCCATGATCGGCGGCGTCAGTCAGGATCCGGTGGTACTCGGTGGTGAGCGGCGCAGCCAGGCCTGGGTCGGCGTCGCGGAGGGCTGTGGCGGCGGCACGGTCGCCAGTCCGGCAGGCGGCCAGGAACTGGTCAGCGGGTGTCAGCGCGGTGCTCGCGCCGAACCGTGCGAGCAGCTCTGCGACCTGGTCCTGCCCGGCCCGGACCGCCTGCTGGTAGGGGGTACGCCCGTCCGTGCCCGGCACGTCGGGGGCCGCGCCGTACTCGAGCAGCAGCCCGGTCAGTTCCGGCCCGGCTTCCATCTCGATGGCGGCGGACAGCGGCGGGACCGGCGGCGCCTGCTCATGGGACTCGCCGAGGAGGCCGGAAGGCAGCAGGCGGTTGGGGTCGGCGCCCGCATCCAGGATGAGCCGGGCACAGGTGACGTCGCCGGTGCTGATGGGCACGGACAACACGGTGGTCGAGGCGATGTCCCGCGCGTACGGCAATAACAGCCGCAGGCATTCATGATCATCGTCGAACGCCGCCAGGTACAGCACGTCATCATCGGGCCGGGCACCATGCTCCAGCAGCAGTCGGGTGATGGCCGGGTTCGGCGCGCCCGAGACCGCGCACAGCAGCGGCGACCACTGGCCACCCTCCCCGTCCAGGCCGCCGGGTGGCCGGGCGGCGGGATCGGCTCCGGCGGCTAGCAGCAGCCGCGCGACCTCGGTCAGCCCGTCGGCGCGGGCCGGGTCGAGCTGGTGCCACCGGGAGGCACAGGCCGCGTGCAAAGGGGTCCACCCGGTCCGGGGGTCCCGCCGGGTGGCCAACTCCGGGTCACGGGCGACCATTTCACCGACCCGGACTGCATCACCGAGGATCACCCCCGTACGGAAGTCGTAACGGGCGATCCACGGGTCACGGGCCAACGTCCGGGCCGCCCGCCCAGTCCAGTCGCGGAGGCTGGCGACCAGGAACTCCTCTACCCGCTGCCCGGCTTCCGCGGTGCGCGCCTGAACCTCGGCCACGAGCTGCGGCCAGCTGGGGTAGCCGTGCTCGCGGGCGATGGCGAGCTGGGCGGCCGCGAGACTCACCGTCCCCGGCCTGACCGCAGGTGTGTGGGCGGTGATCCGGGCCAGCGCGGCCGGGTCCCCGGTCCGGGCGGCGTCGCGCAACTCCTTGGCCCGGCGGCGGAGCTGATCCAGGTTGGGGCGCGCAGGAAGCGTGTCAGATGACATCTCATCTCCTCGTCAGCGCCTCATGGTCCGCGACTGGGGCGCCGAGAAGACGACACTCAGGTAACAAAAGAACGTGCTGCGGAGGCGGACTCAGTCCTTCCCGCGGACCCGGGCGCGCCCTCAACGCGCACCCCTAGATTTTAGCGCCTGGCCACGCACTGCTGCCGGATCCAGGTCACCTGCAACCGCGGCGGGTCTGGCCGGATGGCGTCTAGTGGTCCGGGGTATCTGATGGGAAGCCGCCAGGGTGAGGCAGCTTTAACCGCCCGCGCTGGCTTGCCTCAGTGCCCGCCGCAGTACGTCCACCGGCGGTGCCCCGTCCGTATGCCCGGCCCGGTCCCGGTAGAGCCGGCACGACAGGCTTGCTATCTGGCCCGGCGCGGCGAAGGGGTTGACTCCGTTGATCAGCAGCGTTGGCGACCCGTGCATCCCCGCCTCTGCCGCCTGCCGCTCATCGGCCACCTGGCGGCGCCGAACTACCACGTCCGGGTAGTCGGCCAGCGCAGCTCCGAGCCGCTCCTCGAATACTGCGGCGTTCGGGCACCCCGGGACAGTCAGCAAGGTGAGTTCCATCATCCAGCACCTACTCCGCGTCTAGCCCAGGCTAGATCTCCCGCCTGACTGATACGTCAGGGCCCAGCCTCCAGCTGAATGCCTCAGCTAGCGATGGTCGAGCCTAAGACCCGGTGTGCTAGCCAGGTTCCACGTCGGCCGGTGCCGCCGACCAGGTGAGGTCTCGGGTGCCGGTTAGCTGGATCCGGGCGACGAGCCGGTGCCGGGGGCGCACTGCTTCCTCGATACGCCGGGGGCGACGCGGCCGAGCCCGAGCTTGCTGCCGCGGATCAGCCGCAGCGTGCCGTCGCTGTGGACGTCGCCCCAGGCGAGAAATAGATGCCGGTCGGCGCGGTCGCCGCGCACATACGGCCCGCTGAAGTCGAAGCCGTCTGCGTCGCGCCGCACGGTGACTGGGGCCTCCCAGCGCGCCGCCGGCACATCCCCGGGCACCGGCTCGGTGGCCAGCCACGGCTTGCCCGGTACAGCCAGCGCGGGCCGCTCCGTGCTCTTGGCGGATAGCGCGATATGCACGTTGTGGTGCTCCCGCCGGCGTTCGCCGGCCAGTTCAGCCCGGCGGTACTCGCCGTCTTTCGGGTAGTCCTTGACGAGGAAACGGCCGCCAGCCGGGTGGAACTTCGCGTTCACCTCCACCACAGCCCGGCTCACCGTCAGCATCCGGGTCGGGAAGTCGATGTCTCTCACCCGCAGCTCGGTCAGCTCGCCCCAGCGCAAACCGGTCTCGATCTTTGTCTCGGCGAGGAGCCGCATCGTGTCATCCGGCAGCGCATCATAAACGCAGCCAAACTGCTCCGGCGTGATGATCGCGCGGGGCTTCTGGGGCACAGTGGGAATCTTGACGCCCCGGCACGGGTGGAGGAATACCACCTGGTCGTTCAGGGCGGTCGTGAAGATAGCGCTGAGCAGGACCTTGTTGTACCGGATCGTCACCGGCGTAACGCCCGCATCCCTCAGCCTGGCCACCCAGGCACGGACATGTTCGGGGAGGATGTCGATCATCCGCATCCGGCCGAACTCCGGCATCAGATGCTTGTAGATCGAGTAGGTGTAGCTCTGCCGGGTCGTCGCCTCGATCTGGTGGCCCGGCAGCCAGACCTGCTCTACATAGGCCTGGAAGATCTGCCGCCCGCGGCCGGGATCACCTAACCGGCCTTCGGCGACCTTCGCCTCGGCCCGCTGCCACGCCCTGTCGGCATCCTTCTTGTTCGGGAAGGTGCCGGCGGAGCATTCGCGATCCTTGAGGTCGCGGTAATACGCCGTCTAGCGCGGGCGGCCATCCTTACCGGCCCGCTTTCGGGAGAATCCCACCGCACCTCCCTCCGGCCCATGATCATTTGACCGTGGACTCAGCGTTACCACGTGGCACGAAGCAGCACCCACCGGCATCGCGACAGTGCCCTCTACCTGGGATTTTATCCACCCAGAGCAGGCCGGGCAAACCAGCAAGAGTCGGATTTACATCGTTCGGGACGAAGAGGCCGCCGGTTCATGTAAGGCCACCCCGACCAGGTCAGAGGCCACTTGCGATCTTGGCAGGTGGCCTTTCCCGTGCGGTGAGTACCTAAGTGAGTAACTAGGCATCCGGGTCCTTGACCCGGGGCCGCGCAGTCAGGTGCGGGCACAGCCGTCAGTCCTCTCCGGAGAACCGCTCCCATGCGGCCTGCTTCGACACGCCGAGCGCTTCCCCGATGCGGGTCCAGCTGATGCCCCGATCGCGCAGGACGGCCACGTGGTCATGCACGGCGGCGTCGGCCTGGGAGACCGCAGCCTGAATCCGCGCCAGGCTGGCCAGCATCTCACCGTCCGAGGGCTCGTTCCATGAGCCGAATTCGGGCGCGTGCCCCTCGGCGATGATCAGGTCGCAAAGGCCCACGCACTCGTTGCAGATGTACACGCCTGGCCCGGCGATGAGCTTGGCGACGGCATCTTTGCCCTTAGTGCAGAACGAGCAGCGCAGGGTCTCGAGTCGGCTGGCGCCGGGCGGCGAAATTCGGGGATCTGTCATGCCGTCAAGGTAGCCCTGACGTCCGTGGACGTCAAGGTTGCCCTGACGAGATTGCTGTCCCATGAGGGCCACCCGGCCCAGGTCACAGGTCACTCCCCGCACCGGGCGGTGGCCTGATTCCCTGCCGGGCATGCGGGTGACGGCTTGCGTCCCGCTGACGAAGTTGCCGAGCCCGGGCTAAATACTCTCCCGGCCTGGGCGCAAGGGGATAATCTCCGGAGATAGGGAAGATTTCCCCGCTCTGCGCAGGCGTTTATTTCCTGGAGTTCCGGCTAGTTTGCCTGGGCTCACATCTGGCCATCGGGGCGATACCGCAAGGGCTGGTCCGGCTGGGGGACCGGGACCTCCGCCGTGGGGCATCCCGCGAGATCACTGGCTACCTGGGACGACGCCGCTGGCGGTAGCCCCGCCACGCATCCGGGGGGCTTAACCGCTTTTAACCCGATTCTTCCGGTAGGTTACATATCAGGGCATTTACGGAATAGCCACGACCAGATTGGTCATTTCCTGGACTCATGCTACTTCTGCATGCCAGGGTCACTCTATGCGCACCATATTCGAGCGGCTAGTGGAAGAACTGAGGGCGTGGCACCTGTTCGAAGACCGCAAGGAATACCCGCTGCGGTGGGAGCTGCCCGGGGAAAGCCCGGACGAATACGGCGCGGTGCCGCGGCACCGCCGGGCGGCCGCGGAGTGGACGGCCGCCCAGAGCCGTCGCTAACGGCGGCCTCCTGATCAGCAGCGGGTCGTAGAGGTACCAGCCCTCCCGGCCCCCGACGGCGGAACTGGCGTACCAGCGCAGTCCCACGCACCATCGCTCGTGCCGGTCCCTGCGCTGCCCGATCACCTGCGCCCAGGCCCAGGTCCCGTCCCGGAGCAGGATCTCAGCCTCAGTGTCCTCCGGGATCGTGGAACCCGGGACGGCGTCGGCCGGCATGGCCCGCTCCATGGCAGGCTCGCGGGACGGATCGGCAAACACGCAGGTCATCGTCCCCGTCCCGGCCGCCTGGGAACCTTCATGGCCCCTTTCCGGGCCGGGAGCGCCGGGTGGCCACGAGGATGTCCACGCTCAGCGCGAGGATCCACGCCGGGAAGAGCAATTCCACCCAGTCGGTGAAACCCACGCCCACGAGCAGGATGAGCGCGGTCACCAGCCCAGCGGGCACGAGCCAGCCGGATACGATCTTGGTCCGCCGGGCTATCGTCACGGTGCTCAGCGAGAAGACCGCCGCCATCCGCATCGCGTACACGTTCAGCAGTACTGAGGTGACATGCCGGCCGAGCGCCAGCGTGCCGGCTCCTGACGCACCCCGCTGCCCCGCCGAGGCGCCCGCTATCAGCCCGCCCGCCACCGCCGCGGCCACGAAGAGCATGCCCACGAACAGCAGGCCGCTGCCGAGGAACACGGTGGCGAAGAACCGGTCCTCCCGGGCGCCGATCCGGTCCCGCACCACCCCGATGAACCAGAGAAAGGCGATGCCTGCGAACGGGACCAGGTTGAGCGCGATCGCCAGGGCGCGGCGCCGGTTCGGATCGGTCAGCCAGCCGCCGGGTACCGCGGCGTTGCCAGGCGCGGACACCCTGAGCAGCACCAGCGAGCACATGAGCAGGACCGAGAAGACGATCCCGGCGACCGCCGCTGACCGCGGCGTGCGCAGGGCGGCGCCCGTCCCGGCGTCCGGCCCGCCTGGTTCCGTGACCTCCGCGTTCAAGTGCCCCCCCACCGAGCATCCCCCCGTGCGGGCATTGTGTCACTGCTGCTCAGGTAGAGCGAGAGGGCGGCCCGGCGTTGCCCCGCGCGGGCCTGCACAGTGGGCGGGGCGGTGAGGTCAGCACGGGCCCGCCGGCGCCGCCGGGCTGAACATGGCGGCGCCGCCGGTCACCCAGGCGCGGGCTCCGCCGGGCGCGGACCGGGCCGTCGCGGGCTGATCAGGAGGGATTGCGCGCCCACGCCGATGTGGCCGTCCTGATCGGAGAGCACTGTGGTCGCCAGCCCGGCGCCGCCGGGCGAGATAGCGGTCTGCGCGTCCATGCAGATCCACTCCCCGGCCGCCTCGCGGTGCAGGTGCACGGTGAGTTCCGGGTTGATGAAGTGCCACCTGGCGATGTCCAGCTCACCGGACAGCCCGTTGCCGCTGTCCGCCACGGCGAGCACCCGCTCCAGCGGGCTGGTCTCCTCGTCCGCGACCAGCGGATATCGCAGCCGGGCCCAGACAGTGGCGGGCCCCGGCTCAGCGAAATGGCCGCGCACCGGCCGCCATTCGATGGCGGACAGGTACCCGTCGATCCAGCCCTCCGGCGACGCCCCGGACGCATCCGCAGGCAGGGACGGCGGCCCGCCGCGGGGCGGGACGCCGTCACTGGCGGTGCGCAGCACCCGCCAGGCACTGGCCCGGGCCACATCGCGGCCTCCCGCCTGGGCCACCGCCTCCAGGAATTCCACGCTCCGGCCCGGGCGGGCCACCCAGGCCTCGACCCGCAGTTCACCCACCGGGATGGCGCCCAGGATCTCGCAGGTGAACCGCGTGATGATCATGTCATCGCGCGGCGCGCAGTGCTGGATGGCCCGGCCGAGCAGGGCGCTGGGCGGGCCGCCGTGCTGGGCCCGCTCATCCCACGGGCCAATCGTGTGGGCAGTGGCACCCCAGGCGCCGCCGCCGAGGGGGATGTAGAAGCTATCGGCCACCCGGTGGATGTTACCGGCTGGTCAGGTGGCGCTCAGGAGGCGGGGGGCGGCTCGACGACGACCTTGAGGCCGGTCCGGGCGGCGGCAGCGGCGAAGGCGGCCGGTGCCTCGTCCAGCGGGTACCGGTCGCTGACCATCGTGGGCAGATCGACCCGCTTGGCCGCGGCCAGGCTGATCGCCCGGGGATAGACCTCGTTCATCCGGCGGACCATGGCGATGGTGAGGCCCTTCCGGCGGGCCACCGAGGCCCGGAAGGTGGTGGTGTCGCTGCCCGGGATCCCGCCCAGCACCACCCGGCCGCCGGGACGGGCCGCCGCCATGGCCAGCTGCACGGCCTGGTCGGTGCCCGCCATCTCGAACGACACGTCCACGCCGTCCCCGGTCAGCTCGGACAGTGCCGCCTGGTCGGCTACCTCGGCCGGGTCCGCGGTGATGGCGCCGAGCGCCGCGGCGGCCGCACGGCGGTGCGCGAGCGGCTCGAGCGCGATGACCGTCTGCACCCCCGCCACCTGCAGCAACTGGATGAGCAGGAGCCCGATGGGACCGCAGCCGGCCACGGCCGCGGTCCCGCCCAGGTGCAGGTGCCCCAGGTCGAGGGCGTGAATGGCGACCCCGAGTGGTTCCAGCACGGCGCCATCCGCGTCGCTCAGCGAGTCGGGCAGCGGGTGCAGCAGGTCCCCGGGCCACGCCAGGAACTCGCGCATCGCGCCATCGGTCCCCCCGTGCCCGGAGAACCGGATGCGGACGCACAGGTTGCGGTAGCCGTCGCGGCACGGGCGGCAGGTCCCGCACGGGATGGCCGGGTCGATGGCCACCCGTTCCCCGCGGCGCGGACCGTCGGCGATCACGCCGGCCGCCTCATGCCCCAGCACCAGCGGGTGGGAGAGGACCGCGTCGCCGATGCCCGCCTCGCCCCACCAGTGCAGATCCGAGCCGCAGATTCCCACCGCGGTCACCTGGACCAGGCTCTCCCCGTCGCCGGGGACCGGCACCGGCTCGTCGGCGACCCGCAGGTCACCCACCGCGTGCAGCCGAGCTGCCCTCATCCGCCACTCCATCCTGGGCTGACCCCGGCCGGGTCAGCCGCTCCGGCACGACCACCCGGTCGTACAGTTCCTCGCTGATACCGGACCGCAGCGCTGCCTCCTTGAGCGCCAGGTTCTCGGCCACGGCGAGGTGGGCGATCTTCGCCGCCTCGTCGTAACCGATGACCGGGCTCAGCGCCGTCACCATCATGACGGACCGCTCCACGTTCTCGGCCAGCCGGGCCTCGTTGAGCGCAGCCCCCTCGACCAGGAACTCGCGGAACGAGTCCGCGGCGTCGGCCAGGATCGTGGCGGAGTGCAGGAAGTTGCTGATAGCCACCGGGCGGAACGTGTTGAGCTGGAAATTGCCCTCGGCGCCGGCCATCGCGACCACGCTGTCGTTGCCCATGGCCTGCAGGCAGACCATCAGCATCGCCTCGGCCTGGGTCGGGTTGACCTTGCCCGGCATGATCGAGGATCCCGGCTCGTTGGCCGGCAGCAGCAGCTCCGCCAGGCCGGCCGCGGTCCCGAGCCGAGCCAGCGCATGTCGTTGGCGAACTTGAACAGCACGACGCTCAGGTTGCGGAGCGTCGCCGAGGCCCGCACCAGGTCGTCGATGGAGGACTGGGCGGCGAACTTGTTCGGCGCGCTGGTGAACTCCTCCCCGGTGCTGGCGGACAGTTCGGCGGCCACCTCGTCACCGAAACCGGGGGGCGCGTTCAGCCCGGTACCCACCGCCGTGCCGCCGATGGCGAGCCGCCTGAGCCCGGGCAGGGCGGCGGCGATGTTCTCCATGGCGTCATCCAGCTGGCTGACGTAAGCCGACCATTCCTGGCCTACGGTCAGCGGGGTGGCGTCGGCCAGGTGGGTCCGGCCGACCTTGACCACCCCGGCCCACTGCGTGCTCTTCTCCTCGGCGGCGCCGCGGAGGCGGCGGATGCTGGGCAGCACCGTCCGCGTCACCGCCAGCACCGCGGCGACGTGCATGGCCGTGGGGAACGTGTCATTGGACGACTGGGCGGCGTTCACGTCGTCGTTCGGGTGCACCGGCCGCTTGCTGCCGAGCGGCTGGCCGGTCAGCTGGCTGGCCCGGTTGGCGATCACCTCGTTCACGTTCATGTTGGACTGGGTGCCGGACCCGGTCTGCCAGACATGCAGCGGGAACTCGCCGTCCAGTGCGCCCGCGATGATCTCGTCGGCGACCTGGCTGATCAGGTCAGCCTTCCAGCCCGGTAGCCGGCCACCGCGGCCGTTCACCCGGGCACAGGCCTTCTTGAGGTAGCCGTACGCGCGGTAGACCGCGATCGGCATCACGTCCTCGCCGATGCTGAAATGGATCAGCGAGCGCTGCGTCTGGGCGCCCCAGTAGTGATCGGCGGGGACCTGCACCGCGCCGAGCGAATCCGTCTCCGTGCGGGTGCCGGCCGCGTCCAGGCCGGCCGGGACGTACTGAACCCGGAGACCGGGTGCGGCCTCGTCCGGATCGTTCACTGCGCGGCTCCTCCCGCCTGCCGGTGCGGTACCCGGGTCCAGGCTACGAAACCGGCGGAGGCAGGGCGCAGCGGGTTACCGGCGGGGGCCGGGCAGCTGCCGCTGTTCCCGGGGCGGCCCGGAGACCAGCAGCGAGGTCGGCTGGGCGGCGGGGATGGCGGTCTTGGGCCGGGCCGGCTCACGGCCCCGGGTGCCGCTGGTGGCCAGGCTGAGCGCCAGGGCCGGGCACATCTCCACCGCCTGCGTCGCCTCCTTCTCCAGCCAGAAGGGCACCGGCATGTCCAGGAACATCGGGTAGCCCTGGTTGTCCAGCTGCACCATCTCCGGCGCGATCTTCGCGCACAGCCCGTGCCCCTGGCACCGGGCCCAGTCCACCTTGAGCCGTACCTGGGATTCCTCCTCCGGCCCGAGCGGGAGCAGGCCGCGGACCGGGCGGCCGCACGAGCCGCGGAACAGGTGCATGGTCAGGTCGTCGCTGAAGACGTCCAGGGCGGAGAGCACGAACCGGGAGACGCCGTCCGGGTGGGAGCAGGCTCCGCGGCCGCGGACCGTCGAGGCGGCCCGGCGGGCCATGTCCAGGGTGTCCATGCCGCCGGAGCCGTCGGCGAGGGCGGACATGGAGCGCGCCAGCCCGGGCAGCCCAAGCTTGCAGGGCCCGCACTGCCCGGACGACTCCTTGGCCATGTAGCGCACCACCCGGGCCACCTCGCCCAGCGGGCAGGTCGCTCCGCCGATCGGCAGCACGATGCCGGCCCCGAGCGTACCGCCCGCGGCGTCCAGGCCGGCCCGGGAGACGGGCACGTCGTCGGCTACCTCGCCGGGCAGCCACATCCCGTGGTAGCCGCCGACCAGCACGCCCTCCCGGGCGGTTGCCTCACAGATGTCCAGGACCGTGCCGAGCGGGATCCCGGCCGGCACCTCCACCACGGCCGGGCGCCCGGCCGAGCCGCCCACGGTGAGCAGCAGGGTGCCGGGCTCATCCGGCGTCCCGTCCGAGGCGTACCCGTCCTCACCGAGCATGGCCAGCACGGCCAGCTGGGCGAACGTCTCCGCATTGGACAGCAGGGTGGGCAGCCCGTCCACCCCGCTCTCGGCGGCCCGCTTCCGTTTGCCGGAGGGCAGCGGGACCTTGCCGTTGACCGCGTTGACCAGCGCGCTGCCTTCGCCGGAGACGAACCGCTCCGGCACCTCGACGACCCGGACGATCTTCTTGAGGTCCGGCTCAGCCCGGGCCGCCTCGGCCACGGAGGCCGCCGCGGCCGGGTTGGTCACGCCGATGATGATCATCTTGGCGCTGAGCGCCCGGGCCGCCAGCAGGGCCCCGCCCAGGACCAGGTACGGGGACCTGACCAGCAGCATCTTGTCCTTGAAGCTGCCCGGCTCGCCCTCGGTGCCGTTGATCAGGATCATCGGCTTGACCTTGCGCTGCGTGCACGCGTCCGCGACCGCCCGGACCTTGCGGGCGAAAGGGAACGCGGCACCACCACGCCCGCGCATGTTGACGCTCTCCACCATTTCGATCAGCTGGCGGGCGGTCACCCGCCGCATCGGCCCGAAGATCTCCTGGTGGGTCGCGAGATCAATCCGTTCGAAGCGATCCAGGCCCGCGGTCAGCCGGGCCCGGCCAATCCGCATCGCCTCAGGGATAGCAATCGAGTTCACCAGCGATTCCCGGGATTCAGCGTCACGATATTCAGCGGATCCGTCTCATCTTGCGGGTCGAAATGATCACGTGCCGCGGGCGGCCTCGGCCGCGTGTACGACGCGTCCTGCTCTGCGAACGAGGCGTAATGCGTGGCCCGGTCCTGGCCGAACTGGGCCGACCGGCCGTAATGTGCCGCCTCGTCGTAACCGCCGGGCGGCCCGTACTGGGCCGGGGCAGGCCCGGACGGCGGCCCGTACTGGGCCGGGGCAGGCCCGGACGGCGGCCCGTACTGGGCCGGGGCGGCATAGCCGGACGGCGCCCCGTACTGGCCGGGCCCGGCGGGCTGACGGTACCCGCCGGAGGCCCCGGGCCCGTCGTACCGGGCCGCTTCGGGATACCCCGCCGGCTCGCGGTACGGAGCGGCCTCGGCGTACCTGGCGGCCTGGCCAGTCCCGGCCTGGTACTGGCTGTCGTAGGCCGCTGGCTGGCCGTACGGCGCGGACCGGTCCCGGGGGTCGTAGGCGGCCGGGCGGCCCGTAATCCGGAATCCCGGCGCCGTGCCCGTGCTGGGGCGGCCCGTAGTCAGCGTCCGGCCGCTCGTACTGGGCGGGCCGGGCTGTACTGGGCCGGCTGGGCCCGCAGACCGTCGCCCGGACCGTACCCGGCAGGCTGCTGGTAGGCGCCGGAGCGGCCGGCCTCATGGTACGCACCGGAACGGCCGGCCTCATGGTACGCACCGGAACGGTCGGCCTCACCGGTCCACTCGTAGCGCGGGCCCCGCTCCCGGTAGCCGCCCGTCCCGGGCTCGCCGTAGCCGGGCCGGTCATCCGGGTCGTACGCCGGTGGCGCGCTGAGCGGGCCGGACTGGTCGTGCCGCGGCGCCTCATAGGCGCCGGAGCGGTCGATCTCGCCGGTCCGCTCGTAGCGGGGAGCCGGGGTGTCGTCACGGCGCACGCCCATCGGCCGCTCGTACGCGGCGGCCCAGTCACCCTGCCCGCGCGGCCGGGGCCGTTCGCCGCGGCTCACGGGGGCCAGCTGGCCCGTCCCCTCGTACCCGGTCACCCGGGGCAGCGGGGCGGACGGGTGGTCCGGGCCGTACTGGCCGAGCGGACCCGAAGGGTAGACCGGCCCGAGCTGGTCGAACGGGCCGCTGCGGTCATAACGCGCCGTGCGCTGGTGCTGGCCGGTGCGCCCGGCCCCCGGGTCGGAGGAGCCTGCGGGCAGGGCCAGCTGCCGACGGCCCGGCTGGCCATGCGGGGCCGGCCGCCGTCCAGCGCCAGCTGCCGGGCGGACGGCAGGGCCGTGGCCGACATCGCTGCGCCGGGGAGCGCGGCACCGCCACCCAGCCCGGCCATGGCGGCGGCCGCCGTCGCCATGGAGGCCCCGGCCGGCGCCTCGGCCACGGGCTGCTCGACCATCTGGCTGCGGGCCCGGTCCTTGGCCACGAACCGGACCAGCAGGGCCAGCGCCACCGCCGCCACGCAGCCGCCGTAGCTCCAGTACACGAAGCCCTCGTAGCCGAAGAACGGCTTGGCCGGGCGGCCGCCGAGCAGCCCGTGAATGAGGCCGAAGAGCCACGCGAGGTAGGCGGTAGCGTGCAGCAGCCGCCAGGCCAGCGGGGACATGCGGGTGGCCAGGCGAGCCCGGTAGATCCCGATCATCATGATGAAGATGAACATGTCTGAGGCTAGTGTGCCTATCCCCAGATAGAACGTCTTGTGCGTGTAGAGGAACGGGATGACCGCGTCCAGCACTGTGGACCGGCCTGCGATTATCTCAAAAATAATATGGACAACCAGAAAGGCAATCGCGCCGAACCCGGTCGCCCGGTGAATCGCCTGCATTGTCACGCGGCCAGCAGGCTTCATGAAAATCCGGTCCGTGGCGATCAGGCCAATTCCCACTTCCGCAGTCAGCGCAATGAGCGCGAGCACGCCTACGTAGTAAAGCAGGAAATGGTACGTCGCCTGGACGACCGTGTGCCCGATGGGGGTCGAGGACGCCGCCGCAGCGATGACCACGAAACCGATGACAACGGCGTTGAGGATCCAGAGCCACGTGTTGGACCTGGGCCGAGCCACCTGGTATCCGCGCCTTCCGTTACCAACCGTGAAGGTCATCGAACGCCCAGTTGAACCGTCACCCTTCGCCGCCACGTTACCTCCCGGGAGGAGCGACTCAGCTGCCTACCAATGATGGGTACTAAACACTGAATAGCTCATGCTTTGGCTTGGCTGCCTGGCGACATCGCCTGGCTGGCACCACCAAAACCCGGGAGATCCCGCTTCTCTACCGGGCATCAGGATGCTATCGCGGCAGATTCCGGCTTCGCAACGAAACGATATAGAAAGTGCCCCAGGCCAGGCGTCGGCGCACGTCAGCGCGGGTTTCCTGGCAGCGTCGCGGGCCCTCCCGCGGCGGCCGGGCCGGGGTCAGGGATGACCCGCCGTCCGGCGAAGCCGAGTTCCGGCCGGTGATACCAGCGGAGCTCCGGCTCGCCCTCCAGCCAGCACAGCAATACGGCCTCGCCATCCAGTGTGGCCGGGAAGTTGACGAGCAGCGGGGCGACCCCCTTGACGTCCAGTCCCTGCTCGGGAAACCAGCTGAGCAGCTCGCCGAGCCGGGCTTCCAGGGCCTTCGCCTCGGGCAGCCCGCCGAGCGGGGAAGGCGCGCCGTGAGCCAGGGCAGTCTCCAGGTTGACCAGGTCAGCCCGCACCGTGACCAGGTCCGCCGCCCGGGACTGCAGAGCGGGGAGCAACTGCCTTGCTTCGGCCAGCGTGTATACGTGCGCCACGGGCCCTAGCCTGCCCGGCGAGGGTCCAGCCGTCCACAGGATCGGCCGACTGCGGGGCCGGGCCGGACAATCAGCTGCGCCGCCCCGGGCGCACCGATCACGATGAGGCCGCGACGTCTGGAGGCGAGCATGGCCTGGTTCCTCAGTGACAGCCTGGCGGAGTACTCGGCCGCCGTCAGCCGGCTGCTGCGCGGCAGCCCGGCCCGGAACACCATCCTGCTCGGCGCGGCCGAGACGCTCCGGGTCCGCGGCGCTGCGGCGTTCGGCGGCGCAGACCCGCTGTTCGGCTGGTGGGCAGAGCCCGGCGGGGAGGTCACCGCCGCCTTCCTGCACACCCCGCCGTATCCGCCCGTGCTGACCAGCATGCCGGACCGGTGCGCGGCCGTCCTGGCCCAGGCGCTGGCCGGACGGGGCCGCCCCGTCCCCGGGGTGAACGGCGACGCGCCCGCCGCGGCGGCGTTCGCCGCCGCCTGGCAGCGGCTGACCGGGGACACGGCCACGAAGTCCATGGCATCCAGGCTGTACCGGCTCGGCCGCCTCCGGCCGCCGCAGCCCCCGCCGCCCGGTCAGGCCCGGGTGGCCGGGCCCGGGGACCGGGGCCGGCTGCTGGCCTGGAACGAGGCCTTCCACGATGAGGCCCACGCCGGCGGCCCGCGGGACGCGTCGCTCATGGTCGATGACCGGCTCGGCTACGGCGGCCTCACGCTGTGGGAGGCCGGGGGCGAGCCGGTCTCCATGGCCGGGCTGACCCGGCCGGCCGCCGGGCAGGTCCGGGTCGGCCCGGTCTACACCCCGCCCGCGCACCGCGGCCGGGGCTACGGCGGCGCGGTCACCGCGGCGGTGAGCCAGGCCGCGCGGGACGCGGGCGCGGCCGAGGTGGTGCTGTTCACCGACCTGGCCAACCCCACCAGCAACGCCCTCTACCAGCGGCTCGGCTACGAGGCGGTGTCAGACCGGGCCATCTATGCGTTCGGTAAAAAGGTGTGAGCGTGCGTGCGGTCACGCGAGGTGAGCATCCGTGCGCTCAGGCGGTGCGCGGGGGCGCGCGGCCGGCTCCCTGGTCAGCGGGTGAGCGCCGCGGCCACCAGCTCAGCTATCTGCGCCGTGTTGAGGGCGGCTCCCTTGCGCAGGTTGTCGCCGCAGACGAACAGGTCGATGGCCCGCGGGTCGTCCAGCGACCGGCGGACCCGGCCGACCCAGGTCGGGTCGGTGCCCACCACGTCAGCGGGAGTGGGGAACTCGGCGCGCTCCGGGTCGTCGTTCAGCACCACCCCGGGCGCGTCGCTGAGCACCCGCTGCGCGCCAGACCGGGTCACCTCCCGGCTGAACAACGCGTGCACGGCCACTGAGTGGGTGGTCACCACCGGGACCCGGACGCAGGTGGCGGACACCCGCAGGTCCGGCAGGCCGAGGATCTTGCGCGACTCGTTGCGCACCTTGAGCTCCTCGGACGACCAGCCCTCGTCCTTGACCGAGCCGGCCCACGGGATCACGTTGAGCGCGAGCGGCGCGGGGAACGGCCCGAAGTCCCCCACCACGGCCCGCAGGTCCCCGGCCCGCTGGCCCAGCGCCCGGGACCCGGCGGTCTTGTCCAGCTGGGCGTAGAGCGTGTCGATGCCGGCCTGGCCCGCCCCGGACGCGGCCTGGTACGAGCTGACCACCATCTCTTCCAGGCCGAAGGCACGGTGCAGCGCCGCGATGGCCACGATCAGTGACAGCGTGGTGCAGTTGGGGTTGGCGATGATGCCCTTCGGCCGCCGGGCGGCGTCCTGCGGGTTCACCTCGGGCACGACCAGCGGCACCTCGGGGTCCATCCGGAACGCGCCGGAGTTGTCCACCACGACCGCGCCGCGCCGCGCCGCGACGGGGCCCCACTCCGCGGAAACCTCGTCCGGGACGTCGAACATGGCCACGTCCACGCCGTCGAACACGTCAGCGCTGAGCGCGTGCACCACGGTGTCCACCCCGCGGACCCGCAGGTGCCGCCCGGCCGACCGGGGCGAGGCAACCAGCCGGACCTCACCCCATACGTCGTCGCGGGTGGACAGCAGGTCGAGCATCACGGTGCCCACCGCGCCGGTCGCCCCGACCACGGCCACCGTCGGCTTCCCGCTCACCGGCCGGTCCCTCCGTACACCACGGCCTCCACCTCGCTGGCGTCCAGGTCGAACGCGCGGTGCGCGGCGGTCACCGCGACATCCACGTCCTTCTCGTTCACCACGACGGAGATCCTGATCTCCGAGGTGGAGATCATCTCGATGTTGACCGCCGCGTCCGCGAGCGCGCCGAAGAACGTGGCGCTGACCCCCGGGTGGGACCGCATCCCCGCGCCGATCAGCGAGATCTTGCCGATCCGGTCGTCGTAGAGCAGCGTGGCGAAGCCGATGTCCGGCTGGAGGTCCCGCAGCGCCGCCATGGCGGCCTCCCCGTCATCGCGCGGCAGGGTGAACGAGATGTCGGTCAGTCCGGTGGTGGCGGCGGAGATGTTCTGCACGATCATGTCGATGTTGATGCCGGCCGCGGCGACGGTGCGGAAGATCTGCGCGGCCACGCCCACCTTGTCGGGGACCCCGGCGACAGTGACCTTCGCCTCGCTCCGGTCGTGCGCGACCCCGGAGATGATCGCCTGCTCCACCGTGGCTCCCTCCGCCGTCTCGTCTGTCTCGCTGATCCTGGTACCCGCGCGGTTGCTGAACGACGACCGGACATGAATGGGCATGCCGTACCGCCGCGCGTACTCGACACAGCGCAACTGCAGGACCTTGGCCCCGCAGGCGGCCATCTCGAGCATTTCCTCATAGCTGATCCAGGGGATGCGCCGCGCGGTGCGCACGATCCGCGGGTCCGCGGTGAACACCCCGTCCACATCCGTGTAGATCTCGCAGACGTCGGCGGCCAGAGCGGCCGCGAGTGCCACCGCGGTCGTGTCCGAGCCGCCCCGGCCCAGCGTGGTGATGTCCTTGCCCGCCTGGGACACGCCCTGGAAGCCGGCCACGATGGGGATCGCGCCCTCGTCCAGCGCGGTGGCGATCCGGCCCGGCGTGACGTCGATGATCCGGGCCTTGCCGTGCGCCGAGTCGGTGATCACGCCAGCCTGCGAGCCGGTGAACGAGCGGGCTTCCAGGCCGAGATTGGCGATCGCCATGGCCAGCAGGGCCATCGAGATCCGCTCGCCCGAGGTGAGCAGCATGTCCAGTTCCCGCCCCGGCGGCAGCGGGCTGACCCGCTTAGCCAGCTCATGGAGTTCATCCGTGGTGTCACCCATGGCCGAGACCACGACGACCACGGAGTGCCCGGCCTTCCGGGTGGCCACGATGCGCTGCGCCACCCGCTTGATGCCGTCGGCATCGGCCACCGAGGATCCACCGTACTTCTGCACGACTAGGGCCACGGGTGAGCCGCTCCTCCCGCGTTCCGGCTGCTGGCGGCTTGAGTGTACCTACCCGGGCTGGGCGTGCCGTCCTGGTTTTCCGGCCCGGGGCCCAGCCGCAGGCAGGCCGCCGCAGGTACCGGCGCGGGCCGGGGGCCGCCGCCGGTCAGGGCAGCCGGGTGTCCTCGGTGACGTCCAGCATGGCGTGCGCCAGCACCGCGTGCAGCGCGCGCAGGGCGGCGGTGCCATGGGTGCCCCAGTGGTTCACGTAGGAGTACTGCCACCACCAGACGGCTTCCAGGGAGCGCCCGGTCTGGTAGTGCTGCAGCCCGTGGATCAGGTCCGCCGCGATGGCCGCCAGGTCATCGGACAGCCGGAACGGGGTGGGCCCGGTGTCCGCATAGGGGTCGAACAGTTCCGCGTACTCGTCGCAGTCGGCGAGCCGCCGGGCCAGGCCGGACCGGAGCACGTCGAGGTCCGGGTCGGCACCCACATCCGGTTCCCAGTTGTCCGGCAGGATGACGTCCTTGCTCGCGCCCAGTTGCGCCCCGGCCAGCAGGATCTGGGAGACCTCCAGCAGCAGCAGCGGCACGGTCTCGTCGCCGCCCTCGCCCCGGGCCAGGGCCATGATGCCGTCCAGGAAATCCCGGGCCTGCACGGCGATCCGGTCGGCGAGCGGATTCCACCCTTCGCTGACGGGAGGTGCGGCGGCCGGGCCGTTGCTAGCTGTGCTCATCAATGTCCTCGCAGTGAGGGTACCGCGCGGCGCGGTGCGGGTACGACGCGGCGGCCTTGCGGGCCCCGGTGCCGGGCTCCCAGCCTGCCCGGCCCGGCCGGGAGTTTCATGGGACACGCCGGGGCACCGGCGGCCTGCGGCGGCCGCGGCCCGGGCTGTCCGGGCATCTCAGACATCGAGCAGCCTCCGGCCCTCGAACGCCCGGCCCAGGGTGACCTCGTCGGCGTACTCCAGGTCCCCGCCGACCGGCAGCCCGCTGGCCGGCCTGGTCACCCGGAGCTCCAGCGGCTTCACCAGCCGGGCCAGGTAGGTCGCGGTGGCCTCGCCCTCCAGGTTGGGGTCCATGGCCAGGATCAGCTCGGTGACGCTGCCGTCCGCCAGCCGCGTCATGAGCTCCCTGATCCGCAGGTCCTCCGGGCCGATCCCGTCGATCGGGCTGATCGCGCCGCCCAGCACGTGGTACCGGCCGCGGAACTCGCGGATCTTCTCGATGGCGGCGACGTCCTTAGGCTCCTCGACCACGCAGATGACCGCCGGGTCCCGCCGCGGGTCACGGCAGATCCGGCACTCGTCTTCCTCGGCCACGTTGCCGCAGACCCGGCAGAAGCGGACCTTCTCCGTCACTTCGACCAGCACGGCCGCCAGCCGCCGCACATCGGTAGCGTCCGCGGCGAGCAGGTGGAACGCGATCCGCTGCGCGCTCTTGGGCCCGACGCCCGGCAGCCGCCCGAGTTCGTCGATCAGGCTCTGGACGATCCCCTCATACACGGCAGCCAGCCTCGCCGGTCACCCGCCGCCAGGCAGTTGGCCGCCGCGCGGCTCGCCACCGTGGGGCGGGCTGGGGAAGTCGCCGATACCAGGGATGCCGGGGAGCCCGGTCGGGTCCCCGACCGCCCCGCCCAGGCCGCCGATGCCGGACGCGAGCGGGCCCATCTTCTCCTGCTGCAGCTCGGACGCGGCGCGGTAGGCGTCGCGGACGGCGGCCAGGACCAGGTCCGCGACCGTCTGCGCCGTTTCCGCCGGGTCGGTCACCTCGATGGCAGCCGGGCTGATGGTGAGGTCCACCAGGTCGCCCTGCCCGTTGACCTTGGCCTTCACCAGGCCGCCACCCGCACTGCCCTCGACGACGGTGTCAGCGAGTTCCTGCTGCGCATTCATGAGCTGGTCCTGCATCTGCTGCGCCGCGGCGAGCAGTTGCTGCATGTCGATCTGGCCGCCAGGGTCCACGCTGCCCTCACCCGGAACCGTCATATCGCGCCGCGCCTGCGCGGCTGGGGGGTGCCCGCCGGGCCGCCCGGCCGGGGCGGCCCGCGGAGCCTGTCGCTGTCGAGCCTACGGCCTGCCGGCCGCGACGGGCGCACCGCACCGCGGCGAGGCGGCGGATGGGACCGGGCCGGGCCGCCCGGGTCCGGTCAGGCCTCGTCGATCTCGGCGATGACCTGGCCACCGAGTTCGCGCTTGATCAGGTCCATGCCGGTCAGGCCGTTAGCGGCTGGTTCGGCGGGGGTGCTGTCGTACTGGGCCTCATCGGACAACGTGCCCGGCGGCTCCAGGTCCGGGCGCGGCGACGGGCTGGCGGGCTGGACGGCGGCGGGCGCCTTAGCGCTCATCTCGTCCGGGCCGCGGTGGTCGCCGCGCGGCGCCCCGGGCGTGGCGGCCAGCCGCGCGGCTGACATGGCCTTAATGCGCAACGTCATCCCGAGCAGGGACTGCAGCGCGGCGGCCAGGTCCCGGTCGTAGCCGCTGCTGGAGAAGCCTTTTGCGTTGCCCTCCCGGGCGAACAGCAGGGTGAGCGCACCGTCCTCGACCGAGTGGACGGTAGCGCCGCTGAGCAGTATCCACGCGACCTTGCGTTGCGCTTTGACCGCGTCCAAGATCTCCGGCCAGCGCTGCCGGAGCAGGTCGGTAGTCGGCGCCCCGCCCGCCTGGGACGGGCCGGCCGGCGCGGGCGGCCGGTCGGGCGTGCCTGGGGAGCCGGGCTCCTGGCGCGGCCCGGCCGTGGCCGCCGGTGCCCGTTCAGCCGTCGCCGTGGTGGAGGGCGGCGCTGTGCTGCGCGCCAGCGCGGCCCGGGCCGCCGCCAGCCCGGAGCCCGGCACCGCAGCGGGCGGAGCGGGCGGCCCGGGCGGAGCGGGCGGCCCGGACCGGGCGGGTGACGCGGACGGGGCGGGTGACGCGGGTGCAGCCGGAGCAGCATGGCTGGCCGCCGTCCCGGCGTCCCCGGGCCCCGCGGCGCCCCCGGGACTCACCGCGGCCCCGGCGGCGGCCGGGCCGCCCTCCTCAAGCCGCCGCTCCAGCCGCTCCAGCCGGGCCAGCAGGGCCTTCTCCCCCGTGCCCGCGCCGGGCAGCAGGATCTGCGCGCACATGAGTTCCAGCAGCAGCCGCGGCGAGGTCGCGCCGCGCATCTGGATCAGGCCCTCGCTGACGATCTCCGCCGCGCGGGTCAGTTCCGCCTGGCCGAACCGGCCGGCCTGCCCGGTCATCCGGTCCAGCCGGTCCGCGGGGATGTCCAGCAGCCCGGTCTGGCCCGCCCCTGGCACCGCGGCCAGCACGATGAGGTCGCGGAACCGGTCCAGCAGGTCGGCCGCGAAGCGGCGCGGGTCGTGGCCGCCCTCGGCCACCCGGTTCACCGCGCGGAACACCGCCGCGCCGTCCCCGTCGGCGAAGGCGTCCGCCACCTCGTCCAGCAGGGTGTCGTCGGTGTACCCGAGCAGGGCCACGGTCCGGTCGTAGCGCAGCCCTTCCTCACCGGCCCCGGCCAGCAGCTGGTCCAGGACCGAGAGGGAGTCCCGCACCGAGCCGGCGCCCGCGCGGACCACCAGCGGCAGCACGGCCGGCTCGAACGGGATCTGCTCCGCGGCCAGGATCTGCTCCAGCAGGTCACGGAGGATGGCCGGGGGCACCAGCCGGAACGGGTAGTGGTGGGTGCGCGACCTGATGGTCGCGATCACCTTCTCCGGCTCGGTCGTGGCGAAGACGAACTTGAGGTGCGGCGGCGGCTCCTCGACCAGCTTGAGGAGGGCGTTGAAACCCTCCCGCGTGACCATGTGCGCCTCGTCGATGATGTAGATCTTGAAGCGCCCGGAGACCGGCGCATAGAAGGCCCGCTCGCGCAAGTCCCTCGCGTCATCCACCCCGCCGTGCGAGGCGGCGTCGATCTCGATCACGTCGAGGCTGCCCGCCCCGTCGGGCGCCAGTGCGATACACGATTCGCACTTCCCGCACGGGTCCGGGGTCGGGCCCTCCGCGCAGTTCAGCGAGCGGGCCAGGATCCGGGCGCTGGAGGTCTTGCCGCAGCCGCGCGGCCCGCTGAACAGGTAGGCGTGATTCACCCGGCCGGTGCGCAGGGCCTGGCGGAGGGGCTCGGTGACGTGGTCCTGCCCGCGTACCTCCGCGAACGTCGCGGGGCGGTACCGGCGGTAGAGCGCCAGGCGGGGCGGCGGCCCGCCGGGCCGGTCCGGGTCCACCGGAACGGTGCTGGCGGTAACCGGGCTGGCCGGGACGGGGCTGGGCACCTCGGCTGTCATGACCTCACCCTCGCGGTCCGGGACTACAGGTGCCGGACTAGCGGGGCCGGACCCTCGCGGTACCGGTAGGGACCCCCCGCACACCCGCCAGAGCCCGCGTACCCTTGCTGCCTTCCGGCCCTGGGGGAGTTGGCGGGATAAGCGCCGTGCGGGGGGTCGCGGACCAGTCTAGCCACGCCCGCGACCATGCCGTGCGCATCCCGGCCCGGCCGGGCCCCGCACCCCGCCCGGGCGGGGGTGAAGCACCCCTCCCGCGGCAGTGCGCAATCCCGTCCGGGCTGGGCGCCGCGGCCGGTCCGCGGCACCGGTAAGCTTGCCCGCGGAGGATTCGCCTAGTGGCCTAGGGCGCACGCTTGGAAAGCGTGTTGGGGGCAACCCCTCAGGAGTTCGAATCTCCTATCCTCCGCCATCGTGACCAGGCAGAACGTGAGCGACGCTCCGGCTGTGGTTCACCGTCAGCGTGCCTGCGGTCTCAGTTTTGGTCTCATTTGGGGGCTGTGATGAGCGATGTTGAGGAAAGACGCGCCCTTCGGCTTCGGGTTATGAACGCGATCTTTGAAGCCTCCGGGCAAGCGAGTACACGATGGTCTCAGGCCCCCAGCTCCTCGAGGATCTCGGTCTTCCTGACCAAGAGCTGGCAGACGCCTGCAAGTACCTCCAAGGGGAGTACCTGATCAAGAACTCGCACACGTCCTGGGGGCACCTCAGCCCGTACTACGTGCAGATAACCCATGCGGGCATCAAGGAGATCGAGCAGTCGCGGCAGGCCCCGCGCGAACCGACCCAGCACTTTCCTCCGGCCGTCTCGGTCATGAACTTCCACGGCCCCGTCATCGGCTCACCCATCCAGAGCGGGAGCCCCGGCGCGCACCAGGAAGTGTCCATGGGTGACCTGGACCTCGGCGCCGTCCGCGAGTTCCTCGACCAGTTCGACGCCCAGGCTGCCGACCTTCATCTTCCCTCGCCTGCCGCCGAGGAACTGGCCGCTGAGATCGACACCGTGAAGGCCCAGCTCCGCTCACCGAAGCCGAAGCTCCATGTCATCCGGGAAAGCCTGCATCATGCACGGGCGATCCTTGAAATCGGAACCGGCAGCGCCGCTGCGGTCGGCCTGCTGGACCTGCTCCAGCACATTCACCTCTAGCTCTTCGAGGCAACCCGAGGCGAGACCCAGAGTCGCGGAGGTGCATCTTGCCGTATCGAGAGGCGGCGGGCAGACCGCCTGCGTGTAATGAAGGCAATCTTCGACATGTCGGGCGGGAGCGAAGACAAGGAGGTCCTCGGCAGCGAACTCGCGGGCCTGGTCGAACTCACCCCCCAAGAACTGGGCGATGCATGTCATTACCTGGAGGGCGAGGGCCTGATCGAGGAAGCAATGCCCGATATGGGCGCCAGCCCCGTGCCTTACTGGATCAACATCACTCATGCGGGCATCAAGGAGATCGAGCAGTCGCTTGAAGTCCCGGCCCAGCCGACCCAGCACTTTCCTCCGGCCGTCTCGGTCATGAACTTCCACGGCCCCGTCATCGGCTCACCCATCCAAGCGGGAGCCCCGGCGCGCACCAGGAAGTGTCCATGGGTGACCTGGACCTCGGCGCCGTCCGCGAGTTCCTCGACCAGTTCGACGCCCAGGCTGCCGACCTTCATCTTCCCTCGCCTGCCGCCGAGGAACTGGCCGCTGAGATCGACACCGTGAAGGCCCACTCCGCTCACCGAAGCCGAAGCTCCATGTCAGTCCGTGAAAGCCTGCATAGTGCACGGGCGATCCTTGAAATCGGAACCGGCAGCGCCGCTGCGGTCGGCCTGCTGGACCTGCTCCAGCACATTCACCTCTGACCACGGCCGATCGGCCGTGGCCAGGAACAACGACAACTACGACTAAGCGGAGCGGGCAAGGTGCGGGACCTAGCCCTACCAACATTGGCAACCTCGGCCACTCTTCTCAACGTCGCCGCTGGACTGATATTGCGTAGCACCGGCTATAGCGAACCGTTTACACGAGCTACTCCTATATCCCACAGTGGTCCGCCGGGTTGGCTTCCTATGGCTTGGGTTTCTAAGCCTCGTCGTCCTAGCATCGCTCGCTTCCACGCTCATCACGGTTGCGCGCTGGACCAATATAGGTGACGCCATTCTTGTTGGTAAGCGCGCTCGCGCTAACAGTGATCGGTCTATATAAGACCTTTCAGGGTGCACCAATCGGGGCCGCATCCTTGGAATGATCAGACACCTTACTGGCGAGAATCCGGTTACGGCTCTTCGCGACCTTACCTGGAATTCCGTTAATTGTGGCGACGTTACCTCCACAGAATTTCTGTTGAGCTTTGCTCATTATGGCTCAAAAGAGCAGCTGAACTAGCTAACTGGTGACCCAATATTCGCAGTTGCTAGAGCAACCCTGGCTCCGCCAGGCGATCCTATCCAATCTCACATCGGGGGATTTCGACGGCAAGGCAGCCGAATTGTTGGGCTCGACCATCAACCGCCTAGTCGTTTGTTGCCTGGATCGGGAATGGTATGACTCCGTTCACGAAATCATAGTGACCATATTGCGGAGCGTCGAGAGGTCGAAAGATTCACCGGTTACCACAGATACGTGGTATTCGATCTGGGATTCAATCTGCACTATGTGGGCGAAGAGGGTAGCGCCACCGAGCGCATCAGCCAACGTTCGCCTGAGTCTTTGCAGGATGTGAGAGACCTTTACCTGAGCAGGCTCACTGCACTACGCCGGGCAGTCATTGGAGATAACGATCCGTCCAGCATGACCCAGCTTTGCATGCTTCTTGAACGCCTGGCTGAGTCGCATATTGGCATTATGTATGTCTCCGGCCAGGTGTCGGAGATATTGGAGGACGGATACAAAGCCAACCTGCTTGAGCAGGATGCACTGGAGTCACTGGCTAACTTGATCGGTTTTTGCCGGTACAGTGACGAAAATTATCCCGACTTTATCGATCCAGAGTCAGAGTTGGATGTGCGAGCAGCGCACCTAGCTCTCTATATTGTCATGCTTGGTTACGAGGGCCAATTGGGGCGCATGATGGGCAACGCGAGATTTGGCCATCGGAAGCGCATGCCTCACCGCCTTGCTATACACAACGATATTAGCGAGGATACCTATTATAACCCGAGTTGGGCCACATTTTGGCTTTGAGTGGTTCGGCGGGCGGCTCACCTGGTGTTTCGTGGTTCGTGAAGGGTGTGCGAAACATTCACGCCCCGGGGCCGTGATTGGCGTGCGGGCTGTGTTACGTGTTGCGGGGGGTTACGGCGGGTCGGGGATGGGCGGCATCCAGGGGTTGCCGGCGAGGGCGTCGTGGATGGCGGTCAGGACGTGGGCGCCGTGCTTGGCGACGGTGGAGATGTAGCCGCGGATGGCGTACCGGTCGCGGGTGACCTGCTCGGAGCGGAGCCTGCCCGATATCTTCTGCTGGGTCTTCGCGGGCCTCAGGTCGCGTTCCGCCTGGTTCGACGTCGGCGGGATCCGCAGGTCGGTGGTGAACCGGAGCACGTCGGCCTGCCGGTCGCGCAGGCATTCCAGCAGGTCGCGGCCGGGCTGCTGCTTGCGGCCGGGCACCTTGGGAATCTGGGACAGGCCGACCAGGACGCCATGCCGGAACGCGTGGATCAGGGCGCGGCGATGTCACCGGGGATCGCGGGCAGGCCCTGGGCGCGGGCGGTGTTCGCGGCGTGGATCAGGCCCTGCAGCGCCTGGATGATCTGGGCCGGCCAGTGCGCGCCGGGGTATTTCTCAGCGGCGTCGGCCAGATCGCGCAATAGGTGCTGGCAGCACAGCTGGTGGATCAGGCCGGGGATGGCGTCGTAGTTCTGGTACCGGTCGTGCACCACCACCGCCCCGCCCATGTCGGGCAGCACGAACGCGGCGAAGGTCTTCATGCGACCGGTCGCCGAGGAAGTAATAGGTGAGCAGGTCCGGTGCAGGCGACCAGCAGGTAGCGCTTGCGGGTCTTCGGGCCCGGGCCGACCCGGATCGGGGTCTCGTCCGCGCTGATCACATGCGCGAGGATGATCAGGCACCGGATCGCCTTGTTCGCCTCGGCCACCGCCGCGGCGGCGCGGGCGATCATGGAGTGCACGAACCCGGGCGAGGGCTCTGGCGCCGGTCAGCGCCTCGATCAGCTCCGCGCAGCGGTGCACCGGGATCGCGTGCGCCGCCATCAGGTACACGCACCACGCCTGCAGGCCCAGGCCGTAGGTGACCGTCCCGGGCGCCCCGGTCCCGGCCGGCGCGGCCGCCCGGTGCACCCGCCCGCACCCGCAGGCCACCTCGTGCAGGTCATGCTGGGTCACCGTCGCGGTCTCCAGCGGGATGTCCACGATCTGATGGCGTGGCGGCCACGCCCAGGTCCGCCGCGCGCTGCCAGGTCCGCGCCGCACTCGCACGCGCCCGCCGGGAAGTGCGGCACCGTGCTCGTCCGGGCTCTCGGACCAGGCCAGGTGCGAGCCCGGGGCACCTGGCTGCTCGCCGGGCTTGCGCCCGCCCCTTGCCACGCCCGGCTTCACCGGCGGCGGCGTACGGCCGGGCAGGTCATCGGCCGACGGGGCCATCGAGGAGTTGCCGCTGTTGCGGCCCAGCCGGCGCCGCAGTTCCCGGACCTCCTCCAGCTCCACGATGTCGGCCCGCGTCTCCGATCGCAGCGGCCTCCTCCTCCATCGCCCTGGCCTGCTCCGCGATCACCGCGTCCCGGGCGGCGCACGACGCGCAACCCGGCGCGGGAGGTGGCAGAACAGTCATAACCGGCCATCATCACCACCGGCCCCCAGCAGTCAAGCCGCCACGCCAGGCCAGCTCCGCAAAAACCACCCACATCGCGGCTTCCGCACATCACACACCAAACCCTCGCCAAACCATCGGGGAGCTGAATGTTTACGGTGAAGTTGCGCACTAATCCGGGGCCGTAGGCTGGCCCGGTGCCGTATGTGCGGACGGTCAAGACGGCGTCGGGCGCGACGGCCGTGCAGATCGTGCACTCCTTCCATCGCGGGTCGCGGGATATCGAGCACATCGGCTCGGCTCACGATGACGTGGAACTGGAACTTCTGAAGGCGGCGGCGCGGCAGCGGCTGGCAGCCGGGCAGGGTGCACTTGACCTGGGCCTGGAGCCGGGCGGGAAGGGCGCCGGTGGCGGACCGCTGCCGATTACCGCCTCCCGGATGGACTGCCTGCTCGATGCGCTGGAGCATGCCTACCGGGTGCTGGGGCTCGACCGCGCTGCCGGCGGGGTCATTTCCCCAGTGAGCAGGCCGCGCTGAAAGTCCTCTACCTGGTCATCCGGACTCCGCAGAAAAACCGGGCTAACGTGACCGGCGGGACACCCGGCTGGAAAGCAGCCCTGAACTCCCTGACCATGTACTACGGCGACAGGATCAACCTGAGCTGACACGATCACCGGCCCACCCACGAAAAATCAGACAGTCCCCAGCGCACACTCCTCTGCGCCCGGGCGCAGAGGAGTGTGCGCAGCCAACCAACCAGGCCCTGCCCTGATCTGGCGAATTGTCCTTGACTGACGACTGCGTAGCGTGTTTGCAGCGTACGCTTTGGGTGGCTTCAGGTTTCGGGCCAGGCTTGCTGTCTGGTTGGGGAAGTTGCCGTTTAGGCACGGGGGTGGGGCCGGGATGGATCGACTGCGGCTTGAGGTGCGTGATTTCGAGGGCCCACTGCGGTGGCGGTGGCTGCTGTCTGAGGAGGGCACGGGAACGCCGTTAGCGGATCACCAGGTGGACCTGGCCACGGCGCCGGGTGAGTTCGCGGCGTTCACGGATTTGTACCGGTATCTGCGGTGGAACGCGGTGCCGGACCGGCGGACCGCGAGCGAGACGCAGATCGCAGCGCAGGTGGGGGTCTGGGCTGGCACAGCGGTGCTGGGCCGAGGCGGTGTGCGAGGCGATCGTGGCGGCGGCGCCTGTCACAGTGCGGGTGGTGGTCCCAGAGCAGGCTGGGTTCGTGTTGTCCTGGCCGCTGGAGCTAGCGCATGCGGGCGGGCGGCCGCTGGCCGCGCGGGGGGATGTGACCCTGGCCTATGACCTGACGCCCGACTCGGCTGGCCCTGGCCCAGGGGGAGCGCCGGGCGCCGCGCCTGGGGGCCGGGGGTTGCGGATGCTGGCGGTGTTCAGCTTGCCGACGGCGACGAGCGTGCTGGCGCTGCGGCGGGAGCGGTTCGAGCTGGCCCGGCTGATACGGCAGATCGCTGCCCGGCAGCGCCGCCGGGTCGAGCTGAGCATCCTGCAGTACGGCGCGACCCGGGAGCGGCTGGCCGCGGTCGCGGAGGCAGGGGACGGGTGGGACGTGCTGCACCTGTCCGGTCACGGCGGACGCGGGCAGTTCCTGCTGGAGAAACCCGACGGGTCACCCGATCCGGTGAATACCACCGAGCTGATGGGAATGCTGGCGCCGCTGCGCCGCCGCCTCAAGGTGGCGGTGGTGTCGGCGTGTGAGTCGGCGGCGGCCACGACGGCGGAGACGCTGCGCTGGGTAGGCCTGGAAGAACAAGCCCAGCAGTGCGAGCAGCAGACCGAGCAGGACATCGGCGCCCCACGCAGCGGGGGGCGGGGCGGAGCCGGTGATGACCGGGGTAGCCCGGGCGGTGGCCGCCGGGCTGGGCTGCGCGGTGGTGGCGATGCGCTACCCCGTGACCGATGATTTCGCGATCGCATTCGCCGAAGACCTCTATGAGCGGCTGCTGGGAGTCCGGGACACCCAGCCGGGCAGCCGGGGCCAGCCGCTGGGCACCGCGCTGGCCCGCGCCGTGGCACACGCGGCCGGACCGGCGCCGACCCCGGCCCGGCCGGTGCTGTCGCTGGCCACGCCGGTGCTGATCGGCGCCGCAGGCGGCCGGGCTGGTGCTGGAAGTGCCGCGCGGCCTGCCGGAGATGGACCCGGCGCTGGTGCGGATGCAGGAGTTCCCGCCCGAGCCGGACCGGTTCGTCGGCCGGGCCCAGGCCATGGCCCAGGCCAGTGCCGCCCTGGCGCCGGCAGCGGGCTGGCGGGGGTGCTGCTGCACGGGATGGCCGGATCAGGCAAAACCGCGTGCGCGCTGGAGCTGGCCTACCGGCACCAGGACTCTTTCGCCGCCGCCGCGTTCTGGCAGGCCCCGCTCGCTGATGATGAGTTCGGCGGGGCGCTGGCCGTCCTGGCCGCCAGCTGGACATCCAGCTCGGCGACTTACGGGTTCGCGATGTCCGGACAAGATCACCACCATCGAGTCGCTGGCCAGGTTCACCCCGCGGCTGCGGCGGCTGCTGGAAGACGACCGGGATCCTGCTGGTGCTGGACAACCTGGAAACCCTGCTCACCCCCGCCGGGGCCTGGCGCGACCCGCGGTGGGAGCCGCTGATGACCGCGCTGACCGGTCATGGCGGGGAGTCCCGGGTGATCCTGACCAGCCGCATCCCGCCCGCCAGGCTCGACAGCCAGGTGCTGGCCCTGCCGGTGCACGCCCTGGACCTGGCCGAGTCAGCGGCGCTGGCCCGCGAGCTGCCCGAGCCTGCGCGGCCTGCTGCACGCCGACGCCGGGCCAGTCCGCGACGCCGATGAGGCCGACGGTGGCGGCCGACCGGGACCTGGTCCGCCGGGTGCTGCACGTGGTGCAGGGCCACCCCAAGCTGATGGAACTCGCCGACGCCGCCGCCAGCCGACCCGGCCCGGCTCACCGCCCAGCTCGACGCCGCCCAGGCCGCGATAGACGGCCAGGTCCTGGACGCGTTCTTCCGCGACGGCACCACCGCCCTGGATGCGGCCCAGTTCCTGGACGCCCTCACCACCTGGACCGCCACCACCCTCGCCGGGCTCCCGGCCCCGGCCCGGCTGATGGCCCAGTTCCTGGCCTGCCTCGAAGACGACGACCGGCAATCATGGATCATCGACGCCAACTGGGCCGACCTGTGGCGTCGCCTCGGCCAGCCCGGTAACCCGCCCGACCCCGCCCCCCTCCTCGCCGCGCTCACCGCCGCCGCGCTCATCCAGCCCGACCCGCCCCCCGGCACAGGACCAAGACAGCTCAGCGCCGGTCTCCTACCGGATGCACCCCGGCATCGCCCAGGCCATCCGCGCCACCGCCGACCCGGCGTCCAGGCCGCCACCGACACCGAACTCGCCGCCACCTGGCGGCAAGTCTCCGACCAGGCACTACAGCAGGAAGGTGGCGAAGCCGGACAGGTCATCATCCGGGCAGGCCTGGCCGCCGCCCCCTACCTGCTCCGCCTGCAAGACTGGGACACCGCCGGAACCCTCCTCGAGCAAGCTCTTATACGGGATGCACTCGCCTGCCACCATCCAGGCCGCCCTGCCCGCCCTGCGGGCCATCGCCGACGCCACCCAGGCACCCGAGGATCTCGGCATCCTGGCCCGCAGCCTGGCGAGCATCGACCCAGCCGAGGCCGAAACACTCCTGCGCGCCTCACTCGCCCAGGCAGCAGCCGACGAGAACTTCGAGCTCGCTTCCATCGTCGCCAGAGACCTGAGTAATCTGCTAAGAGATACGGGCCGTCTGCGCGAGGCTCTCGACCTGGCCAACCAAAAGGCCGATACAGCCGCCGGGCCGGGCTCGGGCCCTGGACTCAGCTCGCTGACCAAGCCCAGCAGATGCAGATCCTCGGCCTGATGGGCCAGCACCGACAGGTCCTCGACCAGATCCAGGCGCTCCGGGACCAGATGGACAAGCTCCCCGCAACCAGAGCCGATAACGAGACCGTAGAACCGTGGAACGTCCGCGAAACCATCCTTGATATCGGCCGCACCTCAGCGCAAGCCCTCGGAGAATGGCAGCAGTGCCTGGACCTCAACGCCGCCATCCTGGCCAGCAAACGGGCCCGCGGAGCCAGCGCCTATGAGATCATCCGCTTTCGTTACAACGACGCCAGGCCGCTGATCGAACTCGGGCGCTTGGCCGACGCCGAGCGCATCCTGCTCGAAACCCAGCAGGCCTTTGAAGACCAAGACGACATCGCCAGGCTCCAGCAAGTGCTGAGCACCCGCGCGATTCTTGGAAGACACGTCGCGGGCGTCCGCAACAGGCTCTGGAACTCGAGCGAACTGCAATCCGCCTCGCCTACGTCCGGCCCGAACCCCGTGACATCGCCATCAGCCACCACCAGCTCGCCAGCTACCTGAAGAGGCCGGGGCGGATCCGGCAGCGGCACGCGCCCACCGGCTCGCCGCTGCCCTCCTCTTCCAGCTGACCGGCATGACCCACGAACTCGGCGTCGTATGCAGGGTGCTGGCCGCGGAGCTCCGCCGGGACGCCGGCCGCGGGGACTTGCCGGGCACCGTCGATGAGGTCATCCGCGTGGCCGAGCAAACCGAAGGCGTGCACCTGGACCGGCTGATCACCGCCCTTCAGCCCGACCGCCAGGCCGTCGCCGACGCCCTGGCCGACATCCTGCGCACAGCAGCCGACACGGACCCCGGACAAGACCCCGCCATCCAGGATCACCTGCGGCAGTGGGAACCCGTCATCGCCGCCACGGTGGCCGCCGCGGGCGGGGACTCCGACGCCGCCGCCCAGCTCACGCCGGTCCTGGACCAGCTCGCCCAGGACCAGGACTGGGCCGCGCTCGCCGCCGTGCTGCGCCGCATCATCGGCGGCGACCAGAACGACAGCCTGCTACATGGCCTCGACCCGGTCGACACCGCCATCACCAGCCAGGTCCTGGCCCGGCTCAGCCCAGCCACCGGATGCGCCCGCACAGGAGGACCCATGACCAGCATCACCGGCACCATCGCGGCGCTCACCGGTGACGAGGCGATCCGGGTGCTGGCCGACACCGCGGATTACCAGACACCGGCTGCCCGACCCGGCCCAGCTGCGCGCCCTGGAAACCGGCCTGCGCGACGCCACCGCCGACGACACCGGGCTCGCCGACTACGCCCAGCCCGGCACCACCGCCGACGCCGGGGACCTGGCCCGCGCCACCCTGCTGCACCTGGCCGCCACCCGCCCCGACCTGGTCCCCGTCATCACCCGGGCCATCGACGACCCCGGCTACGCCGTCCGCGACCCGGTCACCCTCACCGTCGGCGCGCTGGTCGTCCTGGCCCTGCAAACCGAGGTGAAACTCACCCGCAACACCCAAGGCCGCTGGACCTTCACCGTGCACAAGCACCCGATGCGCGACTCCACCCTCGGCCAAGTGATCAGCAAGCTCCTCGCCTACCTGCCCGGCAGCAACTAACCAGGGACCATCCTGCCCGGCCCGTTCGAGTCCCCCTGCTCGTGGTCTCAAATCTGGTCTCATTCACCACCGTTCAGCGGCATTCAGCCCGCCCAGCCCGCACCACTAACCCGCAGGTCACGGACCATCCCGGACTCGGCTGGACACGGGCCCGCAGACTTGGAAAGCGTGTTGGGGGCAACCCCTCAGGAGTTCGAATCTCCTATCCTCCGCCATCCGTACCAGGCACGATGCCGAGCGGCCCATCTTGGCGACCCTGCCTGGGGTTTCGCTCAGTCTCATTCCTAGTCTCATTGATGCCTGAACTGGGCCAGCCGGGTCGGGACCGGAGCGGAAGGATGAAGGCAGTCCGCTACAGCCAGTTCGGGGGCCCGGAGGCCCTCGAGACCGTGGACCTTCCGGATCCGCACGCGGGGCCCGGCCAGATCCGGGTCGCGGTGCACGCGGCCGGCGTCAATCCGACCGACTGGAAGCTGCGCAAGGGCCTGATGGGCGGGGAGTTCCCGCAGACGACGGGTCGGGAGGTGGCGGGCGTCGTCGACGAGGTCGGTGCGGGCGTCACGGACGTCGCCGCCGGCGGGTCGGCAGCGCCGCCGTCCAGCTCGCCGTGGCGCGCGGCGCGCGCGTGATCGGCACCGCCAGTCCCGCCAACCACGACTACCTGCGCTCGCGGGCGGCCCGGAGCACGTCGTGACGATCGCCGACTTCGGTGGCGCGCAGGAGCACGGGGTGACGTTCAGCCGAGGGAACGCCGGCCGCGCGGTCCACGCGCTCGCCGAGATCGGCGAGCTGATCGAGTCCGGGCGCTTCTCGCTCCCGGTCGCGCGGACCTTCCCGCTCGCCGAGATCGCGGAGGCGCACCACGTCAGCGAGGACGGTCACGTGCGCGGGAAGCTCGTGCTGCTGCCCCGCCCGCAGTGGGCGCGGTAGCGCTGGCCCGTGCCCGCGGAAGCTGCACCAGGTCCTGCCCGAGGAGCCTGACTCCCTGAGCGGCGATGGACAGGCCTGCCACACCGCGGGGATCGCTGAGTGACTGACCGCTGAGCGCTTCGAGGCGGTGCAGCCGGTTGCGCACGGTGTTGCGGTGGCAGTACAGCCGCCGTGCAGCGGCGGAGGCGTTCCCGCCGCACTCGAGCCAGGTCCGCAGCGTGGTCAGCAGGATGTCCCGCTCCTCGGGGGCGAGCGCGACGACCCGGCCGAGCAGCCGGTGCACCACCCTGGTTGAGATCTCTGGTGCACCCACTACGAGGGCCGCCACCCAGTCGTCGTCGATGCTGACCACGCCGGTGCTGCCAGGCGGCAGGCACCTTCTCGCGACGGCTGCGATCCCGAGGGCCCGGCCTGTATCGAGGGCGTCGTCATACTCGGGGCTGATCCCTACCCGGCCGGTCGCCACCTCGGCGAGCAGATCCCTGATGACCAGCGCGTTCCGGTCATGGCTGACGGCGATGAGGCCCGCCTGCTCGTCCGCGCGAAGGCGCCAGGCGGAGGGCACGCCCCGGCGCCGGAGGAACTGACCCGCCCCCGGCAGTTTCTCGGGTCCGGCTCCCGGTGTTTCCGCGGACACCGCCAGGTAAGGGCCCCGTTCTGGCAGGCCGATGGCGGGCAGGCTGCCGCCCAGCATCTTCCACTCCCCCGGCCGCCCCTCGAACAGGGCGTCGAGCAGCAGCATCCTTTGCTGCTCATCCTTCCGGGCGGACTCGATCAGAGCGTCGTGGTACTCGGCGTTGACGGCCTCAGAGCTAGTGTCCACCCAGGCCCAGACCGTGGCCGAGCCGCGCACCAGGCCTTCTAGCCATTCCGGGCCCTTTCGTAGCGCTCGGTCGGCGAGTGCGCCCCAGATGACGTGAAAGCCCAGCCGGTAGGCGTGCAGCACCGACCCGAGCGGCACGCCTTGGTCGGCCCGGCGCCAGGCGGTGTCTCGCGAGGAGGAAGTGCTCGGCGATCGCTGGCTGGCGAGATCACCGACAAAGCTGGCCAGGTTTTCCCTGACGCTGCGGCGCAGGTCCTCGGTATCGACGGCGAGATAAGATTCGTCGGCGTCCCGCAGCATGGTCACAAGCTGATCGGTGAGGGGGTCGAGCTCGTCGATCAGCTCGGCGGCGAGCCGGGCCACCATGGGATGGCCTGCCGGCCCTGTGGTGGCAGGGCGCATGGCCTGAACAGTACCCGCAGTGGACGTGCCCAGGTCGGGTGCCTGCCGGGCGTGCGCCCGGCTGCCGGTGCACAACGGGGCGTGCCGATTTCTGTCCTGGCGAACAGTGCAGTACGGACGGCGATGTGTGCAGAATCCCCCAACTGCTCCAGGCACCGCCACGTGGCCGCCGACGATGACATTTCGTGACCTTACGCCAGGTCAGCGCGCTTCCTAGGGGGCCGGGCGGGCCGGCCTGGGGGATGGCGCCAATAGGCGGCATGGACGGCGCCCTGCGGGAGAGTGTGATGACGAACCTGAATTCCGTGCTCGAGCAAGCGGCGGCCGATCATGGCGAGCGCCCGGCGGTCCGCATGGACGGCCTCGTGCTGAGTTACGCCCAGCTATGGGACGCGGCAGGCCGCATGACATCCCTGCTGTCGTTTCTCGGGATAGCGCCAGGCGACCGGGTCGCCGTCATGCTGCCCAACGTGCCGGCCTTCCCGATCGCCTTCTACGGTGCGCTCGGCGCCGGGGCCGTGGTCGTGCCGATGAACCCGCTACTGAAAGGCCGCGAAGTCGCCGGGCATCTCAGCGATTCCGGCGCGACGGTCCTGTTCGCATGGCACACCGCGACGGAGGAGGCCGCCAAGGGCGCCGCGGAGACGGGCGCGCGGGTGATCGAGGTCGCCGACCCCGACTTCTCGGCGCTGCTCGCCGGCTTCACCCCGGTTCCCGAAAGCGTGCCGCGGGCCGGCGATGACGACGCCGTGATCCTGTACACCTCGGGAACCACCGGCAAGGCCAAGGGCGCCGAGCTTACCCACGCGGGCCTGACCCGCAATGCCGCACTGACGGCCACTACCCTGCTCAGCGCAGGCCCCGGCGATGTGGTCATGGGCTGCCTGCCGCTGTTCCACAGCTTCGGGCTGACCTGCGCCCTGAACGCGACGATCACCAGCGGCGCCACCCTGACCCTGCTGCCCAGGTTCGAGCCGGCCAAGGCACTGGAGATCATCGGGCGGGACAAGGTGACGATCTTCGAGGGCGTGCCGACCATGTACGCGGCGATGCTGCATGATCCGGCCAGCGCACAGGCAGAATCCGCGTCGCTGAGAGTGTGTGTATCCGGCGGCGCGGCCATGCCCGTGGAGATCATGCGCGGGTTCGAGCAGGCGTTCGGCTGCATGATCCTGGAAGGCTACGGGCTGTCGGAGACCTCTCCGGTCGCGTCGTTCAACCACCCGGGCAAGGTACGCAAGCCCGGCTCAATCGGCACCCCGGTCGAGGGCGTCGAGATGCGCGTGGTCAACGACGAGGGCGCTGAATTGCCCGTCGGCGAGATCGGCGAGATCGTCATCCGGGGCCACAATGTGATGAAGGGCTACTGGGGGCAGCCGGAGGCTACGGCCGCGGCGATCACGGACGGCTGGTTCCGTACCGGTGACCTGGCCAGGGTCGACGAGGATGGCTACTTCTACATTGTCGACCGGAAGAAGGACCTGATCATCCGCGGCGGGTACAACGTCTACCCGCGCGAGGTTGAAGAGGTCCTCTACGAACACCCGGCGGTCGCAGAGGCTGCTGTGATCGGGATCCCGGATGACCAGCTCGGCGAGGAGATCGGCGCCGCCGTGACGCTCAAGCCGGGCGCGGCCGTAACGCCCGGGGAACTACGCGCGTTCGCCAGGGAACAGATGGCGCCGTACAAGTACCCGCGGCGTGTCTGGCTCGTGCCTGGGCTGCCGAAGGGCCCCACCGGCAAGATCCTGCGCCGCAAAGTCCACTCGCCGGAGGATCCCCGATGACCGCCAACTCCGTCCACTCGATGAATGACAACGCCGCCCGGCCGGCGGGTGAATCAGCAGAGTTCGACGCCACCGACGCAGCCGGCGAGCTGGATGCCGCCGGCGCGCTGGATCTGTTCCTGCCCGACGCTGCCCTCGGCACGCTGCGCCGGTTCCGGCCGGATAGCAGCATGGTGCGGTACGCGGCCCGGCTGGCCCGCCGTCCGGGGACGGTGGCCTGGCGGGCCGCCAAGCTGGCCGCGGATCTCGCCGGCATCGCGGCCGGCAGTTCGGCGATCGCCCCGGCGCGCCGCGACCGCCGGTTCTCAGACCCCGCGTGGAGTGAGAACCCGCTGCTCAAACGGACCGTCCAGACCTACCTGGCCCTCGGGCGGAGCGCCGAGGACCTGCTCGCTGACGCCGAGCTGGACTGGCGGGACAACGAGCGGCTGAAGTTCGTGCTGACCAATCTCATCGCCGCATCCGCGCCGAGCAACTACCCGCTGATCAGCCCGGCCGCCTGGAAGGCGTTCATCGACACCCGCGGCCTGAGCGCCGTCCGGGGCGCCCGTGCCCTGGTCTCGGACATGTCCTCAGCCCCGCACATCCCGACCATGGTCGAGCCCGGTGCGTTCGTGGTCGGCACAGATCTCGCGGTGACACCGGGAGCGGTGGTGGCCCGCACGGAGGTCTACGAGCTCATCCAGTACCAGCCCGCCACGCCCACGGTGTACCAGTTCCCGCTGCTCATGGTCCCGCCGATGATCAACAAGTACTACATTACCGACCTCGCACCCGGCCGCAGCATGATCGAGTTCTTTGTCGCGCAGGGCTACCAGGTCTTCGTGCTCTCCTGGCGCAACCCCGGCAAGGACGCCCGGCACTGGGATCTGGACACCTACGGCGGTGCCGTCATGGACTCACTCAGTGCGATACGCAGCATCACCAAGGCTGCCAAGGCCAGCATCTTCGGCCTGTGCGCCGGCGGCATCACCTCCTCGATGGTCAGCGCGCACCTGAGCGCGACCGGGCAGCTCGATCAGGTAGCCACCCTCTGCCTGGGCGTGACCGTCCTTGACCAGTCACAAGCGGGCACGACAGTCGCGCTGATGGACCCGACCACTGCCGCGGCCTCAGTTCTCGCCTCCCGCACCCGTGGCTACATGGACGGGCGCACGCTCGCCGAGATATTCGCCTGGCTCCGGCCCGATGAGCTGATCTGGAACTACTGGGTCAACAACTACCTGCAGGGCAAGACCCCGCCGCCGTTCGACATCCTGTACTGGAATGCCGACACCACCCGGATGCCCGCGGGGCTGCACCGCGATTTCATCGAGATCGCCATGGACAACGCGCTGACCAAGCCCGGTGCCACCAGCATGCTCGGTTCCCCCGTCAACCTGTCCACGATCGACGTCGACAGCTACGTGGTGGCAGGCATCAACGACCACATCGTGCCCTGGCCATCGGCCTATCGCGCCACCCAGCTGCTCGGCGGCAGCGTCCGGTTCGTGCTGTCCACCAGCGGGCACGTTGCTTCCATGGTCAACCCGCCATCGACCCCGAAGGCGACCTTCCGGCTCGCACCCAGCAACCCGCCCGACCACAACGAATGGCTGGCCCAGGCCGAGACGGTGCAGGGCAGCTGGTGGCCTGACTACACATCCTGGCTGGCGGATCGCAGCGGCGAGATGAAGCAATCCCCGCGCACGCTGGGCAACGCGAAGTTCTTGCCGCTGGATCCCGCACCAGGTACCTACATCCTGCAGCGCTGAGTTGCCTGACTGGTCACGGAACGTGACAACGAGGTCGGTGCACCGAGTGCACGCAGCTCCCGCCTAGCCGGCCAAGGGCCACAGCTGGTGACCGGGGTCCCGGCTAATCGTGACATTCGGCCGTGACGAGCCCGGCGGCTGGAGAGAAACGTTAATTGATACCCCCGGTACGCATCACGAGAGGGGGAGCGGACATGACACGCAGCGATATGCACCGGGACGCCATGCTCCGCCGCCTTGGCGTCACGTATTACGAGTCCCTGTACGGCAAGGCCACCGCAGCCGATGTGTCCCGGGCGCTCGATTCCGTCGCGGGCCACAGGTTGGGGCACTCGGGGGAGCGCGCCGCGGCAGCCGCGCCCGAGACCGCCAGTCCGCATGGACACGGCGGCGGGGAGCAGCACCACGGGCGATGGCATCACCGGGTCAGGGACGTCATGACGACGTCCGTGGTAACGGTTGACCGGGGCACCCCATACAAGGAGATTGCCGTCCTGATGGCCGAGCACAAGATCAGCGCCGTGCCGGTGCTGATCCTGGGCCGCCACGTCGCCGGGGTGGTGTCCGAGGCCGACCTGCTCAGCGTGCTGGACAGGCACGCCCGGGAGGCCCACCTTGAAACGGGCGGCCGCCTCCACCGGCACGCCGGGGATAAGAGGCACTGGGGCCTCACGGCGGGTGAGCTGATGACTTCACCGGCCATCACTATCCACCCGGACGCAACGCTGCCGGCCGCCGCGAGGCTGATGAGCAGCCGCCACCTCAAGCGGCTGCCGGTGGCCGAAGGCGGCGGAGGCGGCCTCGGCGGCAACCTGACCGGGATCGTGAGCCGCTGTGACCTGCTGAGCGTCTTCCTCCGCCCAGACGAGGACATCGCCGGGGAGGTCCGCGAGATGCTCACTCAGATCCTCCTCGCGGACCCGGCAAGCGTCACGGTACGTGTGCGGAATGGCATCGTCACCCTGGCAGGCCATCTCGGGTCCGCCGAGCGGCATGACCTGATCCCGGTAGCAGTCCGGCTGACCTGGGACATTGACGGCGTGCTGGATGTGGTGAACAAGCTCAGCAGCCAGCCGATCACGCCGTCCGACCGGCCGTACAGCGACACGCGGCCCGAGCCCGAGGAGTTCGTGGCCAGTGCCTACGACTTCGCCGAGCAGCTTCTCACCTACCAGCGGACGTTCGCTGAGAATGTGATCGCGGCAACCAAGCCACTGTTTGGCGCCCAGGAAGGCCCGGCGGCCAAGGAGGACGATACCAAGTAACATCCCGTCCAGCGCGTGCAGCCTGAGCACTCTCTTCGCAGGCCGCGGACTCCAGCGCGCACAGCTGAACACCGGCCCGCAGACTTGGAAAGCGTGTTGGGGGCAATCCCTCAGGAGTTCGAATCTCCTACCCTCCGCCACCCTGACCAGCCGGTCCCTAACGTCATCACGGATTCAGCTGATGCGCCGGGCCGCCCACCATGCGGCCAGGCCCAGCAGCGTGACCGCCGCGGCGAGGAAGATCCCGGTCGCGATGCCCTGGATGGCCCAGAACCGGCTGTCGGGCTGGTAGGTCGTCCAGAACTGGAAGCCCTTCGCGGCCAGGCAGCTGATCCGCACGCCCGTCTCGCCGCCGTGGGTGGACTGGCAGGCGCTGACCATGGCACTGAAGTCGACGGGATGCCCGGACGCGTTGGCGTACGAGTTGCTCAGGACGTAGGCACTCGGCGGCACCTGCGGTGTGCGGCCGAACGGCCCGTGGACCGTCAGCGGCGTGATGAAGTGGTAGCGCAGTGACTGCAACGGCAGCCACAGGGCCAGGTACCCGCCGAGCGTCACGGCCATCGCGGGCACCGTCCGGCGTATCAGGGCACCGGCGGCGGCGCCGAGGGCGAAGGCAAACAGTGCGCAGGCGGCCGGCATGGTGCCCGAGAGGTCGAACACCCCCGCCGTCATACGGTTGACGTTGCCTCCGGCGTTCACGGCGATGAGCTGGTTGAACGGGCGAAGCCACCAGGCCAGCAGCAGCGACACGACGGCGGCGGCGAGGACCGCGGCGCCGGTGAAGGTCGCGAGCTTCACGATCAGCCACCGGCCACGGCTGACCGACTGGGTCCAGGCCAGCCGGTGGGTGCCGCGCTCGACCTCCCGGGCGATCAGGGGCGCTCCCCAGAACAGCCCGGCCAGCAACGGCACCAGGTCCAGCAGGGAGAACGCATGCCCCGTGCTGCTGAAGCGGCCGAGGAACGCCCCGGCCATGACGTCACACTGGCCGTGGCCGGCCAGGCAGGCGCTGAGCCCGATGCTGGCCATGTAGGATGTCATCTGATGCGCCATCAGCAGCACATAGGCGCTGAGTGCCGTGACCAGCGCAGCCGCGGTCAGCAGCTGGGCGCGGTGCTGCCGCCAGGTCAGTGCGATCATCGTGACGCCTCCGTGGCCGATCCGACGGGCCTCAGCGTGGCCGCGGTGCCCGTGCTGGGCTGGCTCATGTAAGCCAGGACGAGTTCCCCGAGCGCGGCAGGCCGGGCCGAGAAGGCCGGGTCGATCACCGGCCGGCTGGTGCGCACGAGCAGGTTCGCCTGCCGGTCGGTGTAGCTGGCCTGCACGACGGTGTGCGCGGACGTGATCGCTTCCGCATGGCTGCGCGGGCCGGTCAGTACCTGATGGTCCGCGAGCAGGTCATCGGTGGTGGCGCTGAGCTGAACCCGGGATCGCGAGATCAGTACGACGTAGTCGCAGGCCCGTTCCAGGTCTTCGATCAGGTGTGAGGAGAGCACCACGCTCATCCCGGTCTCGGCCACTTCCGCCATCAGCACCTGCATGAACTCGCGGCGGGCCAGCGGGTCAAGGTTGGCGACCGGTTCGTCGAGCAGCAGGAGTTCGGGCCGCTTGCCCAGCGCCAAGGCCAGCGCGGCCTGCGCCTGCTGGCCGCCGGAGAGCCGGCCGACGCGGTGGTTCAGCGGGATGCCCAGGCGGGTGAGGTGCGCGCTGGCCCGCGGCCGGTCAAAGCCCGGGTTCAGCCAGCCGCCCATGCGCAGTGTGTCGGCCACCGTGAAGCGCCGGTACAGCGGCTTGTCCTGGGCGACGAACGCGACCTTGGTGCGCGTGCCCGGCGCGCGCGGCGGTGCCCCCAGGACACTGACCTCACCCGCGGAGGGCGCCACCAGCCCGACCGCCAGGTGCAGCAGCGTCGTCTTGCCCGCCCCGTTCGGCCCGACCAAGCCGATCACGTGCCCAGCCGGCAGGCTGAGCGAGCAGTTCTGCAGGGCCCAGCGGCGGCCATAACGCCGCCCCAGCCCGGCGGTCTCGATCGCGGCCTTCATGCCGCACCCTCCGAGAAGCAGGCCCGCATGGCGGTCCGGTAGATCGCCTCGACGTCATCAGGGCCGAAGCCGGCCGTCCTGGCCTTCCGCAACCAGGTGCCCAGCTCTCGCGAGAACCGGGCCACCGCAACGGAATCTGGCCCTGGCAGCGAGCGCAGCACGAATGTGCCCTGCCCAGGGCGCGAGCCGACCAGCCGCTCGCGTTCCAGCTCCCGGTACGCCTTGAGCACGGTGTTGGGGTTGATGGCCAGCTGGCCGACCACCTCCCGGGCGGTGGGCAGCTGGTCTCCCACCTGCAGCAGGCCCAATCGCAGCGCCTGACGTACCTGTTGCGCTAGCTGCAGGTACGTGGCCACGCCCGACGAAGGGTCAAGCTGGAATTCGATCATTCATGCCACCCTTCCACTATGGGATTAGTGGAATAGTGACACAGGGACGGCCCGGCGGCAATCTGGGTTACGGGGCGCGCCCGGTGAGCGCCACGATCTAGTCCAGGTCGTGCCATCCGGGCCCACAGTCACCGGAGACCCCACCGGGCTGCAGACGGCCGGCCGCCCTGGCGCGGCGACGAGGTTGCGGTGCGATCACGCATTTCTATTGACGAACGACCTTTCCGGGGAAATGGGTTAGCCTGGCTGTCCTGCGGTGTATTGACGCGGCCGGGAGGTCATGCCGCCAGCCGGCGTTATCGCCGCCGCCGGCGGCCAGGCGCTCACCTGGCCGCGCGGGTGGCGGAGCCGCCACCTCGCTGGCGGAAGGCAGGTGGGTACCTGGTGGCCGAGCCGCTGACCAGCGACGATCCCCGCCAGGTAGCCGATTATCAGGTGCGGGCCCGGCTGGGTGCCGGCGGCATGGGCCAGGTGTATCTCGCCATTACCCCAGCCGGCCGGAGAGTCGCACTGAAAATGGTGCGAGCCGAATTCGGCGATGATGAGCAGTTCCGCGCCCGGTTCCGCCAGGAAGTGGCGGCGGCGCAGCGGGTGCACGGCCTGTTCACCGCGCAGGTGCTGGACGCCGACCCAGACGCAGCCCAGCCGTGGCTGGCCACCTCCTTCGTGCCCGGCCTGTCGCTGCGGGAGGCGGTCACCGAGTTCGGCCCGCTTCCCCGGGACACCGTGATCTTGCTGACCGCCGGGATCGCCGAGGCGCTGCAGGCGATCCACGCGGCCGGCATCGTGCACCGCGACCTCAAGCCGGCCAACGTGATCCTGGCCGCCGACGGCCCGCGCGTGATCGACTTCGGGATCGCCCAGGCCGCCGCGGCGCCGTCGCGGACCAGCGGCGGATCCCGGGTGGGCTCGCCCCGGTTCATGGCGCCCGAGCAGGCCAGGGGCCAGCTCACCACCCCGGCGGTGGACGTGTTCGCGCTGGGCTCACTGGCCGCCTATGCGAGTACCGGCCAGCCTCCGTTCGGCACCGATCATCCCCTCGCGGTGCTCGGCCGTGTGCTGCACGACCCGCCGGAACTGGACGGCTGCCCGCCGGGCCTGCGCGGCCTGATCGAGCGCTGCCTGGCCAAGGACCCCGCCCGGCGGCCGCGGCCCGGCGGCATCATCGACGAATGCCGGGGCATGGCCGGCGGCGAACTGTCCTTCGAGCATCCGTGGCTGCCCCCGGCCGTCCACGCGGCCACCGCCGCGGCCATCACGCCCCGCGCCTCCCCGCCGGGCCAGGACGCCCGGCCCGCGCAGCCGTCGGCTGCCGAGTGGACCCTGGCCAGCCAGACCGGGGCTGCCCCCGGCGGGCCAGGCCTCCGGTGATCTGGCCGCCCTTGACCCGGGTACCGGCTCCGGTCCCCTTCGTGACCCCGGCGAACTGGCCGGTCCGGCCGGCTGGGCGGCGACCGGGCTGGCGGCGTGGGTGCTCGCCGGGGGTGCCGCCCGGCTGGCCGGGGAGAGCGCGGCAGCCCGGGGTGCCGCCCCGGCCGCTGAGCGCACCCCGCCCCCCGAGCCCGCACCGGCCGCAGCCCGCGCGGCAGCCACGCAGACCCCGGAGCCAACTGCCGCCCCCCAGGCCATGCCGGCTCCCGGGTCCACCGGGCGGCGGCGCAAGACGGCCGTGGGCGTGGCCGGGGCTGCCGCCGCGCTGGTGGCCGCGGCAGTGGCGCTCACCGCCGCGAGCACCGGCGACGGCTCGCCGCACCAGCATCACGGCCGGCCGGGCGCGGCCGCCGCGGCCCCGGTGCGTACCCGGGTCAGCCCGGGCCGGAGGGCGGCGGGTCACTCCCGGAGGCCGGGCGCAGCGGCGACGGCGGCCCCCGGCCAGTCACCCGCGCAGGCGGGGACGCACCCCGCCGCCGGATCGTCGACGACGCCGTCCAGCGGTCCTGCGCCGACAGCTTCCGGGGTGTCCCCGCGGCCCGCGCCTGACCCGGTACCGAGTCCCGCGCCTGCCGGCCAGGCCGCCTTCGCCGGCACCTGGGACGGGACCGTCAGCCAGCCCGGTGGGACCGTCACCAGCTGGACCGTGCAGCTGGTGATCCCGGCGTCCGGGCGGCAGGGCAGTTACCGCGCGCCGTCATTAGGGTGCTCGGGCACACTGCACGTGACAGGCCAGCCAGCCAGCACGATGAGCGCCCTGATCAAGACCACCAGCGCGGTGAATCCGGGCTGCGCCAAAGTGGCTCATCTGGCATTGTCCCCGGCCGGGCCGGGGCAGCTGAGCATGACCTGGCAGCCCCAAGGCAAGGACAAGTCCGCCGGCACGGCCGTCCTCTCGGCCGGCTAACCGAGCCACTCCCTCCGCGCCTTACCACCGCGTTTCGATGACCGCGGCAGGCCGGGCCGGGGCAGGCCGGACCCATGGCCGGGGGGCGGCGGGTCAGGCGGGGCGGGGGTGACGGTAGCTGATCTCCTCGGCTGCCCCGACCTGCCGGAACCCGGCCTTCTCCAGGACCCGGCGGGAGGCCACGTTGCCGGATTCGGTGCGCGCGATCACGGCCGTCACCGCGGGATCGCGCCAGGCCAGGGCGGCCATCATCCGGACCGCCTCGGTGGCGTAACCACGGCCCTGGCGGGACGGCACGATGCCGTACCCCACCTCCACCTCGCCGTGTTGGGGCGGGCCCGCGAAGCCGATGCCGCCCACGGCCAGCCCGCTCTCCCGCTCGATCACCTGCTGGTGCCCCCAGGACGCCTCGCTGCCGGACCAGGCGGCCGGGCCCGCCCGGTCCAGGAGGCCGGCGATCACCAGGTCGCCGTCGCTGGGGTAGTCCGCCGCCCAGTCATCCAGCCGGCGCCCGCCGACGAGGGCCTGCACCACGGCCAGGGTGAGCGGCCGCAGCACCAGCCGGCCCGGGGGCGCTCCAGCCCGGTGGCGTGCAGTGCGTCAGCGGGGTCCACCAGCACCATTGTGGCCGGCCGTTCCAGGGCGTGCACCGCGGCGAAAGTGAGTGCTGACTGCAGGTGTTACAGGTGAATAGTGCCCGTTTGTCCCCCGCATCGACCTGCTGCGCTCTCTGCACGATTCCACTGCGAACGGCGAGGCGCCCCTGGCATGCTGCCGGAGGAAGCGCGACCGTCAGGTCCGGCGAAAGGCGCAGGGAGGCCGAGTAACCGGGCGTCCCCCCGGCGTGAGGAGCCTTGTGAGCTCAGTACCCAGGCATCGCAGGAAACGGAAGATCAGGCGTACGGGCCAGCACACCTCGCCTTCGCAGGTGGAAAAGGTCGCGCAGACAGCGGGAAAGGCGGCGCCCGCCGTTGTCGCTGTCGGGGCACTCGCCGCGGCAGTCCCGCAGATCGATGGATCCGCAATGGCCTCGACCGCGGCGACAGCCCAGCACGTGGTCCGGGCCCGCCTGGACGCGGCCGTGCTCCCGTCGCGGGCGGCGCGCCCTGCGCAGGCGGCCCACCGGTCACAGGCGGGAGCCCGCACGTACGCCGTGCAGGCCGGCGACACCCTGTCCGGGATCGCCCAGCACTTCTACGGCGTGGCGGATGACTGGCGCGGCCTGTACACGGCCAACCACTCCGAGATCAGCAACCCTGGGCTGATCTACGTGGGCCAGGTTCTCCGCCTGCCGCATCACCTGCCCGCGGCCACCGGGACCACGGCGACCACCACCGCGTACCAGCCGCGGCACGCCAGCCCGGCCCCGGTCAACAGCGGCCAGACGACCGCCACCACCACGGTGGCCAGCACCACCAGCACCGGCCTGTCCGGGACGCTCGGCTGCGCCTGGCCTGGAGCAGCTGTGGGAGTCAGCCGGCGGCTCACCGGCGGTCGCGGTCACCGCGGCGTCCATCGCCATGGCCGAGTCCGGCGGGAACCAGTACGCCACCGGGACCGTCGGGGAGCGCGGCTACTGGCAGATCAACCCGGTCAATGGGTCGCTGTCCACCTACGACCCGTACGGTAACGCGCGCGCCGCGGTGATCATGTCCGGCGACGGCGCCAACTGGTCCCCGTGGACCACCTACACCAGCGGCGCCTACGCGGGGCGCTGCTGAGCCTGCCGCGGAACGGCCCGGGCCGCGGCGTGACGTTCCCGCCGCGGCCCGGGCCGCCCGGCCCCGCGCTATTCCGGGACCACGCGGACCTGGAAGGTCCCTTGCGGCGCCGCCGCCTTCTGCTGCGCTTCCTGCCGGGCCAGCGGTCCGCGCCGGTACAGGGCACCGGCCACCACGGCCCCGCCGGCGAAGATGCCGGCCGCCCACCAGAAGGCCGTTGTGTAGCCGTGAACCAGGGCCAGGCCGAGCAGCCCCGGACTTGGCCGCCCACCGGGCGCCGTGGCCGGGCTGAGGTGCGCGGCGAGGTAAGCCGCGGTCGCGCTGGCGGCCATGGTGTTGAGCAGGGCGGTCCCGATCGAGCCACCGAGCTGCTGCCCGGTGTTCACGGTGGCGGAGGCCACGCCCGCGTCCGCCGGGCCGACCCCGAACGTCCCTGTGTTGATGGACGGCGCGATGACCAGGCCGAGGCCCGCCCCGTCCACGAGCAGCGGCGGGAGCACCGTGCCTGCATAGCTGGAGTGCAGGCCGATCCGGGTCAGCCAGGCCATCCCCACGGCGGCCAGCAGCATGCCCGCCGCGACCAGCGGCTTCGGGCCGAGCCTCGGCATCAGCACGATGTTGGACAGGTTCGAGAACGTCATGATCATCGCGACCATGGGCAGGAACGCGAGCCCGGTCGCGACGGGTGAGTAGCCCAGGGTCTGCTGCATGTAGTAGGTCAGGAACAGGAAGATGCCGAACATCCCGCTGCCCGCGATGAGGATGGACAGGTAGGCCGCCCCCCGGTTGCGGTCCAGCACGATGCGCAGCGGCAGCAGCGGCTGCGGGGCGCGGGTCTCCCACCAGGTGAACACGGCCAGCAGCACAGCGCCCGCGGCGAGGAATCCCCAGGTGGATGGCGTGTGCCAGTTGTGGGTGGCGGCGTTGGACAACCCGTACACGATGCAGAACATCCCGGCCGAGACGGCCAGCACGCCCGGGATGTCCAGCCGCGGACGGCTCGTGGCCGGCTGAGGGCGCAGCAGCGCCAGGCCGCCGATGAAGGCGGCCGCCGCGAAGAACAGGTTGATGTACAGGCACCAGCGCCAGGACAGGTACTCGGTGAGCAGCCCGCCCAGCAGCAGGCCGATCGCGCCGCCGGCCCCGGCGATGGCACCGAACACGCCGAACGCCTTGCCGCGGTCCCGGGACGCGGCGAACGTGGTGGTCAGGAGGGACAGCGCGGCCGGCGCCATCAGCGCGCCGAACGCTCCCTGCGCGGCCCGGCAGGCCACCAGCATGCCGAAGCTGGTCGAGGCCCCGCCGACCGCGGAGGCCGCGGCAAATCCGACCAGCCCGGTGAGGAACGTGACCTTGCGGCCGATCAGGTCGGCGAGCCTGCCGCCGAGCAGCAGCAGGCTGCCGAACGCCAGCGCATAGGCGGTCACCACCCACTGCCGGTCCACCGTGGAAAAGTGCAGGGCGCGCTGCGCCGAGGGCAGTGCGATGTTCACGACCGTGGCATCCAGCACCACCATGAGCTGGGCGATGCCGATGACGCCGAGGATCATCCAGCGGCGCGGGTCCGGGGCGGCGGGGTCGGGCGGGGTGACCGGCGGTCCGCCGGCGGGCGGGTTCGTTGCTGACATCAGCCCAGCCAATCTGGAGGCATCTTCTCCGCTTACCGGTCCGACATTAGCACGAACCGGAGAGAAGTCCTCCGTTTGAAGGTAAAGTTGCGTTATGGCCCCTGTCCCCTGCCAGCCTGCCACCGGCCCCGGTGAGTGCTCCGGGGACCGCCCGCTGCGCCGGGACGCCGAGCGGAACCGGCGGCGCATCCTGCAGGCGGCCGCCGAGGTCTTCACCGAGCACGGGCTGGCGGCCACCCTGGACGACGTCGCCCGGCAGGCGGGCGTCGGGGTCGGCACGGTCTACCGCCGGTTCCCGGACAAGGAGGCGCTGGTCGACGCGCTGTTCGAGCAGCGCATCGGCGCGCTGGTCGCCCTGGGCGAGCAGGCGCTGCGCGAGCCCGGCGAGTGGGCGGCACTGACCTGGTTCCTGGAGCAGGCGGGCGAGCTTCTCGCCGCCGACCGCGGCCTGCGGCAGATGGTCATGTTCACCACCTACGGCCGCAACCGGTCGGGTGAGGCCCGGTCCTGCCTGAAGCCCCTGGTCACCCGGCTGATCACCCGGGCCCAGGCGGCCGGGGCGGTGCGCAGCGACCTGAGCCCGACCGACATCCCGATGATCGAGTTCATGCTCGCCTCGGTGGCCGGTTATGCCCAGCACACCCGGCCCGAGGTGTGGCGCCGCTACCTGGCGCTCATCCTGGACGGCCTGCGCCCGGACCGGGCGGGCACCACCGCGCTGCCCGAGCCCGCGCTGAGCCCGGACGAGATGCAGGCGGCCATGGGCACCGCCCAGCTGGGACGCCCCTGAGCCGGGCCGCCGGCGGCGGCAGTGAACCGTACGGGGACAGGGGCCGTGAAACCTCCCGAGAGCTGATACATCCACTCCACCGGGAGCAGACCCATGACTTCACGACGCCTTCTCGCGATCATGTTCGGCGCGGTCATCGCGCTGGTGACGGCCTGCGGGGGCTCGTCGCACGCCGCGAGCCACTCCGGCAGCAGCTCGTCGCCGGCCGCTTCCTCGGCGCAGAGCAGCAAGGCGTCCGGCAGCGGGTCGGGTGGCAGCGCGTCCGGCTCCGGCAGCATCCCGCAGAACGGCGGCGGCGACCACGACTCGGACAACAGCGGTGGCCCGAGCGACGGCGACGGCAACGTCTGAGCACGGGCGATCCGGGCAGCGGCAGACGAGACGGCCAGGCAGGAGCCACCGCAGATGGGCTGGAAGCGCAGCAGGACCGCGATCGCGGCGGCGGCGGCCGTCGCCGCCGCGGCCGCCGCCGTCACGGTGGCGTTCACGGCCGGCGGCCCGGGCCATGCGAGCACGCACGCCAGCGGGGGCGGGCGGGGCACGGGCCTGGCCGCCGCGGGGCCCGGGTTCGCCTGGTTCCGGCCGCGGCCCGCGCCGCCCGGGTGGCGGCAGGCCCCGCTGCCCGGCGGCGCCGCGGTGCTGTCCTTCCCGCCCTCGCTGAGCGCCATGCCCGGCGACGCCGGCACGGTGACCAGGGGACTGGACCAGTCAGGCACTGTTCTCGTCTACCTGAACGTGACCCCGCGCCAGGGCGGTGAGACGCAGCGCGGCTGGGCCGGGTTCCGGCTGGAGCACCTGCGTGACGATGACGCCCGTTCGGCCCGGCTGGACAGCGAGGCCGCCGGGCTCGCCTTCCGTGGCGGCCGCGGGTCGTGCGTGATCGACAACTACGTCACCAAGGTGCGCGCCCACCGGTACCGGGAAATCGCCTGCTACGTGCAGGGTGCGCACGCCTCCAGCGTGCTGATCGCCGCTACCCCGGCTGCGGACTGGGCGCGGTACGGCGGCCTGCTGGAGCAGGCCGTGGACAGCTACGCGGTGAGCTGACAGGCAGGACGGGGAGCAGGAAATGAACATCAAGGCACCGGCCCGGGCGGCCGGGAGGACCGGGACTCACGCGGCGCTGCCGCTGCTGCTGGCCGGGCTGCTGCTGCGGGCGGCCACGGCGGCGGCGCTGGCCCTCGACGGCGTGGTGCACGTGAAGGACGCCTACTTCTACGATGCCAACACCGGGTCACTGCTCAGCCAGGGCCAGCTGTTCCGGGTCCAGGGCGTGCTCGCGTTCGTGGTGGCCGTGGCGGTGCTGCTGCTGCCCGCACGGCTGCCGTGGCGGCTCATCTGGGTGGTGGCCTTCGGCGTGACGGCGAGCGCGTTCGGCGCCGTGCTGCTCTATACCTACATCAATGTCGGCCCGGTGGCCGGGCTGCCCAACATGTACGAGCCGTCGTGGGGGCCGCCGGGTAAGGAACTGTCCGCCATCGCCGAGGGGGCCGGTGCGGTGCTCGCGCTGGGCGGCCTGCTCTGGGCGACGCTGGCCGCACGGCGCAGGTGACCAGCCCGCCGTCCGCAGCAACCGCCGTCTCGGCCCGCACTCAACTAGACTCGGGCTGTGATCTTCAAGCAGGTCGGGGACGAGCGGCCCTACCCGGATCATGCCCGGACGACGCGGGAGTGGGCGGACGTCCCGCCGCGCCCGGTCCGGCTCGACCAGCTGATCACCACCAAGGCAGTACTCGACCTCCGGCTGCTGCTGTCCAAGGAGTCCACGTTCTACGGGGACCTGTTCCCGCATGTCGTCCAGTGGCGGGGCGAGCTGTACCTGGAAGACGGGCTGCACCGGGCGCTGGGCGCCGCGCTGCACCAGCGCTCCGTGCTGCATGCACGGGTCCTCGACCTGGACGTGGCCGCGCCGCCGTACGAGGGCCAGGCCAGCAGCAGCAGCAGCCCGCTCCGCGACGGCGATTACCGGGACGGCCCGCCGCGGGGCGGCCCGCAGCGGGACAGCCCGGAGCAGGACAGCCGGCCGCGCGCCGGGGCGGAGCATTCCGGGCCGCACCGCCCGAAGCACTCACGCCGGAGATCGGAGCGCGGCGGGAGTCTTGCGGACTGACGCAGGGCGGGAGGGACGCGCGCCGGGCGTGACCCCCTTCGGGGCGGCCCGCGGCGTAGCCGCCGGCTTCAGCGGCGCCGGATGCAGGGCGGCCTGCTGGAGCAGCGGGGTCATCCACTCCAGCATCGGCGGCACCAGGTCCCGCCAGGTCGCCATCGTGTGCCCGCCGCCCGGCACCACGTCGAGCCGGACGCCCGGCTGGCGGGTCAGCAGCACCTGCTGGAACCGGCGTGACGCCCTGAGCCCGGCCGGGTCCTTACTGCCCACCCCCAGCCAGAACTGCGGGATCGTGGCGCTGACCGGCAGAGCGGTCACCCGCAGTTGCGGCGTGTTCGTGTGGCGCAGCGCCAGGCTGCCGCCGAACGGGTCGATCTGCTTCGGCGGGTTCCCCAGCTGGTCCCGGTCCGGGCTGAAGTAACCGCTGAGCACCCCGGCGGCGCCATACCGGAGCCGGTAGACGAGCGCCAGGTTGGCGGTGCAGTACCCGCCCTCGGAGTAGCCGCCGATGCCCCAGGCGAGCCCCGGCGGCTGCACCCGCAGCAGGTGCGGCAGGTACTGCGGCAGGTCGAGGGCGAGGAAGGTGGCGTCCTGCGGGCCATGCACCACGTTCAGGCACTGCAGGGAGGTCCGGCGGGCGCCGTTGGTGTCCGGCATGACCAGCACCGCGGGCTTGACCACCCCGTCGGTCAGCAGCGTGTCGTAGGCCGAGGTGATGCCGACCACGTTGATCCAGTCCGCGGGGCTGCCGGGGTACCCGGGCAGCAGCTCGATGACGGGGAACCGGTAGTGACGTAGGAATCCCGGAAATACTCCGGCGGCAGGTACACGTAGACCGTGCGGCGAGCTTGCTGCAGCTGCCCTGCACGGTGAGGCGGACCGTCTGGCCGGTGCGCCGCCGCGACCTTGAGGTTGACCTTGGTGCCCAGCAGCGCGCTGACCTGCCGGGCGGAAGCCCCGTTCACCACGGGCGCGGCGGCTACCTGGCTGGTGCCCGTGCCGCCCAGGTCAGCGGCCGCCGCGGTCCAGGTCTGGTAGTAGTCGTAGTACTTGTTGACCGCCGCCACCCCGAACAGCATGGCCGGGATGAACGCCAGGCAGCCCGCGAAGACGCGGAAGACCGGCTGCCGGGCCAGAGCCATCCAGCAGACCAGGGCGCAGAACACCACCATCAGGAGGAGGAACAGCGCGGTGCTTTGCGGCTCTAGCACTCCACCCCCTCGGCCGCGGCGGGTCCGCAGCGGCCACGATCGGCAACGGTGCGTATCAACGGGGAACAGCGGCAGCGGAACCGGCCAGGCAGGTCCCGCACGGGCGGTGGAGGTGGGATTTGAACCCACGGAGGGGTTGCCCCCTCACACGCTTTCGAGGCGTGCGCCCTCGGCCACTAGGCGACTCCACCGCCGCAGAGCCTACCTGACCACCGGCAGTGCGCGGGCTTACTCCGGGTGCCGCCGCCCGGCGAAGAACTCGCGGAGCACCGCCGCGCAGTCACCGGCCAGCACGCCGCCGATCACCTCGGTCTGCTGCCCGGTCCTGCGGTCCCGCAGCACGTCCCAGAGCGACCCGGCGGCACCCGCCCGCGGATCGGCCGCGCCGTACACCAGCCGGGCCATCCTCGCCGCGAGCACGGCGCCCGCGCACATGGTGCAGGGCTCGAGGGTCACCACCAGGGTGCAGTCGCCGAGCCGCCAGCCGCCCAGCGCGCGGGCCGCCTCACGGATGGCCACGATCTCCGCGTGCGCGGTGGGGTCCCCGGTCGCTTCCCGCTCGTTGCGGCCGCGCCCGGCCACCGCGCCCGCCGCGTCCAGCACCACCGCGCCGACGGGCACGTCCGGCCGGTCCGGCCGGTCCGCCGCCGCGGCCTCCGCGAGTGCCGCCCGCATGGCCGGCTCGAAACCGGCCGCGTAGCCGGTGCTCACCGGGCAGGCCGGCGGCGGTGCGGCGTCACGGCCCCAGGACGGCGTCGAGGGCCCGGTCCAGCGCCTGGCCGAAGCCGAGCCGCCGCGCGATGCTGGCCAGCGCCTCGTCCGGGAACAGGTCGAGGTCGCCGGAGAGCGCGCCCAGGTCCATCTCATCCACGCCCAGGTCCGCGAAGATGGACATGTCACCGGCGGGCAGCACCTGGTCCAGGTCATCCTCGCCGGGCACCGGGATGTCCAGGTACTCGAGCACCTGGCGGGCCAGCGGCCAGTCCACCGCGGCGGTCAGGTCGGACAGGAAGACGGAGACCTGGCCGCCGAGCAGCCGCAGCGCCACGAAGAAGTCATCCCCGACCGCCACCAGCCCGATCGTGCCGCCGATGCTGGGCTGCTGGCGCAGGGCATGGATCAGCCCGGCCAGGTCCTCGGTGAGGGCCGCCGGCAGGATCTCGGTGTCCCACGCCTCGTCCTCGCGGTAGACGATCACGGCGACGTTGCCGCCATTCACATCCGTCATCGTCACCTCACCCAGCGCCGTCCCAGCAGGAATGGTGTCAGATCGGCAGCCTGCGCGTGCGGCAATCCTGATCGTCAGCGATCCTCTGTGACCTGCAGGGAGGCGCAATTACACATTGCAGGCACATGAGCACTTATCGTAACCAGGATCGCCAGGACCTGCGTGAGCGGTACGTCACCAATTTTCCGGCCGCCCCGGCGCGTGAGTCCGGCCGCGGCCGGGGATCAAGGTACGGTAGCTGCTTGCCGATCGTAAGGATTGGTAAAGCAATTACGCTGGGCTAAACTGAGCTAACAGACAGGCGCGCAGACCGGCGCGCGGCGACCTGGGAGTTGACCATGAAGCTCAAGCCGATCATTACTTGGGCGATCGTGCTGTTTATTGCGTTCTACCTGGTAACACAACCGGCAGCGGCAGGTCACGCGGTACACAACCTCCTCAACGGGCTGAAGTCCGCCGGCAACTCACTCGCTACGTTCTTCAACTCCCTCTGAGACGACGATGAGGCTTATCGCACCGCGTAATGCGGGCCCTGCCTCGGTTAACAAGTACCTGCTGCCCCGTGAGAACCAGGTGATCACGGTGCGCAAGCACCCAGCGGTCCTGATGCGGCCGATCGCGTTCGCGCTCGGCGGAATCCTGGTGGCGCTGGTCCTGGGCACCACCGTCCTGAACAGCGTGCCGCACATCGCCCTGATCCTGATCATCGGCTGCGGCATCCTGCTGCTCAACCTGGCTTACCGGGCCTGGGAGTGGTCCGAGGACTATTTCGTGGTCACGTCGGAGCGGATGCTCCAGGCCAGCGGCGTCTTCGTCCGCAAGATCGCGATGATGCCCCTGGTCAAGGTCACGGACATGAGCTTCCAGCGATCCGCGGGGGGCCGCCTGCTCGGGTACGGCACCTTCATCCTGGAATCAGCGGGCCAGGACCAGGCGCTGCGGAGAATCGACCACGTGCCCTACCCCGAGCAGCTCTACCTGGAGATATGCGCGCTGATCTTCCCGGCGGAGAAGATCCCCTGCCCGCAGTGCGATGGCCAGGGCGTGCTCACCATGCGCAACGAGGACGGCCAGGAAGTGACCCGGCTGTGCCCGCTCTGCGGCGGGCGGAAGACCGTGTCCGGCGACACCCTGGTCGAGAACCGGGACATCGGCGACGACTGAGCTCCGGCAGGCTTCCCCCGCCCCTTCCCCGGGGTTCGTGCTGCCGGACGATCATCCGTGATCGTCCGGCAGCACGAGTCTGCGCCAGGCCGCGGCCCGCCCCGGCGCCACCCCGGCCGGTGCCGGGGCGGCGCGGGCCCTCAGGTGCTGACCGCCGCGATTCCCGCGATGGCCAGCGCCAGCCCGGCCAGCTGCACCAGCCGGATCCGCTCGCCCAGGACGAACCTGGCCAGCAGGACGGTCACCCCCGGGTACAGCGAGGTGAGCACGACCGCGATGCCGAACAGGCCCGCCCGGGTGGCCAGGATGTAGCAGGTGTTGGCCGTCGCGTCCAGCAGCCCGGAGGCGACCACCGCGGCCAGCAGCACCCGGCTGGCGCCACGCCAGGCCGGCGGCGCCCCCGCCCAGGCGGCGGCCGCGGCCACGATCGCGGCACCGGCGAGCCGGGATACCGCGCTCGGCCACAGCACCCCGGCCGCTCCCGCGTAGCGCAAGCACAGGAAGAAACAGCCGAACGCCAGTCCCGCGGCCGTCGCGTACGCCAGCCCCCGGGCCGCGGCGGGCTGGCCGGCCGGACGGCCCGCGCCACCCCCGTCCACGCTGACCAGCACGGTGGCCAGCAGGCAGATGCCGCCGCCGGCATAGACCAGCGGCCCGGGCCGCTCGCCCGCGGCGATCGCCGCGCCCACCGGCAGGACCGTGGACACGAGCGCGGATACCGGCGCGACCAGCCGCATCGGCCCCACGGCCAGGCCCCGGTAGAAGATGATGAGACCAATCCCGCCGGCCACCCCGGCCGCGGCGGCCCAGGGCAGGCCGGCCACCCGCAGCGGGGCACCGGCGGCCAGGGCGGCCACGAGCAGCACCAGGGCGCCCGCGGGAGCCGAGATCGCCAGGATGGAGAGGGTTGGCCTGTGCCGGGACGCCGCCCCGCCGAGGAAATCCGCGCTTCCGTAGAGCACGGCGGCAGACAGCGCGAAGGCCATGAGCACGGGGACGCTCCCTGGGGAATGGGCCGCAGGTCCGGTCGTTTGAATGAACTATACAGTTCACTATATCGACCGAACGTGGCGGCCGGAACGGATGGCGGATGACTTCTGCGGACATCACCGGGGCCCTGGCCCGGACCATGCAGTCGCTGCGGACGGAACGGGGCTGGTCGCTGGACCAGCTGGCGGCGCGCTCCGGCGTGAGCAAGGGCGTCCTGGTCGCCCTGGAACAGGGCCGGTCCAACCCGAACCTGGCCACGCTGGCCAAGGTGGCCGACACGTTCGGCGTTCCGCTGACCCGCCTGGTCGAGCGGACGGACGGCCCGGGGGTGCAGATCAGCGGGCCCGGGGAGGCCAGGGTGCTGTGGCGCGGGCCGAACGGAGGGAGCGGTACCATCCTGGCCGCCACCGAGCCCCCGTGGGCCGCGGAACTGTGGCACTGGACCGTGCAGCCGGGTGAGGGCTGGGGCGGGGACGCGCACACGCCGGCCACCCGTGAGCTGGTCTGGGTCCAGGCGGGCACGCTGGCCCTGACGGTCGCGGGCACCCGGCACGAGATTGGCCCGGGTGAATGCGCCCGGTTCCCCGGCGGCCTGCCGCACACCTACCGCAATGAGGGGACTGTCCCGGTGTCGCTGACGATGATCGTGGTCGTGCCGCCCGCGCTAACCTGATCCGGGCAGGGCCGCCGGGGAGAATGAATCAGGTGCCCAGGGCAGTGGCCGTCAGGACTGCAGAGCATTAAGGTCGGCTTGGGGGAACAATGCGGGTGGTCGTGACGGGCGGGGCCGGTTTCCTCGGCTCGCATCTGTGTGATGCGCTGATGGCCCGGGGCGACGCCGTCGTCTGCGTCGATAACTTCGCGACCGGCCGCCTGGAGAACATCGCTCACCTGCTCGGCCGGGACGGCTTCGGCCTCATCGAGGCCGACGTCAGCGCGGGCCTGGACGTGCCCGGTCCCGCCGACGTGGTGGCCCACCTGGCCAGCCCCGCGTCCCCGCCGGATTACCTGCGGCTGCCGCTGGAGACCCTGGCCGCCGGCAGCCGGGGCACGGAGAACGCGGCCCGCCTGGCCGGGCGCAGCGGCGCCCGGTTCGTCCTGGCGTTGACCAGCGAGGTGTACGGGGACCCGGCCGTGCACCCGCAGCCCGAGGATTACTGGGGCAATGTCAACCCCATCGGCCCCAGGAGTGTCTATGACGAGTCGAAAAGGTTCGCGGAGGCGCTGACCACCGCTTACCGGGAAGCCCGGGGCCTTAACACCGGCATTATCCGCATCTTCAACACATACGGCCCGCGGATGAGCGCAGGTGACGGGCGGATCGTCACGAACTTCATTACCCAGGCACTCAACGGGGATCCGCTGACCATTTACGGGGACGGCAGCCAGACCCGGAGCTTCTGCTACGTTGACGACCTTATCCGGGGAATCGTGGCGATGATCGACTCGGCCGAGCGCGGCCCCGTCAACCTGGGAAATCCGGCGGAATTCACCGTGGCCGACTTCGCCCGGCTCGTGCTGCGGGTGACCGGGTCCTCGTCGCAGGTCGAGCACCGCCCGCTCCCGGTTGACGATCCGGCCCGGCGGTGCCCGGTCATCACGCGTGCCCGGCAAGCGCTCGGCTGGGCCCCGCAGGTCGGCCCGGAGGAGGGCCTGCGCCGGACCGCCGCATGGTTCCGCTCCCGGCCGGACGAACTCAGCGCGGTGGCGGCCGGCGCCGCGAGGCGTTAGCGCACCCCGGCGGCCGCCCGGTCAGGCGACACTCAGCGTCCCCGCACGCGGGCGCAGTGCCCCCTGGCCACCGGCCGGCCGGGCGCTGCCGAGCGACTGCGCCGTCCAGCCCGCCGCCCGCCACTGGTCCAGCGGCAGCACATGCCGGGCGTCCAGGATCCGGGGCCGCCGCACCAGGGGGAGCAGCGCAGCCGGGTCGATCTGCCGGTATTCGGCCCACTCGGTCAGATGCAAGACCAGGTCCGCGCCCTCGCACGCCTTGGCCGGCTCCGCTGCGTATTCCAGGGCGGGACAGGACTTGCGCGCGTTGTAGGAGGCCCGGGGGTCGTGCACGGTGACGACCGCCCCTTCCCGGTGGATCGCCTCGGCCACGCTCAGCGCGGGCGACTCCCGGACGTCGTCGGTGCCCGGCTTGAAGGCAGCGCCGAGGACGGCCACCTTGCGGCCGGCGAAGCTGCCGCCGGCGAGTTCGCGCGCGAGGCCAACAGCGAGCCGGCGCCGCGACCGGTTGATCTCATCGACTTCGCGGAGGAAGCGCAGGGACTCTCCCACGCCCAGGTCGCTGGCCCGGGCCAGGAACGCCTGGATGTCCTTGGGCAGGCAGCCGCCGCCGAAGCCGAGTCCTGGGGACAGGAAGTCACGCCCGATCCGGGCGTCGTAGCCGAGGGCATCGGCGAGGGTCACGACGCTGGCGCCGGCCGCCGCGCACACGTCCGACACCGCGTTGATGAAGGAGATCTTGGTGGCGAGGAAGGCGTTAGCCGCCACCTTCACCAGTTCCGCGGTGGGCAGGTCGGTCGGTACATACGGGGTCCCGGCCTCGAGCAGCGGGGCGTAGAGGGCCCGCAACGTGGCATCTGCCGAGGCCGACCCGACGCCGGCCACGACCCGGTCGGGCCGGAGCGTGTCCTGGACGGCATGGCCCTCACGCAGGAATTCCGGGTTCCAGGCGACCTCCGCGGCGGCGCCTGCCGGCGCCAGCCCGGCAATCCGGGCGCCCAGCCGCGCCGCGGTGCCCACCGGCACGGTGGACTTGCCGACGACCAGGCAGGGGCGGGCCAGGTGCGGCGCCAGCCCGTCGATAACGGCGTTGATGCTGCTCAGGTCGGCCGCCGCCGCGTCCGGTAGCTGCGGGGTCCCGACGCAGATGAAGTGGACGTCGCCGAAGCAGGCGGCCTCCTCGAGGGACATGCCGAAGCGCAGCCGCCCCGAGCGCACCACCCGGAGCAGGATCTCCTCCAGCCCGGGCTCGTAGAACGGGGCACGCCCGTCCCGCAGCGCAGCGATCTTGCCGGCATCCGTGTCCACCCCGAGCACGTGGTGGCCGATCTCAGCCATGCACGCGGCGTGCACCGCGCCCAGGTATCCGGTCCCGATCACCGTGATGCGCACGTCGGCGGCCACCTCGCGTTCGGCGGGAACAGTCTCGGCCAGGCACAGGCTATGAGGAGGCCTGCGGCGCCGGCTACCTGGTCAAAGTGAATTTCAGCCGCCTACCAGGAGGCGTGTCCCGGGCTGCCGCTGTCCGCGCGGCGGGGAACCGGGCGGCGGCCCGCGCGACCGGGACCAGCGATCCAGACGCGATAATCATGGGATGCGGTTCGTCTTCAGCCCGCCCACGGAGGAGGCGGCCGGCCTGCTGACCCTCCCGTGGGCCGCGCCCCTGGAGGAATGGCGGGATCCCCGGCTGGTCGAGATCCGGCAGCGCGGCATCTCCCGGCATATCGTCCGGTTCGTCGCGGACGACGGCGAGCTCTACGCCCTGAAGGCGATCAACGAGGACCTGGCCCGGCGCGAGTACCGGCTGCTGCGCACGCTCGCCGAGCTCAACGTGCCCGCGGTCAGCGTGGTGGGGATCGTGGTGGACCGCGGGCCCGACACCGACGCCATCCTGGTCACCCGGTTCCTCGGCTTCTCCACCACCTACCGGGCCGTGTTCTCCAGCCCGCGCGGCGGCCAGCCCACCGACCGGCTGCTCGACGCCCTGGTGGAACTGCTGGTGCGGCTGCACCTGTCCGGGTTCTTCTGGGGCGACTGCTCGCTGTCCAACACGCTGTTCCGCTACGACGCGGGCACCCTGGAGGCGTACCTGGTCGACGCGGAGACCAGCGAACGGCACCCGACGCTCACCCCCGGCCAGCGCCACTACGACGTCGAGCTGGCGGAGGAGCGGGTCTACGGCGAGCTGCTCGACCTCCAGGCGGGCGAGATGCTCAGCCCGCAGCTCGACCCGCTGGAGATCGCGGCCGAGCTGCCCCGGCGCTACCAGCGGCTATGGGACGAGCTGACCAGGGAGGAACTGCTCAAGCCGGACGACCAGCGGTTCCGGATCGCGCAGCGGCTGCGCCGGCTCAACGAGCTTGGCTTCGACGTCGACGAAGTGGAACTGATCAGCACGCCGGACGGGAACCGGCTCCGGCTGCGCACGAAAGTGGCTGAATCCGGGCACCACAGCCGCCAGCTGTTCCTGCGCACCGGGATCTCGGCCGAGGAGAACCAGGCGCGGCGGCTGCTCAACGACATCGCCAGCTTCCGGGCCTACCTGGAGCAGAAGACGGGCCGGCCGGTCCCTGAGATCGTGGCGGCCAACCAGTGGCTGGCCGAGATCTACGACCCGGTGGTCAACGCCATCCCCGGGGAACTGCGCGGCCGGCTCGCCCCCGCGGAGATATTCCACGAGATTCTCGAGCACCGCTGGTACATGTCCGAGGAAGCCGGGGCGGACGTGGGAACCGCCGCGGCCGCGCGCTCCTACTTCCAGACGGTGCTGCCCGGCGTGCCGGAACTGCTCAGCGAGGGCGATGTGGCCGAGCCGGACGTGCTGGCCTGACGGGCACCCGGGCCGGCTGGAAGCCAGTGCCCGCGGGACCAGCCCGGGCAGCCCGGGCTAGCCGGGGCTAGCCGGGGCAGCCCAGCGCCCGCCTCCCCCGCCGGTAACGGGACAGGTCAGGTGAGACCGACCAGTGGCCGCCGGTGTAGCTAAGCGTCTCGGTCATGGTCCGGCCCGCCCGCGGGGCCCCGGGCAGCGAGACCGTCACCCAGGCCGTGCGGCCGGCCATCCGGACCCGGCCGATCCGGTAGAGCAGGCCGGGGCAGCCGCGGTGCAGCGCGACCCAGGCCCGCTCGCTGATCGCCCGCCGGGCGGCGGGGCTCAGCAACTGGTAGGTGACGGCGAACTGGCCGGCCGAGTCCAGCGTCAGGTAGTCACCGGCGTCGGCCCGGACCGCCGCGGCCGTCCTCGGCTCGGCCTGGGCGGCCCGGGTACCGGGCCGCGGGGCGCCCGTGCTGGCCGCCGGCCTGGCCTGGCCCGGCGGCGGAGCAGGCCGCTAAGGCCAGCGCGATGGCGGCCGCCGCGGGGGCGGCCGTGGTGACCCGGGATCGCATCAGCGTGCTCCTCATGAGAGTTACGCATGACAGACGCCTGTCCCGCCGGAATGGTGCACACGCGGGCCCTCACGCCAGGCGCCGCCGGGCGTCACGCGGCCACGTGGCGGAGGCGCGCGGCGAAGGCGCGGGCCGCGGCGGCCGGGTCGTCGGCCCCGGTGATGGCCCGGACCACCACCACCCGGGTGGCACCCGCCGCGAGCACGTCGTCGAGCCGCCCGAGGTCGATGCCGCCGATCGCGAACCAGGGCCGGCCGGGCCGCGACCGCGCCACTTCGGTGAGCAGGCCTGGCCCGGTGGCCGGCCGGCCCCGGCTTGGTCGGGGTGGCCCACACCGGCCCGGCGCAGAAGTAGTCTGCCCCGGGCTCGGTGGCCGCGGCGGCGGCCTGGCCGGGGCTGTGGCTGCTGCGCCCGATCAGCGGCCGCGGGCCGAGGATGCGCCGGGCGGCGGCCACCGGCAGGTCATCCTGCCCGAGATGGAGCACGTCCGCGCCGGCCGCCAGCGCGACGTCGGCCCGGTCATTCACGGCCAATAGGCGGCCGTGCCGCCGGCAGGCGTCGGCGAACACTTCCAGCAGCGCGAGTTCCTCCCGGGCCTCCAGCCCCTTCTCGCGCAGCTGCACGATGTCCACCCCGGCCCCGAGCACCGCGTCAAGGAACCCGGCAAGATCGCCCTCGGCGCGCCGCGCGCCGGTGCACAGGTACAGCCGCGCGTCCGCCAGGCGGGCCCGCAGCCCGGGGTCGTCAGTCACCGGACCACGATAGGGGCGGCGCGGCGGATGGGTTACGCTCGGGGGTGCCGGCGTCGCCGCCGGCCACGGGAGTCCCAGGAGGGACTGAGAGGGAGGCTGACCGCCTCCGACCGTCGAACCTGATCCGGGTCATGCCGGCGAAGGGAGCAGAGGTGCCGCCCACAGCGGACATCGTGGTCGCAGGCGCGGGCGTGATCGGCCGGGCCATCGCCTGGCGCGCCGCGGCCGCCGGGCTGAGCGTGGTCGTGGTGGACCCCGGCGAGGGCGACGCCGCCTCGCTGGTGGCGGCGGGCATGCTCGCCCCGGTCTCGGAGAGCCTGTTCGGCGAGGATGCGCTGCTCCGGCTGAACCTGCTGGCCGCCGGCGAGGTTCCCGGACTTCGCCGCCGCCCTGGAAGAGGTCACCGGACAGCACGTCGGGCTGCGCCGCGAGGGCACCCTCGCGGTGGCCTACGACCCGGGCGATCACGCCGCACTGCAGCGGCTGATCGCGTTCCGCCGGTCGCTGGGCCTGGACGCCACCGACCTGGACAGCCGGGCCTGCCGCCGGCTGGAGCTGTTCCTCGCCCCCGAGGTACGCGGCGGCGCGCTGTTCGCGGGCGACTGGTCGGTGGACAACCGCCGGTACACGGCGGCGCTGGGCCAGGCCATGCGGGCGGCGGGCGCGCGCCTGGTGCGCGCCCGGGTGGCCGGGTGCTGGCCACCGACGGCCGGGCCGCCGGGGTGCGGCTGGCCGGTGGCGCCGCGGTCAGCGCCGGGGCGGTGGTGATCGCCGCGGGCTGCTGGTCGGCCGCGATCGGCGGGCCCGGCCCGCTCCCCGCCGCGGTGCGCCCGGTCAAGGGCCAGCTGCTGCGGTTGCGGCTGCCCGCCGGCCTGCCCCCGGCGCCCAGCCACACGGTGCGGGCCACGGTGCGCGGCATGGACGTGTACCTGGTGCCCCGGGCGGACGGGGAGATGATCGTGGGTGCTACCTCCGAGGAGCGCGGCGAGGACCGCACGGTGACCGCGGGCGCCGTGCACGACCTGCTCCGGGATGCGCGGCGCCTGCTGCCGGTGGTCAGTGAGCTGGTCCTGGCCGAGACGTGTGCCGGGCTGCGCCCCGGGACCCCGGACAACGGGCCCGTCGTCGGCACGGCCGCGCTGCCCGGGCTGCTGCTGGCCGCCGGCCACTACCGGAACGGCATCCTGCTCTCGGCGGTCACCGCGGACGCCGTCCTCGCCCTGCTGGCGGGCGGGCAGCCGGCCGCGGAATGGGCGCCGTTCTCGCCGCAGCGGTTCGCCGCGCCGGTGCGGGCCGGATGACCATGCGCCTGGTCATCAACGGGGAGCCGCGCGAGATGCCCGACGGCGCGACCGTGGCTGACCTGGTCGCGGCGATCACCGGGCGGGCAGGCGGGGTCGCGGCGGCGGTCAACGGCGAGGTGGTGCCGCGCCGCGGCTGGGCCGGTGCCGTGCTCCGCGCCGGCGACCAGGTCGAGGTGGTCACGGCCGTGCAAGGAGGATGAGATGACCGATTCCATCGTGCTCAACGAAAACCATCCCGCAGCGGCCCGCCCCGCGCCCCCGGGCAGCCCAGCGGGCTCCTGGGCGCTGGGCGGGCGGGAGCTGACGTCCCGGCTCATCGTGGGTACCGGCGGGGTGCCCAGCCTGGACGTGCTCGGCCGGGTGCTGCGCGCCTCCGGGACCGCGGTCAGCACGGTGGCCATCCGCCGGGCCTGCCCGGGCGGGGCCGGGCTCCTGCTCGGCGTGCTGGAGCAGGCGGGCGTGCACATCCTGCCGAACACGGCGGGCTGCCACACGGCCAGCGAGGCGCTGCTGGTCGCCCGGCTGGGCCGCGAGGCGCTCAGCACGGACTGGGTGAAGCTGGAAGTGGTGGCGGACGAGCACACCCTGCTGCCCGACCCGGTGGAACTGCTGGAGGCGGCGCGGCTGCTCGTGGCGGACGGGTTCACCGTGCTGCCGTACACCAACGACGACCCGGTACTGGCGGGGAAGCTGGAGCAGGCGGGCTGCGCCGCGGTGATGCCGCTCGGCGCGCCCATCGGTTCCGGGCTCGGCGTGCGCAACCCGCACAACATTGCGATGATCGTCGAACGGGCCGGCGTCCCGGTCATCCTCGACGCCGGGATCGGCACGGCCAGTGACGCGGCGTTCGCCATGGAACTGGGATGCGCGGGCGTGCTCATCGCCTCGGCCATCACCCGCGCCGCCGACCCGGAGCGGATGGCCGCGGCCATGCGGCTCGCGGTGGCCGCGGGGCATTCCGCCCGGGGTGCCGGGCGGATCTCCCGGCGCTGGCACGCGCAGGCGTCCAGCCCCCTGGACGGCATGCCATGCTAGCCCGGGGGGGCAGTGCGAGCCCGGGGGGCAGCGCCAGCCCGGGGGCAACCCCCCGGATCCCCCCGCCATCCGCCGGCGGAGGGGACACGGCTGCGCCGCGCCCCGCCTCGCCAGCGAATACCGCATGGGCGCGCTCCCGGAGCCGTGCGTGATTCCCCGTGTCCTCACCGTCGCCGGCGTCCGACTCGGGCGGCGGGGCCGGCATCCAGGCCGACCTCAAGGCGTTCGCCCGGTGCGGCGCGCACGGCATGTCCGCGATCGTCGCGCTGACGGCACAGAACACGCGGGGCGTGCGCGCCATCCATGAGGTGCCGCCCGCGTTCGCGGTGGCGCAGATCGACGCGGTGCTCGACGACATCGGGGCGGACGCCGTCAAGACCGGCATGCTGTTCTCCGCCCCGCTGATCGAGGCCGTCGCCGGGGCGCTAGCGCCGCGCGGGCTGCCGCTGGTCGTGGATCCGGTGATGGTGGCCAGCTCGGGGAGCCGGCTGCTGCGCGAGGACGCGGTGACCACCCTGGTACGGCTGCTGTTCCCGCTGGCCACCGTGGTGACCCCGAACCTGCCCGAGGCGCAGGCGCTCACCGGCCTGGTCACGGAGGACCGCGGCGTGCTCGCCGAGGCACTGGCCGCGCGGGGCGCCCGGGCCGTGCTGATCACCGGGGGGCATGGCCGCGAGCCCGTCGATCACCTTTTCGACGGCACGGCGCACCTGGCCATCCCGGTGCTGCGGCACCCGGTCGCCGCGACGCACGGGGCCGGCTGCACGCACTCGGCCGCGCTGGCGGCCGGCCTGGCCGCGGGCCTGCCGCTGGCCGGGGCCGCCCGGAAGGCCGCGGCTATCGCGGGTGACGCGGTGGCGCACGGGCTCGCTAGGCTCGGCGGCGGCGACGGCCCGGTGCACGCGCTGCATCACCGGCCGGCCGCCACCAGCCGCCGACGTCAGCAGGGAGCAGCCTGATGAGTGACCGCTTCACGGCGCAGTTGTGGGAAGGCAGCAAGGACATTTACGACGCCATCCTGGCGCACCCGTTCCTCGCCGGGCTCACCGGCGGCAGCCTGCCGCACGACGCGTTCGCCTTCTTCGTCGTCCAGGACGCGCTGTACCTGCAGAAGTACGCGAACGCGCTGGCCGCGGTGGCCAGCCGGGCCCCGGACACCGCGGCGACCGAGACGTTCGCCCGGGACGCCGCCGACATCATCGCGGTGGAGCGGGAGATGCACGGCACGCTCCTGGCCGACCTGGGCATCGACCCGGAGGCGATCGCCGCGGCCGAGCCCGCCCCCACCACCCTCGCCTACACCAGTTACCTGATGGCCACGACCCTCGGCGGCTCCTACGCCGAAGGCGTCGGCGCGGTGCTGCCCTGTTACTGGATCTACTGGGAGGTCGGCAAGGAACTGCTGCACCGCGGCTCGCCGGACCCGCGCTACCAGCACTGGATCGAGATGTACGGCAGCGAGGAGTTCGGCTCGGTCGTGCAGAAGGTGCTGGACATCACCGATCACCTCGGCCCGGAGCTGTCCGCGGCGCAGCGCACCCTGGTGCACCAGCACTTCCGGGCCACCAGCCGGTACGAGTGGATGTTCTGGGACATGGGCTACCAGCAGCAGGCATGGCCCGTGTGACCGCACGCTGATCCCGGCCCCGCGGGGGCGGGATCAGCGTGCCGGGGCCAGCTGGCAGTACAGGACGCGGCCCCGGGCGCGCTGCGCCCGGGGCCGCGATGCCTGGCTGGTGGGTCAGGCCGCGTACTTCTGCGCCATGTCGCCGACCCGCGGGAGCGCGGCCTCGACATGCTTCACGGCGCCGCCCCGGACGGCGCGGTAGGCCTTGAGGACAGTGGGCCGCTCGGACTTCCCCGCCATGGCGTCGGTCACCGAGAGCATGGCCTCCGAGACCTCGTCACCCCGCTTGGCCAGGTAGTCGCCGAACACGGCACCGCCGTCGGCATTGAAGTCCGCCCAGAACGGCTCGAGCTTGTCCACGATCTGCGGAAGCATCTCCTCCATCCGGTCGCGCAGGTAACCGGGGGCGAAGCTGTTCGCCGTCTTGTAGGCGAGCTTGACCGCGGTGCCGGAGACCCCTGACTTGTCCGCGAGCTCCTGCTCAATCAGCGTGAAGCAGTCGGCGATCACCTTCGGCTGGGTGCCTGGCGCAAGCAGGATCTCCTCAAGCGTGGCTGCCATGGGTCCTTTCTTCTCCTTTGCTGGTGGTGCTCAGTGGATACGGCACGGGCACTGCGATGGGCCGTCCGTCAATAGACGGCGGGCAGCCATGCACGGTTTACCGGGATTCGGCGGGATTCACCGGGAACGGGCGAATGCCCTGGGCGGCCATGGCGCCGGCTCAGGCTCCCGTCACCGGGGCGTTCCGGGTGCCCGCGCGCGCCCGCGGCCGGGGCGGCCCGGCCTACCCGTGGCCGGTGTGAGCCAGGACGTCGGTGCGTTCCCGGCGGAGCTCGGCGGGAGCCGGGTCCGGGGTGCGGGTGAGCCTGGCCGGCCGACCACATCCGGTGGCCGAGGTCCAGGTTCAGCGCGGTGACCAGGACCGACCGCACGATGATGGTGTCGAGCAGGACGCCAAACGCGACCGTGAACCCGATCTCGGTCAGGGTGGTCGACGGGAGCGTGCCGAGGACGGCGAACGTGGCGGCGAGCACGCAGCCGGCCGCGGTGATCACGCCGCCGGTCGCGGCGAGTGCGGTCAGGGCGCCGTGCCGGGCGTCCCGCTTGGCGGCCTCCTCGCGGACCCGGGTCATCAGGAAGATGTTGTAGTCGATCCCGAGCGCGACGAGGAACACGAAGGCATAGAGCGGGAAGGCGGTGTCGGCCCCGCCGAACCGCAGCAGGTGGTTGAAGACGACGGCGCTGACGCCGAGGGCAGCGGCGAACGACAGGATCACGGTGGCCGTCAGGATCAGCGGGGCCACCAGGGCCCGCAGCAGGACCCCCAGGACGAGCAGCACCACGACGAGGATGAGCGGGATGATCAGGTTCCGGTCGTGCGCGGAGGCCCGGCTCACATCGAGGCTGACCGCCGTCGAGCCGCCCACCAGGGCATGAGCTTCAGGAATGGCGTGCACGGCGGCCCGCACCCGGTCGATCGTGGCGTAGGCGGCCTGGCTGTCCGGCGGCGCGGTCAGCGTGCCCTCGAGGTAGGCGTGGCCCGCGCGGACGGCGGGCGGGGCCACGGCGGCGATTCCCCGGGTCGCGGCGAGCGCGGCCCGCAGCGGGCCGGCCGCCGCCGGGCTGCCGGTCACGATCACGGGCTGTCCCGCGCCGGCCGGGAAGTGCCGGGCCAGCACGGCCGCGCCGGTGACCGATTCAGGGTGCCCGCGGAAGGACTGGGCGTTGGTCAGGCCGTGAGCCTTCAGGCCGGTCAGGCCGAGCGCCATGACGCCGAGCACCACGGCCGTGGTCAGCCACACCCAGCGGGGCCTGGCGGCGATGCGCCAGCCAGCCCGCGCCCACATCCCCTGGGAGGTCGGCTCGGCCGAGCCGTAACTGGGCCGGTAGGGCCAGAAGATCCCCCGCGGGAAGCTCACCAGCAGGGCGGGCATCAGGGTGAGCATGGCCAGCATGCCCACGGCGACCCCGATGGCCAGCACCGGGCCCAGGCTCTTGGTCGCGTTCAGTTCCGCGACCGACAGCGTCAGCAGCGCCACGATGACGGTGGAACCGCTCGCGATGATGGCCGGGCCAGCCCGCCGCAGTGCCTCCGTCATGGCCGGGCGCCGATGACGGTGGCGGCGCAGTTCCTCCCGGTACCGGGCGACGATCAGCAGTGCGTAGTCGGTGCTGGCCCCGAAGACGAGCACGTCCAGGATGCCGCGCTCTGCGCGTTGACCGTCAGCCCGGCGTGCGCGGCCAGGAGGTAGATGACCGCCTCCGCGGTGATCAGCGCCACGCCGGAGGAGAGGACCGGCAGCACCCACAGCACCGGGCTCCGGTACGTGATCAGCAGGACGACGATGACCACGGCCACGGTGGAATACAGCAGGGTGCTGTCGATGCCCTTGAACATCTTGTTGCTGTCCGCCGCGCTGCCCAGCGGGCCGGTGAGGTAGGAGGCCAGGCCGCCGGCGTGCGCCCGGGTGATGGCGCGGATGGAGTCAGCGGCCTTCCCCGTGTTGCTCCAGCCCGCCGCACCTGTATTGACCTGGAGGATGGTTTCGGCGGCCGTCCCGTCGGCCGACGGGATCGGGCCCGCTACCTGGCCGGGGCCCACCATCGCGAGCCGGGCGAAGTCGCGGGCGTCGGCGGCCGCCTTGGCCCGGTCCGCCGCGGTCAGCCCAGAGCCGCGCTGGTACACGACGACCGCGGTATAGATGTTGGGGGACTGGAACCGGGCCTGCACGTCCAGGACCCGGGTCGATTCGGCGTTGGCCGGGAGCCAGGCCTTCGCGTCGTTCTTCTCCGCGCCGGTGAGCTTCGCCGACAGCGGGAAGGCGATGACCAGCACCGCTATCCAGAAGCCGACGACTACCCACTTGGTCCAGGTCCCGGACGGAATCTCAGCGATCCTGCGTAGCCTGCTCATCGATTTCCCCTGGTCCCGACGGGCATGGAGCGGACCACGGCGATCGCGTGCCGCGGGGGCCCGCAATGCCGGGGGCCTACCTCAAGGCTCCGCCGGCGCGGCTGACGGCCGGAGGGGCCAAAAGCCCCGGGGCGGGGCGGCAAAAGGCCCGGGGCCGCCCGGAGCCCGCCGTCGAGCATGGCCGGGAAGTGAGCAGAATGACCGCAGGCCAGGGCCCGGCGGTTCAGCAGCCGTCGTAGGCGGTCCAGTTCGAGGCGCCGCCCGCGGCGATGGCGTTGTCGAAGATCTGGTCCTGGTAGGCCGGGCCCGCGACGCCGAACTCGCTGGCCGCGCCACCGTAAGTTTCCCAGGTGCCGAGCGCGAACTGGTAGGCCCCGCCGCCGTTCCCCGGGCCCCAGGCGTAACTGCCGCCCTCCTCGGCGTTGCGGATGCAGACCCCCAACGCGGAATGGGCAGCGTCCGTGCCGCTGCTGGACACGGTGGCGGCCGGTGACGGGCTCGCGCTGGGCTGGGCCGCGGCCTGCTGCGCGGCCGCCTGGGCGTGAGCCGCGGCCGCGCGCCGCACGGCCGCCTGGCGCGCCGCCGCGCGCCGCGCGGCGGCCTGCCGCCGGGCGCTCCGGGCCGCGGCCAGCGAGGAGAGATACCGGTGCCGCATGGCCTGCCCGGCCCCGCCGAGCATGTGGCCGGTGACGGCGTAGTGGGCATCGACGGTCATCTCGGCGCGGTCGAGGCCGGACGCCGCGGTGGTCGCTGCCTGCGCCTCACTGGCGTGGCCGGCCGCCGCGGGCCCGATGTGCAAAAACACGAAAGCCGCAGCCACGCCTGCGAGCGTCGCTGCGGCCAGCACCACTACTCCCAGCCTTCTGGCTGGGGCCTTGGGTTTGGAATGACGGGCTGCTTCGGGCATCACTCTCCTGTCCCCGGAGCCCCGCGCTGACCCGGCGGGCTGGCGTCTGCGACGCCAGGCGGCACGAGCAACGCCTGTCCTGGGGGAACTTACGGGATTGCCACCGCCGGATGGGGCAAAACCCGGGAAAAGCGGACCTAACCGCGGCCGTCGTGATAGGAGGCCGTTGCCCAACGCCGGCCAGCTCGACGCTGGGGCCACCACCCATGGCGTGCACCCCGGTGACTTGCGCCGACGCCGGCTACGTCCCTTCGGCCTGCGCCAGCGGGAACCGGAGACGGGCCGCGACGTGACCGGGCGGATCGGGCACCGCCACCACCTCCCCGCCATCGCGGAGAGCCTGGATGACCATCTCCTCGAGGAGATCCGGCACCCAGCGTGCTGCCGCTGGCCCGTCCGGGCATCCGCCGGGCGTGCTGCCGAGCGCTCCGCACTGGGTGCAGGCGAACCCGGGGATCAGCCCGCCAACGGGAACCACCAGCAAGCCGACGGCATGCCGGCCGACCGCGGCTAGGCAGCCACGCAGCCCGGTCACGGTCAGCCCGGCCGGCGGCTCCTGGCGGAACCGGGCGACCAGGCTCTGCTCGCGCCGGTCCGACCAGTCCCTGATGACCGTGCCGGAGAGCTCGCGTACCCGGGCCGGCGTCATGGTGTGCGGATCGACGACGAAGCTCCCGGCGAAGTGATCAGCCAGGTCGGCCGGGAGGATCGCGAGGAACTGAGGGATAGCCTCCTCGTGCCCGCCGATAACCAGCGGCCCCGGCTCCCCGGAACGCATGGCCCGCCCGAGAATGGCCGCCGTGTCCTGGTAGTGATGGCGGGCGAGCTGGATGATGCGCTCGTGGACCCGGTGGCTCTCCAGGCCGTACCAGCCGCCGAAGCCCGGGCTGCGCACACCCGCTGCCACCTGCTGGGCCACCACGCTGATCCGGTCTCCCGCCACGCTGAATATCCACCCGTGGCGGCGGTCCACGACAGCAACACGATAAACGGGGCACCGCTGCACGGCCACCAGCAGGGGCCGCACATGCGGCCGGATCGCAAGCACCGCGCGCTCCGGGAGCCTGCATGGCAGGGAGATCGCTTCCGACAAGCCCAGCTGCCCGCAGGCGAAAATGGCGACCGTATGGCCCAGCCAGTCGCGGGCGTGGACCTCCAGCAGCCGCCGCACCATCCGCCGGTCCTCATCCCGGGCCCGCGCAGCACCGGGACCCTCCGCGCTGCCCGCAGCCAGGGCGAGCAGGTCATCCACCCGGGCCGGAAGGCTCCGCAGCGCTGGCTGGTCCACCGGAACCTGCAGGTAGACGGACAGCACCGACCGTTCCGCCGCCTGAACACCGGCCAGCTTCTCCACGTCCGCATGGCTTATCATGGCTTGCCCCTGGGAACTGGCTCAGCCGCCGCCCGCTCCAGCAGCTCGCGCAGGCCAGCGGGCAGCAGCGCGAAGGCTTCATCGACAACCCCGGCCGACATGTGCTGCCGTACCACCGCGGTGACCACGCCAGCAGCCTTGGGCACGTCGGAATCGTGAATCCGCGCCTCGCGGGCAAAACGCGCCACATATTCGCTGCGGCCGTATTTCTCCGGGACCCGGCTGGGGTTCCAGCCGTCGTAGAACACGCCCCGCAGCAGCTCGGGCAACTGCGCGGCGAAGTGCGCGGCGACTTCCACGGTGAGCCGATCCCGCAAGCTGTGCAGCCACGCCCGCGCCACCCGGTAAGCCAGGCGGCGATCGTGCGTGCCAAACCCTTCCTCGATGCCCGCCAGCCAGGTGTTGCACTTGTCAATACTCCGGTCGAGGCTGGCCACCCCGGTGAACGACATGGCAACCCCCTTTCCCCCTTCCATCACCTCTCACCGCCGAGGGCTGGCCCAGGGCCGAAGGTCCCGCACAACGCCGCCGAAGACCGGCAGTTCCGTCGGCGGCTGGCATCCGCAAGCACTGGCCGCCCAGGTGCCGATCGTCCCCCGGGCGGGGGTACTCCGCCCTCTTGGCCGCGCAAGACGCGAAGGCATGTGATCGAACTATGGAACGGCCGCCGGCCAGATGAATCTCGCCGGCGGTGAGCAGCAGCAGGAGGCCATCCGAATGAACGCCTACCGAGCGCTGTCCCCGGTTCTGCTGGCCTGCGCACTGGCCACGGGCGTGGCTGCCTGCGGGAGCAGCAGCCCCAGTCCGGGCGCCAGCTCCAAACCAGCAACGTCGGCTCCGGCGGCACCCTCCAGCAGCTCTGCCACAGCCGTGATCGCAGCTAACTGGACGGCCTTCTTCAACGCGAAAACCCCCGTCACCAAGCGGGTCAGCCTGCTGCAGAACGGGCAGGCATTCGCCCCGGTCATCAAGGCCCAGGCAGGTTCCGGGCTCGCATCGCAGGCATCAGCGAAGGTCATCAAGGTGACGCAGGTATCGGCAACACAGGCCAAGGTCACCTACTCGATCTTGGTAGGCGGCCAGCCCGCCCTATCGGACCAGACGGGAGTCGCCGTGTACTCCGGCGGCACCTGGAAGGTCGGCATCGCCAGCTTCTGCGGGCTGCTGGCCCTGGAGAACAGCGGGAAGACGTCCTCGCTACCCGCCGCGTGCAAGGCCGCAGGCTAACCGGGCACACCGTGGCTACGTGCCGCGCGATCGGTGAACGTCTGGGCTGAACGCAGCCAGCGACAGGAGGAGCCCGTGCGCGAGTTCACCGGCCCCGCACCGGCAGAGATCCCCGCATCGGCCAGCCTGACCGACGTGATCTTCTGCCGGGCCAGGACGGATCCGGGCGTGGTCATGCTGCGCAAGCGGACTGGCGCCGGGCGCTGGCAGGATGTCACAGCCGTCCAGTTCCGCGCCGAGGTGGCCGCCCTGGCCAAAGGCCTGATGGCCACGGGCATCGAGCCAGGTGACCGGGTAGCCCTGATGTCACGCACCCGCTACGAGTGGACCGTGATCGACTATGCCATCTGGGCCGCGGGTGCCGTGACGGTACCGGTGTATGAGACCTCATCAGCTGAGCAGGTCGCGTGGATCCTCAGTGATTCGTCTGCGCGTGCTGTCTTCGCCGAGACCAGCGCGCATGCGGCGACCATAAGCAGGGTCCGGGGCAAGCTCCCCGGCCTCGCGCACCTGTGGATGACCGGCGCCCTGGACACGCTGTCGGCCGACGGCGCGCAAATCACCAGAGAGCAGCTGGAACGGCGCCGGACCGGGCGGACGGCCGCGGATGCGGCGACCATCATCTATACCTCCGGCACGACTGGGCGGCCGAAGGGCTGCGCGGTTACGCACGGCAGCCTGCTCGCCGACGTGCGCAGCGCGGTCAGCGCGCTCCCGGAGATCTTCGCGGTCCCCAGCTGCTCGACCCTGCTGTTCCTCCCCCTCGCGCATGCTTTCGCGCGCATCATCCAGGTCGGCTGCCTGGAAGCCGGGGCGATCCTGGGCCACTGGCCGGACACGATGACTCTCGCGGAGGGCCTGGGCGAATTCCGCCCCACGTTCCTACTCGCGGTGCCACGGGTGTTCGAGAAGCTCTACGATGCCGCCTGGCAGCAGGCCTCGGCCAGCGCAGCAAAAACAAAGATTTTCGTCACCGCCGCCGGGACTGCGATCGACTGGAGCACAGCGATGCAAGCCGCGGCCGCTGGCAGCAGCGCAGGCCCCGGTCCCGGCCTCCGGCTGCGGCATGCCCTGCTCGGCCCCCTCGTCTACGGCAAGCTACGAACGGCGGCCGGCGGCCGCGTCCAGTACGCGATCTCCGGCGGCGCGCCGCTCGCCGAGCGGCTCAGCCACTTCTTCCGCGGCTGCGGCATCACGGTCCTGGAGGGCTACGGGCTGACCGAAACCTCGGGCGGTGCCACCGTGAACAGGCCAGGCCACAACAAGATCGGGACTGTTGGCCAGCCCATACCCGGCGTCACGATCAGGATCGCCGATGACGGGGAGATCCTGATCCGGGGCCAGAACGTCTTTCCTGGGTACTGGCACGACCAGGCGGCATCGGCCCGGGTACTGGACCATGCAGGCTGGCTGCACACCGGCGACATCGGCGTCCTGGACGAGGAAGGCTTCCTGCGGGTGACCGGGCGGAAGAAAGAACTCATCATCACCGCGGGCGGCAAGAACGTCGCGCCGGAGGCCCTGGAGGACCGGCTCCGCGCACACTGGCTGGTCAGCCAGTGCATGGTAGTCGGCGAAAGACGGCCCTACATCGCCTGCCTGGTGACCCTCGACCCCCAGGCGCTGGCATTCTGGGAGCGGCAGCACAAGCGGCCAGCCCACGCCGCTCCCGCTGACCTGGCCAGCGACCCCGAGGTGATCGCGGAGATCCAGCTGGCCGTGGACGAGGCGAACAAGGCCGTGTCGCGGGCGGAGTCGATCCGCAGGTTCCGGATCCTCGGCACGGACTTCACCGAAGCCTCCGGCCAGCTCACGCCATCCCTCAAGGTGCGCAGGGACGTGATCGCCAGGGATTACGCGGCCGACATCGAGGCGCTCTACCGCCCGGGCGGCTCAATGCCGGGCTGACCGTGGGGCGGTTCAGCCAGTGGCGCTACGGACTGGCCAATTCCTGGGAGGAGCCATGGATGTCGAACCACGGCGCGGCGGCCTTCCGCCCGGCTACCCCCAGGAATACGAGTGCGAGCTGGTATTGCGCGATGGACGCAAGGTCTTCATCCGGCCCATCCTGCCCAATGACGCGCCGGAACTGGCCGAGGCGATCAAGACGGCCGACCCTGACACCCTGCGCCGCAGGTTCCTGGGCGGCCCGCCACGCATCACTCCTGCGCTGCTCGCCCATCTGACGGTCATCGATTACGTGCGGCGGTTTGCGCTGGTAGCCATCGACCCTGCTGGCCAGCGTGGCGTGGCGATCGCCCGGTATGAGCCAGCGGGCGAGGGCGTAGCCGACATCGCGGTCGTGGTGAGCCCGGCCTGGCGGCGCGCCGGCCTTGCCACGGTGCTGATCCTGCTGCTCGCCCAGGCTGCCGCTGAGCGCGGCATTCACACGTTCAGCGCCTCCTACCTAGCCGAGAACCTGCCCATCGCCACGCTGGTCCAGGAGGCGGGCGGGCTGGGCACGCAGGTCATCGAGCACGGGATCGCGGAGTTCTCACTCACACTCGGCCGGCAGGCACCCGCCACGAACCCAGCGGCGAAACCCCCAGGAAGGAGTGAGCCTGGCGTCTGGGACCTTCGCCCCTGACACGCACCCGCTGCTTCGGTGAGGATGCGATGCATGACCCCGCCGGTCAGCGCAGACCGCGCGCAGCAGGCATCCATGCTGGCCCGCCGCGTTGTGGACACGCTGGGCGGGCGCTATTCCGCCGAACTCGGCATCGACGTTGACGCAGGGGACACGGAGATCGAGCGGTGGTTCATTGCGGCCACCCTGTTCGGGACCCGCATCTCCGCCGCGGTCGCGGAACGCACATTCCGCGTGCTCAGCGAGGCGGGCCTGGCCCGGATCGGCCAGGCGCGGCACATACCGCAGGATGACTTTATTGCCTTGCTGGATGAAGGCGGCTACGCCCGCTATGACGAGCGGACGGCAACGCGGTTGCGGGCCTTGTCCGACATGATCAGCGAGCGGTACGACGGGCGGGCCGCCGTGATCGGGCGGCGCTTCACCACCTACCCGACACTGCGGGCGGCCCTGGATGTGCTGCCCGGCTGGGGACCGGTGACCATCCAGCTGTTCCTGCGTGAGCTGCGAGGTGTGTGGCCGGGAGCGCAGCCGCCGCTCGACCAGCGCGCTGCGTATGCCGCGCGCCACCTGGGCCTCCCAGGCCCAGACCAGGCTCCCCTCGATGTTGCCGACCTCGGCCAGCTGGCCGCCGCATGTCACACCGATCCCCGCGACCTCGAAAGCGGGCTGGTCAGGCTCACCCTGGCGCACCACCGGCGGGGGACGGCCCCATGCCCGGGCGGGCGCCATTGCGCCCAGCTCGGGTAGCGATGCCCCCGGTGCGGACCGGCGTATGGTCGCGCCAGTCAGGCGTGAGTGATGTCGATGCGGCGGGCCTCCGCCTTGGCTTCTGGCACCGGCACGGTGACCTGGAGGATGCCATTGTCATAGCCAGCAGTGATGTGCTCGGTATCCGCCCCTTCCGGCAGCGTGACCGACCGGGTGAACGAGCCATAGCGGAATTCGCTGCGGTGCGGTTCCTTGTGCTCCTCGTGCCGCTCGGCATGAATCGTCAGCGTCCCTTTCTCGACGCTGACCTCGACGTCCTTCTCTGGGTCCAGGCCCGGCAACTCGGCACGGAGAACATAGTTGCCCTCGTGGACATAGTCCTCCACGCGGAACGTACGGCCTGCGGTAAACGGCAGCAGCGGCGCCCACGGCTCATCAAGCCACTCAGACAGGTCAGGGAAGCCGATGCGGGGGTGCCTGCGCTCTGGATGGGCCATGATGGCCTCCTTGCGGAACATAGCAGGATGCTCTTAGGGCCGATCCCACGCCACCGCGAACGCGCGGCCCAGAGGACCAACTGCTCGCGCACCGGGGACTTTCGTCCCCTGGAAATACCGGCTGATCAGCCGCTGACGATGCGCGGCCGGGGAATGCTAACAGCGTGGCTGGTCAGGGGCACCGCACGGTTCCGCACACGGCCGACTTGCGGGTCGAGGCGTGGGCGCCGACACGCGAGGCATGCCTGGCCGAGGCGGTGGCCGGCCTGGTGGGCAGTTTCGCGGTCGTGGCGGGTGCCGCACCGCACCGCACGGCCGGGCGGCACATGAGCGCCAGCTCGGCTGAGGACCTGCTGGTGGCCGTGGTGGATGAGGTCATCTACTGGCTGGACGCCGAAGGCGAGATCCCGGTCTCCGTGATGGTGCGGCAGGCTGGCGATGACGGAGTTGACCTTACGTTGTCGCTGGCTGACGTGACCGCGGTGGAGATCATCGGCGCGGCGCCGAAGGCAGCGTCACTGCACGACCTGCGGTGCGCGCCCGATCCGGCCGGCCAGTGGTCGTGCAGCGTGACGATCGACGTGTAGGAGCAGGCTGCTGAGCTGTCGTTCCGGCCCGCCCGGCCGGGCTAACCCTTGACGACGCCCAGCGGGACCAGCCTGGCCACCTTCTGGCCCAGCCCGGCCCCCTCCGCGGCCGCCACCACCTGCGTCACGTCCTTGTAGGCCGCCGGAGTCTCTTCGGCGAGCCCGCGCGGGGACGCGCCACGCACCGCAATGCCCTGGCGTTCGAGCTGGCGCCGCAGCTGCGGGCCGGTGATGGAGCGGGCGGCCTGATGGCGGCTCATCACCCGGCCCGCGCCATGGCAGGTGGAAAAGAACGCGCCGCCCCCGGCCACCCCCGCCAGGACGTAGGAGAAGGTCCCCATGGAGCCGGGGATGAGCACCGGCTGGCCGGCTCCGCCAGGCCGGCCGGGAGGTCCGGGTGGCCGGGGGGCAGCGCCCTGGTCGCCCCCTTCCGGTGCACGCACAGCCGGGCAGGGACCCCGCCGACCTGGTGGGCTTCGATCTTGGCGAGGTTGTGGGACACGTCGTAGACCAGGTCCAGCCGGGCGCCCGCCGCCCGGTAAAGGACCCGGCGCGTCGCCTCGGTGAGCAGCTGGCGGTTCGCCCGCCCGTAGTTGGCGGCGGCGGCCATCGCGCCCAGGTAGCCGAGGCCCTCCGGGGAATCTGCGGGGGCGCAGGCCAGCTGCCGGTCGGGCACGGTGATCCCGTAGCGGCTCATCGCCCGGTCCATGATCTGGACGTGGTCGCTGCAGATCTGGTGGCCCAGCCCACGGGAGCCGCAGTGGATCATCACGCAGACCTGCCCGGCCAGCCAGCCCGAACCGGGCCGCCGCCACCGGGTCATAGATCTCATCGACCGCCTGGACCTCCAGGAAGTGGTTGCCTGAACCGAGGCTGCCGACCTGATGCAGCCCGCGGTCGATAGCGCGCGGGCTGACCTGAGCCGGATCGGCGTCCCCCACGGCGCCGTGGTCTTCGCACCGCTCCAGGTCGCGCCCGGTGCCATGGCCCTGCTGCACCGCGTAGGCGGCCCCGCCCAGCAAGACCTTCTGCATCTCCGCCCGGTCGCGGAGCCGCCACACGCCCCCGCGCCCGACACCACGGGGGATGGCCGCCGACAGCCCGTCCATCACCTGGCGCAGCACCGGGGCCAGCTCATCGGCATCCAGGTCAGCCACGAGCAGGCGCACGCCGCACGAGATGTCGAACCCGACACCGCCCGGCGAGACCACACCGCCGTTCGCAACATCGGTCGCCGCGACCCCACCGATCGGGAACCCGTACCCCCAGTGCACATCCGGCATCGCATACGACGCCTCCACGATGCCGGGCAGCTCCGCGACATTGACCACCTGCTGCAGCGATCGGTCCGCGGCCAGGTCCGGGAGCAGCGCCCGGGTCGCGAACACCACACCGGGCACCCGCATCCGCCCATGCCGCGGGATGACGAACCGGTACGGCGACTCCTCGACGATCTCCACCACCGCTACCCCTCCCGGCAGTTACCCGCGGGCCAGCTCGCCGCGATGGCCCGCGCCCGCGGGCCGGGCGCCCTGGCACAGTGGATGACATGGCCGATGGGCTGGTGACCCTGTTCCTGTGCGGCGACGTCATGCTGGGCCGCGGCGTCGACCAGGTCCTGCCGCATCGCGGCGACCCGCAGCTGCTGGAGCACTACGCCCATGACGCGCGGGCCTACGTCCGGCTGGCGGAACGGGTCAATGGCCCGATCCCGCAGCCGGCCAGCTTCGCCTGGCCCTGGGGTGACGCGCTCGGCGTGCTCGACCGCGCCGCACCGGACGTCAGGGTGATCAACCTGGAGACCAGCATCACCCGCAGCGCCGGTTTCGCACCAGGCAAGTCGGTGCACTACCGGATGAGCCCGGGAAACGTGCCTGCGGTGACGGTGGCGCGGCCGGACGTGTGCGCGCTGGCCAACAACCACGTGCTCGACTTTGGCCAGCCGGGGCTGCGGGAGACCCTCGACACGCTGGCCTGCGCCGGCGTCCGCGCCGCCGGGGCCGGGCGTGATGCCGCCGAGGCCCGGCAGCCGGCGGTCGTCCCGCTGCCGGGAGGCGGCCGCGCCGTGATCTTCGCGTGCGGGGCGCCCTGCAGCGGGATCCCGCGCGGCTGGGCCGCGACGGCCACCCGGCCCGGCGTCGATTTCCTGCCCGCCCTGTCCAGCCGCTGCCGCCGACGATGTCATCGGCCGGGTACAGGCCGTTAAGCAAGCTGGTGACATTGCCGTGGCGTCCATCCACTGGGGTTCCAACTGGGGATATGACGTGGATGACAACCAGGTCCGCTTTGCCCGACGGCTGATCGACGGCGGTGCCGACCTGATCCACGGCCACTCCTCGCATCACCCCCGCCCCATCGAGATCTACCGGGGCAGGCTCATCCTCTACGGCTGCGGCGATTGCATCGACGATTACGAAGGCATCAGCGGCTACGAGAGCTTCCGGGGTGACCTGCGGCTGCTGTACTTCGCGTCGGTGGCCGCGGACACGGGCATGCTCGCCGCGCTGCGGATGGTGCCCATGCAGGCCAGGAAGATGCGGCTGGGCCACGCAAGCGCCGCGGACAGCGAATGGCTGCGGACGGTGCTCGAGCGGATCAGCCACCGCTTCGGGTCCCGGATCACTCATCAGCCCGATGGCTCGCTCATCCTGCAATCGCCGTCCGCAGGCACCCGGCGCTGACCTCTGCGGAGCTGGCGCCAGGGAAACGGATCCGGGCGCCTGGGTCACGCGACTGAATGGGCACTAAGTATGAGATGCCCGGTGAACCAATCGCGGGCCAGCTGCGCGGCGGTAGTGAGAGTGCCGGGCTCCTCGAACAGGTGGGTGGCCCCGGGCACCACGGCCAGGTCGCTCTCGCAGCGCAGCTGGGCCCGGGCCTGGCGGTTGAGGCCGAGCACGACATCGTCGCGGCCGCCGACGATGAGCAGGGTAGGTGCCCTGACGGACCCGAGGCGCGGGCTGGCCAGGTCGGGGCGTCCGCCGCGGGACACCACGGCGGCGATGTCGGCACCGGGTTCAGCGGCCGCCCACAGCGCGGCTGCGGCGCCGGTGCTGGCCCCGAAATAGCCAACGGGCAAGCCGGCCGCTCCCGGCTGATCACGCAGCCATCCGGTGACGCCCACCAGGCGGCGGGCCAGCAGCCCGATGTCGAACACGTTAGCCCGGTCGGCCTCCTCATCCGGGGTGAGCAGGTCGAACAAGAGGGTTCCCAGGCCCGCCTGGTTCAGCACGGCAGCCACGTAACGGTTGCGGGGACTGTGCCGGCTGCTGCCGCTGCCGTGGGCGAACACCACGACCTCACGCGCCTGGCCAGGCACGGTCAGGTGACCGGCCAGGCGGGCCGCCCCCGCGCTGGCCTCGACCTCCGCATCCCAGGCCGGAGGGTCATCCGCAGCCGCGGCCGCGGGGTCAGCCGTGGGAACGGGCGCGGCGGCGCGGTCCAGGCAACCGGTCACCTCCTCGTCCGTCGTCGGGGAGAAGTCTGCGTAGAACTGCCCGATGGCGAAGAACGATCGCGGGGTCGCCACGCAAACCAACTCGTCAGCGACGTCCCCCATCCGTGCCTGCCACCGCGGCGGGGCCACGGGCACGGCCAGCACCACCCGCGCCGCGCCGTGCGCCCGGGCGACCTGGCAGGCGGCACGGGCGGTTGACCCCGTGGCGATCCCGTCATCGACCACCACCGCCGTGCAGCCGTCCAGCGGCCGGCGCGGCCGGCCGCGCCGGTAACGAGAGGCGCGGCGCTCCAGCTCGGCGCGTTCCCGGGCCTCCACGGCGGCCAGCTCATCCGCGGAGATCCTGCCGCGCTGGATGACCTCCTGGTTGAGGACGCGCACCCCATCCTCGCCGATGGCCCCCATGCCCAGCTCAGGCTGGAACGGCACCCCCAGCTTGCGCACCACGATCACATCCAGCGGCACGCCGAGGGCCCGGGCGACCTCGAAGGCCACCGGGACACCGCCCCGGGGCAGGCCAAGGACCACCACGCGCTGCCCGCGCAGATGCCCCAGTAGCGCGGCCAGGCGCCGTCCTGCGTCGCCGCGGTCAGCGAAGCCCATGACTTTCGCCCCCGTCCAGCCCTCCGTAAATCAGCTTTCCCCTAGCCCAGGCCCCGCTACCAGGGCCGATGGTCACCTCCGGCCGTGAATCCAACGGCCCGACGACGACGGAGTACGCGAGCCCGCACCGTGCGGCGTCAGGCCTGGCCGGCTGGCGGGCAAGCCGGCCGCGACATCGCCGTGCCGGAACCCGCGCCTGGCGCCGGATGCTCCGCCGCGGGAGCCAGCAGCCAGATGTCTGCTGTGAGGGATGCGCCGTCCAGGTTGAAGACCCCTGCGCCCGCCGCTTCAAGGGCGTGCCGGGACGCCCGGTAGTGATGGCCGCACAGCAGTAGGTCGGTCGGGTGGGCCCGGCCCGGCCCGGGCGGCATGATCACGATGACCGCAGGCTTGGCAGGGCAGCAGCATGCCCGGCCAGCCAGCCTGAGCGCACGCCAGTCGATGAACTCGCGTGCCCGCCGCGGCCGCCCGGCCCTGGGCGCCTCGCCCGGGGGACGGTGTGCACTCGCAAGAGCCCCGTACGCATAACCTGAAGCGTCGCAGCGCAGCCGACGGCCCGGCAGGGCCGCAGTTCCCACGTCATGGGGCCCAACGACCCGGGTGCGGTCGCACCCCGGTGTGCAGCGGACAGGGCGGCGGCTGTGCCCTGTGGGCCTGATCCAGGGACCTATGTCCCTGGGAGCTGAGCCGGGCAGCGCCGACGATCGGAGTGTGGATGGTGTGCCGGCGTTCCAGCCGCCAGCCATCGTGGTGGAGCGGTTGCGCAAGAACTACGGTCGGCTGTGCGCCGTTGACGGCGTGAGCTTCCAGGTCCGGCGTGGCGAGATCTACGCGCTCCTCGGGCCGAATGGCGCTGGCAAGACGACGACCGTGGAGATCCTCGAAGGCCACCGCCAGCGCACCTCCGGTTCGGTGCAGGTGCTCGGATTCGATCCGGAGGCGGGCGGCCGCCGCTTCCGCGAGCGCATCGGGATCGTGCTGCAATCCGGTGGCGTTGACGCCGAGCTGACGGTGCGGGAGATGGTCGCGCTCTATGCCAGCTTCTACGCCCGGCCGCGGGACGTGGCGGCCACCATCGAGCAGGTGGGCCTGGCCAGCAAGCGACGGGCCCGGGTCCGCACCCTGTCCGGCGGCCAGCTGCGCCGGCTGGACCTCGCCCTTGCCCTGGTCGGCGACCCGGAGCTGCTGTTCCTCGACGAGCCGACGACCGGCTTCGACCCGAACGCCCGGCGGGATGCCTGGGAGATGATCGCCGGGCTGCGCCAATCCGGGACCACCATCCTGCTCACCTCGCATTACCTCGACGAGGTACAGCGGCTGGCCGACCGGGTCGGGGTGATGAGCCACGGTCACCTGGTCGAGGAGTTGACCCCGGACGCGCTGGGCGGCCGTGATCTGGCCGGCACGGTGGTCAGCTTCCGCCTGCCGCCCGCGCTGTCCGCCGCCGAGCTTCCGGCTGGCCCCTGGGACCTGCCGGAACACCCCGAGGGCGACATCACCATGCATACCGATGAGCCCACCCGCGTCCTGTTCACGCTGACCCGGTGGGCGGTCCAGCACGGCGTGGAACTGGACGGGACTCACCGTGGTCCGGCCCTCCCTGGAGGACGCCTACCTGCGGATCACCGACGAAGCCGGGGCAGGTGGCCGCAGTGGCCGCTGACGTCGCGCGCAGATCCCGGCCGGGGCCGCTGCTCGCCCTGGGCCAGGTCCGCTATCAGCTGCTACTCCTGCTGCGCAGCCCGCTCGGGTTCTTCCTCACGCTCGTCATCCCGCTGCTCCTGCTCATCAGCCTCAACGTCATCCACCCCCCCGCCGCCAGCAGCGTGCCGGGCGGGCTGCCGTACGTGCAGTTCCTCACCCCCGCAGTCAGCGCATTCTGCCTGCTTAACGCCTGTTACGTGACGACTGTCACCAGCATGGTGCTAGCCCGCGAGGAGGGCATCCTCAAGCGCCTGCGCGGTACTCCCCTGCCCGCTTGGACATACCTGGGCGGCCGGTCCGGCTCGGCCCTGGTGACCTCGCTCTTCTCGGTCGCGATCATCATCGCGACCGCGGTGCTGTTCTTCCACGTGACGATCTACTGGCGGGCGATGGGCTACTTCGCCGCCTCGGCCGGCCTGGGCATGGTGTGCTTCTTCCTGCTCGGCGTCGCGGTCACCATGGCCGTGCCGAAGACCGACGCCGCGCTCACCGTCGCCTACGGCACCGTGCTGCCGCTGGCGTTCATCTCCGACGTGTTCTTCCCGTCGGTGCACGCACCGCACTGGCTCTACGACCTCGCCTCCGCCTTCCCGGTCGCCCCGGTGGCCCGGGCAATGGAAGCGTCGTTCAGGCCCACCACGCATGCTTGGCCGATGCCGGCGGCCGGGCTGCTGGTCGTGCTCGGCTGGACCGCCGCCGCAGCGGCGGTCATCGCGCTGGGATTCCGCTGGGAACCGGGCCCCATCCAGTGGCGCGCACGCCGCTGACTACCACTGATGCCGCCGCGCCCGGTGGCCGCCGGTGCTGGGGCCAAGGTCCTGCGGGAGCGGGAAGAGCGCCTCTTGGCGGCGTGGCCGCCGGGCCGCAGCCTGATGGTGAGAGTGATGGGGCGAGGCACGGTGCGGCAGGATGTGCGGCTTGGCCGGGTCGGCGGCATACCGGTGGGCGCCCACTGGACCGTCGCGGTTATCCTCGCGCTCATCACCTGGCTGCTCGGCGCGAGCATCCTGCCCGGCGAGCTCCGGCACCAGCCCCCGGCCCTGTACTGGACGGCCGCTGCTGCCGGGGCGGTGCTGTTCCTGGCGTCGCTGCTGGCCCATGAGCTGTCCCACGCGGTGGTGGCGAAGCGCCACGGCGTCGAGGTGCGGTCGATCACGTTGTGGATGCTCGGCGGCGTCGCCGAACTCGAGGGCGAGCCGCCCGACGCCGACGCCGACCTGCGGATCGCGCTGGCGGGCCCGGCGGCGAGCGTGGCGGCCGCCGCCGTGTTCCTGAGCGCTGCCGCCGCGGTCCGGTATGCGGGCGGCCCGGCCCTGGTGGCCGCGACGGCGGGGTGGCTGGCCGCGATGAACGGCCTACTCGCCGTCTTCAACCTGCTGCCGGGCGCGCCGCTGGATGGCGGCCGGGTCCTGCGGGCCCTGCTCTGGCGGCACTACCACGACCGGCGGCGGGCCGAGGCGGCGGCGGCCCAGGCTGGCCAGTTCCTGGGCGCGGGAATTGCCGCCGTCGGCGTGGCCGAGGTTCTCGCCTGGGCCAGCCTGGGTGGCATCTGGCTGATGCTGATCGGGTGGTTCCTCATCAGCGCCGCCACGGCCGAGAAGAATGCCGCCACGGCCGCCGCCGCGCTCGGGGGTGTGCGGGTCGCCGACATCATGACGGCCGGCCCGGAGCTCGCGCCGGGCTGGAACACGGTCGCCGACTTCATCGACCGGGTGGCTGCCCGTTCCCGGCAGGATGCGTTCCCCGTCGTGGACTTCGGCGGCAGGCTCACCGGCCTCGTGCTCAGTGACGCGCTGGCCGGCATCCCGCACGAGGACCGGACCAGGCTACGGCTCGACCAGGTGGCCCTGTCCGTCCCCGCCCGGTACCAGGCGGCACCCGGCGATCCGGTTGGGCCGCTGCTGGGCCGCCGACCGCTGGGCGGCCAGGTTGTGGCCGTCGTGCTGGCGGACGGCCAGGTCGTGGGCCTGGTCACCGTCACCGACATCCGGCAGGCCGTGCGGCGGAACCGGCTGACCGCCGCACGCCTCTAACGCGCCTGGCTCGCCTTATGATGCCGACGGCCGATCGTGGGGCGGCGGGTGAGCGAAACCGCTACGCGGACCTGCTGCGGGTGCTCGCGATCGCGGCCGTGGTGGCGGGTCACTGGCTGCTGGTCAGCATCACCTACCGGGGCGGGGAGCTGTCCGGGCTCGACGCGATCCGCTACGTGAGCTGGGGAGGCTGGGTCACCCTGGCCTTCCAGGTCATGCCGGTCTTCTTCCTGGTCGGCGGGTACGTCCACGCCATCTCGTGGACGGGCCACCACGAGCGGGGCGAGGCCTGGGCCGGATGGGTCCGGGAACGGGCGATGGGGTTGCTGTGGCCGGCGACGGTGTACGTGACGGCCATGGTCCTCGCCGTCGCGGTGGCCCAGGTGGCGGGAGCGGGCCCGGCCGAGCTGGCCGAGGCCGGCTGGCTCGTCGCCATCCAGCTGTGGTTCCTGCCCGTCTACCTGCTGCTGATCGCGCTGACGCCGGTGATGCTGGCCGCGCACCGGCGGTGGGGCCTGGCGGTCCCCGCAGTAATGGCGCTCGGCGCCGCCGCGGTGGACACCGGCGTGGTCGGCGCTCACCTGCCGCGTCATCGGCTACGCGAACTACCTGCTGGTATGGGGCTCGATGTACCAGTGGGGGTTCGCCTGGCAGGACGGCACCCTGACCCGGCCCCGGTGGCGCCCCTACGCGCTCGCCGCCGCTGGCGCCGCGGCCCTGGCTGGCCTCGTGGCCTGGGGCCCCTTCCCCATCGACATGATCGGGGCGGGCGAGCGGGTCGGCAACACCACCCCGCCGTCGATCGCGCTGCTGGCCTATGCCGCCGCCGAGACCGGGCTGATCCTGGCGGCAGCACCCGCGGTGTCGCGGCTGCTCACCCGCCCCCGCTGGTGGCGGCCGGTCACCCGGCTCAACCCCGCGGTCATGCTGGTCTACCTGTGGCACATGGTGCCGGTGATCATCGCGGCGGTCGCTTTCTACCCGGCCGGGGTGATCCCCCAGCCGCGGATCGGATCGGCCGAGTGGTGGGAGCTGCGGCCGGCCTGGGAGGCCCTGCTGGCCGTGATCCTGGTTCCGCTCATCGCCGGCCTGCTGTGGCTGCACCGGCCCCTGCTGCGCGCGCTGCCTGCCGGGCTCGGGCCCGGCCGGCCCTGGTCCCCGGCCGTCCTGGTGGCCGGCCTGGCCGCCACCGGGTTCGGCCTCGCCAAGCTCGCGATCGCCGGCTTCGCCCCCGGCGGCAGGCTGCCGGCCCTCGCCCTCGCCGCCTACGCCTGCGGCCTGCTGCTGACCCTGCTCTCCGGCCCGCCGCCCGCCGGGGCACGTCCCCGGCAACGCAGGAGCAGCGGACTCCCCGGCGGGAGTCCGCTGCTGCGAGCGGAGGCTCGGGGATTTGAACCCCGGATGGGCTGTAGACCCAAACCGCATTAGCAGTGCGGCGCCATAGACCGGACTAGGCGAAGCCTCCTGGTGACCTGACGGTCCGGATCAGCGTACCGGGACCGGCCCAGCCGTGCCAAAGCAGTTGGCATGGCGGGCCAGCGAATCTCAGCGGACCTCGATCACCTTGTAGTCGCCGCGGGCGTAGGCGTCCCGGATCCGGGTCTTGTCGAACTTGCCGACGGAGGTCTTCGGCACCTCGTCGATGAAGGCCCAGCGCTCGGGCAGCTGCCAGCGCGGCACCCGCTCGCCGAGGAAGGCGCGCAGCTCGCTCGGGGTCACCGGGGCGCGCGTCGGCGCGGAGCACGACGGCGGCCAGCGGGCGCTCGCCCCACTTGCTCGTCGGGCACGCCGATCACCGCCGCCTCGGCCACGGCCGGGTGCGCCATCAGGCAGTTCTCCAGCTCCATGGACGAGATCCACTCGCCGCCCGACTTGATCACGTCCTTGGCCCGGTCGGTGAGCCTGATGTAACCCGGCCGCGTCCAGGGTGCCGACGTCGCCGGTGCGCAGCCAGCCGTCGTGGAACTTCTCCGGCGCGTCGTCCTGGTAGTAGGACGCGGTGATCCACGGGCCGCGGCACTCGAGCTCGCCCACGGCCTTGCCGTCGGAGGGCAGCACCTCGCCGTCGTCGCCGGTCAGCCGCCCCTCGACGCCGCAGATCAGCCGGCCCTGGGAGGCCCGGTACGGCCAGACCGCCTCCCCGGTCACGCCGGCGGGCTCGCGGGCGACCGATCCGAGCGGCGAGAGCTCGGTCATCCCCCAGGCATGCGTCATGACGATCCCGAACTCGTCGGCGTACGCGCGCATCACCGCCTCCGGCAGCGCCGAGCCGCCGCAGACCAGCGTCCGCAGCGACGACATGTCGCCGCCGTGCGCCCGCAGGTGCGCGAGCAGCCCTGCCAGATCGTCGGCACCCCCGCGCCGACCGTCGCCTTCTCGGTCTCGATCAGCTCGCGACGAGCGGCCGGGATCAGGAACCGGTCCGGCATCACCAGGTCGGCCCCGGACATCATCGCGGCGTAGGCCAGCCCCCAGGCGTTGGCGTGGAACTGGGCACGATCGGCATGATCCGGTCGTGCTCGGTCAGCGCCGAGCACGTTCCCGGTGCACACGCGCCATGGAGTGCAGGTAGGTCGAGCGGTGGCTGTACACGACGCCCTTGGGCAGCCCGGTGGTGCCGCTGGTGTAGCACATCGCCGCGGCCGACCGCTCGTCAGATCTCGGCCAGTCGAAGGTGTCCGGCGCGGCGGCGAGCAGCTCCTCGTAGGAGTGCACCTCGCGGCCGGGGCCGGCCAGCGAGCGCGCAGCGGCCTCGTCGCGGCCGGCGCCGGAGACGATCACGTGCCTGATCGGTCTCGGCGTGCGGCAGCACCTTGGCGAACAGCGGGACCAGGGACGCGTCCACGATGACCGCGTGGTCGCCGGCGTGGGTGGCGATGTAGCCGACCTGATCGGCGGACGAGGCGGAGGTTCAGCGTGTGCAGCACGGCGCCCATCGACGGGACCGCCAGGTACGCCTCGAGGTGCTCGGCGTTGTTCCACATGAACGTGCCGACCCGCTGGTCGCCGTCCACGCCGAGCGAGCGCAGCGCGTTCGCCAGCCGCGCCGTCCGCTCGCCGACGGTCCGCGTAGGTCTGCGCGCCGCGACGGCTCGTCCCCGGCGCAGGTGACGACCTCCTTGTCGCCGAACACCGTGGTGCCGTACCGCATGATCGCGGTGACGGTCAGCGGGAAGTCCATCATCGTGCTTTCCACGCGGCCCACCTCCTCGTGAAGTTCCCTGGGCTACCAGCGACGCTGCGCCTCGTGCGCCGACTTAGGGCGCTGAGGCTGATAGTGCCACGTGATCCGGGGTCGTGTCAAGCCTCCGCCGGCGGCTCTAACACGGAGCCCCCTCGCGCAGCAGCGTCGGCGCCGAGTTCGGCGTCCTTGCGAGCTTGGCGACCGCTCGCGCCACGGTGACTTGACCGTCCCCAGCGAAACGCCGAGCGCCGCCGCCACCTCCGGCTCGGTCATGTCGTCGTAGAACCTGAGCATCACCGCGGCTCGCATCTGGCGCGGCAGCCGGTCGACCGCGCGCTGCACGACGTCGTGCAGGTCGCTGTCGCCGGTGGCGTCGGCGCCGGGGAATCGGGGATCTCGTCGGTCGGGTACTCGTCGACCCGCCGCCTGCCGCCACCAGAGATGTGGGTGTTCACCATGACCCGGCGGACGTAGTGTCCAGCGCGGCCGATCCTCGATCCTGTCCCACGACTGGTACGCCTTGACCAGCGTCGCCTGCAGCAGATCCTCGGCGTCGGCCCGGTTGCGCGGTCAGCGCCTGGGCAGCCCGCAGCAGCGCGCCGCTGCGGGAGCGTGACGTACTCACGCAACGCGCTCCCCGACGCTCATGGCCCTCTCACGCTCAAGACAACGCTACTCTGAGTGTGATTAGTCACGATACCGCCCCGATCGATGACTCCTGCCACTCGGCCACAGGAACCGCACCAGCGGAACATGGTCACTCTGACTTAACCGCAAATGGTCCCAGCGAGCGCCCTATCCCCGCGCTTCCTCGGCTCACGAGACGATTTGCCGAATCACTTGACGTGTCTGCGCGTATGTGACCATCGTCGGACATGACTTGGCGATGGTCTGCAATCCCATGGCGGGCAAGTGCGGCGGAAAGCACGTATTTGCGCGGGTTGCGTCCGACCTTGCACTGATTCAGGGCCTCCGACCCGATATGCCCGGCGGGCGCTGCTGCGCGCCGCGGTCTTCGACAACCCCGTTTCGACGGCCGCGAGCACGAATTCGGGCCAGCGGCCGCCAGGGCGGCACGGCCGCACCGGGGTACGGCCGAGGGCGGCACCGGCCCGCGCCGTCATGACCGGGACGGTCCTGACGGCAGCCCGAGTTCCTCGCTCCTCTCGCGCCGACGGTGACACCGGCTGGTGCTGCCGCCCGCCGACCGCGTCTGCAGGGCCGGCGCGGCCGAGCCCACCGCCCTGGCAGCCGGCCGCGACAGCGTGCTGGTCCGGCTGCTGCCCGGCCAGCCGGCATGCGGCCGAGCGCATCTGGGCCAGGCTCGGCCGGGTGACCGGGCGCGATCGTGCGGGGCGCGGACGGGAGCTGCTGGTCGACACGCGGGCAGCACGGCCGCGAGCCCGAGCGGGTCGTGATCCCCGACGGCGTCGCGCCGGCCACGTCCAGGTCCGCTTCCCCCGGCTGGACGCCCGGCTACCTGATCGACGTCATCGGCACCCGCCGCGCCGACGGCTACCTGCTGGCGGTCACGCCCGCCACCGCGCAGCCGCCCTACCTCGCCGGCCACCCGCGCCAGCGCCACCGCCGGCCGGCGCCTACCACGGCGGTCCGATCAGCGGCGTCGGCGGTCTGGCACGAGCCCGGCGACGAGCCGGCCGACCTGCTCGGGCTCGGCTACCCCGCCCTCGACCCGGAGACCGAGGGCCCGGCCGGCGAGCCGCCCACCAGCACGGGCCGTCGTGCCCGCGCTGCCGTACCTGTCGCTCGGCAGCCTGCTGCGGGATCAGCAACGAGTGCGCCGAGCCGGGCGGCGGTGCTGCCGGTCACCAGCTGCAGCGCCGGCGCGCGCCAGTTCTGCGACCGGTGCGTGAAGTGCGGCACCTCCCCCCGGGGCACGGGTGGCGGACCTGACCATGGCCGCTTCGTGGAGCTCGGCGGCGAATCTGGAAGACGGCTGCTTCAACGCGACGCTGACCTCGGTGGGTTCAGCGCCCGGAGCGAGAGCCATGATCACGACCGGGCGACTGGGGGTGGCGTTCGTGCTGGCCGATGTGCGCGAGCGTGCAGGTCCGCCGCTGCTCGCCGTGCTGCTCATCGGCGGCTGCGCGGCCAAGGCACGCCATGTGATCGGCACCCGCTCGATTGACGCGGGGGTTCCGGGGGGTCGCCCCCCCGGGCTTATTCGCTGGCGAGACGGGGTGCGCCGCAGGCGTGTCCCGCCGGCCAGTGAATGGCGGGGGGTTCCGGGGGTCGCCCCGGGCCGCACCGCGCGGGGGTTCCGGGGGGTCGTCCCCCCGGCTGGCACCGCTGCGCCGCCGCTGGCCATGCTCTGTGCGCGTTCGACCTCAGCCTCGGCCTGGCGCTGCTGGTGACGGTGTTCCCCGTGGCCCCGCCCCGGCACGCCGCTGTCGCGCCCGCGGGCCGCGGTCCGGGGCGCGGGTCGACCGCGCTGCTGTTCTTCACGGCGGCCGGCTCGCCCTGATCGAGCTGCGGGCGCGCCGCCCGGACGCTGGGCTGCGGCTGCTTCGGCGACGTGAGCAGCACGCCGGTGGGCTGGCGGACGATCACCAGGGCGGCGCTGCTCGCGCGCGGCCGCGCTGGCCTCGCTCGGCGTCCCGCCGCTGCTGCACGCTGGCTCGCCCGCGGGCAGGGCGCGGCTCTTCCGCGGCCTGGTGCCGCCGAGCTCGCGCTGCTCGCCGCGCTGTCGCCCGAGATCGGCGAGGTCATGGTCAGGCTGGGCCACGCCGACCCGTGCGAGCTGCGCGCGGTCCCGGGCGGCGCACGCTGGCCGCGCTGCGCCGCAGCCGTCCGTGGCGGCGTTACCACCGCTATCTGATCACCACCAGCGCCGACCGACGTGTGGCGCGAGGGATGCTGGCGCTTCGCTGGTCTTCCCCTGGCATCCTGGCGCGAGCCGCCGGCGTCGACGTGGTCTTCGCCGTCTACATGTCCGGCCGCCATGCCCCGGTCCGGGCCGGCGTGGTGCCACACGACCCCGGCACCGCCGGCGACGGCCGCCTGGCCCGCTACAGCTCTCTAACCGTGTATCTAGGAAAAGCGCAATACGAAAGATGATAAAGCCAATATATCCTGCGAACGGGCCCGGCTGACTCTGGCCCGGGCACTCAGACCGGCTGGGCGCGCAGGAACTTGCCGAAGTGCGGAACGGTGAAGGCGATCAGGCCCCGCTCCGAGCTGTAGATCAGGCCCTTCTTGATCAGCCCGTCCCTGGCGGGCGACAGGCTCGACGGCTTGCGGCCCAGCTCGTCGGCCACGTTCGAGGTCGGCACGGGCTCGTCGCCGATCGCGGCCATCGCGCGCATGTACTCGCGCTCCGCCGGGGTCGCCCGCTCGTAGCGGGAGCCGAAGAAGCCGACCGCGAGCTCGCCCTCGGCCTCCGGCGCCGCCACCCTGACGTCCCCCGCGGTGATCGGGCTGGCCGCGGCGACGTCCCAGGTGACCTTGCCGTACGCCTGGACGAAGTACGGGTAGCCGTCGGCGGCCTCGTACAGGGCGTCCAGCGCGTCCTGCTTGAACAGCACGTCCTCGCGCTCGGCGGGCGCGAGCAGCGCCTGGTCGGCCGCCTCCCGGTCCAGCCGGTCGATCCGCGCGTACCGGAACAGCCGTTCCGAGTAGCTCTTGCTGGCCGACAGCACCGACGGCAGGTGCGGCAGGCCCGCCCCGACCACGATCAGCGGGCCGCCCACCTGGGACAGCTCGTGGCAGGCGGCGCAGAGCGCGGACACGTCCGGCGCCGGCACGTCCTGCATCTCGTCGACGAACAGCGCGATCCCGACGCCGAGGTCGGCCGCGACCGAGGCCGCGTCGGTGAACAGCTCGGTCAGGTCCACCTCGAGGTCACCCGAGTCGGCCCGGCCGCGCGCGGCCGGGCACGTCGATGCCGAACTGGGCGCTGACCGTGGTCCCCTTGGGCGCCTTGGGGTCGCGCAGCGCGAACGCCTTGAGCACGCTGAGGAAGTCGTCGACCCGGTCCGGCGCGCGGTGCCTGGGCGCCAGCTCGCGGACCGCCATGTGCAGCGCGCTCGCCACCGGCCGGCGGATCGACTGGTCGGGCCTGGCCTCGAGCTTGCCGGTCCCCCACAGTCGCTGCAGCGCCATCGACCGGAAGGTGTTGAGCAGCACGGTCTTGCCGACCCCGCGCAGCCCGGTGAGCACCATGGACCGCTCGGGGCGGGCCCTGGCCACCCGCTCGAGGACGACCTCGAACTGGCTCGATCTCCCGGTCCCGCCCGGCCAGCTCCGGCGGCCGCTGCCCGGCACCGGGCGCGTAGGGGTTCCTTATGGGGTCCACAATGGGACTCTATGACGCCGCTCTAGCCGAATCCGTAGATTTCCGTAGAGAGCGCTACCGGCGTGTCGCAGGCAGCGCTCCCTGGCCGGCTGGCCTGCCCGCTCCGCAGGCCAGCCGGCCCGGCCCCCTCCCGGTCAGCGTGGGTGGCGTCCAAGATCGGGTGTAAATGACAGGACGGGCGTAGGTTTCCCTTCGAATACCGCCAAGTCACCGAAGGGAAGGACCCACGCCCGTGCCTGTCCGAGTATCGCCTACTGACCGTATCCGCCACCACATCGATGAGCTGTTCGCCCAGGACCGTTCGCTGCCGGAGATCCTGGAGGAGGTGGCCCGGCTCGGCGCCCAGCTGCTGATGCAGGCCGCCCTGGAAGCCGAGGTGACCGAGTTTCTCGGCCGGGACCGTTACCAGCGGGCCGCGGCCAGCGCCGGATGCCCGGCCCGGGTCCCGGAACGGGTACCGGGAGGTGACCGTCAAGTCCACCGCCGGGCCGGTCACGCTGGCCCGGCCGAAGCTGCGCGGCACCAGCGAGGCGTTCGCGTCCCGGCTGTTCGGCGCCCACGTCACCAAGACCAATGCGCTGGAATCGCTGGTGATCGCCTCGTTCGTGCGCGGCCTGTCCGTCCGGGACGTGGAGGCCGCCCTGGCGGAGGCCCTCGGCGACCAGGCCGCGATCTCCAAGTCCACGGTCTCGTCGGTCTGCCAGCAGATCAAGGACGAGTACGAGGCCTGGGCCCAGCGCCGCCTGGACGGCATCACCCTGGACTACCTGTTCCTGGACGCCAGCTTCTTCCGGATGCACCCCGGCTCCCCGGCCGAGCCGGTGCTGGCCGCCTGGGGCATCACCACCGGCGGCAAGCCCGCCTTCATCGGCCTGGCCCCCGGCACCGGCGAGTCCGCCGACGCCTGGCACGCCTTCCTCGCCGACCTGAAAGACCGCGGCCTGGCCAGCCCGCTGCTGGTCATCTCCGACGGCGCGCCCGGCCTGATCGCCGCGATCGAGCAGGCCTACCCGAAGGCGCTGCGTCAAAGGTGTCTTATCCACCGGGCGCGGAACATCCTGGCCAAGGTCCCGGCCGGGATGCAGGCCGAGGTCAAGGACGCCTACTGGAAGATCTTCGACACCGAGGACCTGAAAACGGCGCCCGGCCCGAAGCTGGTGGAGATCATCGGCGCCAGGATCAGCGAGATGGCCGCCAAGTACGCGCCCACCTACCCCTCGGCGATGAAGTGCCTGACCACCGACGCCGGCAGGGCTGACCGCCTACCTGCGGTTCCCCGCTGAACACCACCACCGGATCCGGCACTCCAACTTCATCGAGCGCACCTTCGGCGAGACCCGCCGCCGCACCAAGGTCATCGGCCGGCTCCCCGGCGAGACCAGCTGCCTCACCCTGGTCTGGGCCGTCCTGGACCGCGCCTCCCCGGCTGGCGCGGCGTGAACATGACCCCCGACGGGCTCCGGCTGCTGCAGGACCTGCGCCGCTCCCTGCTCGACCCGCCCACGCCAGCTCCGGCCACGCACCGTCACCACCAGCCAGCCCGCCGACGGCAGCGAAACTGTCACTACCGTCGCCTAACCTGACCATGAAGCCGGGAACCACGCCCGCCCATTTACACCGGATTCCGGACTCAGCGTGCGGTCAGTGCAGCAGGCGCAGCGTGTTCACCGCGTCGTCCACGTAGTAAAGGCCCGCTCCGTGCGGCGCCACCGCCAGGCCGAACAGCGCGCCCGCGCCCGCCGGGCTCCCGGACTTGTCCAGGAACCGGGAGGCGATCTGGGCCCCGCCCGGGGTCGTCTCCACGATCTTCCCGTTGCCCCCGTTGACCGTGAGCACGTGCCCGTTCGGGGCGACAGTCAGGCCCAGCGGCGTGCTGAGCGCCCCGCCGGCCGTGACCACCTGGCCGGTCCCGGCACTACTGCCGCGGAACGGCGCGTGCCGGATGGCGGTGATCCGGTTCGGGACACTGTCCGCGACGTACAGGGTGCCGTTGGCGCCCAGGCCCACCCCGGTCGGGCCGACGACCAGGGCCGCCGGGTCGGTCCGCTCGGCGAAGCCGGACCCGATGGTGGTGATGCTGCGCACGGCGGGCGCCTGCTGGCCGTACAGCGCCAGGTTGATCCGCAGCACGGTACCCCGGTGGACCGTCTTGCCGTTAGCCGCGACGGTTCCGTTGAGCACGTTGGTGACGAACAGCTCGGCGGTGTGCCCGAAGCTGAGCGAAGTCATGTCCCACGGGCCGTTGATGCCGTGACCGGCCAGGGTCTCCCGCACCTTGCCCTGGTTGTCCAGCACCAGCAGGCAGCCCGCCCGGGCCGTCGCGGACATCCCGTTGGTGGTGGGCAGGCTGCCGACCACGACCCAGCCGCCGGGCAGGATGCTGAGCGCCGTGGTGAGGCCGATGCCGCCCGGGCACGGGCCGGGCAGGCCCTTGGCGCTGATCCGGGCGAACGTGGACCTCATCCCGCCGGGCGACACCTGGACGATGGTGGTCCCGGTGCCCTGCAGGTTCTTCTTGTTGTTGAAATTGCTGATCAGCACGTTGCCGCGCTGCAGTGCCCCGGCACTGTGCCGGACCACGTCGACCCCGTACGGGTTGACGTCGCCGTTCCCCGGCACGGTCGAGGCGACCGTGGAGATCTTGTGGAACTGGCCGATGAACGACCCCGGCGCGCGCGCCTGCGCCCCCGCAGCAGGCGCCAGCGCGAACGCGGTCGCCGCGGCCACGGCGACCGAGGCGGCCCCCGCGGCGGCACGGTGAATAACGGACATGTCCCGCTCCCCTTTCCCTGAGTGCCATGAGGCCCCTCGTTGGGCGGCATGGTGCGGCCGGAGAGCAGGCCGGAATGTGCAGCGAACGCCCCGCTCCGCGTGCCGCACCCCTACTCACGGCCCTGCGCGGAGAAGGGTTCAGCCGGACAGGCGAACGTGGCGGGCGGGTTACTCCCGTGCCAGGGCGGGGGCTGTTTGCCCTGGGAAATTGCAGGATGGATGATCCGGCCTGGCATGGTTTGTCATGATCCGGTAACACGCCCGGAACAGTTCCGGGCGAGGCTGCGGCGATGACATGTCCCGCTTTTTACCCGCAGGAGTACTCGCCATGACCGACATCCTGGACGCGCTGCCCGCGACGGCCGCCGCCGCGAAGCGCCAAAGCTGCAGCGGCACTTCGGCCGCTTCGACATCCTCTTCTTCCTCATCTGCACGATCGTCGGCGTGGACACGATCGCCACCGTCGCGCAGGGCGGCGGGCAGGCGTTCACCTGGATGATGGTCTTCGCGCTGGTATTCTTCGTGCCGCAGGCGCTGCTGTTCGCCGAGCTCGGCTCCGCGTTCCCGCAGGAGGGCGGGCCGTACCTGCTGGACCAGGCTGGCCTTCGGCCACCTGGCCGGGGCGGTCAACAACTTCCTGTACTGGATCACCAACCCGGTATGGATCGGCGGCTCGCTCACCGTCACCTGCATCACCGCGGTCGAGGTGTTCTTCAACCACGGCGCGAACGTCGCTCCACGGCGTCTGACGTTCATCGTCGCGCTGGTGTTCGTCTGGCTGTCGATCCTGGCCGCCATCGTGTCGTTCCGCGTGGCCAAGTGGCTGCCGACAGCCGGCGCGTTCGCCCGGTTCCTGGTGCTCGGCCTGTTCACCCTGTCACGTGATCATCTACGCCGCCAAGCACGGTGCGCACGGCCTGGGGGCCAGCAGCTACTAGCCCTCCGCGGGCGGGTTCGTGCTGCTCATCGGCGTCCTGCTGTTCAACTTCGTCGGCTTCGAGCTGCCCAGCAGCGCCGGCGAGGAGATGACCAACCCGCAGCGTGACGTGCCGTTCGGCATCGCCCGCTCGGCGGTCGGCAGCGTCATGCTCTACGCGCTGCCGGTGATCGGCATCCTGATCGTGCTGCCGAACACGGCCGCCGCACAACTTCAGCCGGGTTCGCCAGCGCGATCCAGGACGTCTTCACCGTCTACGGCGGGCACGTCGCCGCCGACGGCACCGCCACGCTCAGCGGGGCCGGGCCGCGCTCGGCGACGCCTGCGCGATCCTGTTCATCCTCTGCCTGCTGACCTCCGGGCGTGACCTGGATCATGGGCTCGGACCGGGCCCTCGCCGTGTCCTGCTACGACGGGTCGCGGGCCCGCGGTTCCTCGGGGTGATCAACGCCAAGTACGGCACGCCGGTCCGGGTGAACATCTTCAGCGGCATCGTGGCGACGGTCGTCGTCGTGCTCGCCCACCAGATCACCAGCGGTAACGCGGCCAAGTACTTCGACGCGGTGCTGGGCGTGACGATCTCCACGACGCTGATCAGCTACCTGCTCATCTACCCCGCGCTGTGGAAGCTGCGCCGCAGCCACCCGGCCACGCCGCGCCCGTTCCGGATGCCGTCCTACCGGGCCCTCACCGTGATCCTCATGGTGCTGGTCGCGGTGGCGACCCGTGCAGCTCATCGCGCCCGGGCTGGGCGACTCCTGGTTCGGCAGCGACTTCATCCCCTCAGGGTGGACGTACGCCGAGCGGTTCAGCTACCTGTGGACCGAGCTGATCCCGGTGCTCGTCTTCATCGGCGATCGGGGTGCTGTTCTGGTGGCTGGGCCGCCGGACCCGGGCCGAGATCACCGAGCAGCCGCAGGAGGCGCCGGTCAGCCCGTAGGCGTGGCCGACGGGGTGATGGTGCTCGGCGCCGGGCTCGCCGGGCTGGGCGTCACCGTGGGGGTCGGCGTCACGGTGATGCTGGGTGACGGTGACGGGGCTCGGTGACGTGGGTGTGGGCGTGGGCGACGTGGACGTGGCAGACGGCGTCGGGCTGGGGCTGGCGGACGTGGTGGCCTGAGCCGGGCCGACCAGGTTCGGCGACTGCACGGGATGGTGGCTGGGCGCGAGCATGAGCACGAGCGCCGCGACGACCACGGCCGCCACGGCGATGGCCCCGCCGGTGGCCGCCCCGGCGGCGAACGCCCGGCGGTCCCGCCGGGCCTCAGTGCGGCGCCGCTCGCGCAGCCATTCGGGCAGCGCCGCCCGCTGCGCGGCCCGGCTGTTGACGGGCGCGGCCGCGAAGCCGAGGGTGGGGAACAGCAGCAGCCCGGCCAGCAGTGGCCCGCTCAGCTGATTCCACTTGGTGAGCGCGGCGGCGATGCCCGCGGCCCCGAGCAGCGCCAGGCTGATCTCGGCCCAGTTGGCCCGCAGCGACTCCCACCATTTCGCCTGCTCGCTGGTTTTCGGGGTGCGCAGGAAGGCCGCCTTGCGCGCGAACAGGCCCAGCACGGAGGCCCGCGCGACCACCAGCGCGGTGGACTGCCAGATGAAGAACGCGCCGATCGCGTCGCGCCAGGACGCGCCGGTGCCCCGGCGGAGCAGCACCACCGCCCGGATCAGGCCCAGGATCACCAGCACCGGGATGGTGGCCAGCAGGAACGTGGTCAGCTTGCGGAACAGCTCGCCGCCGCCGAGGGCCAGGTTGGCCGCGCCGGCCAGCAGGAAGACGAAGAACACCAGGCCGAGCAGGTCGCCGTACCACTGCAGCCCGCCGGCCAGGTAGGACCAGCGCTGCGCGGCGGTCAGGTGGTTGCGGCTGGTCTGGCGCCCGGGCAGCAGCGACCGCCAGTGCATCCGCAGGATCTGGATGCCGCCGAAGCACCACCGGTAGCGCTGGCCCTTGAGCGCCTCGAAGGTCAGCGGCATGATGCCGCGTCCGTAGGTGTGGTCCACGGCCAGCCCGTGCCAGCCGGCCCGGAGCAGCCGCAGCGAGATCTCGGCGTCCTCGGTGATGCACCACTCGTCCCAGCCGCCCAGCTCATCCAGCGCGACCCGGCGGATCAGCCCCATCGTGCCGGCGAAGATGGCGCCGTCGTGCTCGTTGCGGGCGGGCTGCGAAACGGCGAAGAAGTACTTGTAGGAGTAGTACAGCCGCCGGTAGTAGCGGGCCTGCTGCCAGCCGCGGTAGTCCTGCGGGCACTGCACGAACCCGATCCATGGGTCGGAGAAGGCCGACGCGCAGTGCCGCAGGAACCCCGGCTCGATCTGGTAGTCGGAGTCGACCACGGCGATGACCTCGGCCCGCGGGTCGGTCAGCTGGCGGAGCGCGTAGTTGAGCGCCCCGGACTTGTAACCGGGCCAGTCCATCAGGTGAGCGAACTTCACCCCGTGCCGCGCGCACCATGCTTCGACCGGCCGCCACAGCTGCTCGTCGTCGGTGTTGTCGTCGATGAGGATGACCTCATAGCGCGGGTAGTCCAGCCGCTGCAGCGCGCGCAGCGTGTCGATGACCATGCCGGGCGGCTCGTTGTGCGCGGGCACCTGCAGGCTGACCATCGGCAGGTCCCGCTCGGCCGCGGGCAGCGCCAGCCCGGGGACGATCCGGCGGCGCCAGCGCTCGGTGCCCAGCGCGTCACAGATCTCCCACAGGTACGCGCAGGACAGCAGCGCCGCCACCACCTCGAACAGCCACAGCAGCACGCCGCCGACGGTGCTCGCCGTGCCCAGGTGACTGGTCAGGGTCCAGTCCAGCGCGAACGTCAGGTAGACGACGAACAGATACACGCTGCTGGCCCAGCACAGGTGGGCCCGGGCCGTCCAGCGCCGGGTCGCGGGCAGCCAGACGGCGCTGGCCACGGCCAGGCCAATGGCCCCGGCCACCAGGCGCGGGCGGGACACCCCGAGCAGCCAGAGGGCGGCTGCCACCGCCGCCACCAGCAGGATGGTGCCGCCGACGGCCAGCAGGAGCCGGCGGATCTCCGGCCACGCCCCGGTGGTGCGGGACCGGGGCCGGGTGGGCAGGAACAGCAGGGCCGAGCCGATCGGCGCGGCCAGGATCGCCGCCAGCAGGAGTGCGGCCAGCATCGCTGCCCCTATCCGCCCGCGGCCACGTGGACCGCGAACATGTTGGTCGCCAGGCCTACGCCGCCCTGCCACACTTCGAAGCCGGCCTCGACGCTGATCAGGTACCAGGAGGTGCGGATGGCACCGCGGCGCACCGCGTCGGCCACCAGCGGCTGCAAGTCCACGTGGACTGAGGTGGCGGGGGTGGTCAGCACGTAGGTGATGGCATTCCAGGTGGCCCGGCGGATCTGCCACACGTCGTAACTGAGGCCGCCGATGACCACGCCACTGGCCACCACGGCGCCGGCCGGGTGGTTGGGGCCGTGCAGGGCGAGCCAGATCATCAGCTCGGCCCCGTCCGGCTGGCCGCTGGCGGCCGGGGCCTGGTTGAACCAGATGTCGTAAGCCGCGTTGTAGATGCCGCGGCCGGGCTGGGTGGTACTCCAGCTCGTGGTCACGGTGCCCGCGCGGAGGCTGGACACCTGGATCGGCAAGCCACTGCCGGAGGTGCAGGCACCCCAGTGGCAGCCCTTGTAGATGAACGGGTAGCCGCCGGGCGCGCCGTCGGTGGAGTTGGCGATCGAGGAGTGCGCCACCCTGAAGTCGGCGTTCCCGTCGGTGGTGATGCATTCGGGGGCGCGGGACCCCCACTCGTTGTTCTGGATCTGGTAAGCGCCCCCGCTGACCGGCAGGACCTGCGTGTGGCACAGCGTCGTAGTGGTCGTGCTGGTTACGCCGGAGGAGCACGCGGCCGTCAGGGTCCCGAGCACCAGCACGGCCGTGAGCGCACGGGCACACCTGCGCGGGGGCATGTCACCTCCCGGCCAACGTGGTGACTGAGGGACCTCATCATCATCGCGGTGCTGACAGAGGGATTATGCGGGCTTATGGCCCTTTTCCGCGAGAAGTGGTCCCGGTCGCTGGCGGGGCGTAGCCCTCGGCTACCGGGCCGGGCCGTGGCCGGACTGGTTGAGCCGGGCCAGGTAGGCGTTGTAAGCGTCGAGGTGATCGTCGTCGTCGATGGTGCCGCCCGGGGCCCGCCCGGCGGCCTGGGCCGGCACCGCAGCGGGGGCCTGGCCCGCATCCCCGGCCGGGGCCGGTGCGGGCGGCGTGGCTGCAGCAGCCGGGGCGGAGCCCGCCGGCGTCACCAGGGTCTCGAAGCTCGCCGTCCGGACCGCTTCCAGCCAGCCGCCGCTGCGGGCGCCGGCCTGGTCGGAGTGCGCCCACATGAGGAAGACCAGCATCATGAAGCCGAGCATGATCGCGTCGCCGCCGACCCACATGATCGCCCCGGCCCAGTGCACGTCCTGCAGCGGGCTGGGCGACCCGGGCGGCCGCTGCGTGGTCATTCCCTGGATCGGGCTGCTCTCGCTGCCGAGCACCAGCCCGGTGAACGTGTCCACCGGCATGACCAGTATCAGGAGCATGAACCGCACCGGGTAGGAGAGTCGCCACCGGATCGGCTCCCGGCCGACGATCGGCAGGAAGAACAGGTACCCGACCACCAGGTAGAGGGCGTGCTCGGCGTCGTGTACCGACTGATTGGTCAGGACCAGGGTCGTCAGCCCGGACAGGTGCGTGGCGACGATGGTCGCCGCGTAGGCGGCGAAGCCGAACGGTGGCCAGGTCAGGAAGGTGACCACCCGGGACCGGATCACCCGCTTGGTCCAGGTGTGCAGCGGGTTCCGGCTGGCGTGCAGCAGCAGGGTGCCCGGCTGGCCCAGCACCAGCAGCGGCGGGGCGATCATGATCAGCATCAGGTGCTGGATCATGTGCACCCAGAACAGCTCGTCGTAGGCACCGATGCCGCTCTCGGTGGCCAGCACGACGGCGAGCAGGCCGCCGAGGAAGAAAGCGGTCCGCCACCACGGCCAGGGCCGCGCCGGATGACGGCGCGCGACCCGCCACGCGCCCCACAGGTACAGGGCGGCGATAACGGCGACGATGGCCGTGACGACCGGGGCGAACTGCCAGTGCGTCAGGGCCGCCTGCCAGCCGAACGGGGGCAGCATGCAACCTCCTCCTCGCTGGTGAGCCTACTCACTACGGCATGTAGCGGTAACCCGAGGCCCGGCCGCAAAGCACCACGATCATGCGCAAGCCGTGAGGCCGTCCCGGCTCGCGGCGCTATGGTGGCCCGCGGAGGGTTCGCCTAGTGGCCGATGGCGGCGGTCTTGAAAACCGCTGTGGCGCGCGAGCGTCACCGTGGGTTCGAATCCCACACCCTCCGCCAACCCGTGACAGGCGCGAGCGCTGACCCGCTGTGCTCTGCCATCATCGATATGTGACCAGCATCGACAGTCTCGCGCGAACCGCCTACGAGGCCCACCGCGGTGCCCACCCGGGAAGCCTCCCGTCCTGGGAAGAGACTCCCGAGCCTGAGCAGCAGGCATGGAAGGCCGCGGTGTCCGCCGTCGCCGGGCAGACCGGCGTGACCCTCACCGAGAGCGTTCCCACCCAGTCCCTGGTCATCCAGTCCGGGGACCAGCAGCACACCTTCCACACCAACTTCACGGCGGGACGGCTCGGCACCCTCGCCATCACCGATGATTTCGCCTCGGGCCATCACGCCCGCTTCCGGATCGCGCACGGGCTGTGGTACGTCGAGGATCTCGGGTCGACGAACGGCACCTGGCTCAACGGGCGCCGCATCCATGCCTCCCAGCGGCTGAAGAAGGGCGACAAGATCAGGATCGGGCACGCCGTCATGACCGTGATC
>CAVYEA010000021.1:0-62620 GCA_963767385.1 uncultured Actinomycetes bacterium | reverse complement strand
ATGGCTGGTGATTCCTGACCGGGCGGGCGGCCGCCCGGTCAGGAATCGATCACGGCCCGGCATCTCCCGATCAGCGCCCGGACCTGCCACGATGATCACATGACCGATGTGCAATCACCGACGCTTGCCTTCCGTTCCGCCCGTGACCTGCTGCTCCGGCACCGGGTGAACTATCCGGCCGCGATGGCCGAGTTCTCCTGGCCGCACCTGGAGGAGTTCAACTGGGCCCTCGACTGGTTCGACGTCATCGCCGCGGAGCACCCGGACCGCGACGCGCTGCGCATCATCGCGGACTCCGACGCCGCGGCCCGGATGAGTTACGGCGCCCTGGCCGCCCGGTCCAGCCAGGTGGCCAGCTGGCTGCGCGGCCTCGGTGCCCGGCGTGGCGACCGGCTGCTGCTCATGCTGGGCAACATCGCCCCGCTCTGGGAGGTCATCCTGGCCGCCATGAAGCTCGGCGTGGTGATCATCCCGGCCAGCACCCTGCTCGGGCCGGACGACCTGGCTGACCGGGTGGCCCGGGGCGATGTCCGGCACGTGGTGGCCGAGACGGCACTGGCCGGGCGGTTCGACGCGGTGCCCGGCGACTGGACCCGGATCGCAGTCAGCCTCGGCTTCGGCGAGGAGCCACCCGCGGGCTGGCATTCGTTCACCGAGTCGGCGGCGGCCAGCGAGCGCTTCATCCCGGACGGCGTGACGCGCGCCAGCGACCCGCTGCTGCTCTACTTCACCTCCGGCACCACCGCGCAGCCCAAGCTGGTCGAGCACACCCACGCCTCGTACCCGGCCGGGCACCTGTCCACCATGTACTGGATCGGCCTGCAGCCCGGCGACGTGCACCTGAATATCTCCTCGCCCGGATGGGCCAAGCACGCCTGGAGCAACGTGTACGCGCCGTGGAACGCGGGCGCGACCGCGCTGGTGCTCGGCTACGAGCGGTTCTCCGCGCAGGCGCTGATGGATACCATCGGCGAGTGCGGGGTGACCACGTTCTGCGCTCCGCCGACCGTGTGGCGGCTGGTCATCCAGGCCGACCTGGCCAGCTGTGACGTGACCCGGCTGCGCGAGTGCGTGGCCGCCGGGGAGCCGCTGAATCCGGAGGTCATCGAGCAGGTCCGCCGGGCCTGGAACCTGACCGTCCGGGACGGTTACGGCCAGACCGAGACCACGGCCCAGGCGGGCAACTCCCCGGGGCAGCCGGTCCGCCCCGGGTCGATGGGGCGCCCGCTGCCCGGGTACGACGTGGTGCTGGTGGACCCGCTGACCGGGCAGCCTGCCGAGGAGGGCGAGATGTGCCTGGCCCTGTCCCGGCGCCCGCTCGGGCTGATGACCGGGTACCGGGGAGACGCCCAGCGCGCCGCGGAGGCCATGCGCGACGGGTACTACCACACCGGGGACGTGGCCAGCCGGGACGCCGACGGCTACCTCACCTACATCGGCCGGACCGACGACGTGTTCAAGGCCTCGGACTACCGCATCTCCCCGTTCGAGCTGGAGAGCGTGCTGATCGAGCACGAGGCGGTAGCCGAGGCCGCGGTGGTGCCATCGCCCGACCCGATGCGGTTCGCCGTGCCCAAGGCGTATGTGACGCTGGCCGCGGGCTGGTCGCCGTCCGCCGAGACGGCGCTGTCCATCCTGGCCTACGCCCGCCAGCGGCTGGCCCCTTACAAGCGGGTGCGCAGGCTGGAGTTCAGCGACCTGCCCAAGACGATCTCCGGCAAGATCCGCCGGGTGGAACTGCGGGCCCAGGAGACTGTGCGGCTCGGCGGGCCCGGCGCGGTTCCGGCGGGCGCCGGGGCCGGCTCGCGGGCCGGGACAGGCGCCGAGACGGGGGCACCCGCCGGGACCGGGGCAGCCGCCGGCCCGCGCGGCACCCTGGAATTCTGGGAAGAGGACTTCCCCACCCTCAAGGGGTAACACCGGGCGGACCGGCCCGGGACGTCAGCACCGGGCGGACCGCCCGGGGCCCCGCGAAGCGGAAGCCCTTGCGGGTTGTTCCGCCACGCGAGGTCCCGTCCGGCAGCAGCATGATGACGCTGCCGGTCCCCCTCCCGGGTAGGAGATGCCCCCCCTAGATCTCCCCGCCGGGACAGCACGCTGGCGGCCGCCCAAGGCCCCCAACAAAGAACTCCGGCCCCCGCCAGGCAGCCGCCGCTACCGACGATCGCCACTGCCGGGTCCGGAGCAGTGCTGTCACGTTACCTCTCCCATGCTCAGATGCCTAGCACGCTGCACAAATTGTTCATCAATCGAACAAAGCCGGCCAGCAAGCGCGCAATTCTGCGGGAGTAACTGCGCGATGCTTCGGCCGACGGCACGGCGGCGCCTAGCACGGCGGTGAGGCCGCCGCGGCCGCCGGGCGCGGCGGGCACAGGGCGGCGGGCACAGGGCGCGGCTGCGGCTAGTAGCCGAGGCGGCTGGTGAACGCGAGGTCGCGAATCGCGCGGATGATCTCGTCCAGGCGGCCGACGGCTTCGCTGATATACGGCCCGGTCATCTCCGGGGGCGCGGCCAGGGCCGCCTCCAGGCAGAGCCCGGCGTGGAAGAGGGACGCGACGATGCTGTCGGGCCATGCCCGCGCGCCGCGTTCCTGCCCGGTGACGCCGGCCGCCCGGCCAGGTCCGCCAGGTCCGCCCGGTCCGCCCGGTCCGCGCGGTCTTCGAGGCGGCGGGCCCTGGTGACATCGCGGATCACGGCGAGCGTGAACCGGCCGGCCGCGGTGGGCACCGGGCTGAGGCTGATCTCGGCCGGGAAGGTGGTGCCGTCCGCCCGGAGCCCGACCAGCCGCGGCCCGATGAGGCGGAGCCCGGCATCCACCGGGCCGTTCCACGCGGCCAGTCCGCGGCCGGCCCGGTGGCTGCGGTAGCCGACCTGCCACTCGGCTGAGATGAGCGACTCGACGTCCCGGCCGACCAACTCGGCGCGATCGCAGCCGAACATGTCCGCGAGCCGCGCATTGGCCAGCGTGAGCAGGCCGTGGTCATCGGCCAGGGCCACCCCGTCGGGGAACGCGTCGATCAGTTCCCGCAGCACAGCCGGGGCGATGTCCGGGGCTCTCCCGGGGAGCACGCCCGCCTTGGCCGCCTCCAGGGACGGGTAGGCGGGCAGCAGCCGGTCCAGGCCATGCTGGCGGAGCACCTGGGCCACGGCCTGCGCCGTGACCACCAGCCGGAGCTCGGTCCCGGTCGCCACGGAACGCTGGTAGGCGGAGGCCAGCGCATTCGCGCCCGCGTGATCACACGAGATCGTCATGGTCATGTCCGCGATCAGCACCGTCGCGCCGCGGCCGATGAGCGACAGCAACTGCTGCCGCAGCTGCGGGGCGTTGGACCCATCGACATGTTCCGGGAACGCGAGAACGGACTGCCAGCCTGCCCAGCGCGCCGGGGTGGCGTTGTCAAGCATGGCAGTTTCCGGGGCAGGCCGAGTACGGCGCGAGCTGGGTGATCGGGCGGGGCACGCACAACAGGAATGCTGACTGGGACATTACTGGCGCACCTTCGGGGTGAGAGCCGGCCACGACAGGCCGTGCCGCCAGGGTCTGGAGCGACGCGGTCGCTGCACCCCCCGGGCGCAGCGCATGCTGGTTAATGCTGATCGTCCGCACCCGACGATACGCTCCCGCCGCAGGTCCGGGTAGCCGCGGCCAGGTGAACTCGTGGCGTCGCGCGACTGGATGACCGCGGCGGGCCCCGGCGAGGTGACCGCGGCCGCTGCGTGCCGTGACATGGGCTGCCGTCAGCAGGTCCATGGCGTAGCGTAGAGGCTGAGTGGCCCGGTAACCCGGGCCCGGAAGGGCGTCGAGTCCAGACCCTGCTGGCGCTTTCCTTCTTTCGCCGAAGGAGCTGGCAGGTGAACGAGTGCCGCGGTGCCACCCGCCCTGCCGCGAGCTGCCTGGGACCGGAGCACTGACGTGCCGGCCGACAGGCTGCACCGGATACTGGCGGAGCTCTCCGCCCAGGGCAGCGCGTGGCCGGCCGCCCGGCTGTGCGCGGTGTGCCCGGGGGTCACCGGCGTGAACGGCGCCGGGGTCATGCTCATGTCCGGTGACATCCCGCGCGGCTCCCTGTGCGCCAGCGACGAGGTGAGCAAGCTGATCGAGGATCTGCAGTACACGCTGGGTGAGGGCCCGTGTGTTGATGCCTACCAGCTGGACGCGGTGGTGGCCGAGCCCGACCTGGCCCACCCGGTGGCCCGCCGGTGGGTCGCGTTCACCCCGCAGGCACTGCAGGCGGGGGTGCGGGCGGTGTTCGGGTTCCCGCTGCGGGTCGGCACGGTGCGCCTCGGCGCACTCAACATGTACCGGGACCGGCCCGGCCCGCTGAGCGCCGAGCAGCACGCTGACGCGCTGGTGATGGCCGACGTGACGGCCCGCTGGGTACTCGACGCGCAGGCCGGGGCACCGTCCGACGCGATGGCGCTGGAACTCGAGTCGGGCGCGGACTTCCACTTCACGGTGCACAACGCGGCCGGCATAGTCTCGGTCCAGGAGGAGATCAGCGTCACCGAGGCGCTGATCCGGCTGCGGGCGTTCGCGTTCAGCCACGACCGGCTGCTCAGCGATGTGGCCAGGGACATCATCGCCCGCACGCTGCGGCTCGGATGACCCGGCCAGACTGCACTGCGGGCGGGGCACTCCCCGACACTAGGATCAGTGCTGAAGGCCCGGGCTGCTGCCCGGCAGTCGGCGGGCCGCGGGCGCTCAGGGAAGGTGACTCGAGATGACCCGTGAAGCTGACGTGGTCCGCTCCCTGGTCGAGATGGCCGACACCCTCGTCGATGATTACGACGTCGTCGAGCTGCTCACCGGCCTCACGGACCGGTGCGTCGCCCTGCTCGGCGTGTCCGCCGCCGGGGTGATGCTGGCCTCACCGTCCGGCAGCCTGGGGCTGGTGGCCTCCTCCAGCGAGGCGATGCGCCTGCTGGAGCTGTTCGAGCTGCAGGCCGAGCAGGGCCCCTGCTTCGACGCCTTCCGGAGCGGCGAGCCGGCCCGGCACGAGAACCTGGTGGCCGGCGCCGGCCGCTGGCCCGTCTTCGCCACCGCTGCCCTCCAGGCCGGCTTCCAGTCGGCGTCCGCGCTGCCGCTGCGGCTGCGGGACGTGACTCTCGGCGCGCTGAACCTGCTCAGCACCGACCGCACTCCGCTGGATGAGGCGGATGTCATCGTCGCCCGCGCCTTCGCCGACCTGGCCGCCCTCAGCATCATCCAGCACCAGGTCAGCTCCGAGGCGCAGCGCCTCAATGAGCAGCTGTCCAGCGCGCTGACCAGCCGCGTGGTGATCGAGCAGGCCAAGGGGGTCATCTCCGAGCGGGCCGGGGTCAGCCTGGCCGAGGCGTTCGCCCGGCTGCGCGGCTACGCCCGGAACAAGAACCTGCGCCTCACCGAGGTTGCCCAGGCGGCGGTGGACGGCACCCTCCCCCTTACTGCGTGGGCCCCGCTGACCGGGCGCTGACGCCCCCGCGGCCCGCCTGGGAATCCCGGGCGGAAGATTGCCCGGCCTTAAGGTCTAACGCCCCTGCCCCGATTGGCGCTGGGTGACTATCGTCGCCATTTTAAGGACAAGTGCCGGGTACCGGGAAAACCCCGCACATAAACCGGCAGGGGGAATTATGCGAAGATTCGCAATATTCGCGGCTGCGGTCACAGGGATCGCCGTCATGCTGAGCCCGGTGCTGCCGACCGCAGCCCAGGCCGTCACGGCCCCGGTCGTGATCCACGAGATCTACTACAACTCACCCGGGCCGGACCATGGCTCGAACACCAGCCTGAACGCTGAGTGGGTCCAGTTGTACAACCGGACGGGACGTGCGGTCACCCTGACCCACTGGACGCTGCGCGACACGGCTCGCCACGTCTATACATTCGGGTCCTACCGGCTGAAGGCACACGGGTATGTGAAGATCCACACCGGCCGGGGCACCAATGGCCCGGCCAACCGGTACTGGGATCATTCCTGGTACATCTGGAACAACACCGGGGACACCGGAACGCTGCAGAATTCCAGCGGCGCCATGCAATCGCGCTGCTCCTATTCCGATCCGCATCTGCTGCACGCCTACAGGATGTGCTGAGCGCGGCGCGGGGCGCCGCGCCCGGCTCCCGCGCCCCCGGCGCCCCGCCCCGCCCCGGCCCCCCGGCCCCCAGCTCCCGCGGCCCCGGCGCCGGGGGTCGGCCGGTGCCGCCGGCGGTGACGAAGCACCCCCGCCGACCAGGCTGCCTGCTGCCACTTGACGCCCGCGAACTTATTTCCTTACAGTTCTTAAAAAATTTCCGCGGGAGTGTGACCATGACGGCAGCAACCCCCACCTCGGCGGCCGCGAACGACAACGAGCTGAAGCGGAATGCGCTCGGCCTGCCCAGCGCCATGGCCATGTCGCTGGCCTTCATCTCGCCCACCATCGGCGTCATCTTCATCTCGTCGCTGATCGGCGGCAAGGCGGGCCTGTCGTCGCCCTTCGCCTTCATCCTCGGCACGCTGGGCATCGCGCTGATGGCCTCGACGCTGGCCGAGTTCGCCAAGCGGATCACCTCGGCCGGCGACTTCTACAAATTCATCTGCCAGTCGTTCGGCACATCGACCGCGTTCGTTGTCGGCATGCTGCTGCTGCTCGCCTACGTCCTGCAGAGCCCGCTCAACATCAACCTGTTCGGCGGTTTCGTCAGCAAGACGCTGGCCGGCCGACTTCGGCATCCACATCCCCTGGTGGATCCTGATGGTCGGCATCGTGGTGGCGGTCGGCATCCTGGCCTGGTACTCGGTGCACACCTCGATGCAGTTCGACATCGCCTTCGTGATCGCCGAGGTCATCGGTGGCTGGCGATCCTGCTGCTGCTGATCATCTTCAAGGGCGGCGACCGCGGGCAGGTCCCGACCTCATTCCCGCCCAGCCACTCGCCCTCCGGCTTCGGGGGCATCGGCGAGGCCTTCGTCTTCATCGTGTTCGCCTTTTTCGGCTTCGAGTCTGTCTCACGGTCGCCGAGGAGGCCCGCAACCCGCGGCGGAACCTGCCGATCGCACTGGTCGGCTCGGTGGTGCTGACCGGGCTGTGGTTCACCTTCGCCATGTATGCGGTCGTCGTCGGCTATGGCGCCGGCCACGTCGCCAGATCTCGCCGGCCACTGCCCCGCTGCATGACCTGGCCCTGCGCTATATCGGCAACTGGTATTCCAACCTGGTCGACCTGGCCGCGATCTCCGCCATCATCGCGGTGCTGCTGGCGATCCACACCGCCAATTTCCGGGTCCTCTACGCGCTGGGCCGTGACGGGGTACTGCCCAGGGCGCTCGGCCGCACCCACCCGCGGCACAAGACGCCGCACGTCGCGATCATCGTCTACTCCATCGTCACCCTGATCATCGGCGCTGTCGCCGGGCGCCGCCTGGGGGCCGATGACCGCCTTCGGCAATATCGGCTACCTCTCCTCGCTGGCCATGCTGCCGGTCTTCATCGTCACCAACATCGCGCTGCCGTTCTTCATCCGCCGGCACTACCCGAACGAGTTCTCGGTGCTGCTGCACGGCATTTTCCCCGTGCTGTCCAGCATCATTTTCCTGCTGGCCATCTGGCTGAGCATCCATCCCGTACCCGGCCTCGGCGCCGACCAACATCTTCCCGGTGCTCCTGGCCGCGTTCATCATCGCCGCGATCGTGACCGCGGTCGTGCTGCGCAGGCGCAGCTCGCCGATCCTGGCCAAGCTGGGCACGGTGCTGTTCATGGAGGCGCAGGCGATGCCCGAGGCCCAGGATCTGGCCGGCATCGGGGGCCCCTCGCGGGTGATCCCGGCCCGCCTGCCGCAGACGGCCGGGACCGGGCGGCCCGGTCGCGGGCCCGGGGGTGCGGCCACGCTCCGGTTCCGGCCGCACCCCTGGCCCGGCCGCACCCCTGGCCCGGCCGCGCCCCTGGCCGCGGCGCGCACCCCGGCCCACCGTGGCCGACTTGTTATCCTGTTGAGAAGAATCCTCCCCGGGCAGTACCGCTGTGCCGGGCCGAGCCAAGAGGGTGACGATGGGCAAGCTGAGCGGCAAGAGCGCACTGGTGAGCGGCGGCGCTTCAGGAATCGGCAAGGCGATCGCCCAGCTGTTCCTCGAGGAAGGCGCCCGCGTCGTCATCGCCGACATCAACGCCGACGGGCCTCGACGCGACGGTAAAGGAACTCGCCGGGCACGGGCAGGTGACCGGGATCGCCGCTGATGTCCGGTCCATGGCCGATGCCGGGCGGATCGTGCCGCAGGCCGTCGAGCCAGTCCGGCGGCCTCGACATCCTGGTCTGCAATGCCGGCATCACCAGCGTGATGCCCATCGAGCAGCTGACCGAGGAGGAGTGGGACGCGGTGCTGACCACCAACGTCAAGGGCATGTTCACGCTGGTGAAGCACGCCGTTCCGCACATGATCCGCGCGGGCGGCGGGAACATCGTCACGCTGGGCTCGGAGATGGGCATCGTCGCGGTGCCGGAATCCCCCGCCTACAACGCCAGCAAGGGCGCGGTCATCATGTTCACCAAGTCCATCGCGGTCGACCTGATCCGCCACAACATCCGGGTCAACTCGCTGTGCCCCGGCATCACCCGGACACCGCTGCTCCAGGCAGAGGTCGACAACAGCCTCGACCCGGAGAAGGACGGCCGCGGAACAGGCATCCTGGGCGCCGATCAAGCGGGTCGCCGACCCCGGCGAGATCGCCCAGGGCGCGCTGTTCCTGGCCAGCGAGGACAGCTCGTTCGCCGTCGGCAGCTGCCTGGTGCTCGACGGCGGCTTCACTGCCCGCTAGACACGATGACCATGAGCTCAACGGCGAGTCGATCCATCCATGCCCCGGCCGACGTCCGGCTGGCCAACCTGGCCCGCATCGTGCATGAACTGCGCAGCGCCGGGTCGCTGTCCCGGACCGACGTGGCGCGGCGGGTCGGGATCTCACTGCCCACCGCGCACCGGCTGATCTCCGACCTGGCTGACCTGAAGGTGGTGGAGGAGGATACGCCTGCGGCGGACGGCACCAGGCTGGGCCGCCCGCCCGTCGTGTACCGGTTCCGCGACGATGCGGCGCTGCTCGCCGGGATGGATGTCGGGAACGAGACGACCCGGCTGGCCATCACCACGCTGACCGGCCGGGTGATCGCCTCCCAGGCGGTCACCTCCGAGCAGCTGAGCCGGAACCTGGCGGACGCCGTCGCCGCCCGGATCGGCGAGATGGTGACCTCCACCGGTCACGCGCCGGAGCAGCTGGCGGGGGCGGCGGTCGGGATCGCGGCCGCGGTGGACGCCGACGGCGTCCTGCGGGCACCGCCGATCCATACCGGGTGGGCCGGGCTGCCGCTGCGCGACGAGCTGCGCGCCCGGCTGGGCTGTGATGTCACCGTGGCCCAGGACGACCATCTCTCGCCCCTCGCGGAAAGCAGCGACGCGGGTACCTTCCCCGGCGCGTCGTCACTGCTCGTGCTGGAGATCGGGCGCGGAATCGGCGTCGGCATGACGCTCGACGGGATCCCGATTCCCGGCGCGCACCACCGCTTCGGCCGGATCGCCGGGTGGCCGGTGCCTGTCCCGGGCGGCCCCGGTACCGGCACGCTCGGGGAGTGCCTGGTCACCAGCGGGCTGGTGGACCAGTACCACCAGCGGGGCGGCCCGGGCGACATCCGCGATGGCGCGGCACTGGCCGCCGCCGCCCGGCGCGGCGACGAGCGCGCGCTGGCCGTCTTCGACTGGGCGGCCACCCAGATCGCCGATGTCATCAACCGGCTGCAGCAGCTCGCCGACCCGCAGGCGGTGGTCATCGGCGGCGGCCTGGCCCGGGCCTACGACCTGCTCGAGCCGCGGCATGACCCCGCAGCTGATGTCCGGGGCCAAGGTCGCGCGCAGCGTCCTGGGCGAGCAGGCGGTGGTGGTCGGCGCGGTGCTGGTGGCCGGCGCCTTCGTGGACAGCTGGCTGGACACGCTGCTGGCCAGGGCGTGAGGCAGATCAAGATCAGGAGTTGAGAGCGGAATGAATCAGCTGGCAGCCCTCATCGAGGGCAAGCCCGTGACGACCACGGCCGAGGTCCCCGTCGAGGACCCGTCCACCGGCGAGGTCATGGCCGTCACGGCCGACTGCGGCCCGGCAGAGATCGACCTGGCCGTCCGGTCCGCCGCCGCGGCGGCCCAGTCCTGGCGGCGGGTCCCGGTCCCGGAACGGGCCCGGCTGCTGCGCCGCCTGGCCGGGCTGCTCGAGCGTGACGCCAGCAGCCTCGGCCGCCTGGAGAGCCAGCAGACCGGCAAGCCGCTGCGCCAGGGCCTGCGCGACGCCGAGATCACCGTGCGCTACTTCGACTTCTACGCCAGCGCGGTGGAGACGTTCTACGGCTCGGCGTTCTCGCTCGATGAGCGCACCACGGTGCAGACCCGCTGGGAGCCGCACGGGGTCACCGCGCACATCATCCCGTGGAATTACCCGCTGCAGATCCTCGGCCGCTCGGTCGCTCCCGCGCTGGCCATGGGCAACTGCGCAGTGCTCAAGCCGGCCGAGGAGGCTCCGCTCACCGCGCTCAAGGTCGCGGAACTGGCGCTGGAGGCCGGGTTCCCGCCCGGGGCGCTGAACGTCGTGACCGGGTTCGGGGAGACGGCCGGCGCCGCGCTGACCGCGCACCCCGGTACCGGGCACATCTCCTTCACCGGGTCGGTCGAGGTGGGCCGGATCATCTCCACGCGGCCGCGGACCGGCTCATCCCGGTGACCATGGAACTGGGCGGCAAGTCACCCAACATCCTGTTCGCCGACGCCGACCTGGACCGGGCCGTGCCGGTGATCGTCAACGCGATCCTGCAGAACGGCGGCCAGACCTGCTCCGCGGGGTCACGGCTGCTCGTCGAGGAGAGCGTGCACGAGGCGGTCACCGCGCGGATCGCGGAGATCTTCGCCGGCGTCAGCGTCGGGGCCGGCGCTGGACGACCCGGATCTTGGCCCGCTGATCTCCGGCCCGCAGCGCGACCGGGTGGCCGCGTACGTGACGGCGCCCGGCCGCGGCGGCCGGGTCCGTTACGGCGGCGAGCCGCTGAGCGGCGGCCGGTTCGGCAACGGCTACTTCTTCCAGCCCACCCTGATCGACGAGGTGGTGCCGGGCACCCCGATGTTCCGCGAGGAGGTGTTCGGCCCGGTCCTGGCGGTGACGCCGTTCGGGAGCGCCGCGGAGGCCGTGGAGCTGGCCAACGCCACCGACTACGGGCTGGTCGCCGGCGTGTGGACCACGAACATCGGCACCGCCCAGCAGATGATCCGCGACGTGGTGTCCGGGCAGGTGTTCGTGAACACCTACGGCGCGTCCGGCGGGGTGGAGCTGCCCTTCGGCGGGTTCAGGCAGTCCGGGCACGGGCGGGAGAAGGGCGCCGAAGGGCTGCGCGGGTTCGCTCAGCTCAAGACGGCGGTCATCGCGTCATGACCCATGCGGTCCGGTCCCCGGTGGCCCCGGACGGCGGGCCGCCTGGGTCGGAGGAGATGCCCCTGGTACTCCCGCTGGCGCTGGACCCGGCGGTCCCGCTGCCGGTGGGCCTGGAGGACCGGCGGCTGGACACCCCGGCCATGCTCATCGACCTGGACGTGGCGGAGGCGAACATCGCCAAGGCGGCCGGTTACGCGCGGCCGGTCCGGGCTGCGGCTGCGGCCGCACGTCAAGACGCACAAGAGCGTGGCGATGGCCCGGCGGCAGCTGGCCGCCGGCGCGTCCGGCCTGTGCGTCGCCACCGTGACCGAGGCCGGGGTGCTGACGGCCGCCGGGCTGACCGACCTGACGCTGGCCTACCCGGTCGTGGGCCCGCGGAAGCTGGCCCGGCTGGCCGCCGTGTGCCGCACGGCCGGCCTCACCCTGGTCGCCGATTCGGCCGCGGTGGCGGACGGCTACCAGGAGCTGGCCGCGCAGACCGGGCGGGTGCTCACCGTGCTGGTCGAGGTGGACACCGGCATGCACCGCACCGGCGCGGCACCCCTGGAGGTACCGGCCCTGGCCCGGCATATCGCCAGGTCGCCGGGGGCTGGAATTCGGCGGCATCCTGACCCATGCCGGCCACGCCCACGACGCCACCAGCCAGCTGGGCATCGAGCAGGTGGCACGGCAGGAAGCGGCCATCATGGGCGGCGTCCGGGCCGACCTGGAGCGGGCCGGCCATGACGTGGCCGTCGTGTCGGCCGGCTCGACGCTGACCGCGCGGTACCTGAGCGCCGCGGACGGCATCACCGAGATACGGCCCGGCACCTACATCTACAACGACCTGCGCACCCTCGGCTGCTGGTCCTGCACCGCCGACGAGATCGCCGCGACCATGCTGGCCACGGTGGTGAGCGCCGACGGCGCCCGGCTGACCGTGGACGCGGGCAGCAAGACGCTCAGCGCGACCACCGATCCGGTGTTCGGCTCCGGGCACCTGCTCGGCCGGCCGGGCAGCTCCTTCACCCGGCTCTCCGAGGAGCACGGCGTGCTGGCCGCCGGTGACGCGCCCCGGCCGGAGGTCGGCGACCGGGTGCGGATCCTGCCGGTCCACGTCTGCGTCTGGACCGACCTCCAGCCGGAGGTCTACGGCGTCCGGGACGGCCAGGTGGCCGAGCGGATCAGGGTGGACGCGTTCCGGCACAGCCTCTGACAGCGCGGCCCGCCGCGGCCCCGCGGTTGCGCGGCGGTGCGGTTGCGCGGCGGTGCGGTTGCGCGGCGGCGCGGTCGGCGCGGTTGCGCGGTTGCGCGGTCAGGCCGTCATGTCGATGAGCGTGCCGATGCCGCCGTGCTCGGCCGCCGCGATGACGAGCCCGGCCGCTGCCGCGTCCGCGACCGCCGTCCCGACCGAGTCGAACACGATGCGGCCGCCGGGCGCGAGGGCGGCCCGCCCGGCGATGAGGTCCCCGAGGGCCGTGCACCCGGGGCGGCACGGGCCGGCGGGTCAGGTGGGCGAGCTCACCGACTCGCAGGGCGTCATCCGGGGCGTCGGCCACCAGAGCGGCGCCGTCGAGGACACCGTCACCCAGCTCCCGCTTCCCCGGCGAATCCGCGCCCATGGCCAGGATCAGCGCGTCCGGCGCGACGGCGGCAGCAGGCAGCAGCGGCTCCCGCGCGGGCGTCGCGGTGAGGATGACCCCGGCACCGTCCGCCGCTTCGGCCGGTGACCCGCACACCCGCACCACGCCCGGGCTGGCCGCGGCCAGCCGCTCCGCATGGGACCGGTCCCGGCTCCACAGCCGGGCCTCGCCGGTCTCCATGACTTGCGGCAGGGCGGCGAGCGCGTGCCGGGCCACCGGGCCGGCGCCGAGCACCGCGAGGCGGTGGCGGCCCGGCCGGGCCAGGTGGCGGGCGGCGACCGCGGCGGTCGCGGCGGTCCGCATGGCGGTGATGTCGGCCGAGTCCAGCACCGCCCGCACGGTGAAGGCCGCGGGGTCGAACGCCAGGATCGAGGCCGGCCGAGCTGCCCGCGCCGGGGCGCAGGTTCGCCTTCACCGAGAGCACTGGCGGCGCCAGCAGGGCGCCGGCCTTCAGGTGCAGGGCGGCACCGGGCACCGGCAGCTGGGCCGAGGCAGCGGCCGCGCCGGTGGTGCCCAGCGCGGCCAGGGCCTGCCCGACCGCGTCGATCAGCTCCGGCCAGCGCAGCAGGGAACGGACCTGGGTCCGGGTCAGCATCCGGACCGGGGCGGCGGGGCGGGACACGGGCTCAGTCTGCCAGAGCCAGGCGGCCGCGCCGCGCTCAGCTGGTGACGTCGGCGCTGGTGAAGCGGGCCCAGGCGATCGAGCCGAAGATCACGATATAGGCGGCGAAGGACAGCAGCCCGTGCACCAGGTCGCCGGTGGCGATCGGTGAGCGGAGCAGCGAGTCGAAGGACAGCCAGAAATGCGTCGGCAGGAACGGGTGGATCACCGCGAACTGGGGCACGTTGTCGGCCACCTCACTGGCCACGGCGAGCACCAGGATGGCCGCGATGGCGCCGATCGGGTGCTCGGTGAGCGTGGAGATGGCCAGGCCGATCGCGCCCAGCGCGGCCATGCCCGCCGCGACGTAGAGCGTCACGTACAGCAGCCGGAGCAGGCCGTCGGCGAGCGGCACGGTGGTCCCGGACAGCAGGGTCACCGGCCCGACCGGGAACAGGATCGCGCCCATGATCAGGGATACCACCGAGACGAGCAGGCAGGAGGCCAGCCCGAAGATCACCACGGCGGCGTACTTGACCGTCAGCAGCCGGGTCCGGCCCGCGGGCACGGTCAGCAGGTAGCGCAGCGTCCCCAGCCCGGCCTCGCCGGCGATCGAGTCCCCGGCGACCACGGCGACCACCAGCGGCAGCACCAGGGTGAGCAGGATGGTCAGCGCCAGGAAGGACAGGAACACCCCGTTCCCGGCCAGCTGCGCGAAGAACGCCGCGTTAGGACCGCCGCCGCCGCCGTGCGGCGTGGACACCCGCAGCCCGATGCCCAGCACCACCGGCAGTACGACCAGCACGGCCAGCAGCGCGAGGTTGCGCCAGCGCCGGAAGATGAGGCGCAGCTCCGAGGCCAGCATCCGGTTCCATTGCCTAACGGCTCCCGGTGCCCGCTCCCCCCGGGCCAGCGCGCTGCCGTCCGGGGCAGCCGCCAGGTCAGCCGTTCGACATCGAAGCCCTCCCCGGTCAGCCCGACGAACAGGTCCTCCAGGCTGGGCCGCGGCGTGTCCAGCCCGGCCACGGGCACGTCGGCGTACACCAGCTCGCGGCAGACGTGCTCGGGCGCGGCCCCACCGAGCAGGGCGGTGGCCTCGCCGTCGCCGGCCGCCACCTCGGCCAGCCCGAGCTTGCCAAGCACCTCCGCGGCGCGCTGCGGTTCCGGGGTGCGCACGCAGATCCGGGCGGCGCCGCGGGTGCGCAGCTCCTCCAGTGAGCCCTGGAACACCAGCCGGCCGGTCCGCATCACCCCGACCTGGGTGCAGATCTGCTCCACCTCGGCGAGCAGGTGCGAGGAGACCAGCACGGTGATCCCGTCCGCGGCGATCTCCCGGATCAGGCCGCGGACCTCGCGGGTGCCCTGCGGGTCAAGGCCGTTGGTCGGCTCGTCCAGGATGATCAGCTCCCGCGGGCGGAGCAGGCTGGCCGCGATGGCCAGCCGCTGCTTCATGCCGAGGGAGTAGGCCCGGAAATGCTTCTTCTTGGCCGCGAGCAGCCCGACCCGGTCCAGGGCCGTGCCGATCCGGGCCCGGGCGGTGCGCGGGTCAGCGGTCCGGTCCGCCGCGTCCAGCCGGGCCAGGTTGTCCCAGCCGGACAGCTGCGGGTAGAAGGCGGGGCCCTCCACCAGCGAGCCGACCCGGGGCAGCACCCGCACGGTGCCAGCGGGCATCGGCACGCCGAGCAGGGCTACGCTGCCGCGGGTCGGGTAGGCCAGGCCGAGCAGCATCCGGATCGTGGTGGTCTTCCCGGAGCCGTTCGGCCCGAGGAACCCGTAGACACTGCCGCGCGGCACCACCATGCCGAGGTCGTCCACGGCCACCTGGCCGCTGCGGAACCGCTTGGTCAGCCCGGTGGTGACGATGGCCGGGGCCGCCGGCTGCCCCCCGCCCGGCGCTGCCGCGGCCTGCTGGCGGCCGGGTGACCGCGGCCCCCGCGCAGCCCGCGGCCGGGGGCGCACCCGGGGGCCTGCCTTGGGCCGGTGCCTGCCTGGCCGGTGCCTGCCTGGCCGGTGCCTGCCTGGTCGGTGCTCACCTCAGGCGTGTGCGCGACGGCGGCGTAGAGCACCGAGGGTGTCACCGCGCCGACCAGCACGTGCCCGCTGTCGGTGATCAGCACCGAGACGAGGCTGGTCCGCAGCAGCCGGCCGCTGCCCCAGGTCCCGTGCACGGCCCGCGCCGAGCCGAGCAGCGCTCCCATGATGGCGGCGCTCTCGCCGCTGCCGCCGGAGCCGGAGGCCGCGGACTGGGCCGCCTGCCCGGCCGCGCCTGCGCCGCGCTGCCCATCCCGGTCAGCCCGGCCAGGGCCGAGGCCGGCAGCACCGCCACCGACAGCCAGTCCTGGCCGATCACCTGGAACTGCCCGGCCGCCTGGCCAGCCGGCCGGGACTTCTGCGCGGGCATCGGCTGGGCAGCGGTGACGTTCTTCACCTTGGCCCCCGCGCGGCGGGGTGAAGGTGAAGTTAGCCGCCGCCGGGCTGACGTAGGAGATCGAGGTGAAGCCCACCTGGAACGCGGGCGTGCCGCGCCCCGCGGGCGAACACCTGGACCCGCAGCGGCACGTTCTTGGCCGCGTCCATCGCGATCGTCACCCGGCCGATCAGCGAGCCGCCGGCCTTCGGGCTCAGCACCAGCTGGTAGGCGGGCTGCCCGGCGACCGACATGTTGCGCTGCACGCTGACGCTGGTGCTCGGCCCGACCGCCTTGAGCGCCTGGCTGGCCGCCTGCTGCGGGGTGAGCGGGACTCGCGGTCGGCGCCGGGGCAGCCATGCGGCCTGCCCCGGCTGGCCTTGGCCGGCAGCTGAATCTTGGTCACGCTGTTCGAGGCTGCTCTGCCACAGCCACGCCTGGCGGCCGTTGCGGATCAGGTCGGTCTCGCTGAGGGGCACCGGCACGGCCAGCCGGAAGTGGGCCGGGTTGGCGTACCAGACCTTGATCGTGTGCGATCCGGCCAGCAGCGACGCGACCGAGTTCTGGTTGCCGAGGCCGGGGCAGCTGGGGAATGCCCAGCGACGCGGTCTCCACCACGGTCCCGGTGAACGCGGGCGGCGGGGCCGTCCGCCCGGCCACCGCGGCCAGCAGCTGCGCGGGCGTGCGCGCCGGCAGCTCGGGCGAGGCCTGGGCGACGCTGATCATGGAGCCGGCCGTCACGGCCGCGGCGATGGCCACCGCGGCCGACCGGCACCGCCCACCGGGCCCGCCGGGAGAACATCGGCAGCGCTGTCATCGCGAACCTCACTTCTGTGCCTCACGCCGGCAGCCGCCGCGCCTCCGGGCCGCTGCCCTGTCACCCGCGGGGCGGCGCTGGCCGGGCGCCTCCCGCTCCCCATCATGCAGCACGATTTCTGTGCGCAAACTGTGAGCGCCGCTGCGCAGCGCGGACGGTGCGCGCCGCGGCCACGGGCCGGCCGGATGACCGGGCGGCAGGGTACTCTCGGGCCCGTGCGAGTGCTCGTCGTGGAAGACGAACAGCGGCTGGCCGCCGCGGTCCGGCGCGGCCTGGCCGCCGAGGGCTTCGCGGTGGACGTCGCCCACAACGGGGAAGATGGCCTGCACGCCGCCCGGGAAGGCGGCTACGACGCGGTGGTCCTCGACCTGATGCTGCCCAAGATCTCCGGCTACGCGGTGTGCCAGCAGCTGCGCGCCGAGGAGAACTGGGTGCCGATCCTGATCCTGTCCGCCAAGGACGGCGAGTACGACCAGGCGGATGGGCTGGACCTGGGCGCGGACGACTACCTGACCAAGCCGTTCTCCTACGTGGTGCTGGCCGCCCGGCTGCGTGCCCTGCTCCGCCGCGGCGCGCGTGCCCCGGCCCGCCCAGCTGCGGCCGGGTGACCTCTCCCTCGACCCGGCGACCCGCCGGGTGCGCCGCGGCGAAGCCGAGATCGAGCTCACCGCGCGGGAGTTCGCGCTGCTGGAGTACCTGATGCGGCGGCCCGGGCAGGTGGTGGCCAAGTCCGAGCTGCTGGAGCACGTCTGGGACGCTTACGACTCGCTCGACCTCAACGTGGTCGAGGTGTACGCCGGCTACCTGCGGCGCAAGATCGACGTCGCCGTTCGGGCGCAACGCCCTGCAGACCGTCCGCGGAGCTGGCTACCGGCTGGCCGCCGACGGCGGCTGACCAGGGCCGCCGGCCCCGGGAGTGCGAGCAGGTGAACTGGCTGGCGGGGCCTGGTGGCGGCGGCGCAGCCTGCGGGCCCGCGTCACGCTGGTCTCCACGGCCGGGCTCGCGGTGGCGCTGGTCGCGGCGGCGCTGCTGCTGCAGCATCGCGCTCGGGTCTCGCTCGACCCGGACCCTGGACAACTCGGCCCGGCAGGGCGCGGCCGAGGTCGCGGCGCTGGCCAACGCTAACCGGCTGCCCGACCCGGTGCCGGTCGCGCCGGTACCGTCACCGTCCAGGTCCTCGACTCCCGCGGCCGGATCGTGGACGTCTCACCCGACGCCGACCGGCTGGTCCCGCTGCTGCCCCCGGCGGAGGCGGCGGCCAACGCCCGGGACGGCCGGGCCGTGCTCGCTGAACGGGCGTCCGTTCGGCCTGCCCGGCCTGGTCCGGGTGGCTGCGGTCAGCACCCGGGACGGTGGCGCGGTGCTGGCGGCGGTCGCCTACGGCCAGGTCCGCGACAGCCTCGCCCGCTGGCCCGGGCCCTGGTCATCGGCACGCCGCTGCTGCTGCTCCTGCTGGCCGGCGCCATCTGGCTGATCGTCGGGCTCCACCCTGCGGCCCATCGCGGAACTGCGCCGCGGCGCGGCAGGAGGTCACCCGCACCGGGCAGCCCCGGGCGCTGCCCGTGCCCGCGGCGCAGGACGAGGTGCGCAGCCTGGCCATCACCTTCAACGACATGCTCAGCAGGCTCGGCGCGGCGCAGGAACGGCAGCGCGGCCTGGTCTCCGACACCGCGCACGAGCTGCGCAGCCCGATCGCCAGCATCCGGGCCCAGCTGGAGGTGGCGCTCGATTACCCGGACAGCCAGGACTGGCAGCAGACCGCCGCGTGACGTGCTCACCGATACGCTCCGGCTGGCCCGGCTGGCCGAGGACCTGCTGGTGCTGGCCCGGCTGGACGAGCGGGCCGGGCGCCGGGCGGCCCGGGCAGCGGTGCCGCTCGGCGCGCTGGCCGAGGCGGAGGTCGGCCGGTATGCCGAGGCCCGGGTCCCGGTCCTGCTGGCCGCGTCCGAGCCGTGCACGGTCACCGGTGACCCCGACGGGCTGCGCCGGATGCTCGGCAACCTGATCGACAACGCGGTCCGCTACGCACGGTCCCGGGTGACGGTGACCGTGACCGCGGACGGGCCAGTGCGTCCGGCTGGCGGTGACCGACGACGGACCGGGTATAGCCGCGGCCGACGCGGAGCGGGCCTTCGGCCGGTTCACCCGGCTGGAGCCCGCCCGCAGCCGGGATTGCGATGACGAGGGCGGGGCCGGGCTCGGCCTGGCCATCGTCCGGGCCACCGCGCAGGCGCACGGGGGCTCGGCCTGGCTGGAGGACGCGGCGCCGGGGCTGCGCGCGGTGGTGCTGCTGCCTCCGGCCGCGACAGACTGCAGCGGCAGCAGCCGTCCGCCGCTCCCGCTCGCAGCCGGGCCGCGGTTTCGCCAGGCTGAACCGGCCAGCCGCTACCAGGTGCCCCAGGCAGGACCGCGGTCACCGCGATGACGGCGAACAGCAGCGTCAGGTAGGCGATGGACAGGTGGAACAGGCGCATCGGGGCCGGGTTGACGCTGGGCTGGATCAGGCCCGGCGCAGGCGCCCTTGGTGACCCGCGGCTCTCCTGGCCGCGAGCTGTTCCGCCCCCCAGCAGGCCGTCGGCCAGCATGGCGCGGTCACCAGCCACCGCCACGTGGCGAGGTGCGAGGTCCACGGCGGTCGCGGCGCCACCGCCCGCCGGGGCGGCCGCGGTGTCCCGGGCGGGCGCGGGGAGAGCGCCACCGGGCCGGGCGGCCAGGTCATCCGCGCCGGGCATCGCGGCCACCCGGGCGCGCAGCCGGTGTGCCTCGGCCAGGAACCAGCCGCCCAGCACCACCGCGCAGGCCGTGTACAGCCAGCCCGCGTAGGGCGCGAGGCCGAGGGTGACCGCGACCATCAGGTAGGAGTAGATGAGGATCTTCCGGGCGACTTCGGCGGGGGCGCGACCACCGGCAGCATGGGCACGCCGGCCGCGACGTAGTCGTCCCGGAACTTCATGGCCAGCGCCCAGGTGTGCGGCGGGGTCCAGAAGAAGATCACCGCGAACAGGACCACCGCGGGCAGGCTCACCGTGTCGGTCACCGCGGACCAGCCGATGAGCACCGGGAAGCAGCCCGCCGCGCCGCCGATGACGATGTTCGACGAGGTGCGGCGCTTGAGCCCGAGCGTGTAGACGAACACGTAGAACAGGATCGCGGCGTCCGCCAGCCCGCGGACAGCCAGTTCACCAGCGTGCCGAGGAGCACCGTGGCGGCGCGCCGAGCACGATGCCGAAGGCCAGCGCCTCGGCGGGCCTGATCACCGCGACTCCGGCCCTTGCCGGTCAGCGGGCGGCGTGCGGTGCGCCGCATCACCGCGTCGATGTCCCGGTCGATGTAGCAGTTGATGGTGTTCGCGCTGCCCGCGGCGAACGCCCCGCCCACCAGGGTGACCAGCGAGCACCCGGACGGACGGCAGGCCGCGCTGCGCGAGCAGCATCGTGGGGATGCGTCGTCACCAGCAGCAGCTCGATGATCCGCGGCTTGGTCAGGGCGAACAGCGACCGGGCGACCACCCGGGCGGAGCGACGCCCCGCGGTCACGGGCAGCGCGTCGGTCGCTGGGGTCACTCTGGGTCCTCCGAGCTTTCCGTGCCTGCGTGCTGTCAGCGTCGACGCGGCGTCGGCCGGTGTCCGGCCGCCGACGCCGCCTCGTCCGAGGCGTCCTCGGTCTGACGTCCGCGATCGGCTCGGATCGCGCACCGACCACCGGCGGGGTGCCCCGCTCCGCCAGCGGCGGCGCCCCCCGCGCTGGTCGCCAGCGAGAAGCCGGTCGGCGGTCGGCATGGCCCGCGCGGTCTGCCGGGTCAGGGGCGACCGGCTTGGCCCCGGCGATCGGCCGGTGGCCAGGCACCGTGTGCGGCCTGGTGAAGACGAAGTAGAGGGCGATCATCACGACGATGAAGAAGCCCAGGGGCAGGACCAGCGTCATCACGGCCGAGCCGTTGTTATAGCCAACCAGCGCGGCTGGGGGAATCACTTCGTGCACTCTATCCTCCTGCGGGGAGCTGGTGACTGCGTCATCGCCACCCGGTCCGGGCCGGCCAGGTGGACTTCGGTGGCCGGAGTATCCGCTCCAGGCCGAGGGAGACGGCGCCGTCTCCTCCTCATGTTCACCACTGGACGAGCAGGAAGATCCCGGTGATCACGTACGGCAGCAGCATGAGCACCCACAGCTCGGCCCCTCCGGCCTGCTGGTCGTAGGGCACCGTGAGCACGCTGATGGTGCCCCACCGCCCGGTAAGCCGGGTAGAGCACGTTGCGCGCCGAAGCCGAGCACCATGCCCAGGATGGTGCCCGTGACCACGCAGGACGCGATGAGCATCACCCGGTGCAACGGCCCGAACCGCGGGCTGAACGGGCGGGAGCCGATGAGCTGCAGCCAGAACAGCACGCCCACGGCCAAGATAGCTGACCACCTGCACGGCGACACCAGCGGGTGCTGCAATCCCGCGTCGTACAGCGGCGGCACGTACCAGCCGCACCAGACCAGCGTGAACACGGCCGTCACCGCCACCGGCCAGCTACGCCACCGCGGCGGGACGGAGCCCGCCGCGGCCGCACGCGCCAGCGCGGCCTGGCCGGCGCCCGGCCCGAGCCCGCGGCACAGCACCAGCCACGGCGCACCGAGCACGAGCAGCGCGGGCGCCACGATCCCGAGCAGGATGTCCTGCAGGGTGCGGACCCAGATCAGGTGCCGCGACAGTACCCCAGCGGGGATACCAGCGCGATCACCACGGCGACAGGCCGGAGTAGAACGCGACCGCCTGCTGTCCCAGCCCGGCCGGCACCGGCAGGCCGCCGCGGCGCGCGTCGGCCGCGCAGCCCGCGCAGCCCGGCCAGGTGCACTGCCGTGACCAGCAGGCACCCAGCCAGGACCGCCACGTTGGCCGACCAGTGCGAGACAACCAGGTTCATGACGGTCGTGGGCCGCCGGTGGCTGACGTGGGCGCTAGCCCACCCGGACCGGCCACTCCTTTCCGCTCAGAGCACGTAGAACAGGATGAAGAAGAAGATCGTCACGATCGGCGATGAAGTTCCAGATCAGCGTGAAGCTGCTCAGCGAGGACTGGAACCGCTGGACCGCGAACGCCTCCGCGTAGGTGGGCGGCTGCTCCACGAAGAAGATCCCCGGGATGGGCCGGGCCCGCATGACCAGGATCTCCAGCCAGATCATCGCGGCCAGCCAGCTGACCAGCAGGACCGGGTAGGTGTCCGACGAACACGCTGGAGAAGCCGGAACTGCCCGGCTGGAACGGCAGGTTCAGCAGGTCGATGATCTGCACCACCACCGCGGCCACCCCGAGGACCAGGGCCACCAGGCCGCGCGGCCTGCCAGACGATTCTTCGCCCCGGCCTTGATCCGCACCAGGCCCACGTACTGGACCAGCGCGCTCGCCACGACCAGGACCAGGACCGTCACCCCGTACCCGATCGGGGGTGCGTGGTAGCCGGATCCCTGCCACCGCCCGGCTCGAGTTGACCGAGCGGAGGTAGAAGTAGGCGAACGCGAACGCCCCGTACAGGAAGGACAGCGCGCCGATGGCGAACCGGGCCCCGGTCCACGCGGCGTTGAGGGCCGCCTCGTGGTAGAAGCCGGCCTCCTCAGCCGCCCGGTCCAGCTCGGACGAGGGCTGCGTAGTCTGCTCCGCCATGGCCTAGGCCTCCACTCCGGTGCCAGCGGTCGCGTACGACGCGCTTACCACGCCGACCGGCGGGTGCAGGTCGGCGACCGGCGGCGCGTCCTTCACGCCGTAGTCGTACGGGCCCGCCAGCACCACCGGGATGTGCTCGAAGTTCCCGGGCGGCGGCGGCGAGGAGACCTGCCATTCCAGCCCGCGGGAGTTCCATGGGTTAGCGACTTCCTTCTCCCGGGCGAACACGGTGGACCAGATGAAGTTGACCAGGAAGATCAGGATCGACACCCCGAGCAGGAACGAGGAGATCGACACCCAGTCGTTGAGCCCGGTGAGGTTGCGGGCGTACTCGTACACCCGGCGCGGCTGGCCCAGCATGCCCACCGCGAACAGCGGCAGGAACGTGGAGTTGAAGAAGATGAACATCGTCCAGAAGTGGAGATAGCCGAGCTTCTGGTTCATCCGGATGCCCATCATCTTCGGCAGCCAGTAGTAGATCGCGCCGAAGAAGGCGAAGATGATCCCGCCCATGATCGTGTAGTGGAAGTGCGCCATCACGAAGAACGAGCCGTGCTCGGTGGTGTCCGCCGGCACATCGGACACGAACACCCCGGAGATCCCGCCGATCAGGAAGTTGAAGTACAGCCCGAGCGCGAACATCATCGGCACGGTGAACCGGATCTTCGCTTTCCAGAACGTGCCCATCGCCACCAGGTAGATGAACCCGGTCGGGATGGAGATCAGCTCGGTGGTCAGCATGAACAGCGGCCGCATCTCCGGGTTGATGCCGCTCATGAACAGGTGATGCTGCCAGACGAAGAAGCTGAGCAGCGCCACCCCGATCATGCCGGCCCCGGCCACCCGGTAGCCGAACAGCGGTTTCCGGCAGAACACCGGGATCAGCTCGGACACGATGCCGAACCCGGGCACGGCCAGGATGTACACCTCCGGGTGCCCGAAGAACCAGAACAGGTTCTCGTACAGGTAGCTGCTCCCGCCGAGCGTGTTCACGTAGTTCGCGGTCTCCACGGTGCGGTCCAGGACCAGCAGGTACAGGCCGCCGACCAGGACCGGGACGGACAGCACCATGAGGAACGAGACGGTGATCATCGACCAGACGAACATCGGCAGGCGGCTCCACCGCATGCCGGGGGCCCGGTAGTTGACCACGGTCACGAAGATGTTGAACCCGGCCAGGATGAGCGAGACGCCCATGATCCCGAAGGCGACCGCGTAGGAGTCCATGCCCTCGGTGGCCTGCACGTTGAGCGGCGCGTACCCGGTCCACCCGGTCGGGAACCCGCCGAGCAGCACGCCGGAGAGCAGGACGACGTACGCGGCCGGGGTGAGCCAGAAGGCGAGCGCCTCCAGCCGGGGGAAGGCCATCCGCTTGGAGCCGATCATGAGCGGCATCAGGTACTGGCCGAACGGGCCGAGCACCACGGACGACATCATCATCATCATCATGGTGCCGTGCTCGCCCACCACCATCAGGTAGTTGCTGGCGCTCATGATGTGGTAGGTCGGCGACAGCAGCTCGGTCCGGATGGCCATGGCGAACAGGCCGCCCGTGCAGAAGTAGACGATCATGCCGACCAGGTACTGGAGGCCGACCACCTTGTGGTCGAGGGTGTACCGGAAGTACCGGGCCAGCCCGGTGGCGGCCTCCGTCTCCTCCTCGGCCACCGGCACCGGCTTGCCCAGCATCTGCCGGATCAGGTCGTTGAACACGCCCAGCCCGGCCAGCCAGCCGACGGTCCCGAACACGTAGCCGAGCACGAGCGGGAAGTCGTTCATGTCCGACAGCGCGTTCCGGGCGTAGCCGTAGGACAGCATGTTGCCCAGCCAGTGCCCCAGGAAGTAGCCGATGACGGCGCCGATGATCCCGGTGTGCACGGCCGGCCGCATCCACCACTGCCGGGCACGGGCCGGGCCAGACGGGCCTGATCCCGCTGGCTCCTGCGCCTTTTCCGGCTCTATCTCGATGGACATCCGTTCACCTCTTCATCGAAACGGTTGCGGCGGTGGGCTGGGAGCGGGCGGCCATCACGGCGTCACCGGGTCGGACGGCGGGTAGTAGTAACCGGCGGCACCGGTGATCCCGTTCTTGACCAGGACCTTGCCAAGCTGCGGGATCACGGTCGGGTCGTAGGTGAGCGAGTACGGCGGCAGCGCGGCCAGCGTGCCGTTCCTCCGCTGGGCATTCTCGGTCGCGGTGGCCCAGGCGTTGAAGGCGGCCGGTGTCACGATGTGGCCGTAGTTGAACATGGCGCCGTGCCAGATCCCGCACAGCTCGCTGCACCGGACGGTGAAGCTGCCCAGCTCGCTCTTGGTGTTCGTGTAGGCGACGTTGTTCACGTTCGGGTTGGCGTCGGCCTTCACCCCGAGCTGGTAGGCCCAGAAGCTGTGGATCACGTCCAGCGAGGTCACGTTGAACTCGATGGTGCGGTTGGCCGGCAGCAGCAGCTGCGTGGACTCCATCCCGCCGAACTGCGGGTACCGGTAGGTGAACGCCCACTGCTGGCCGATCACCTGCACCTGCAGCCAGTTGGAGGTGGTCGGCTTCCACACCGGCAGCGGGCCCTCGCCGGCGCCCGCGCCGGCCGGCACGATCAGCTCCACGGTGCCGAACACGAAGGCGGCGAGCACGATCACCGCGGTGCCGCCGATCCAGGCGGCCTGCAGCTTGGTGTGCCCGAAGATCGGCGGCCCGTCGTCGTCGTCACCGTCACGGTGCCGCCAGTTGACGAACGTGTAGCCGAAGTAGGTGTACACGAACAGCATGACCGGGGCGGCCGCCAGGGCGAGCACCGCGATGTCGAACTGCTGGCCCGCCGCGGAATCCGACATCCGGCCCGGAGGCATGTGCGGGTACCAGACGAACCAGATGAGCAGGTCGGCGACGAGCGCGAGCACGACCCAGATCAGGAAGATCCGGAGGCCGTGGTTCGGCTCCGCCCGCTCGTTGTCGGCGGCCGCCGGGGCCTCGGACGCGGCCATCAGGCTGACACCTCCATGTTGCCCATCATGTAACCGAGCGTTTGCATCGGGCCGCCGTTGCCGTCCAGGAACCCGCCACCACAGGGGATGAAGCACTGCCAGCGGAACGTCCCCGCGTGCTTCGGCGTGAAGAAGCTGAACTTCACCATCGAGTGCGGGCCCTCCGTGCACGGGGAGTCGCTGCACCCGTTGTTGTTGAACAGCGTGGTGTTAGGCGAGGCCACCGGCACGAACACGTGCAGGCTCGGGATGGCGAACGTGTGCCCGACACTGCAGTCCGACCAGGTGTTGATGAGCGAGACCCGCTTGGCCGGGCCGAGCGGCTGGCCGACGGTCTTGAACTGCTGCACGGTGATCGCGTTGCCCACGGTGCCCTGGATCGTGCTCCAGTAGTTGTTGCGGGCCGGGGTGCAGCCGTCGTAGCCCAGGATCGTCATGTTCACCCGGGTGTTCGCCGGGACCTGGAACAGCGTGGTGTGCACCCAGGCGTGGGTCTTCGGGTCCTGGACGAAGTAGCTCACCCAGTCCGGCTCGGTAGTCGAGTTGTTCTGCGGGTCTTCCTGCAGCACCACGTTGACGGACCCACCGGAGGCCACCGGCGTGTAGTTCACCACCGGTGGGCTGCCGCCGATGTAGTAGACGGCAATGAAGACCGCACCTGCGACCACGGCGGCGAAAGCCACCACCAGGGTCGCGATACGGGCCGGCAGAGACACCAGTCACCACCTCGCTTCTTCGCGGCGCCTCGCGCACACGACTGGGGCCGGCCGCAATGTCCCCATGACTCCGGGCCGGAAGTCTCGTCTGGTCCCGATCTTGCGATCGTTCGCGGTACCTCGGCAACCAGGCAGCCACTCAATGACGAAATTGTCATGATCAAGATGTCTCATCCAGGTAACGTTCCTGCTGGACCAGGGTCACGGTACGGTCGCTTCACGATCACGCTACTGATTGTTACCACTTGCTCGCTCAGCGACACATCACGAGGTGGACGAGTGCTGCAATGGTTTGCCTCAGTTAACCCCTAGGTAACGAGGGTTGACCGCGCGCCGTGTTCCGGTACATCCTGCGTCGAGGGGATCGCCCAGGCGGCGGCGCCATTCGCCGCCGCACCGTGCTGACGTATCGCCCTGATGTCCCATGACACGTAACGCACCTGCGAAGACGCTCCACCGGCCGGGGGGGTACCCGACGGCAGCACGGCTGCTCGTTGTGGATGACGAGCCACAGATCCGGGAGTTCATCACCCGCGCGCTGACGGCCGCGGGTTATGCAATCGATTTCGCAGGCACCGGCAAAGATGGCCTGCGCCAGGCCACGGCCGGGGATTACGATCTGGTGATCCTTGATCTGGTCATGCCAGACCTGGATGGCCGGGAGATCCTCGCCCGGCTCCGGCGCGAGCGGCCCGAGCAGGCGGTCCTGGTGCTGTCCTGCCTCGCGGACGTGACCACCAAGGTGGACTGCCTGGAACTGGGCGCCCAGGACTACCTGACCAAGCCGTTCTCGCTCGCGGAACTGCTGGCCCGGGTCAGGGTCCGGCTTCGCGACGACGGCCACCCACTGGCTGAGGTGCTCAGGGCAGGAGAGCTCGTGCTGGACTTCGGACGGCTGGAGGCCAACATCGGGCACGGCCCGGTCCCGCTGACCCGCCTGGAGTTCCTGCTACTCCGCGAGCTGATGGAACATGTGGGCCAGTCGGTGACCAAGGGGCAGCTGCTCGCGACCGTGTGGGGGTACGACTTCGATCCCGGCTCCAACGTCGTGGACGTCTGCGTCCGGCGGCTCCGCTCCAAGCTCGGCTTCGGCCTGATCAAGACGGTGCGTGGTGAGGGATACCAGCTCACGGCGTGACGCCGGGAGCATGGACCCGGACGAGGCGGGCCGTTCCCGGCTGCGCACGGCCCTGCCGGCCGGGCTGTGGCACTCGCTCCCGTCGGGGCTGCCTTTCGCCCGGGGCCCTGGGCGGCGCCATCCGGTCGGCGGCCCGGTCACCCGCGCCCCGGCCGCAGCCCGGGACGGCTTCGGCTGGCCCTGGCGGGTCGCCTGGGTGGACCTGGTGTGGGGCGTCTTCTCCGCGGCCAACCTGCTCTGCATCCTGGTCTTCTCGCGCTGGGAGACGATCCCGTTCCACTTCATCTGGATCAGCCTCACCCTGCTCTACGGGTTCCGGGTCTGGGCGACCCGGCCCACCCTGTGGGTGCTTGGCGTGGTCATGGTCACCACGTTCGCCGCGATCAGCGTGGACGTGTGGCGCGGAGCCCAGTCGGTGGACGAGCTGAACGAAGTCCCGCTGATGGCCACGATGTTCTGGCTGATGGTCTGGCACGCCCAGCGGAGGCTGGCCGCGGACCAGGAGCGGGAGCTGGTCAGCGAGGAGAACGCGCGGCTGCTGGCCACCCAGCGGCGGTTCCTGCAGGACGCCTCGCACCAGCTGCGCACCCCGATCACCATCGCGCTGGGGCACGCCGAGCTGCTGGCCCAGGAGCTCTCCGACCGCGCCGAACGGCGGGACATCCAGGTGGTGGTGGGCGAACTGGCCCGGCTGCGCCGGCTGGGCGAGCGGCTGCTGGTCATCGCCGCGTCCGAGGACCCCGACTTCCTGCGCCCAGAGCCCATCGCCCTGGACCGGTTCACGATGGACGTCATCCGCCGCTGGCGGCCCACCGCCGAGCGGCAGTGGCGGATCGGGCGGCTGGACCGGGTGACGGTCAGCGCGGACCGGGAACGCCTCGCACTGGCGGTGGACGCCCTGCTGGAGAACGCGGTGCGGCACACGGCCAGCGGCGACACGATCGAGCTCTCGGTGGCGGCCAGCGGGCCCGGGATGCCGGTGCGTATGATCGTCGCGGACACAGGGACGGGAATCCTGCCCACGGAGCTGGCGCACATCTTCGACCGGTTCCGGACGGGATCGCCGGCCGGTGGCCCCGCGGCCGCCAGCGCGGGTGCCAAGGGCACCGGGCTGGGGCTGCCCCTGGTCCGCGCCGTGGCCCACGCCCACGGCGGTGACGTCCGGGTGCGCAGCAGGCCCGGCGAGGGCAGCGAGTTCGAGCTGGTCCTCCCGGCGCCCGCGGTCAGTGCCGTCGCCGGCCTCCCGGCCGGGGCACTGAACTGGGCGGCCGGGCTTCGCGGACCCGGCGGCGGACCGGACGCTGAAGGATGATCCATGGGCAAGCAGGAACAGATGACCTCGAACACGGCCAGCGGCGGCACCGATGAGCTGGCGGCCGGGCCGGGCAGCGGGCGCCCGGACCGTGGCCTGCGCACGTGGTTCCGCACCCGGAGCCGGGCGGCCGGCTGGTGCTGACGTCCACGGCCGCGCTGACCGCGGTCATCGTGGCCCTGCTGGCGCTGAGCGCCACCTCGGGGAGCCCGCCGAAGGCGGCCGCCGCGCAGCCGCCCCGGCCCGCGCCGGCCTTCAGCCTGGCCGTGCTGGGGCATCCCGGCCAGCACCTCTCGCTCGCGAGCTACTCCGGCCATCCCCTGATCCTCAACTTCTTCGCCTCGTGGTGCGCCCCGTGCCAGCGGGAGACCCCGCTGATCGCGAGGTACTTCCGGGCGGCGCACGGCCGGGTCACCATCCTCGGCATCGACAGCGCCGATTCGGCCACCAAGGCCGAGGCGTTCATCCGCCAGGCCGGCGTGCAGTACCCGGTGGTGTCCGCCCCGATAGCCACGGCCCTCTCCTACCAGGCGCCCGTCCTGCCGGTCACCTTCTTCCTGAACAGCCGGCACCGGATCGTGCGGACCATCTACGGCGCGGTGACCCGGGCCGAACTGAACAGCGGGGTAGCGATGATGACCTCGGCGAGCGGGCGGGGCTGACCGGCATGGACACCCCGACCAGGACCGACCCCCCGTACGTCCCCATCCGGGCCACCCGGTGGCCGGTCCGTAAGACGCCGCGCTGGGCCTGGCTGGCCGGCGCATTGCTGGTGATCGGCGCCGTCCTGGTGGGGCTGGTGCACAAGCCCACCCACTCGCAGCTGGCCTCCGACCTCAACGGGTTCCTGGCCGACATGCGGACCGGCTATGAGTCCTGCGCCGGCGGGGTCAGCGAATCGCTGACCGCGCTGCACGGGATCGGCACGGGCGCCGGCGCGGCGTCCCGGGTCCGGGATACGGTCCAGATCGCGCACGCCGGGGCGGCCAACTGCGAGCCGGCCAACAGCCAGCCGATCGATGACATGAGCCAGTACCAGGTGACCGAGTCACTGGCCGGCTTCCACCTCGATACCGTGGTCAACGACCTGGTCTTCTGGTGTTCCCCCTATGCGGTCCGGGTCCAGGAGGACGTGGCGAATGAGGCCGCGGCCACGCAGCCCGCGGCGCGGCAGCAGGCCGCGGCGGCGCTGCGCCGGGATACGGCCGTCCTGGACGCCGAGCGCGCCAAGATAAACAAGATCCTGCTCCACGCCATTCACGCCACCGGGAGCACCGCGCAGCTTCCCCGCCTGCCCGGGTGATCCGCCGGCTGCCCGCCTGATCCGCCGGCTGCCCGGCTGGCCCACCGCGGCCAGGGCCGCCGAGCCCCCTCGCATCGCCCGCTCCTCCCGTCCGGGCCGCTCACGCATGGCCACCCTGACCCGGGTGAGCGCCACCCCGCGTGAAGCGGGCCAACCGGGGCACTGAGGGAAAGGCGGGCAAGCCCGGCGTGCTGGGTATGGTCCGCGGGAGAGGACGGAGGAGCCGACGTGCGCAAGGGCATGCTGGGCGCGGCACTGCTCGGCCTGGCCGGCCTGGCCGTCGGCCAGGGCGCGCCCGGGATCACCGCGATCGGGCCGGTGCGCCGCCGCTTCTTCCCCGGGCTGGCGGGCCAGGGCCGGGCCGGCCATGTGGCACTCACCTTCGACGACGGGCCGGACCCGGGCGCTACACCTAGCTTCCTGGCCACGCTGGATGCGCATCAGGTGCGTGCCACGTTTTTCCTGCTCGGCCCGATGGCCGCCGCGGCCCGCTCACTGGCCGCGGAGATCGCCGCGGCCGGGCACGAGATCGGCGTGCACGGCTGGGATCACCGTTACGCCACCCTCCGCGGGCCGCGGGCGCTGCACGACGACCTGGCCCGGGCCTGCGACACGATCGCCGAGGCGACCGGCTCGGCGCCCCGGCTGTACCGGCCGCCGTACGGCGTGCTCAGCGCGGGCTCACTGCTGGCCTGCCACCGGCTCGGGCTGCGGCCGGTGCTGTGGACCTGCTGGGGACGCGAATGGGACCCGGGCGCGACACCGGAAACGGTGCAGGCCAGCCTGAGCGCCACCCTGGACGGCGGAGCGACCGTGCTGCTGCACGACTCGGACGCCCTCGCCCCGCAGGGGGCGGCGGCGGCCGCGCTGGGCGCGATCCCCTGGCTCCTCGGCGAGTGCGCGGCCCGCGGTCTCGCCGTGGGCCCACTGGCCGACCACGGCCTGGTCGGGGGGCCCGCCGGGACCGTCCGGGCCACCGGCCCGGCGGCACGGACCCGGGCATGGATGAGGAATCCTCAGGACGCATTCAGCTAACGTCCAGATTCGTGGTGCTTACTGAGAGGTGCCTGGAAGGCACGGGCCGCGCGCCCGGCCACCGGCAGCGATACGCACGAACGTAGGCTGTAATCCGGGACAAAGGTGATACGGATGCATGAAGGTCAGGACCGGGATGGCGGCCAGCCGCCGGAGTACATGGGTGCCTGGTCACCCATTCCGGAGGAGCACCAGCCCGACCCGGCCGTCGGCAGCAGCCAGCCGGGCAGCGCCACCCCGGCGGATGGGGCCGGGCCCGGCCCGGCCGGCCACGATCCCTGGATCGTCTCCGCCGACACTGGCCAGCAGCCCGAGGGGGTTCCTGCGGCCGAGCCCGTGCGGCCGCAGGACAGCGGTACGGCGGGTCCCGGCCCGGCCGCCGGGCCCGCCGGCCCCGACCCCAGGCCTGCCAGCCCCGACCCCGGTTCGGCCTGGGCGCCGGGCACGGGCAGCGATCCCTGGTCCTCAGCGGGCGGCACGGCCGCCGGCCAGGGCGGGTCTCCGCGGCCCTGGGAGTCGTCCGGAGATCAGCCGGGTGAGCCCGGAACGGGCGTGGCACCCGAGCAGCAGGCGGCCGCGTTCGGCCAGGAAGGCGCCGGCGGGTACGGACCGCAGCCGCCTTATGGCCCGCCGGGCTACGGTGCGGGCGGATACGCGCCGCCCGGCTATGGGCAGCAGCCGGGCTACGGGCAGCCGGGCGGGTACAGCCAGCCGGGATACGGCCAGCCTGGGTACGGCCAGGCCTCCTTCGGCCAGCCCGGCTACGCCCAGGGTGGCGGCCAGCCCGGGTACGCCCAGGCGAGCGCGGGACCGGAAGGCCCCGGCCAGCCCGGATACGGCCAGCCCGGCTACCCCCAGGCCGGTTCCGGCCAGGAAGGCCCGGCCAGCCCGGATACGGCCAGCCCGGCTACCCCCAGGGCAGCTCCGGCCAGGAGGGCTCCGGTCAGCCCGGGTACGGGCAGGCTGGCGGCCAGCCCGGATACGGCCAGCCGGGCTACGGCCAGCAGGGCTACGGGCAGGCCGGGGGCGCAGGCCCCTGGGACACCCCGCCCGGCGCCGGCGGCTGGGGCCCGGGCGGCATCCTCGGCTTCGGGCACGAGCCCGAGCCGCCGCGGCGCAAGCACCGGGCCGTCGTCTACGTGGTGGTCGCCGCGCTCGCCGCGGCCGCGGGCGCGGGCGCCGTGGTCGCGCTGACCCACGACTCCTCGTCGTCCGGCAGCAACGTGTCCTCGCAGCAGATCCCGTCGCCGAAGGGCAACTCGGGCGGGGCCAATACCGCGAACGTCAACGAGCAGGCGGTGGCCAACAAGGTCGAGCCGGGCATCGTGGACATCAACTCCACGCTCAAGTACGAGAACGGGGCCGCCGCCGGGACCGGCATGGTGCTGTCCCCCAACGGCGTGGTGCTCACCAACAATCACGTGGTGGAGGGCTCGACGTCGCTCCGCTCCACGCTGGTGGTCGGCGGCAAGACCTACGCCGCCAAAGTGATCGGGGTGGACCCCAGCGATGACGTGGCGCTGATCAAGCTGCAGGGCGCCTCGGGCCTCAAGACCATCCAGGTCGGTGACTCGTCCAAGGTGAAGCTGGGCACCGGGGTGGTGGCCATCGGGAACGCGGGCGGCCGCGGCGGCCCGCCGACCGTGACCAGTGGGGCCATCACCGCGCTGAACCGGACCATCACCGCCAGCGACTCGGGCAGCGGGGTGAACACCGAGACGCTGCACGGCATGCTGCAGACCAATGCCGCGATCGCGGCCGGCGACTCCGGCGGCGCGCTGGCCAACTCGGCCGGCCAGGTGATCGGCATGAACACCGCCGCGAACAGCCAGAACCTGGGCGGTGCCGGCACCGCGCAGGGGTTCGCCATCCCGATCAACAAGGCGCTGACCATCGCCCGCCAGATCGCCGCCGGGCACGGCGGCGCCAAGATCCTGATCGGCCCGAGCGGCTTCATGGGGGTCGGCGTGGACAACGTCAGCGACGCGAGCCAGTGCCTGGCCAATAGCGGGTTCAACTACACCCCGCCGACCGCCTCGGGCGCGCTGATCTGCAACGTCTACCAGGGCACCCCCGCCTTCAAGTCGGGGATCCGGGTGGGCGACGTGATCACCGGGGTGAATGGGCAGTCGGTGAGCAACGCGAACGCGCTGACCACCATCATGCGCAAGTACCACCCCGGCGCGACCGTCTCGCTGACCTGGGTGGACACCGGCCGGCAGAACCACACCTCCTCGGTCACCCTGATCGAGGGCCCGGCCAAGTAGCCACCCCCCGCACTACTGATCAAGGGATTGCTGTTCCGGGCGAACAGCAATCCCTTGAATTTCATGCCGGGGCTGGCCTGCATGCCGGGGGTGGCCCGCATGCCGGGGCCGGCCCGCCGGGCCGGCATCCGCGCCGGGGTCAGGGAGTGAGCCAGGCGCGCAGGCGGCCCTCCACCTCGGCGATCTGCTCCATCGGCACGTGCTCGCCGCGGGAGTGCGCGATCTCCGGGTCGCCCGGGCCGTAGTTGACCGCGGGCATGCCGAGCTCGGCGAACCGGGCCACGTCCGTCCAGCCGAACTTGGCCCGCGGGGTACCGCCCACCGCGGCCAGCAGCGACGCCGCCGCCGGGTCGCCCAGGCCGGGGCGGGCGCCGGCGGCCCAGTCGGTGAACTCCACCTCGAACCCGCTGAACACCTCGCGGACGTGCTGCTGGGCATCGGCCACCGAGCGGTCCGGCGCGAACCGGTAGTTGACCGCGACCACGCACTCGTCCGGGATGACGTTGCCCGCCACTCCCCCGCTGATGAACACGGCGTTCAGCCCTTCGTGGTACCTCAGCCCGTCCACCTCGGGTTCCCTCGGCACGTAGGCCCGGAGCACGTCGAGGATGGCACCGGCAGCGTGGATGGCGTTAAGCCCGTTCCAGGACCTGGCGCTGTGCGCACGCTCGCCGGACGCGCGGACCTCAGCCCGCATCGTGCCCTGGCAGCCGCCCTCGATCCGCGCATCGGTGGGCTCCAGCAGCACGGCCAGGTCCCCGGCCAGCAGGTCCGGGGCGTTGCGGGACAGCCGGAGCAGCCCGTTGCGCTCCGCCTCGACCTCCTCCCCGTCGTAGAACACGTAGGTGACGTCGCAGCGCGGCCCGGGCAGCGAGGCGGCCAGCCGCAGCTGGACCGCCACCCCGGACTTCATGTCGCAGCTGCCGCAGCCGTAGAGCAGGCCGTGCTCGGCGTGGGAGGGGAGGTTGCCGGCCACCGGGACCGTGTCGATGTGCCCGGCCAGCACCACCCGCTGCGGGCGGCCCAGCTGGGTCCGGGCGACCAGGGCGTTGCCGTCCCGGGCCAGCTCCAGGTGGGGCAGCGGGCGGAGCGCCGCCTCGATGATGTCGGCAAGGCGCTCCTCGTCCCCGCTGACCGAGGGCACATCGACCAGGGCCGCGGTCAGCCTGGCCGCATCCTGGGAAAGGTCAAGGTCTAGGTCCACCCAGGGAGCGTAGCCGGGGATCATGGATGATGAGGCAGCACCACCCGTCATCGAAGGGGAGAGCGCATGTTGGGTGTCAACTCCGAGGTCGGCCGGCTGCGGCAGGTCGTGCTGCACCGGCCGGACCTGGAACTGCGGCGGCTCACCCCGGACAACGCCAGCGACCTGCTGTTCGACGGCGTGCTGTGGGCCGGGCGGGCCCAGGCGGAGCACGACGAGTTCGCCGCCGCGCTGGCCGCCCGGGGGGTGACCGTGCACTACTACGGCACCCTGCTGGCCGAGACCCTGGACATCCCCCAGGCGCGGGACTACATCCTGTCCCGGGTGTTCGACTCCCGGATGCACGGGCCGCTGGCCTGCGATGCGCTGCGGGCGGGTGTCGAGGGCATGGACTCCCCGGGGCTGGCCCTGATCCTGACCGGCGGCATCACCAAGCGCGAGTTCCTGGAACTGGCCCCGGAGCCGAAGAGCATCGCGTTCCACTCGCTGCGGATGGACGAGTTCGTGCTGGCCCCGCTGCCCAACCTGCTCTACCAGCGGGACACCTCGTGCTGGATCTACGGCGGGGTGTCGGTCAACGCGATGGCCCGGCCGCCGCGGACCCGGGAGATCGTCAACGACGAGGCCATCTACCGGTGGCACCCGATGTTCGCCAGCGGCGGCTTCGAGGTCTGGTACCACGGGGAGGACGCCGCCCCGGCCACCATCGAGGGCGGCGACATCCTGGTCATCGGCAACGGCGCGGTGCTGGCCGGGATGAGCGAGCGGACCACCCCGATGGCACTGGAGATGCTGGCCCACCGGCTGTTCTCCGCCGGGGCGGCGCGCTGCCTGGTGGCCCTCGACATGCCGAAGGCCCGGGCGTTCATGCACCTGGACACCGTGATGACCATGTGCGACTACGGGGTGTTCACCAAGTACCTGGGGCTGGGCATGCTGCCGTCCTACACCGTCGAGCCGGGCGCGTCGTCCCGGGAGCTCAAGGTGACCGACCACCCCCCGGAGGACATGCACACCGCGATCGCCGCCGCGCTGGGGCTGCCCAGTATCACCGTGCTCACCGCCCGGCAGGACGTGGCGGCCGCCCAGCGGGAGCAGTGGGACGACGGCTGCAACGTGCTGGCCATCGAGCCCGGGGTGGTGGTCGCCTACGACCGCAACGTGACCACCAACGACTACCTGCGGGACAACGGCGTCGAGGTGGTCGAGGTGCCCGGCAGCGAACTGGGCCGCGGCCGCGGCGGGCCCCGCTGCATGAGCTGCCCCATCGAGCGCGACGCCTGACGCCTGACGCCCGGCGGCCGGCCGTCCGCCGGGGCCGCCGCCGGGGCCGCCGTCCGCCGGGGCCGCCGCCCGCCGGGGCCGGCCGCGCTACGAGGCTCCGCGTTCGGCGGTGACGGCGGGGCAGGCTGGGTGGCAGGGACGGACCGCGCCGGACCACCCCCGGCTCCGCAGGACGGCCGCCACTTCCGACGCCACCCAGCAGGGGCGCTGGGTGATGGCCGCCCAGCCATAGCGCAGCGTGACGAGGCCACCGGCCGCGGAGGCGTTGTCGCGTTCCTGGTCCCGCCACCGGGCTTCCAGCGGGTGCGCGACGGTCCCGTCGGTCTCGACCGCCACCCGGAACTGCTCATACAGCACGTCCCGGTAGGCGTTCCGCGATCCCTGCCTCGCCCTGGCCTGGCGCTGCCCGGCAGGCAGCCCGTGCGGCCGCTCCACGTCCCGCAGGTACCTGAGTTCCAGCAGGGAATGGGCTCCGGCGCCCACGTCGGCCAGCGCGGCGGCCAGTTCGCGGCGCCACCGGGCCCGGTGCCGGGCCGTCAGTGCGGCCTCCAGCCGGGCGGGGGTGGTCAGCCGGCTGCCGCACGCCCGGGCCAGCCAGGCCATGGCGTCATCCATGGTCCGGGCGTCCAGGGCCAGGTCGAGGGCAGTCTCCTCGATCCGGGTCCGGGGTGGGCTGGCCGCCGGGTGCCGGAGGCGGGCGAGGCTGGCCCGCCGGTGCAGCACCACCCCGGCGATGGGAGTGACATGCTGCTCGCGCGGGACGGAGACGTGGATGGCCACGGAGGCGCCCTGGCTGCCAGGCGGCACCAAGTGGTCTAATTCGGCCGCGGCGCGGTGGCTGAGGACCGCGTCCGGGCCCGCCCGCAGCAGCGCGGCCCACATCTGGGCCAGACGGTCCGGCTCCCCGGTGTAGGTCGCGTATACGCCACGGTGCAGTTGCTGCCAGCGGCCCGTGCGGACCATCGACTTGACCGTCTCCGGCCCGATCCCGGCCGCCAGCGCCTGGGGGCGGGAGATCACGCCATGCTGCGTGCCCAGCAGTTCGCGGCAGGTGACGGGTAAGACTCGTGCCATGCGGCCACTCTCACCCGCCGTGGCCGCCCGCCGCCACCCGACTTCCCTCCCTGTGGATAACTCCCCCCGCCCCGCCCCGCCCCGCCCCCGCCCGCCACGCCCCCGCCCGTCTGCGTCTGTGCGGTGACTTCGGGTCCCCCACGCCCCCAAAAACACCACACACCCGCAGCAGCCGGGTAGGCCGGCGGCTGCGCGGTGAGTTGGGGGGCATAGGGGAGCCAAACTCACCGCACAGACGCAGGCGACCGGGGGTGGCGGCGGGCCGGGACCACGCAGGCGGTCACGAGTCAGCGCGTAGTCCGGGGGACGGCCTGGCGGCGGCCGGGGGGACGGCCTTCAGGGGGGCGAGGGCAGTCCGGGGGACGGCAAGGCGGCACCGTCCGGGGCCGGGGCACCGCGCGGGCGGCGGGGCCGGGAGGAGAGGTGACGGGCGCCGTCGTGCAGCGCGGTCAGGACCACGGCCACCCCGGGGCGGCGCACGCTGGCCGTCCGGGCCACCGCGTACACGTCCCGGGCCATGTCCGAGCCGGGCAGTTCCCGGACCGCGACCCGGCCCTCCCCGGCGGCCAGGGCCAGCCGGGGCACCGCGGCCACCCCGATGCCCCGGGAGACCAGGGACAGGATGGTGCCCAGCCCCTCGAACTCCCAGGGCATGGCCGGTGCCCCGCCGGCCGCGGCGAGCAGCCGGTCGGTGGCCTGCCGGGACGCCTCCCCGGCGGGGGCGGCCATCCAGCGGCTCGTCTGGCTGAGCTTGCGCAGGTCCACGGGCTCGTCCGGGTCGGCCAGCGGGTGGCCGCGCGGCACCACCAGCACCAGCGGATCGCGGACCAGCGGGTAGAACTGGAGTACCCCGGACCCGTTGTCGGCCAGCCTGCCGGTCCAGTCGTCCACCAGGGCGACGTCGGCCTCGCCCCAGCGCACCGCGTTCAGGCCCTCGTCCCGCTGGGTCTGGCGGAGCAGCAGGGTGAGCGCCGGGTGCGCGCGCAGGCTGCGCGCCAGGGCGGGCGCGAAGGCCGCGGCGGCGGTGGGGAACGCGGCCACCGACACCCGCCCGGAGGGCTCGCGTTCCTGGGCGGACAGCTCGGCCTCAGCCTCCTCCACCTGGGCCAGGATGCGTTCGGCATGGACGGCGAGGCGCCGGCCGGAGTCGGTGAGCTCGGCCGACCGCGCGGTCCGGTCGAGCAGGATCACGCCCGCCTCCCGCTCCAGGGCGGCCAGCTGCTGGGACACCGCGGACGGGGTGTAGCCGAGGGCGGCCGCGGTGGCGGCGATGGTCCCCCGCCCGGCGAATTCCTTGAGCAGCCGGAGGCGGCGCAGATCGAGCATAAGCCGAGCTTACCCTTCACCCTAGATATAGCTGCTTGTGCTAATGCATAACCTGAAGGCATGCTGGTCAGGGTGGTCGCCGGGTCCCCGAGACCCCGCTTATGTGACGATCACGTTTCGGCGCAGCGCGGCGCGCAGGTCCCCGTATCGAGGAGTCGAGAGCCATGTCCATGGCTGGTACAGCCATGCCGTCCACCCTGCCCGGCGACCCCGTCGCCGTGACCGCCGCGCCGGTCCCGCCGCCCGCCGCTGCCCCGCCAGCGCCCCCCGCGACCGTCCTGCACCAGGCCGCCGCCGCGCCCCCGCCGGCCCTTCGTGCTGGCCGGGGCGCGGGTCCCGGTGTCCGCCACGCTGGCCGCCAACGAGACCATGGCCCGGAAGCGGCGGGCCGGCGAGCCGGTGCTGCCGCTCGCCTTCGGTGAGGCCGGGCTGCCTGCCCACCCGCTGCTCCGGGACGCCCTGGCCGCGGCCAGCGGCGGGAACGCCTACGGCCCGGTGGCCGGGCTCGGCACGCTGCGCGAGGCGGCCGCCGGCTACTGGGCACGCCGCGGCACTCCCACCGACCCCGCCCAGGTCATCTGCGGCCCGGGGAGCAAAGCACTGCTGTTCGGCCTGCTGCTGGCGCTCGGGGCGGACGTCGCCGTGCCGCAGCCCAGCTGGGTCAGTTACGCCGCCCAGGCTGCCATGATCGGTGTCCGGCCGCATTTCGTGCCGGCCTCGCCCGGCGAGGGCGGGGTGTGCGACGCGGGCGGGCTGGCCCGGGCGGTGGCCGGGGCCCGGCAGGCGGGCCGCCGGATCGGCGCCGTGGTCCTCACGCTGCCGGACAACCCGACCGGGCGGCTGGCCAGCGCGGCCAGCGTGCAGGCGCTGTGCCGGGTGGCCCGGGAGCATGACCTGGTCATCATCGCCGACGAGATCTACCGGGACCTGGTGCACGACCCCGGGGCGGAGTTCGCCAGCCCGGTGCGCTACGCACCGGAGCGGACCGTGGTCACCACCGCGCTGAGCAAGAGCCTGGCGCTGGGCGGCTGGCGGATCGGCGTGGCCCGGCTGCCGGACAGCCCCACCGGGCGGGCGCTGCGGCAGGCGCTGCTTGGTATCGGCAGCGAGATATGGTCCGCCCCGTCGCTGCCCATCCAGCAGGCCGCGGCCCTCGCCTTCACGGAACCACAAGCACTGACCGAACGGATTTCCCGGAGCCGGTCCCTGCACGCAGCCGTGGCCCGGGGGGTGGCGGACCGGTTCGCCGCCGCGGGGCTGGCGGTGCCCGCGCCCCAGGCGGCGTTCTACCTCTACCCCGACTTCGGGCCCTGGCGCGCGCACCTGCGCGCGGCCCACGGCCTGGTCACGGGGGCGGATGTCGCCGGGCACCTGCTGCACCGCTACGGCCTGGGGGTGCTGCCGGCCAGCGCGTTCGGTGAGGAGCCGCGGGCGCTGCGGATGCGGGTGGCCACCGGGCTGCTCTACGGCGAGACCGAGGAGCAGCGGGAGACCGCGCTGGCCGCCGCGGACCCGCTGGCCCTGCCCTGGGTCGCGGGGGCGCTGGCCCGCCTGGAGGAGATCCTGGCCGGCCTGGCCCCCTGACGGGTCAGCCCCGGCGGCCGGCGTGCTCCTCGTAGCCGGGCGGCGGGCCGATCGTGGCGGCTTCCGGTCCCAGCCGCTCGGTGTAGAGCGGGTGCACCTGCCGCCAGGTCTCGCCCCAGCCGGGCAGCGGGGTGCCGGCCAGGGAGGCGGCCAGCCGGTCCAGGCACTCGTGCCAGCCGGCCGCGTCCCGGGCGGCCTTGCCCAGCTCGCCGAACGTGTCGGTCAGGGTGAGCACGGTGCCGGGGCCGTCCGGGCGCAACTCGATGCGCAGCCGGTCACCGCCCCAGGTCAACTCCAGCAGCGTGGGCGGCTGGAACGCGAGCATCTCGCCGTCGAAGCCGTCGCCCGCTGAGCTGACGAAGCGCAGCGGCGCCCCGGCCCGCCGCTCCCCGGTGATCTGCTGCGGGAACCAGGCGGCCAGGTGCTCGGGCTCGGTCACCGCCCGCCAGACCTGCTCGACCGGGTGGGCCAGCCGGCGGGTGAAGGTGAGCGTCCACTGATCCCCGTCCCGGGCCAGCACGCCCAGCCGGTCCCGCCAGGCGGCCCGGTACGGCGCCAGCCACTCCTCGATCTCGGCCAGCGGCTCGGGCCGCAGCCGGTACAGGCGGCGCTGGCCCTCGGCCCGGACGTTGACCAGGCCGCGTCCCGCAGCACGCGCAGGTGCTTGGAGACGCCGGGCTGGCTCAGGCCGGTCGCGGCCACCAGGTCGCCGACCGCCCGTTCCTGCTCGCGGAGCAGGTCCAGGATGTTCCGGCGGCTGCGGTCGGCCAGTACCTCGAACACCCGGCAAGCATAACCACTCCAGCATATAACTGTCGAGCGATATATGCGCCCGGGGGTGCCGGGCCTACGAGGCGGGCTGTCCCAGCGAGCCGACCTCCAGGCCCGGGCCGCCCGGCCGGGACGGCGCCTCGGCCAGCGGCAGCAGCCGCGGGCGCTTGGGCGGGATGCCGTCCCCGGAGGAGCGGCCGCGGATGCGCCGCCCCACCCAGGGCGCCGCGTGCGCCCGCGCCCACCGGGCGTCCATCCGGCGGGCCGACAGCCAGCCGAGCGCGGCCGAGCGGGGCAGCCGGTCCAGCGGCGGCCACGGCTCCCGCCAGTCCTCGTCCGCCGGCACGCCCATCGCCTCGCACGCCCGCAGGGCCACCCGGTGGTGGCCGTCGGGGGTCAGGTGCAGCCGGTCGGCACTCCAGGCCCGGGGATCGCGCAGCACCGGCATGGACCACAGGTCCACCAGGTAGCAGTGGTGCCGGTCGGCGATGGCCCGCAGGTGCATGTTGAACGCGGCCACCTTGCCGCGGATGAGCCGGAGTACCGGGAACCGCGGATCGAAGCCGGTGAACATCAGCACCGGGAGGCCTGCCTGCTGCAGCTCCAGGATGACCGCATCGAAGGACTCCGCCAGCAGGTCCGGGTCGGCGCCGGGCCGGAGCATGTCGTTCCCGCCGGCCGCGATGCTGACCAGGTCGGGCCGCATGGCGATGGCCTGCGGCAGCTGCTCGTCGGCGACCTCCTGCAAGACCTTGCCGCGCACGGCCAGGTTCGCGTACCGCAGGCCAGGCTGGAGGTCGGCCAGGTGTTCGGCGAAGCGGTCCGCCCAGCCCCGGTAGCCGCCATCGGCGGCCGTCAGATCGTCGAGTCCCTCGGTGAAGCTGTCCCCGAGCGCGACGTAGGAGCGAATCTCCATGGTCACGTGCCCTCCTGTTCCTCCGCTCCATTGTGCGCCGGGGCGGGGAGAGCACCCGGGGCACGGTGCCCGCGACCCACCGAGCACCCTAGGGAGGAGGCTGGCGCGGGCACGTCACCCGGGCCGGGTTAACTGGGGTGACGTGCCGCCCAGCGAGAGGACATGAGGGCGTGCGGCAACGGGGCTGGCCGCCGCCGGCCAGCCCCGGACGCGGGACCGCCTAGCGGATCTCGCCGCGCTCGCGCAGCGCCCGGATGTCCTCGGCCATCCGGAAGATCACCATGAAGAACTCCAGGGTGATCCGGTACAGCGCCGTCACCACCAGGAAGTACAGCGGCGCCCCGATGAGCAGGACGATGAGGCCGAAAAGGATGTTCGTCGCCAGCATCATGACCGCGAAACCCAGGGCGCTGAGCCCGACGACGATCACGATCAGCGCGTACAGCACCTTCACGACCTTGGGCGTGACAAACGACGTGAAGCCGAAATCGAACAGGGCGCTGATGAACCCCTGAGAGCTCGCGGCCGCCGCGTGCTGGCGCGGAGCGCCGTAGTCGGCGGGAGCCGCCGGATCACCCGGGTAGCCAGCCCGGCCGGCACCGTAGGACGGCTGCCCGGACGGCCGGTAGGCCTCCCGGCCCGCGCCGCGTGACCAGACGGGGTCGGACGGGTACTCAGACATTCGTTCCCCCCACACAGGACGTCCTGCTACGCCGCCTCCTGGCGGCACGCTCACCGAGTGAGACGCACCGGGGTGAGCAGCAGATGACCTGACAATGACCACGAAACGGTAACTAAGGCCGGCCCGGAACGGCGGCGCCGGATTCTGCGTGTTTAGCGGATCTCGCCGCGCTCCCGCAGCGCCCGGATGTCCTCGGCCATCCGGAAGATGACCATGAAGAATTCCAGGGTGATCCGGTAGAGCGCGGTGACCACCACGAAGTACAGCGGGGCGCCGATGAGCAGGACGACCAGGCCGAGGACGAGATTCGAGGCCAGCATGGTGACCACGAAGGCGAGTGCGCTCAGGCCGACCACGACCACGATGAGCAGGTAGAGCACCTTGACGACCTTGGGCGTCACGAAGGAGGTGAACCCGAAGTCGAACAGGGCGTTCAGGAAGTTTTTGGACTCTTCGAGGGGCAGTTGCGGCCGCTGGCGCGCGCCGCGGCCTGAGCCGGGCTCCGCTGCCGTGGCCGGAAGCAGCCCCGGCGTCATGGCCCGCCCCGGGGGTCTCATAGGCCGCGGTGGCGCCGCGGGCCGCACCGGCTCCGTAGGCAGGGCCGGCGCCGTGCGCCGCGCCGGCTCCGGCGCCATGGCCGGCCGGACCCGGGGCGGCCGGGCCGGAGGTCTGACCGGGCGGGGCGGCACCGGGCGCCGGGCCGGGCTGGGGCGTCTCCCACGGCGGCTGGCCCTGGGTGGCCTGGTAGGACGGCTGGCCGAACAGGCCCCCGCCAGAGGAGGGCGGATACTGCTCCCGGCCCAGACCGCCAGCCCAGCCCTGGCCAGGTGGTTGCTCAGACATGGCTGCCCCAATCCGCGAGACTTCGCAAGCGACGTGACCGCAGGGCACGTGCTTACCGGCTGGACGCGGCAGCCTAACAGCGAACTGATCCCGTATCGGATCAATCTGGCAACAAAGCCCACATAAAACCGCCGCCCCGGCACGCCCTTAACTGCTAGGCGGCTAACCGCCCAGCGGCTAACGGTTCAGCGGCGCCCGGCAAAGTACGGCCGCCGGCACCGCTGATGCGGTGCCGGCGGCTGGTCCAGCCGCTTGGACTCAGCGGGGCGCGGCTGGGGTCACGGTGAACGGATACTTCTTGGCGAACGCCGCGATCGCGTCCTGCCGGATGGCGGCCCACAGCTGAGCGGTGATCGCGCGGTCCAGGTAGACGGTCCCGCCCACGTAGTGCACCGGGGCCGTGACATAGGTCGAGGTGCCGATCAGGCTGCGGATCTCCATGGCGAGGTGCTCGAGCTCGGCGTTGGTGAAGTTGCTGTCCACCGTGAGCATGCTGATCAGCGCATGCAGCACGCGGTAGCCGTGCAGCGGGTTGCTGAGCAGGTGCTTGAGGTACAGCTTCCGGATCACCGCCCGGATGAGGCTCTGCTGGCGCAGCACCCTGGCCTCTTCGGAGATGTTCGGCTCCCGCGCATAGTCCAGCGCGGTGATGCCGTCCAGGTGATTCACCCCGAGGTGGAAGTGATGCCCGAAGCTATCCGTCACGTCCGGCAGGGTGACGTCCACGCCACCCATGACGTTGACGACGTTGGCCACGTGGTTGAAGTCGATCCGGGCGTAGTGGTTGATCTGCACGTGCGTGAGGTTCTCGATGGTCTGGACCAGCAAGGACGGGCCGCCGTCCTTCAGCGCGTCCTCGAGCTTGCCCTTGCCGTGGCCGGGAATCCGGACTATCGACTGCGGAGGGATGGACACGACGCCGCCGGAGTACTGATCGGCATTGACATGCAAGATCATGATCAGGCCGCTGTCGGACAATTCGTTAACCGGCGAAGGACTACCGGTCGGGCCGAATCCCGCGCCGGTGATCAGCACGTTCATCGCCTTCATGTGGTCGTAGTACCGCCACCCGCCGCGGTGAGCTTGGTGAACTTCACCGGGATCCGCTGGATGCTGCCGGCCATGTGGTTCAGGTAGGCGTAGCCGCCGGCCGCGACCGCGCCGATGAGCACCACGAACGAGGCCATGGAGATGAGGGCGATGCGCAGCCCACGCCGGCGGCGTGGTCGCGGGCGCACCTCACCGGGGTCCCCCGGACCCTCGGCCCCGGCCGGGATATTCCGGCTGGGCGTCTCGGACATTGTTCTTTGCTCCCTTTGCGTAGGCGGTGCCAGGTTGCCCCTATGGGGCGTTAAATATCCGGGCTGACTCGCCTTAGCGCAGTGGCTGGATGCTGGCAAAAGGACTCCCGTGTCCCACGGACTCCCGTTACCTGCACCCGAACCGCTCCAACGCCAAGCGCGATCTGCCAGGCTTCTACTACAGATCGTGAATCTTGAAATACCCAGGGTAATGTATCTCACGCAACCGCAGGCGCATTACTTGGGCACGGCGAACTGTCAAAGCGCGACGAGGAGTGAATGGTGCGCAATGAGGCGGCTGGTGCCAATTCATCGGCCTTCCGACTAAATCAGGCTTTCCCCGTGCCGCGCCGGATCAAAGCCGGTATCGAAGCCGGTTACGACACGGCGGCCTGGCTGTGTGGGATGCTCGCCGCTGCCTGGGTGACCGGCACCGCGTACACCCCGCTCTCCCTGGCCGCGCTGTCCGTGCTCATCTGCCTGACGGCCACGGGCGCCGGGCTGTTCGCCGGCTTGTACCGGCATCAGTACCAGCGCGGCAGCCTCGACGAGCTGGCCGGCATCGCGCTGGCTGCCTGCACCACCGGGCTGGCCCTGCTCCTGCTGACCTTCACCCACGTGGCCCCGCTGCCGGCCTTGCCGCGGACGGTCGCGGGGGCCGGGATGTTCGCCGTCGCCGCCATGCTCGGCGGCCGGCACATCCTCGTCGCGCTGCGGCTGCGCACCCGCGCGCCGGCTACCGAGGCCACCGACATCATCGTGTTCGGGGCCGGGCGAGGCAGGCACGATCCTGGTGCTCCGGCTGATCCGGGATCCGCAGGCCAAGTACCGGCCGGTCGCCCTGCTGGACGACGACCCGGATAAGCGCCGGCTGCGCATCGGCGGGATCCCGGTGCTCGGGGACCGCTCGCGCGATGGCCGAGGTGGCGGCGAAGACCGGGGCCCGGGTCCTGGTCATCGCGATCGCCGGCGCGAGCGGCACGGCCATCCGCGATCTCAGCGCGGAGGCGGAGCGGTGCGGGCTGGTGCCCAAGGTGGTCCCGTCGGTGAGCGAGCTGCATCAGCGGGAACGCGCGGATCGAGGGGGTGCGCGATCCCGCGGATCAGCGACCTGCTGGGCCGCCGGCCGGTGCGGACCGACATCACCGCCATCGCCGGCGCACTTCGCGGGCAAGCGGATCCTGGTCACCGGGGCCGGCGGCTCGATCGGCGCGGAGCTGTGCCGCCAGCTGCACGGCTTCGGCCCGGCCGAGCTGATCATGCTCGACCGCGACGAGTCGGCGCTGCACGCCGTGCAGCTGGCGCTGCAGGGCCGGGCCCTGCTGGACTCCGACGAGACCGTGCTGGCCGACATCCGCGACCCGTGCCGGGTGCGCGAGGTGTTCGAGCGGTTCCGGCCGCAGATCGTGTTCCACGCCGCCGCGCTCAAGCACCTGCCGCTGCTGGAGCGCTACCCCGCCGAGGCGGTCAAGACCAACGTGCTGGGCACCCAGACGGTGCTGGAAGCCGCGGCCGCCTGCGGGGTCGACTCGTTCGTGAACATCTCCACCGACAAGGCCGCCGACCCGGTGAGCGTGCTCGGGCTACTCCAAGCGCATCGCCGAGCGGCTCACCGCGCACATGGCCGGCCAGGCCGACGGCAGTTACCTGAGCGTGCGGTTCGGCAACGTGCTGGGCAGCCGCGGCTCGGTGCTCACCGCCTTCCGCGCAGATCGAGGCGGGCGGCCCGGTCACCGTGACCCACCCCGACGTGACCCGGTACTTCATGACCGTGGACGAGGCGGTGCAGCTGGTCCTGCAGGCGGCCGCCATCGGCCGCTCGCGGCGAGGTCCTGGTGCTCGACATGGGCGAGCCGGTGCGCATCGCCGACGTCGCCCGGCGGCTCGCGGCCGGGCGCCAGCCGCCCGGTGGACATCGTGTTCACCGGGCTGCGGCCGGGCGAGAAGCTGCCCGAGGACCTGCTCGGCCAGGGCGAGGTAGACCGCCGCCCGCGCCATCCGCTGATCCAGCACGTCCCGGTGGCGCCGCTGTCGCCGGATATGCTGCCCGGCCTGGATCTGGCCGCTGACGCGGACTCGTTGCGCAAGGCACTGGCCTGCTGCGCAGTGGGCTCCGGCTCACGAGTGCCCTGGCAGTCCGCCCGCCGCTAATGGGGATCGACCACCTCGCTCCTTGAGTGGGTGAGGCTGGTCAGCTGAGCCGCCAGCAGGTGAGCACTGCAGTGCGCCAGGGCCTTGAGCTCTAGGTCTAGATCGTGCCCCTGCTGGTCGGTGAGGTCTCCGTGGACGGCTGGTGGGATGTCGTGCCTCGAGCACTGATCCATTAGGGAGCTGCTGGGGTCCTCGGGCTCGGTGTTGGTGCCGGTCGAGCGAGAGGAGCCAGGATGATCTTTGTCGGAGTGGACTGGGCCGAGGCCCACCACGACGTGCACGTCGCAGGACGAGGACGGCAAGCGGCTGGGCGGGGGCCGGCTGCCCGAAGGGGTGGAGGGGATCGCCCGGTTCCATGAGCTGGTCGGCGCCCACGTCGAGGAGCCCGGCGAGGTGGTGATCGGGATCGAGACCGACCGGGGCCTGTTCGTCGCCGCCCTGGTCGCGGCCGGCTACCAGGTGTTCGCGGTGAACCCGATGTCGACGTCGCGCTATCGGGACCGGCACTCGACCTCGGGCGCCAAGTCCGACCCCGGCGACGCCAAGGTGCTGGCCGACATGGTCCGCACCGACCGCCACAACCACCGGCCGGTCGCCGGCGACAGCGAGCCGGTCGAGGCGGTCAAGGTCCTGGCCCGGGCCCATCAGTCGATGATCTGGTCGAGGGGCCGCCAGACCAACCTGCTGCGCTCGACGCTGCGCGAGTTCTACCCGGCCGCCCTGGTCGCCTTCGACGACCTGGCCAGCGCCGATGCCCTCGAAGTGCTGCGCGATCGCCCCGACCCCGACGCTCGGGCGCGGCGCTGTCGCGCTCCAAGATCGCCGCCGCCCTGCGCCGCGGCGGCCGCCAACGCCGCATCGACGAGCGGGCCGCCGAGATCCAAGCGGCGCTGCGCGCCGACGCAGCTCGCAGGCTCCCGCCGTGGTCGCCGACCGCCATGGGCGCCTCGGTCGGCGGCCAGCGTGGCGGTGATCGCCGACGATGATCGCCCAGATCGCCGCGCTGGCCGAGGAGCTCGAAGCGGATTTTGAGCAGCACCCGGACGCCGAGGTGGTCCGTTCCCTGCCAGGACTGGGGACCATCCTCGGCGCCCGGGTGCTCGGCGAGTTCGGCGATGAGCCGAACCGCTATGCCACCGCCAAGTCTCGCAAGAACTACGCCGGCACGTCACCCATCACCCGGGCCTCGGGCACCAAGCGAGTCGTGCTCGCCCGCCACGTCCGCAACCAGCGCCTGGCCGACGCCATCTACCTCTGGGCCTTCGCCGCCCTCACCGCCTCACCCGGCGCCCGCGCCTACTACGACACCCGCCGAGCCGCCGGCGACACCCACCACGCCGCCCTACGCGCCCTCGGCAACCGCCTCGTCGGCATCCTCCACGGCTGCCTCGCCCACCACACCGCCTACGACGAAACCATCGCCTGGGGCCACCGACCCGAGCACCAACCTCACCGAGGCCGCTTGACAAGTTGCGAGCCGTGGGATGTCTAGACCGGCCGCATCCCCGGCCCGCACCCCCGTGTCGGCCGGTATCCCCCAGCAGAGTCCGGCCAGCTGCCTGGTGAAGTGCTCGATCTGAGCGGCCGCCGCCACATAGGCCCGCATCGGGCCGCCCATGGGATCCGCGATGTCGTCCTCGGCCGCGTCTCCCAGCAGTGCCGCGCGCTCCCGGCCGTCGTGCACGCCGGCCAGCCAGTCCTGGAGCGGCTCGCCCTGGCTCCGGGCCCGGAATTCGGCGCCGCGCCTGACGATCTCCTTGAGCGTGAAGGTCCGCGGCCAGCTGCCCGGCTCGGTGACGACGGCATGGCGGACATGCTGCGCGCGCCATCCCGATGATGAGGGCGGCGTCGCGGAGGTCGCTGGCCGTGACCGGACGGCTGCGATGTCCGCTGACGTCAAGGCCGTAACCCGCCATGACCGCCGCTACTTCGGGCGGCGGCGCCCGGCCGTCCCCGGATACCCCCGGCGGAGCGGACTTCACGTCAGGCCAGCACGGCCAAGCCGGTCCGCCAGCAGCGCTGCCGCCATGACCGACCGGCACCTGTTCGCGGTGCAGAGGATGAGGACACGCTCGCTGGCGTCAGCTTCCCGCATGACATCCGCCCCCGATTGGCCGGGCAATTCGCAGCGATCATACTCACTAAAAGTGAGCCGGTGTACACTCCCTGTTCGCGAGGCACGACACGCGCAGGCCCGCGGACGCTCACAAATCGAGGGGGACTCACCCGATGGCTGAGTTCGGTCACCAGCCCCACTCTGCACAGCTACCTGGTCGTGGTGCAGCGGCGGAAGTGGTGGGTGATAGGGCTCGCCCTGGCCGGCCTGGCCGGCAGCCTGGCCCTGTCCCTGACCCAGGCCAAGCAGTACTCGGCCACGGCGCAGCTGCTGGTGCAGTCCTCAGGGCAGGGGGTCAACCTGGGCGGCGCGCAGCAGAGCGTCACGACCACGGACGTGCAGACCGATCTGCAGCTGGCCACGAGCGCGCCGGTCGTGCGGCTGGTCGAGAAGAAACTCGGCAGCGCCCCGGCCATCTCGACGGCAGAAGTCGCCCAGACCAACGTCATCGCCCTGACGGCGATCAGTTCGTCCCCGGCGCGGGCCGCGCTCATCGCCAATACCTACGCCAACGCGTACGTGACCCAGACTCGCCAGGTCGCCATCAGCAACCTGACGGCCGCGCAGGCGCAGTTGCAGTCCCAGATCAACGCGCTCAACCGGCAGATCAAGTCGCTGCAGGGACAGCCCAGCCAGGCCGCGCAGGTGAGCGCGCTGGTCAACCAGGAAGCCGTGCTCAAGGAGGAGGTTGCCCAGCTCCAGGTCAACGGGGCGGCGGCGACCAGCGGCGTCGAACTCGTCACCCCGGCCCAGGCTCCGTCCTCCCCGAGTTCGCCCAAGCCGGCCGAGGACGCCCTGCTCGGCCTGGCCGCCGGGCTCCTGCTCGGCCTGGGCGCCGCGTTCCTGCGGGACAGCCTGGATGACGCGCTGACCTCCAAGGAAGCAGCGGAGCGGCTCGGCGGCGCCCCGGTGCTGGCCCTGGTCCCGATGGTGAACTCATGGAAGAAGCGGGAGTGCCCGGTGGTCGCGGCGAGCGCCGAGCCGACCTCGCCTGCCGCCGAGGCCTACCGGTCGCTGCGCACCTCGGTGCAGTTCGCCCGGCAGGCCCACGAGCTGCGGACGGTCCTGGTGACCAGCCCGGCCGCGGCCGAGGGCAAGACGTCCACGCTGGCCAACCTGGGGGCGGTGTTCGCCCAGGGCGGCGAGCGGGTGGTCCTGGTCTCCTGCGACCTGCGCCGGCCGCGCCTGGGGCAGTTCTTCGGCCTGGACGAGCAGCACCGGGCTGACCACCGTGCTGCTCGGCCAGCAGACCCTGGAGCAGGCCCTGCAGCCGGTCCGCGGGTACGACTGCCTGTGGCTGCTCGGCGCCGGCCCGGTGCCACCCAACCCGGCGGAACTGCTCAACGGCCCGCACGCCCGGGAAGTGTTCGAGACGCTGCAGGAGAATTTCGACCTTGTCCTGGTGGACAGCCCGCCGGTGCTGCCGGTCACCGACGCCATGGTGCTCTCCCAGTACGCCGACGGCACGCTCCTCGTCGTCGCGGCCGGCCAGACCAGGCGCGCCCAACTGGAGCGGGCCGCGGAGCGGTTCACCCAGGCCAAATCGCCGGTGATGGGCATCGTGCTCAACGAAGTGACCAAACTGAGCGGTTACGGATACGGGTACGGCTATGGCTACGGATATGGCGCATACGAGCCTGATCCGGCAATGGCGGCCGTACCCGCCCAGGCCAACGGAAAGCCGGGAAATGACCCGGAGCCCAGGCGCTCACACCGTTCCAGCTAATCGCCTTTGCCGGAAAAGTCGGCCGGGCAACAGGCACATCCAAAACTTTAAGTAATTAGTCGATTACACAGTGCACGAAGCCGGGGTACCATTCACTGCGTGTCAGGGACCGGGGCCTTCACCGCAGTCGCCGCGTGCGGCGGGATCGTCCTGCTGGCCGAGCCGCTGACGATCGGGATGCTCCGCCGCTGGCAGGTCATCGACGTTCCCGGCCGGCGCTCCTCGCACGTCGTGCCGACGCCGCGCGGCGGCGGCCTGCCGATCGCCGTCGGGCCTGCTCGTGACGGCCGCCATGATCCCGATATGGCGCGAGCGCCGCGTTCGCGGCCGCGGTCGGGTTGCTGGGCGCGCTCGGCCTCGCCGACGACTTCCGTACCCTGTCAGCGGCCCGCCGCCTCGTCCTGCAGGCGGCCGGCAGCGCCGTCGCCGCCGCGCTCCTTATAGAACCGATGCACCGGCCGGCCGTAGCCGCGGCTGGGCTGGCCATCGTCGCTAGCGGTGTGGATCACCGGGTTCGTCAACGTATTCAACTTCATGGACGGCGTGAACGGGATCTCCGCCGTGCACGCGCTGATCGCCGGGATCGCCTACGCGTGTTACGGCGCATGGGGACAGCACCCCTTCCTGCTGGCGCCAGCCTGGCGGTGGCGTGAGCGCGCTGCTGTTCCTGCCCTGGAACGCGGGCCGGGCCCGGGTCTTCCTCGGCGACGTGGGCAGTTACGCGCTGGGCGCCGCGCTGGCCGTGCTGGCCGCGCGGGCCGTGCTGCGGGGGGTGCCCGTGGAAGCCGTCCTCGGCCCGCTCGCGCTGTACCTGGCCGACACCGGGTGGACGCTGCAGCGACGGATCCGCGCGGGCGAGCCCTGGCTGCAGTCCCACCGCACGCACGTCTACCAGCAGTGGTGCGACGCGGGGTGGTCCCATCAGGAAGTCACCCTGCTGACCGGCGCGCTCACCATCCTGCTCACCCTGCTCGGCGCGGTGAGCCTGACCCATGACCTGCCGCTGCGCGCCGCCGCGGACCTGGCCGGCCTGCTGCTCCTCGCGGGCTACCTGCGCTCCCCCGCCTTCTTCCGGCGGCTCGGCTTCGGCACCGAGGCACCCCTGCCGCGGCGTCACGGACAGCGCCGCCTCGTGGGCGCCCGAGCTGGAAGGGAAGCTCGGCTGAGGTGCGCATTCTCATCGTCACGCACTACTTCCCCCCGGAGACCGGCGCGCCGCAGGCCCGGCTGGAGGCGCTGGCCCGCGACGTGGGCGGCGGACGGCGACACGGTCACCGTGCTCACCGGCATGCCGAACCACCCGACCGGCGTGCTCCCGCCGCAGTACCGGCACGCGATCCGGCGGCGCGAAAAGCGAGACGGCTACCGGATCCTGCGGACCTGGCTTTACGCCACCCCCAATGAGGGCATGGCCCGCAAGACCCTGGGCCACCTGAGCTTCATGGCCAGCAGCGTCCTGCTCGGCGGCGGCCGCCAGCGGCCCGGCCGACGTGGTCGTGGTGTCCTCGCCCACGTTCTTCTCCATCGGCTCGGCCTGGCTGCTGGCCCGGCTGCAAGCGGGCCCGGCTGGTGCTGGACATCCGGGACCTGTGGCCGGCCATCTTCACCGAGCTGGGCGTGCTGACCAGCCGCCGGATCATCGGCGTGCTGGAGCGGCTGGAACTCGCCGCCTACCGGGCCGCCGACGAGATCGTGGTGGTCAGCGACGGATTCCGGGACAACCTGATCGGCCGCGGGGTGCCGCCGGGCAAGGTGCACACGATCCGCAACGGCGTCACCCTCGACCGGTTCGATCCCGCGCGCAGCCGCCGATCCCGCGCTGCGCGCCCGCCTGGGCGCGGGCCCCGGTGACTGCCTGGTGCTCTACCTCGGCACGCACGGCATCTCCCAGGGGCTGCCGGGCATCACCGACGCCGCGGCCCGGCTGGCCGCGCCACCCGGTCCGCTTCGCGTTCGTCGGCGAGGGCGCCGACAAGGCCCGGCTGGAACGCCGGGTCCGCGACCTGGGCCTGCGGAACGTGACCCTGCTGCCCGGGGTGCCGCACGGGGAGGTCCCCGCGCTGCTGGCCGCCGCGGACGTGTGCCTGGTCCCGCTGCGGGACGTGCCGCTGTTCGCGCACGTTCATCCCGTCCAAGATGTTCGAGTACCTGGCGGCGGGCAAGGCCGTCATCGGCTCGGTGGCCGGCGAGGCGGCGCAGATCCTGCGCGAGGCTGGCGCGGTCGTGGTGCCGCCGGAGGACGCGCGTGGCGCTGGCCGAGGCGATCCGGGAGCTGGCCGCCGACCCGGAGCGCCGGGCTGGCGATGGGCCGGGCCGGCCGCGCCCACGTGGAGCAGTTCTACGACCGGGCCGCGCTGGCCCGCGAGTACCGGAAGATCCTCGACGCCGCGGGCGGTGGACGGTGAGGCTGCTGGTCACCGGGGGCAGTGGCTTCCTCGGCGGGTTCGTGCTCGACGAGGCGGCCCGGCGCGGTCACGAGATCGTGGCGCTGGCCCGCAGCGACGCCGCGGCCGAGGCGGTCGCCGCCCGCGGCGCCAAGCCGCTGACCGGTGACCTCGATGACCCGGCCCAGCTCCCCGGCGTGTTCGCCACGGCGGACTGCGAAGCGCTGGTCAACCTGGCCTCGCTCGGTTTCGGGCACGCCCCGGTCGATCGTGGCGCGCCGCCCGGTCCGCCGGCCTGGACCGGGCCGTGTTCATCTCCACGACCGCGGTCACCACGACCCTCCCGGCGCGCAGCAAGCGGGTGCGGCTGGACGCGGAGCAGCAGATCCGCAACTCGGGGCTGGCCTGGACGATCCTGCGGCCCACCATGATCTACGGGGCGGCCGGGGACCGGAACCTGTCCCGGCTGCTCCGCGTGCTGACCCGCGCCCGGGTGCTGCCGGTGCCCGGCGGCGGCAGGCACCTCCAGCAGCCCGTGCACGTGGCCGACCTGGCGGACGCGGTGCTCAACGCGGCCGAGCGGCCCGCCGCCGCGGGCACCTGCTACGACGTGGCCGGGCCCGGAGCCGATCCGGTTCGCCGACCTGCTCCGGGCCGCCGCGCGGGCGGTCGGCAGCCGGACCCGGTTCGTGCCGGTGCCGCTCGCCCCGGCGGTCGCCGCCGCCGCGGTGCTACGAACTGCTCAGCCCGGCCCCCGGCTCCGCGCCGAGCAGCTGCAGCGGCTGGCCGAGGACAAGTCGTTCCGGATCGACGACGCGATCCGCGACCTGGACTACGCGCCCCGGCCGTTCGCCGACGGCATCCAGGCCGAGGCCGCCGCGCTGGAGTCTCGCGCCCGCCGAGCAGGTAGGCAGGGCGGTGCCCAGCCGACCTGGGCCGGCCGGGGGCCGGTAAGTTCCATCCAGCGCCTTGCCAGAGGGCGCGGGTCGAGCGCGTGACGGGCATCCACCACGTTGCGCTGGGCCACCGCCTTGCCCAGGATCTCCGGGTCCGCGTCACGGAACTCCGGCCATTCGGTGAGTACCAGAAGCACGTCGGCGTCCTGGGCGGCGTCCATGACCGACGCCGCGTACCCCAGTTCCGGATGAGGCCTGCCGGGCCTTCTCGGCCGCGACTGGGTCGTAAACCGTGACCCGCGCCCAGGCTGGACAGCCTGCTGGCCACGGCCAGGGCCGGCGAATCGCGGACATCGTCGGAATCGGGCTTGAACGCGGCACCGAGAACGCCGACCGCCCGGCCCGCCAGTTCCCCGCCGGCCAGTTCCTGTGCCAGGTCAACCACCCTGGACCCGGCATCGGAGGTTGATCGCATCCACCTCCCGCAGGAAGCGGAGCGCCTCGCCGACTCCCAGTTCGGTGGCCCGGGCCTGGAAGGCACGGATGTCCTTGGGCAGGCAGGCACCGCCAAAGCCCAGCCCGGGAGCCAGGAACGATGACCCGATACGGGGATCGCTGCCCAGGACCCTGGACAGCAGCAGGACATCCCCGCCTGACGGCACCGCACACTTCCGCCATCGCATTGATGAAGGAGATCTTCGTGGCCAGGAACGCATTCGCCGCTAGTCTTGGCCAACTCGGCCGTGACCAGGTCGGTCACGAAGAATGGCCGGGCGGCTGCGATCTGCTGTGCGTAGATCTGCCGGAGTAGCGCCTCGGCCCGGGCGGACTGGACGCCAACCACGATCCGGTCCGGCCGCAGGGTGTCTTCCACAGCATGACCCTCGCGCAGGAACTCCGGGTTCCAGGCGAGTTCCACCGCATCACCGGCTGGCGCAAGCCGCTTCAACTCTGCTGGCCAGCATGGCCGCCGTGCCTGCCGGGACCGTGGATTTCCCGACCACCAGGCACGGCGATTTCAGCAACGGGCCGAGGGCGGAGATGGAGGCCATCGACCTCCGAGAGGTCAGCGGAGTCACCATCCGGCGACGCTGCGGCGTTCCCACACATATGAAGTGGACGTCACCGAAAGCGGCCGCTTGCGGATAAGACGTACTGAACTGGAGTCGCCCGGAATCGAGGCCACGGCACAGCAAGAAGTTCGAGGCCAGGCTCGAAGAAGGGCAGACTGCCCCGGGCGAGCATTTCCACCCGGGCTGGGTCAGTGTCCACGCCCAGAACCTCGAACCCCATGTCAGCGAGGCAAGCGGCGTGAGCAGCGCCGAGGTAACCAGCACCCAGAACAGTCAGCCTGCGGATGCCTGGGTACGTCTGTCACATCAAACACCCTTCCTGGCCAAATCGAGACAAGTAAGCCTCAGCCGGAAATACCCTTGAGCTAACCGCGATCGAGCTTGGAGCATAGCCCGGCACCAGCCGTGGTCTGACGTCTCAGCAGGCTACCTACAAATAGGCTATGATCCAACTACGAATGAGTCACGCTAATCGCGTTAACTATTCCAGTACCGAACGCGAACGGTAACACGAAGCCAGCCGCTAGCATTGGAGGAGGCCTCGTCACCGGGCAGACCTGGCGCTCCTGGCCCGCACCGCGGCCCAGCTCCGGCCCGCCCAGGTCACCTCAGCGCGCCCGGCTGCGCAGCCCAGCGCGTAGGCGCTGCGCCGCTTCCCGGCAGCCCGCCGCTGGCTGCTGGCCGGCCCGGACCCGGCCACGGCGGCGGTGGCCGGCCGGTCTCCGCCCGCTCGACGCGGTCTGGCGGGACTGGCCCGGGCTGCTGCGCTGCGCGGGCCGGATCGAGCTGCTCGGGCGTCCGGGTACTGGCCCCGGCGGGACTGCGCCAGCAGGCCGGACCGACCCGGTGGACGCTGTGTCGCCGGCGGACTGGCCGGGCGGACTGGGCCGCCGCGGACTGGGCGCAGCCAGCGCGCCGCTGCTGTGGCGGTTCCACCTGCACTACTGGGACTGGGCCTGGGCGCTGGCCGCGGCGCCGGACCGCGCCGATCGCCCGGCGCCTGGTTCACCCCGAGCTGTGGCGTCCTGGCGACGAGCGCATCCCCCGGCCGCGGCGACGCATGGCTGCCCTACCCGGCCGCGCTGCGCGCCTGGTCCTGGTGCGGGCTATACCGCAGCCTGGTGGCTGGCAGCCCGATCGAGCAGCGTTCCTCGCCGAGCCTGGCGGCGCACGCCGGTTTCCTGCGGCGGCACCTGGAATCCGACGTCGGCGGCAACCACCTGATCAAGAACCTGAAGGCGCTGGCCGGGCTGGCCGTCTTCTTCGGCGACGGCCCCCTGCTGGACCGGCGCTGAGCCGGCTGAGCAGGCAACTGGCCGTCCAGGTGCTGCCGGACGGCGGCCACTACGAGCGGGCCCCGGCCTACCACTGCCAGGTACTCGCCGACCTGATCGACGTCGCCGGGCTGCTCGACGGCCAGGCTCGACGCCGCCCGCCGGACCTCACCCGGCGCATCCGCCGGATGCGGCAGCTGGCTGGCGATGCGTGCTCTCCCCCGATGGTGAGGTCCCGCTGCTCAACGACGGTTACCCGGTCGGTGCTGCTCTCCATGCCGCGCTGCGCGCCCTGCGCCTGAGCGCCCGGCCACCCGCTGGTCGTGCTGCCCGATACCGGGCTGGCCCGGGCCGACGGCCGGCGGCTGGCATCTGCTCGCCGATGTGGGCGCGCCGTGCCCGGATGAACTGCCGGCGCACGCGCACGCGGACACGCTCGGCTGCCTGGTCTACGTGGATGGCGTGCCGCTGCTGGTCGACACCGGCACGTCCACCTACGCGCCTGGGCCGGTCCGCGGACTACGAGCGATCTACCGCCGCGCACAACACGGTTGAGGTTGACGGCGCGGACTCCACTGAGGTATGGGGGGCGTTCCGGGCGGCCCGGCGGGCCCGGGTGAGCGGTGACCGGCCACGGGCGACGCCGGCACCGTGACCGTCGAGGCCGCCCACGACGGCTACCGGCCGGCTGCCGGGCCGCCCGGCACCATCGGCGCTGGTGCGCTCACCGAATCCGGGCTGCGGGTCGACGACCTGGTCACCGGGCGCGGACGGCACGAGGTCACCGTGCGCTGGCATCTGGCGCCCGGCATCGGACCTGCGGCTCGTCCCGGGCGGTGGCGGTGGTACAGCACGGCGCGGCGAGTTCCGGATCGGCGTCGGCTCGAGGCGGTCAAGCGCGCCTACCTGTGACGCGGCCTTCGGCCGCGGTCGCGACCGTGGATCGGCCGGACCGGTCGCGGCGCCGGTGCTGGTCTGCCGCGCAGCAACGCAGGCCTGCCGGTGCGGATCGGCACCCGCTGGCGGCCCGCTGCACCGGATCGGCACGTCCTGGCCGCGGCATCGCGCCGGAGCCGCGGCAGGGAGGCAGCCAGTGAAGCAGGTCGTACAGCCGCTCGCCGGCGGCCCGGTCGAGGTGCTCGACGTGCCCCGGCCGGCCCCGGCCCGACCGAGGTACTGGTCCGCACGGTCGCCTCGGTGATCTCGCCGGGTACCGAGCGGGCGGTCACCGCGCTGGCCCAGTCCAGCCTGCTAGCCAAGGCCCGGGCCCGCCCGGACCTGGTCCGCCAGGTGGTCCGCAAGGCCCGGGCCGACGGCATCGCCGCGACCACGCAGGCGGTCCGCAGTCGGCTCGCGCAGGACCTGCCACTCGGCTACTCGGCGGCCGGCATCGTGCTGGAGGCCGGCGCGGCGGTCGACCGGGGTCCGGCCCGGCCAGCTGGTCGCGACCGGCGGGGCGGGCAAGGCCAACCACGCCGAATTCCAGGTCGTCCCCGGCCTGCTGTGCGCCATCGGTCCCGGACGGCGTGCCCGCCGAGGACGCGGCGTTCACCACCATCGCCGTCGATCGCGCTGCACGGCCTGCGGCTCGCCGAGGTGGGTCCCGGCGCGAAGGTCGTGGTGCTCGGGCTGGGCCTGATCGGCCAACTGGCGGCGCGGCTGGCCATGGCGGCGGGCTGCGACGTGGCCGGGATCGACCCGGCCGCACGCATCGCGCGCCGGGTCGCCGCCAAGCTCCGGGGTGCTGGCCCTGGACGAGTCCGGGTGATGCCACCACCGACCAGGTGCTCGCCTGGTCCCGCGGCCGGGGCGCGGACGCAGTGCTGGTCTGCGCGGCCGGCCGGTCCTCGGACGCGGTGATGCGGGTCCCGGCGCTGTGCCGGGACCGGGCCGCCGTGGTGATCGTCGGCGATGTCGGGCTGCACGCTGGACCGGACCCCGTTCTACGAGCGCGAGCTGTCGCTGCGGTTCGCCCGCTCCTACGGCCCTGGCCGGTACGAGCCGTCCTATGAGGCGTGGGGCGTCGACTTCCCGGCCGGCCAGGTGCGCTGGACCGAGGGCCGCAACTTCGAGGCCGTGCTCGACCTGCTGGCCAGCGGCCGGCTCCAGGTCGCCGACCTGGTCACCCACACGTTCGACATCGCCGAGGCCGACGCCGCCTACCGGCTGATCGAGCAGCGATCCGAGCCGTACCTGGCCATCCGGCTTGACCTACCCGGCCGCGGCCGACGTCCGCGAGCCGACCGACGGCGTCCGGCTCCAGCCGGCTGCCCCGGCCAGAGCTTGTCGCCGGGGGTTGGCTGGGTCGGGGCCGGCGCCTTCTCGACCGGGACGCTGCTGCCGGCGTTCCGGCGGCAGGTTTCGAGCGCTTCGTGTCGGTCGCTTCGGCCAGTGGGCTGTCCGCGCGCCGGGTCGCCGAGCGACACGGCTTCGAGCAAGGCGGTCTCCGGTCCGACAGCGCTGCTCGGTGACCCAGACGTCGAGGTGGTGGTCGTCGCCACCCCGCATGACACCCATGCGGACTTGGCGCGTACGGGCGCTGACGGCCGGGCGGCACGTGTGGTGCGAGAAGCCGCTCGCGCTGACCAGGACGAGCTTGACGCGGTCGAGACGGCCTGGCGGGACTCCGGCTCGCCAGCTCGTGATCGGCTTCAACCGCCGCTGGTCCCCGGCCGTGCTGGCCGCGCAGCGAGCCCTCGCCGGGGTCACCGCGCCGAAGCTGGTCGTCTACCGGGTAGCAGCCGGGCCGGTGCCCGAAGGCCACTGGTACCACGACCCGCCGCCAGGGCGGCCGGCTGCTCGGTGAGGTGTGCCATTTCGTCGACACGGCCCAGGCGCTGGTCGGCGCGCCTGTCGAGGACGTGGCGGGCTTGCCGGTGGCGGCCGCTGGCGAGCACGGCGACGACGTCGCGGTGTCGCTGCGTTCGCGGACGGGTCGCTCGCCGTATCGGCTACGGCAGCGCCGCGCCGGCGGCGGGCAAGGAATGGATCGAGATCCAGGGGGGGAGCACCGGGTCGTCATCGACGACTTCCGGTCCGTCACCGCGACGGCAAGAAGGTCTGGAAAGGCCGCCAGGACAAGGGTCACATGCGCCGCGGCCGCCGCTTTCCGCAGGCGGTGACGGGCGGAGCGGACATGCCGACCGAGGACCATGCTCGCCACCATGCGGGCCACGATCCGGGCCGCCGCCGGACGAGGTGGTCATGGCTGACCGTGGCCGCCACCGTGGACATCGCGGGCGCAGCCATGGGAGGCGCAGCCCGTTTTCGCGACGGAGTTGCGCAGGGGCCGCTACCTGACCCGCACCGGGCGGACGGACGTGCGGATCATCGGGGCGGCGCGGCGCTTCGATCCCGCGTGGCTGCTCCAGAGCACGCCGACTCTTGGGCCCCGGACGGGAGCCGCCGCATCGCGCTAGACAACGTCGACTTCGTCGGCCCGGGCGGCCCGCGATGGGCGCTGCTGCGGAACGCACTGCATTTGCCTGACCGATGCCGAGAGTGACGCGCTTGACCCCGGCCTCCGCGCCTCGGCTCGTGGCCGGGCGGCCATGGTCCGGCTGGCCGCGCGCCGGGCTGACCAGGCTCATCGTCCCCTGCACCAGCATGGCCGAACGGGTGATCCGCGTCCTGCCGCAAACCGAAAACCGGATCGTGGTCCGCGCACATCCAGTCTCGGCCGCGTCCATCCAAGCCAGTCGCGGGACCTGGCGATCTTGTGCCCGGTGCTGTTTGCGCCCTACAAGCGGATGACCGAGCGCCTGTGCGAACTGCTCGCCACGCTGGGCGGTCGGGACGGGCCGCCGGTGCCGGTAAGGATCACGGCCAGCCCGGACGACCTGCCCCCGTCCCTGGCCGCCGAGCCCTGGCTCGAGTTCCTGGGCCGGATCAGCTACGACGAGATCCGGGCCGTCTGGGCCCGCAGCCGGGCCATCTACTTTCCCGACCGGGGGTTGGAGTCGTTCGGCTACCCGCTTGCCGAGGCGCGGGTCAGCCAGGGCATCCCGTGATCGCCCGCGATACCCCGCAGAACAGGGAGATAGCAGGCGCCGCGCTCTGCGGCCTTCTCGAAGAGCGGACGACCGCGAGTCGCTTAGGAGCGCCGCCATACGAGGCCGCCCTAACCCGTGCACGTAACAGCCCCGATCCGGCCCCCTTTGAACCCGGACGCCTACTTCACCTGGATGTTTGGGGAGACCAGCGGTGACCAGGCTGGGGCTGCGCGCCCTACCGGGCACGGAGATGACCCCGCCCGCCCGCAGCGTGCCGGTCACCGTGGTGGTGCTCACCCGCAACGAGGAATCCGGACGAGATTGAGCAGGTCCTACATCCCCCGTGTCATGGGCCAGGGTCAGGTAAATCGTGGTTGATTCCGGCTCGACCGACGGCACGGTCCCGCTCGCTCGCTCGCTCGGGGCCGAGGTGGTGGAACAGCCCTGGCTCGGGTTCTCTCGGCCAGCGCGAATTCGCGCTGCGCCTGCCGCCAGGCGAGGCACGAGTGGATCTGCTTCGTCGATGCCGACGAGTGGGTCTCGCCGCAGTTGGCCGCGGAGATCGCGGCCCCGGGCTGGAGGGCGCCTGTGAGTGCGCCGGCTTCGCGCTCCGGCTCCGGCTGGTCTTCCTCGACCCTTGGTCCGTCACTGCGGCTGGTACCAGGGCTCATGGGTGGTAGAGCTGGTCAACCGGCGGTACACAAAGTACGACGGCAGCCTTGATCGGCGAGCGGGCCTGCGTGGACGGCACAGTCCGGCCGACTGGCCAACGACATCGTCGATGAGGACCAGCAAAGGACTCGCATCGTGGGCTGCACAAGCACGTATGGTACGCGGAGCTGGAGGCCGAGCGCCGGGGCCAGCCCGCTCCGCTGGCCGTCCGCCGGCGCAGATTCCGGGCCAGGACGGACAGCACCCCGCGAATTCGCGCCGCACTCAAAGACATTGTCTTCCCCGCCATGCCCGCGAAACCCGTTGCCCTTTTCGTCTACATGTACATCATCCGGCTCGGCCTGCTCGACGGCCTCGCCAGCTCATTATTGTTTGCTTCATGCCTGGCACGAGGCCTGCATCGGGGCGTTGCACAGCGCCGGGAAAGCAGAGCAGGTGATCCGATGATTCCTACCCGGGAAATCCGGCGCGCTTACACGAACGCTCCGCCTGGTCGGCCGCAGCGCGGAGCCGCGCACCGCGACCGCATGGCTGCTCGGCCTGGCGCTGCGGCTGCCAGAATGCGCCCGGTCCCGGTACGCTGGCCCCAGGCCGACCGGGCATAGGCCAGCACCGGCGGTCTCCGGCTGGCCAACGGCGCGAGGATGTCGCTCCCACCGGGATACACGGCGGGCGCACGCGAGATGTACTGCCGCAACGTGTGCCTGCAGTCCGGGCTAACCATGCCGGCCGGGGGCTGGGTCGTCAACCTGGGGGCCGACCGGGGGCTGTTCACGGTATGGGCGGCGGCCAGCGGGGCCCGTGTGGTCGCGGTCGACGCGCAGCAGGGCTTCGCCCCGCTCCAGATCCGCAGCCTGGCCCTGCACAACGGGGTGGCCGATCGCGTCCATATCGAGATCAGCGTGGCAAGTGGGAGCGCGACCTCCGGCGCCCGGGTCGGCATCGCCGCTGATGACCGGCGCTCGGCGGCGGCTTCGCACGGGGCAGGGCCGGGCGACGTCGCGCTGCCCCAGATCATCAGTCGGTACGGAATCGACCGGATCGGCTTGATGAAGATTGATATCGAGGGGGGCGAGTATGCGCTGCTATGAGCCGAGGATGACCTGGCCTGGCTGACCCAGGTGAGCCAGGCCGTCCTGGAGGTCCACCGCGATTACGGCGACGCCGCCGCCCTGCTGCACCGACTGGAGGAGCATGGCTTCTGCGTGGACACGAGGGACAATGAAGGGAAGGCGGCGGCTCCGGCTTCCGGGCGGGTTGATTATGCGTATTGCCGACGCCACAGCTGACCCAGCGCCGCCCAGGTTCGGGGATCCTGGCGCTCAACCCCATCCAGTATCACGGGCCCCTCCGCCCCCAGGAACTCGCTCGGCGCGGGAAGGTTGACCTCGATGTGCTGTTCCTGTCTGATGCTGGCCTGCGGGAGGCAATGGACCCGAAGAATCAGCCATGAGGTCGTCTGGGACATAGACCTGCTATCCAGCTACGCCCACGGTTTCACGAGCACCGCGCGCTCACCAGCGAGCACTTCGGAGCGGGTCCAGCAAGTGCTCGGCTGCGGGTTCCCCGCCATGATGCGGTGGTCGTCAACGGCTACAACAGTCCCTGGATGCTCCTGGCCATGGCCGCCTGCCGGATGCGCCGGGTGCCCTACCTGCTCCGTGCCTCGTCGCACCCCCGGGGCCAGTCGGCGGGGCTCCGCCGCTGCCTCCGGTCCCGTGACCCGCGTCGTGGTCGCAGGCAGCGCCGGTGGCCTGGCCATGGGCCAGCTCAACCAGGAGTTCTACCGGAGGGCGAAAGCCCGCTCGGTGACCTTCGCACCGAACTCGGTTGACGTAGTGCGCTTTTCCAGATCGCCGGAGCTGGGGCGGACGGAACTGCTCGCCCGCTGGGGGTTACCCGATGACCGGCCGGTTGTCCTGTTCTGCGGGAAGCTCATCCCGCGCAGCAGCCGCTCGACCTGGTCGCCGCCCTGCGACTGCTGCGCGAGCGTGACCTCGGTGTTCATCGGTGACGGCTCACTATCGGGGCCGGTCGAAGCGGCCCTGGGCCAGGGTTCCGGAGCCGTCACAGGATTCGTCGACCGGGTCG
>CAVYEA010000020.1:0-133872 GCA_963767385.1 uncultured Actinomycetes bacterium | reverse complement strand
GTCTCGTTCAATCAACTCATCACCAGATAGACGCGGCGTCCAGGCGGAACTCATCGCTCCGTGACGCAGGTGCAATTGCAGCGCCGATCCTGACATCCTGGCCCACTCACGCGCGGGCCCTCAACCCCTTGCAGCAGCATCAGCCCGTGGAGAGGTGCAGCAAAGTGCAGCAACCGCACCGTACGGCACCGACCGTATATGACCGCCAATGTCCTCTGACCTGCGCCAATGAGATTGGCTCAGCAATTTTCATTTGATGTAGCCGCATTCGAAATGAGTGAGGACGAGCGCGACCCGGGCGATGTCGCTGATCTTGCTCGGGCTGGCGGTAATGTGCTGCAGGGTACGCCAGCGGCCGGTGAGCAGCGCGAACCCGCGTTCGCCCAGGCAGCGCAGAGAGCGCTGGAGGGCATTGCGGGTGCGAGTGCCGATATCGAGCTCCCGCCCGTCTGCGGGCTGCTTGACGGGGATGTGGATGCCGATGCCCGCGCCGTCATGGCCGGGGTCAGCGAGGGTGGGCAGCCCGGTGGCGGCGGCCCGGTACAGCGCGGGCAGGGCGTGGATCCGGGCGGCTGTGATGTCGTGCACCGAGCCCGGCTCGCAGACCGATACCCACAGCGGGAACCCGTCAGGGGCGATGACCGCCTGGAGGTTGCCGCCATGGGTATGGGCTTTGCCGGAATACCACACGTCGATGAGCTCGCCTTGGACGCTGACAGTCTTCTCCCTGCACCGGTCCGCAGAGATGATCGAGCCGTCCAGGATCACGTGCGGAAAGCCCTCGTCACGGGCCCGCTCCAGCGCCTCGCGCAGATCCGGAGCCTGGTCCGCGAGTACCGCGATCACTTCCTCCACATAGCGGTAGGCGGTAGCCCGCGAGATGCCGTGATCGCGGGCCAGCGCATCAGGGGTTACGCGGTCGCGGAACCACCGCAGCCCCAGCACCGCCTGCCAGAAACAGGTCAGTGCCCGGCTGCCCCGCGGGGTGCCGCGACGCCGCCGCTCAGCACGTCATGACCCCAACACCACTGATCAGGTTCCGAATTCCAGTCAGCAGATCCTGGCCATGGCGCCGCTTCCTGATGAACGACTGCAGCTCTTCGTGGTCGATGACGCCGGAAACGTGTGGACGACCTGGAAGGCAACCGCCGATCCAGACTCTGGCTGGGTGGCGTGGACCCCGTTCTGACCTGATCCCGCAGCAGAATCCCTGCGCCCGCGCGGCCAGCCCAAGGCCCCTTCCAGCACTGGGAGGGCCAATGGCGTGCGGCCCGTTTACTGGCCGCAAGCCCGCGGAGCGGGCTGGTCGAACAGGAAGCTCCTGAAGTCCCGGATCGCCAGGTCCAGGTCGCTGACGGCATCCCCCACGTTCCCGGCCGCCGGGTGATCACCGAGCATGCCCAGTGCCTTCTGGAGCGACAGGCCCGCGGAAAGCAGCCGCTGCACGAGGAGATCATTGACCAGCGTGACCAGGGGCTCCGACCTGCCCAGGGACAGCGTGACCGTTGCCCCCAGGTGCCGCCCCTTGTCATCCAGGCGCGCGGAGATCAGCATGTCGAACCAGCGGGCCGTGTCCGGGCTATGGCAGGGCACCTCAACCGCCAGCGGGCCGGGCAGATCACCCGTGAGCGCCTGGCGGATAGCCGCCGCGACTTCCAGCGCCACAGGATCATCGCCTGCCGCAGCGCACACCTCGAGGTACGACACTCCCTGGCCGACGCGCGCTGGCTCACCCTGGTTCGCTGCGGCAAAGGCCCGCCAGGCATCGTTGACCGACACGATCACGCCTTGGCGGTCCAGCAGCGCAACCTCCGTGCCGAGACCGGTATCCGGCGCGGCCTGTCCCGCCGCCACACCACCCGTGCGCGGCCGGGCGGGTACCGTCCAGTCAGCCTGGCCGCCATAGACTCCAGCCGGGGCGGCGCCGCCCGGGGCCGGCGCCAGGGCTGGCTCGGCCGGCGTTCTCGCGGCCAGGGCCGCCTCAACAGAGGGGTAGACGGACACCAGCCGGTCGATGCCACCGATACTGAGCCCCCGCCTGACGATCTGGCTGGTGACCACCAGCCGCAGGTCGGCGCCGCTGGTAACCGCCCGCCGGTAGGCGCGGGCCACGGCGTCCGCGCCTGAATGATCGCAGGAGATCGTCGCGGTCATGTCCGCGATCAGCGTGGTGGCGCCACGGTTGATGACTGACAGCAGCTCGCTGCGGATCTCTGCGGTATTGGACAGGTCGATGTGTTCCGGAAGCACTACGACCGCGGCCTGCCGGCCCGTCCAGTGCACCGGATAAGGTTCTGCAGTCACGGCAACACCTCATGCCCCGGCTGGTCCCGGTGGGCATGACTCTTAATCTGAATGTGTATCGCTGGATCACCGCTGGTCTCATGGGGCCACCACAGCCGTGCCGCCCGGCTTCCAACGACGCGGTCACCCGCACCGCAATCCCAGCCCGGTACAGGACGTCACATACTGTTACAGCTCCGACAATACGCGCCGACCCCCCATCCTGGATAGCGGCAGCGGAGTGAACGTCGGCGATACGGATGGCCGGCCCGGGCCTGGGGCGCCGCCGGAGGATCAGCGACCGCGGCCAGAAGGCGACGAGGCCCGGTGATCTAACGCGACAACGCCCCGGCTATGACCGTGATCACCATCTTGCGGACGGCGGCCAGGCTCCGGCGGGGTGGCCTTCCGGTCGGCGAACAGCAGGTGCCCGGCCCCGATCAGCGTGGGAGCGAGCGTGCCGACGTCGGCATCGGCCGCGATGCGGCCCAGTTCACGCTCCGCGGTGAGGTAGCAGGCGATCATGGCCCCAGCTTCGGCCAGGAACGGGATGCCGGCCGGCCAGGTCCGGCGCAGCCGGGCGCGCAACTCGTCCCGGAACGTGACCAGGGCGACGATCGCCACCGCGACCGGCCCGAACAGCCCCGTCAGCGCGCCGGTGAGGTTATCGGCGACAGTGCCGGTCCCGGCGGACTCCCGCAGGGCGGCGGCCTCGGTGTCCATCCGGTGGACGCGATCCAGCACTAGCTCAGCGAGGAAGGCGTCGAAGTCAGCGAAGTGCCGGTGCAGGACGCCCTTGGCACAGCCTGCCTCCGTGGTGACCGCCCTGCTGGTCAGCGCGCTCGGCCCGTCCCGCAGCAGGATCCGCTCGGCGGCGCCGAACAGCTGCTCGCGCACGTCCCGGATGGCCACCCCTGTCGGCACCGTGCCGCCCTCCTGGCCTGGCAGGCCTGTCCCAGTTGACGAGTGGGCATACGCCCGCTTAAAGTGGGCACATGCCCACTATACCTCCGGGGCAATCACGTCATGGCCGGCCCGAGCCTCATCAAGCCCGCGCGATGGCGGAGTCGTTCGGCACGGACGCCGAACGCTACGACCGGGCCCGGCCGCGCTACCCCGAGGCCATGGTGCGGCGGATCCTCGCCGCCAGCCCCGGGCGCGACGTCCTCGACGTCGGATGCGGCACCGGCATAGAAGCCCGGCAGTTCCAGGCGGCCGGCTGCCAGGTGCTCGGGGTCGAGCCCGACCCGCGGATGGCCGGCTTCGCGCAGCGGACCGGGGTCGAGGCTGAGGTGGCAACCTTCGAAGCCTGGGACCCCGCCGGCCGGGAGTTCGACGTGGTCGTCGCCGGGACGGCCTGGCACTGGGTGGATCCGGTCGCCGGCGCGGCTAAGGCGGCACAGGTGCTGCGGCCTGGTGGCCGGCTGGCCGCGTTCTGGCACGTGTTCCAGCTTCCGGCCGACGTGGCGGAGGCCTTCGCCGCGGTCTACCACCGGGTGGTGCCCGACTCGCCGTTCAACGTCCAGCCGACCAGGTCAGCCCTGGACGCCTACCGGGGGGTGTTCACCAAGGCCGCCGGCGGGATCCGGGAGGCAGGCGCATTCGGCGACCCGGAGCGGTGGCGATTCGACTGGGAGCGGTCCTATACCCGGGACGCCTGGCTGGACCAGCTGCCCACGTCCGGCACCCTCACCCGGCTCCCGCCGGGCAAGCTGGCGGAGGTGCTGGAGACCGTCGCGGCCGCTATCGATGCGATGGGGGGCAGCTTCACGATGCCCTACACCACAGTGGTGGTCACCGCGGCGCGGGCCAGCGCCGCCTGACCCGCCGGTCGCTGCGACTCAGCCCGATGCGCCGGTCCGGCTCGTACTCGACTACATGGTTGTTCATCTCGTAGAAGCCCAGCTCCGTGACGTCCATCTTCATCACGAACACGTCCCCCGCGCCCGAGATGGTCGTGCCGGAAACCACGTCCTGCAACATCCCGGAGCCGTCGAGGTCACGATGCCTGCCCGCTCCGCTCACCGTCGGTGCCGATCCGCGCCGAACGCCGGATTGGCGCTTGCCGCTGATTTCAGCGAAAGGTAGTGACGGCGGGCGGCCGGGCGGATCACAATGCAGGCATGCCCGAGCTTGACCCGGCCGCTGTCATCGAGGCGGTGACCCGCGACCCCCGGCTGCGGTCGTTCACCGGCCACGGCAGGATCGAGGCCCTGCCGGCCCGGCAGGCGCGGCGGCACCTGCTGCTGGACAAGATCGCACAGGCCTTCGAGCCGGGCGTGCGCTACTCAGAGCGCCGGGTCAGCTTGTTCCTCGGTGCCCTGCACGCCGACTATGCGGCGCTGCGCCGCTATCTCGTTGACGAGGAGTTCCTGTCCCGCTCCGATGGCCAGTACTGGCGCAGCGGCGGTACCGTGCTCCCGTCCCCGCCGGATGAACTGCTACGGCACTAGCTGCCACCGCGGCCCTGATCGCCGCCGCTCACGAAGAATCCGCCCCGGCGTCCAACGCCGCGGCCGCCACCACCCGGGTCAAGGCGCTGGACGCTAGCCGCTGTTAGCAGGTCCGTTAGCAACGAGGCCCTGCCTGAATCGGTCGGGGCCCCTGACTTCGGCGCGCTCGGAGGGACTCGAACCCCCAACCTTCTGATCCGTAGATCAGTGCAGCGTGTCCAGTCTGTCCGCGCCTAGCCCGTAGGCGTCCAGGAATGTGCGCAGCCGGGCTGGAAGGTTGGGGAGCGGGTCGAATCCTGCTTCGGCCAGCTGGCCGGGTGGTCCGAGCGGCACGAAGGTCCATGCGGCTGCGGCGAGGTCATCCAGCGGGTCGACGGGCTGGGCGGTGTCCCAGTCGATGAACGCCACCGGTATCCCGTGCCGGTAGACGGTGTTCCACGGGCCGAGGTCGCCATGGGGACACGATCTCCCCGGCCCGCGGCGGGTACAGGTGGAAGCGGTAGCAGGTGATGGCTGGCTGGAAGCCGGACGCCGCAGGGTGCAGCTTACGGATCAGGTCTGCCGCGCCGCGCAGGGCGAGGTCGGTCCTGGCATAGGGCGGCAGCCGGTGCCCGTGCCGCCACTGCGGGTCATTGCCGACGTCGCCGTCGATAAAGCTCAGTATTCCCGGTCGCCCTCGATCCCCAGCAGCCGTGGCGAGCCGTCAAACCCGGCTGTCTCCAGATGCCGCAGATACTCGTGCACGGCGGGTGACCACGGGCCCATGGGCCGCAGCAGCCGGTCACCGCGCCGCACGATCCCGCTGGTCATCCCCCACCCGACAGCGGAACCTCACCCGCCGCCGGGTGCCGCTGGCTGATCATCAAACCAGTATCGCCAGCACCGGCCGAAGCACCTGAGAGCTTGCCTCGCCGGTTCGTGCAGACCTGGGCTTCCGACTCTTCCTAATCAGTTCTGACCAGGGCACCGATGGGTGGGCCGGGGCGCCGCGACCCTGGGTGTCGTGACGGCCGCGCTGGCTCAGTGTGTGGCGGCATTGCTGTCACTGTTGCTGTCAGCGCGCTGGTGTCGTGACCCCGCGTCCGCCTCCGGTGCCCGCACGTTAATTGCAGGCCTCGGCTGTCGCCGCGGGCGTGCTGGATCAGCTCTGATCAACCGCTGGATGCGTGAGGTCCCTCGCCGACCGCCTTCGGGACCTTTGGACCTGCCAGCGGCGATGCTCGTCTGGTCGGGTGGGAGCAAGGGTCTTGACCATGCGTACCGGATTGGCTCACCAAGACGCCCAGGATGATTTTGATCGTGCCCGGCGGCGGGCGAGCTGGGCCAAGCTGGCCGGGTGGCTGCGCGGCCGTCCAGCTAGCCGCAACCGTTTGCCCGTGCTGGGTGAAGTGAGGACCATCGCGGGCGCGGCAGGGCCGGGCGTGCGGCGGCTGGAGTATGAGCGCATAAGCGGCCTCGGGGCGAGCGCAGAGGCGATGGTGCCGATCGACCAGATCGTCGGAACGGTCGAGCCCACCAGGTCCAGGTGCTTCGACCGTCGTTTCCGGCCCACCTCGGAAGTGCCCCGAACGCGGTTTGAGCGGATAGCCGCCGACATCCGGTCCGGCCGCGGAATGGATCCTGTGGACCTGTACCGGTGCGGCGGCCGGTACTACGTGCTCGACGGGCATCACCGCATCGCTGTCGCCCGCGCGCTTGGCGAGCGCTGGGTCTTTGCGAACATCACCGGCGTCCGCCTGAACCGCCCGGGCGACCCGAATTTGAGCTAGCAAGCCAGCATGGAATAATAGCCGATTCCTTCCGGACTAGATCGGCTGCCGATCACGAATTTGATTAGCTAACTGCTAGATGGCCGACAGGAATGCGTTGCTATCCGCCTAGTCCCAGGTCGGCAGACTCGACCGGACCCACGGATTAAAAGGCGGGCTCGACGGGTGTTGAGACCGTCTCAATCCGTCCGGATACTCGGCTGACCTGCGGATGCCGCGTCCGTCCAGTGTGCCCCCGTCCGAGACGGTGCGGTGGCGTTGCTGCTCACGCTGCTGCTCAGCGCCTTCTGATCCGTAGGAGTGGGTACATCGTCCGATGAGATCTGGGCGCCCGTAACGTCATCATTGCTGACCGCGGGGACAAGCCCGTGACAGAGGAGGGAGACGCGGCTGTGGCAATCGAGTTCGACGGCTGGGCGGTCGTGAGATGAGCGGCAAGGTAGTCGTGAACAGGTCGATGTCGCTTGACGGCTTCGTCGCCGGTCCCGGTGACGCGATGGACTGGATCTTCGATTTCGTGGCGCCGGACGCGGCCTGGCTGACGGAGACCGCGGCGGCCACCGGCGCCATGCTCATCGGCCGACGGACCGACGAGGTAGGCAACAGGATGGAAGCCGGCAAGGAGCGGGGGACAGCATCGCGCGGCGAAGGCTACCCCTTTTCCGGACCCGTGTTCGTCCTCACCCACGAGCCGCCGGACCCGCCGGACCCGGATGTCACGTACCTCACCGGTGACATCCGGGAGGCGGTCGCCACGGCACTGGACGCTGCGGGCGGGAGGAACCTGGAAATCCTCGGTGCTGACGTGGCCGGTCAGTGCCTGCGGCGGGGACTCGTGGACGAGATCCTGGTGTATGTCCTGCCGGTGCTGCTCGGCGACGGCATCCGGTTTTACTCCTCCCCGGGTCTCGCGAGGATAGACCTGGAACCGCTCGACAGCACGCGGTCGGAAGCCGTCACCATCCTTCGCTTCCGCGTTCGCAAGTAGTCATCGATCCGCCAAGCGCGCGTCTTGGTCGAGTACAAGGTCCGCATCGAAGAACCCAAGTCACGCAACGGGCACCGGACCCTCCCGCTCGACGAGGCCCTCGTGCAAGCTCTCACCGCACTGCGCAAGCGCCAGCTCGCCGACAGCGCGGCGTCAGGCGCCGTTTACCAGGCCGGGTTGACCGACCTCGACTGGTACCAGGGCAGTGAGTACCTGATCACCGACGAGCTGGGCAGGGCCGCCTCTCACACGCGAGAAACGACCCTGGCCTGCGGAGATGTGGCGCGCTCGGAGGGACTCGAACCCCCAACCTTCTGATCCGTAGGAGTGGGCAAGCCGTCCAAGACCGTCCGTCAATGGTCGTAGGCTGGGCCGATATTCCAGAGTTGTCCACGTGCGTCGGGTGCTGTTCAGCGGCTTGGCTACAGTCTTGGCTACAGTCGCGGCGCCGCAGCGCTGATCCCCGACCGTCTGCTTTTCAGGCCGGACATATCCCAAGTTGGCGCGAATCGCGCGAGTGTTATGCGCTGTCGCCGGTCGCTGCTAGCAGTCGATGGTTGCTGCTGTTGCTGTCACCGTTGCTGTCAGTTGCGGTCAGGGGAGCGGGTGTCCGGGCCATCGTGCGACAGCTGGCACCTCGGCGCCTGGCCCTGATCGGCCCGTGCGTTGTTCCAGGCCCCTCCCCTGAACCCGATAGCTGCCGATCCTGACGGCAGGCGGGTTCTGTCCAGGGTCGGCGTAGCCGATCACGTAGTGACGCCGCAGGCGCCCTGGACAGGTTCCGGCTGGCGTGAATACTCCTGCGGCGGGTTCGGGGGAGGACACCCGCACTTCCACCGGCATGCCGACTGCCGATACCCCTGATCTCTGCTGACCTGGGACTATCAGCGTGGAACGGAATTCTGTGCCCGCTAAGGGGCCATGAGGCTTGCCGGTAACGGATAATTGGCCTGGTGTTGGCGTGTTCTGGGATGGGAGGGGTCCGGGATGCTGACGGAGGCACTGACCGTGCTGGCCTCGACGGGGGGCACGGCGCTGGTGACGGCGATGGTCACCGATAGCTGGGAGGGTGTGAAGGCGCGGTTTGCGCGCCTGTTCGGGCGGGGTGATGCGAAGCAGGCCGAGGTGGCAGCGGGGCGGCTGGAGCAGTCCCGGGCGGAGCTGACCAGGTTGTCGGGCGCTGACCTGGAGCGGGCGCGGGCGGAGCAGGAGATCATGTGGCGGACCCGGCTGGGTGATCTGCTGGAGCAAGATCCCTTGGCTGAGCAGGAGCTGCGGACTCTGGTCGCTGAGGTGCAGGCGCAGGTGGCCGGGTCGGCGGGCCGGGTGGAGCAGCATGCGGCGGCGTTTGATCAGGCGCAGCAGGCGGTCCAGGGTCACGGCGTGCAGAACGTTACTTTCGGCGGGCAGGGTGGACCCGGCGCCAACGGCCGGTAACCGCGGCACCGGCCAGGACGGGCCGCAGTCCGGGGTGTGGCAAGAGGCTTCGGCGTCGGGCTCGGCACAGCAGGCCGTGCTGGGGTCCGGTACTCAGAATGTGTATCTGGGTGAGCGGGAGCGGCAGCGCGAAGCGGCGGTGTCGATCGCGGCGCCGGTCGGGCAGCGGGATGAGAGCTTGCCGTTGCGCGGCCGGGATGTGCTGCTGGCCGAGCTGGCCGGTGCTGGCCCGCGGGTGCGGGTGCTGCACGGGCTGGGCGGGTGCGGCAAGACCCGGCTGGCGCTGGAGGCGGCGTTCCAGGCGCAGCAGGCGGTACCGAGGTGTGGTGGATCTCGGCTGCCGAGCCGGGCGTGCTGGCTGCGGGCATGCGGGCGCTGGGGCGGCGGCTGGGGGTGAGCGACGCCGAGCTGGAGCACGGCGATGCCGCCGATGTCATCTGGCAGCGGCTGGCAGGCAGGCAAGATCCGTGGCTGCTGGTGCTGGATAACGCCGATGACCCGCAGGTGCTGGCCGGGGCGGGGACCTGCGTGGCCGAGGGCCGGGGGTGGCTGCGGCCGGTCGCTGGGCAGGCCGGGATGGTCATGGTGACCAGCCGGGACGGGAGCCCGGCGAGCTGGGGATCATGGTCGGCGCGGCACCGGCTGGAGATGCTGCCCGCCGATCCGGCGGCCGCGGTGCTGGCCGACCATGCCGGTCATCACCCGGGCCTGGGCAGCGAGCAGGACGCGCGGCTGCTGGCGGTGCGGCTGGGCGGGCTGCCGCTGGCCCTGAAGATCGCCGGGTCGTACCTGTTGGAGGCGGCGGCGATCCCGGCCGCGTTCGCCGACGCCGGCGTGATCCGCACCTACCGGCAGTACCGGGACGCGATCCAGGCCGGTGACCTGGAGACGGTGTTCCCGGCGCCGGGCGGGCAGCTGACCCCGGAGCAGGCCCGCGGGCTGATCGGCCGGACCTGGGAGCTGACCTTGGACCTGCTGGATGCCCGGCCGCTGCCCGAGGCCCGCCGGGTACTGCGGCTGCTGGCCAGTTTCGCCGACGCGCCGGTCCCCTACCAGCTGCTGCTGCACCCGGACACGCTGGCCGCGTCCCCGCCGCTGCGGGACATCACCGGGTCCCGGCTGTGGCAGGCGCTCAAAGCCCTGGACGACTTTGGGCTCATCGACCTGGACACCAGTGGCCCCGGCCCGGCCGCGATCCCGGTCGCGCGGCTGCACCCGCTGGTCCGCGACACCAGCCGCCCGGCCGCCGGACCCGACCGCCTGGCTTTCCTGGAGCTGGCCGCCCGGCTGCTGGGGCGGGCAGCACATGCCGAGGAGATTGGCCTACCCGAAGATCCGCCGATGTGGCCGGTCTGGCAGCTGCTGGCCCCGCACAGCGCCGTGGTCTTCGGCAGCGCTCGCATCGGAGCCGGACTGCCCGGACGACGCGGTTGAGGCGGCAGCATATGCGGCGCACATGGCGGCCCGCTTCCAGGCAGAGCAAGGATTTCACGCCGCGGCCGAGGCCGAGTACCGGGAGGTGCTGGCCGCCCGGCTGCGGGTGCAAGGCCCCGACCACCCGGACACGCTGGCCACCCGGCACGGCATCGCCGACGAGATGGCCGCGCGGGGGGACCATGCCGCGGCCGAGGCCGAGTACCGGGACGTGCTGGCCGCCCGGCTGCGGGTGCTCGGCCCCGACCACCCGTCCACGCTGGCCACCCGGCACTGCATCGCCGTGGAGATGGCCGCGCGGGGGGACCACGCCGCGGCCGAGGCCGAGTTCCGGGACGTGCTGGCCGCCCGGCTGCGGGTGCTAGGCCCCGACCACCCGGACACGCTGGCCACCCGGCACAGCATCGCCCGGGAGATGGCCGCGCGGGGGGATCACGCCGCGGCCGAGGCCGAGTACCGGGACGTGCTGGCCGCCCGGCTGCGGGTGCAAGGCCCCGACCACCCGGACACGCTGGCCACCCGGCACCAGCATCGCCCGGGAGATGGCCGAGCGGGGGGATCACGCCGCGGCCGAGGCCGAGTACCGGGACGTGCTGGCCGCCCGGCTGCGGGTGCTCGGCCCCGACCACCCGGACACGCTGGCCACCCGGCACCGCATCGCCGTGGAGATGGCCGCAGCGGGGGGACCACGCCGCGGCCGAGGCCGAGTACCGGGACGTGCTGGCCGCCCGGCTGCGGGTGCAAGGCCCCGACCACCCGGACACGCTGGCCACCCGGCACTGCATCGCCGGCGAGATGGCCGCGCGGGGGGACCACGCCGCGGCCGAGGCCGAGTACCGGGACGTGCTGGCCGCCCGGCTGCGGGTGCAAGGCCCCGACCACCCGCACACGCTGACCACCCGGCACCAGATCGCCCGGGAGATGGCCGCAGCGGGGGGACCACGCCGCGGCCGAGGCCGAGTTCCGGGACGTGCTGGCCGCCCGGCTGCGGGTGCTCGGCCCCGACCACCCGTACACGCAGACAACCTCCAGTTGGGTTGACGATCTCGCACGATGAAAGAACGCTTGATTGGCTCCTGAGCCATCTGATCGCGCAGCGACGCGTTATGCGCACCTGAACTGCCGGACGGGACTGGGACAATCTGCCGCGAGGAAGTCGGCTGAACTCTCCGCCTTGTGATGGTGCCGATGTTGGCCTGATCGGTGCAGCATGCAAGCCTGAAGGCGCGCCCGCGCCGGGCGGGGCCTCCCAAGGCCAGAGCCCGGCGGCGGGCGGCGCCGTGCGGCGGCGCGCAGCGCTGCCGCCTTGATCACGCCCGGCGGCTGTTGCACGCGGTCGCGGACCGCGCCCGATGGCAAGCGGCGCTCAATGAGGCCAGGCAACGAGCGAGCCTGTCTGATTCGGGCGCTTCGGCTGGTTGGGAGGCGGCGTGATGAGGTCAGACGGTTCCGGTGAGCCCGTGGTAAGGCTCCTGTACCGGGTCAGTGAGGCGGCCTCGGCGCTTGGGTTCTCCAGGGCGAAGGTCTATGAGCTGATCAACTCCGGCGCGCTTCGCTGCGGTACGGATCGACGGAGCACGCCGGATCAAGGCTGCTGACCTTGAGGCGTTCGTCGCTTCGCTCGGTGGGGAAGCGGCCTGATGGCCCCGAAGCGTCGGCGTGCGAGGGGCGAGGGTGCTGTCTTTAGGCGTGCGAGCGACGGGCTCTGGGTCGGGACGCTCGACCTGGGCGTCGTGGAAGGGCACCGCCGCCGCAAGGCCGTGTACGGCCAGAGTGAGCGCGAGGTGCTCCAGAAGCTCAGGACCCTTCGTACAGCACATGATCGTGGGATAGATCTCCTGGCACCTGCACTGACAGTCGGGCAGTGGCTCGATGTGTGGCTCTCAGACATCAAGGGCTTTGACGGCACGCGCCCGCGGACGCTGACCTTGTACGAGGGACTCGCAGATCGGTACGTCAAGCCGGTGATCGGCGGCGTCCGGCTCGACAAGCTGACCCCGGCGCATGTGCAGCGGCTCGTTACCGAGACACGGAACGGCCAGACATCACGCGGTACCCCGCCTAGCGCTTCGACGTTGCGGCACGTGTACAAGCTGATCCGGAATGCGCTGGGTGATGCCTACCGGATGGAGCTGGTCACCAGGAACGTGGCAACGCAGGTGAAGGCTCCGCCGATCGACCGCCAGCGCCGCGTGGGCCTGGACGTTGCGGAGGCTAAGCGCTTGTTCGATGTGATCAATGGCGAGCGGCTGGAGGCTCTCTACGTCCTGGCGCTGACGACCGGTCTTCGCCGCGGTGAACTGCTGGCGCTGCGGTGGGATGACATCGATCTCGGATCTCGGCAACTTCACGTGCGCCGGGCCATGCAGCGTGTCGATGGCAAGCTTCAGGTTGTCGAGCCGAAGACGAGCAGCTCGCGGCGGACGGTCGTGCTGCCCCGGCTCGCGGTGCGCCACCTTCAGGAGCACAAGAAGCGGCAAGACGCTGAGCGCCAGGCGCTGGGTGAGGCATGGCGGGAGCACGGGCTGGTGTTCGCCTCGTCCATCGGCACGCCGATCGAGCCGCGTAACGTGAACCGGCGCTGGGATGAGCTGCGGCGGAGGGCTGGCCTGGACTGGCTCCGGCTGCATGACCTGGGGCACGGGTGCGCGACGTTCTGCTTGCGAAGAGTGTTCCGGATCGGGTCATCATGGAGGTGCTCGGGCACGCGGAGATCGGCGTCACGATGAACACCTACGCGCATGTCCTGCCGGTGCTGCGCCAGGAGGCGGCCGACGCCATGGATGAGCTGTTCGGAGCGTGACGTGAGCGGCTTTGGCTACAGTGTTGGCAACAGTAAAGGCCACTTCATGATCGGAAGTGGCCTCCTACCTGGCGCGCTCGGAGGGACTCGAACCCCCAACCTTCTGATCCGTAGTCAGATGCTCTATCCGTTGAGCTACGAGCGCAGTCATGGAAGCATACTGCACTCCGAATCGCCACTGTGCGCTGGAGACCCGCGCCCGGCCCCTACAGCGGTGATAGAGCGTCTGATTCTCTGCTCGCAATCGCGCCAAGACGTGACGGTCAGCAGCGTGTCTGCGTTCCACCTGCCCCCGGAAGCATGGCCGGCTTGATCTCGATCAAGGGTTATTCCGCCTGGATCCAGCTGACCAGGTCGTCTCGGCTGACCGTTTCCAGCAGGGCCGGATGGTCGGTGGCCATGTGCGCGCGGATCATCCCGATCACCTGGTCATCGCTATCGCCGCGAGCCACGAACCCGCATTCACATCGGATCAGCTTCACCTCGCGCCTCCTACCCTGGCTGCCTGCCTCAGCCTAATGCCAGGATGTTGGCGTGACCTTGGCGTCCTCGCGCCCGGTGCGGATTCAGATCTGTGGGGCGCTGGCCGTCCAGCGCGACGGCGAGCGGCTGGATGCCCGCCTGCCCGGCCGCCAGGGCCGGCTGCTGTTCACCTACCTGGTGGTCAATCGTCACCGCCACATCCCCAGGGACGAGCTCGCCGAGGCGCTGTGGCGTGAACCCGATCCGGCTGCGGTCGATGCCCGGCTCAACCCGCTGCTGTCCAAGCTGCGCCGGGTCTTCGGCGCTGATGCCGTGGACGGGCGCTCTACGATCCGGCTGTGCCTGCCCGAGGCCTGGGTCGATCTGGAAGCCGCCGCCGAGGCCATCCACCGGGCCGAATCCTCGGTCGCCCAGCAGGGCTGGGCGCGGGCGTGGGGACCGGCGCTCACCGCGCTGTTCGTGGCCGAGCGGGACTTCCTTCCCGGCGAGGATGCGCCCTGGATCGATGAGATCCGCCACCAGCTGACGGAGCTGCGCCTGCGTGCACTGGAGTGCTACGCGGCGGCCGGGCTCGGTCTCGGCGGGACTGAGCTCGCTGCCGCGGTCCGGGCCGGCCGACAGCTCACCCGCGTGGCTCCGCTGCGGGAAAGCGGCTACCGCTACCTCATGCAGGCCCTCGCCGCGCAGGGCAACCTCGCTGAAGCTCTCGGTGTTTACGGCCAGCTAAGCGAGTGCCTGCGCGACCAGCTCGGCGTCTCACCCAGCCCGGCCACCCGCGAGCTCTACGAACGCCTCCTCGCCGCAACCTGAATGGTGACGGGTACCGCCCCAGGACCGCTTGGGTGCGATCGGGCCGCCTGACTGGCCACCGGTGCTCGCCGCGCCGATCACCGCGCCGCCAGGGCGCAGCTGCGCTCGCTCCGGTGCGTGGCATCCGCCAGGGCGCCAAGGTTTCGCCAACCCTGCGGCAACGTTGCGGCAATGGCGCCGGCATAGACCTGTGCCCACGAGACCGAACGCAGGAGGTTCAACATGAAGACCACGCCAATGACGGCTGCATCCACGTCACGCCCGGGCACCCGCGACCGGGTGCTCGTCGATCCCACATGGCTGCAAGCCCACCTGTCTGACCCGCGCGTACGAGTCGTCGAAGTTGACGTCAGCGCGGCCGCCTACGACAACTGGCACATTGACGGCGCGGTGCTGTGGAACATCTACGTGGACCTGAAGGACGCCGATTACCGCCTGGCAGGCACCGCCGAGCTGGAACGGCTGGTCGCGAGCTCGGGGATCGGCCCGGACTCCATAGTCGTGTTCTACGGGTACGCGCCCGCCCTGGGCCTGTGGCTAATGAAGCTCTACGGGCATCACGACGTGCGCATCCTGGACTGCTCACGCGACACCTGGCGGGCCGGAGGCTACCCCTGGAGCACGGCCGCGAGCGAACCGCCTGCGGGTGGCTTCCGCCTCGGCGGCGAGGACTCTGGCATCCGGGCAGACCGGGCGGCGGTGCGCGAGGCCATCGGCGAGCCGGGAACCACCCTGGTCGATGTGCGCTCAGCGGCTGAATACCGGGGGGAATGCTTCTGGCCATCGGGCGGCATGGAACCCGGCGGCCGCGCCGGGCACCTGCCTTCGGCCGTCCACCAGCCCATCGACGGCCTCTACCACGAAGACGGCTCGTTCCGCTCCGCGGCGGAGCTGCGCCGCCTGTTCGCGCCGGCCATCCTGGAGGGCAGCGGAGAGCTGATCACCTACTGCACCATCGGCGGGCGCGCGGCTACGGCCTGGTTTGTGCTCACCCAGCTGCTCGGCCGCGACCGGGTCCGGGTCTACGACGGATCCTGGGCCGAGTGGGGCCGCATCCCCGATACCCCCGTCGTGGGGCGGGAGCCACGATGAGCGAAGCAGAACCGGCGGTGCCAGAGGCCGGGACCGGTGACCGGTGGCGGCTGGACGGCCGCGTCGCGCTGGTGACCGGGGCCTCAGCCGGGCTGGGGGCACGGTTCACCCGCATACTGCACGCCGCCGGCGCCCACGTCATTGCCACCGCCCGCCGCGCCGACCGCCTCGGCGTGCTGGCGCAGCACTGCGGGAACCAGGTGCAGACCATCGCCGGCGACATCGCCGATCCGCAGCACCGGCAGGCTGTCATTGAGATGCTGCGCCCGCGGCCAGCGTGATCAACGTCGCGTCGATGTACGGCATCGTCGCCTCCGTCAATCCGATGGCTGCCTACAACGCCACCAAAGGCGCCCTGATCAACCTCACCCGGCACCTCGCCGCGGTATGGGGCCAGGACGGAGTACGCGTCAACGCCCTCGCGCCTGGCTACTTCCCCACCGAGCTGACCGGATTCCTGGCCGATCCCGCCTTCGCCCAATCCATCCGCGACCGCACGCTGCTCGGCCGCACCCCAGAGCCCGACGAGCTCGACGGCCCGCTGCTCTTCCTCGCCACCGACGCCTCCAGCTACATGACCGGGCAAACCCTCGTTGTTGACGGCGGATGGACCGCAGTATGACCCGGCGCGGCCGGCCTCAGGCTTGAGTGCTAGCACGCGGAGCGCGGGCGGGGGCGTGACCCCACTCCTCGGCCTCGTCCAGGTCGCCGCGCCACGGCGGATCGGCTCCGGCCCGGCCGCAGGTCAGCGCCGCGATCCGGGCAGCGGCGGTGACGGCCGCCCGGAGCGGCGCGGTCTGGCCGAGGTCTTCCCGGGCCAGGCCATGTTCCGCCCACCAGGCCAGGAACCCGCCGCCGAACGCGTCCCCGGCCCCGACCGTGTCCACCACGGGGACTGGTGGAACGGTCACCTCCAGCCGGTCCGTGGCCGTGTAGGCCCGGACCGGCGCCGGGCCGTCGGTGACCAGCACGCAGCGCGCTCCCCAGCCGAGCAGCATCGCGGCGGCGTCCGGGACGCTGCGCCCCGGCGCCAGGTGCCCTAGGTCCTCGGTACTCGTCTTGAGGATGTCGGTGCGCGGCATCAGGCGGCGGATCCGGTCGCGGTGCGCCCCGGCGTCCGGGATGGCCGACTCGCGCCAGTTGGGGTCCACGAACAGCAGCACGGAGGCGGGCAGGTTGCGCACCAGGCGTTCCACCTCGGAGGCCATCGGCTCCACGACCAGGCCGAGCGTCCCGACATGCACGGCGGTCACGTCCTCGCGGAGCGCGCCGGCCGCTGAGGCTTGGTCCAGCACGAAGGCGGCCGTCCCGGCCAGGTGGAACCAGTACCGGGGAATGCCCGCCCCCGACAGGGCCACGATGGCCAGCGGCGTGGGCTCCGGCACCCGCTCCGGCAGCGCCAGCTCGACCTGGTCGCTGGTCAGCCGCGCGGCCAGCATGTCGCCGAACGGGTCAGCGGAGAAGCGGCCGAGGAACCTGGCCGGCTGGCCGAGCCGGGCAATCGTCCGGGCGGCGTTGAACGGGCCGCCGCCCGGGCTGGCCAGCACCGCACTTCCGGGAGCGACGGTATCCCCGTCCCCGCCCCCGTCTCTTTCCCCGTCTCTGGGAGGCTGTCCGGAACCAGGCCGCGACGGCGCGGCCGGGCTGCTGACGATGAGATCAATGAGGCTCTCGCCCGCCACTAGGATCATGAAGCGTTGCTATCCCCTGGCCGTTGCGCCGGCTCCTCGCTGATCTGGGTGGCTCCGGTCATGATGGCCACCGCTTCCTCCATGCTGTGGCTCTGTGGTGTGATCACGCCGGCACACCGGCCCAGCCGCTGGATGTGGATGCGGTCCGCCACCTCGAACACCTGTGGCATGTTGTGGCTGATCAGGATGACCGGCAGCTGCCGGGCTCCGCAGTTCCTTGATGAGCTGCAGCACCTGGCCGGACTCCTTGACCCCGAGGGCGGCGGTCGGCTCGTCGAGGATGATCACCTTGGAGCCGAACCGGGCGGCGCGGGCGACCGCGACCGCCTGGCGCTGCCCGCCAGACAGCGTCTCCACCTTCTGGGACATGTCCTGAACTGTAGCGATGCCCAGTTCCTGCAGATGCTCCCGGGCGTCGTTACGCATCCCGCGCGAGTCCAGCAGGCGCAGCACCGAGCCGAGCAGTCCCTTGCGGCGGGTCTCCCGGCCCAGGTACAGGTTGCTGGCGATGTCCAGCGCGGGTGCCACGGCCAGGTTCTGGAACACGGTCTCGATGCCGGCCCGCCTGGCGTCCACCGGGCTCTTGAAGTCGACCTTGGCCCCGTCCACCAGGATCTCGCCGGAGTCTGGCGCCAGCGCCCCGGACAGGCACTTGATCAGGGTGGACTTGCCCGCCCCGTTGTCCCCGATGATGGCGAGCACCTCGCCCCGGTACAGCTGGAGGCTGACCCCGGCCAGCCCGACCACGTGGCCGAACGTCTTGACCAGGCCCCGTGCTTCCAGGGTCGGCGTGCCCGCGTCCACCCGGACCGCGGCCGTGTCGGCCCCCAGTTCCATGCTCATCGGCGTACCTTCCGGATCCACTGGTCGAGTGCGACCGCGACGATGACGAGGATGCCCTCCGCCAGCGCCTGATACAGGCTCTGCACCCCGGCCAGCGCGATGCCGCTCTGGTAGACACCGACGATCAGCGCGCCGAACAGGGTGCCCAGCACGGCTCCCCGGCCGCCGAACAGGCTGGTGCCGCCGATCACCACGGCGGTGATGCTGTCCAGGTTGGCGTTGATCGCGTTGTTGGTGCTGGCCACGCCGACCCGCCCGATGAGGATCCAGGCGGCGATCCCGAAGATCACACCGGCCGCGATGTAGACGCTCAGCAGCACCCGGTTGGTCTTGATCCCGGACAGCCGGGCCGCCTCCGGGTCGTCGCCCACCGCGTACACGTGGCGGCCCCACGCCGTCCGGGACAGCGCGTAACTGGTCACGGCGAACAGCGCCAGCATCAGCAGCACCCCGGTGGTCAGCTGGAACGGCCCGATGTTGACGAAGGTGCCGGTCCAGCTGAGCAGTTTCGGCATCGAGGTGCTGTAGACCGAGGCGCCGTTGGAGTAGCGCAGCCCGATCGAGCCGTAGATGCTCAGCGTGCCGAGGGTGACGATGAACGGCGGCAGCCTGACCCGGGTGACCAGGAAGCCGTTGACGAAGCCGGTCAGCGCGCCCACCCCGATGCCGAGCAGCAGGGCCAGCGGGCCGGGGACGCCGTTGTTGGCGGCGGTCTGCGCCATCACCATCTGGGCCAGGATCATGGCCGCGCCGACCGACAGGTCGATGCCGGCCGTCAGGATGATCATGGTCTGGCCGATGGCCAGCGCGCCGACGACGGCGACCTGCTGGATGATCAGGGACAGGTTCACCGGGTTGATGAAGCGGGGGTTGATCAGCGTGAACACCAGGCACGAGGCGACGAGGACGCTGGCCGGGCCGAGGGCCGGATGCCGGTGCAGGAGATGCTGGAGGCGCGCGGCGGGCGTGACGTCCTCGCGCACCTCGCCGGTTCGACTGAGTAATCACGGTCATGGTCAGGTCGCCAATCGGAGTCCGGGGCGGGGTGCGGGGCCGGGGTCCCGCCGCTGGCGCCGGGAGGAGCCGGGGATTGCGGCCCCTCCCAGCGGGTCAGCGGAACCGGCCAGGATCAGGCCTTCCAGCAGAGGCTGGCTTCCTGGGTGGTGGTGGTGCTCGGCACCCCGGCTACCGGGCTGTCGGTGAACAGCTGGGTTCCGGTGTTGTAGAACCCGAGCCCGGGCGAGTTGGTCGGCTTCTTGCCCGTCTTGGCCAGCGTGTCGATCGCGGTGACGCCGAGCGCGGCCATCTTGCCCGGGAACTGGCCCGCGGTGACCGTCATCTCGCCGTTCTTGAGGAACGGGATGTCGGCGCAGCCGCCGTCGATGGCCGCGACGATCACGCCGCTCTTGTGCGCCGCCTTGAGCGCGGCCGCCGCGCCCTCAGCGGCGGGTTCGTTGATCGCGTAGACCACGTTGATGCTGGGGTCCTTGGACAGGCAGGTCTCCATCGCGGACTGGCCGCCCGGGACCGCGCCCTGGGTGGGCAGCTGGCAGGCGATCTTGTAGCTGCCGGTGCCACCGAGCTTGCCCTTGTAGGTGCCGGACTTCGCCTCGGACCCGTTGAGGCCGGCGCTCCCGGGGCTGATGCCCATGCCGCTCAGGAACCCGTGGTCACGGGAGATGTCCACCGAGACGACCTGGTTGTTGAACAGGTCGAGCATGGCGATGTCGGCCGCCTTGCCGTTCAGCTTCTTGGCGGTGTACTGGCCGATCAGCTGGCCGGCCTGGAAGTTGTTGGTGGCGTAGGTGAGATCCACGACGCTGGGCGGGGTGGGCACGGTGTCGAGGGCGATCACGAAGAGGTTGTGCTGACGGGCCTGGGTCAGGGCCGCGTTCACCGCATTGCCGTTCGGCGTGATGATGATGCCCTTGTCACCTGCGGCAATGGCGTTGTCAATGGCGGAGATCTGCGTGGTGGTGTCGCCGTCAGTGGAGCCCGCCGACACGGTCAGCTGGACGCCGAGCTTGGCCGCGTCGGCCTTGGCGCTGTTCTCCATCGAGATGAAGTAGGGGTTGGTGAAGTCCTTGAGGATGAGGGCGACCTGAACCTTGCCGCCGGAACCGGAACCAGAACTTGCGGATCCGCTGCCCGATGCGCTGCTGCCGCTGCTGCCCGAACTGCACGCGGCGAGCGCGAGGCCGGTGGCAGCACCCAGGATGCCGAGCCGGGCCCATCTGGAGCGGGGGGTGAAGCCAGCGTGAACGAAGTTTTGTGGCATGGGGGCTCCTGTGCGTAGCGTGCCCCAATAATTCGGGACAACGTTGTCCCAAACCTTGTACGCCTGGTTGCTTCGACATGTCAAGGATGTAACGTAACCGTGACTAATACCTGGATATTGGAGTGCCATGAGTCCCCGCCCCGCTTTGAGCGTTGACCAGGCACCGTTGTCCCAACGGCGCCGCCCGACGATGCGTGATGTGGCCGCCCTGGCCGGGGTGAGCCTCAAGACGGTGTCGCGCGTGGTGAACGGAGAGCCGACGGTCGCCGCCGACCTGGCGGAGCGGGTCCGCGCCGCCGCCGCGCAACTCAGCTACCAGCCCAATCTCACGGCCAGCAACCTGCGCCGCAGCGACGGGAAGTCGTTCACCATCGGGCTGCTCGTCCAGGACATGGCCAACCCCTTCTCGGCGGCGATCTTCCGCGCCGTGGAGGACGTGGCCACCGCGTCGGGCGTCAGCGTTCTGGCCAGCAGCCTGGATGAGGATCCGGTCCGGGAACGCCAGCTCACCGCGGATCTCATCGCTCGGCGGGTGGACGGGCTCATCATCGTGCCCGCCGGCCAGGACCACCGCTACCTGCAACTCGAGCAGCGGTCGGGCACGGCGGTGGTCTTCGCTGACCGGCCGCCGGGGCTGCTGGCGGCCGATGTGGTGGTGGCGGACAACCACGGCGGGGCGCTGGCCGGGGTCGGCTACCTGCTCGGCCGCGGGCACCGCCGGATCGCCTACCTCGGTGACCTGGCGTCGATCCTGTCCGCCCAGCAGCGCTACGCGGGCTACCTGGAAGCACTCGCGGGGGCGGGAGTCCCAGCCGATCCTGCCCTGGTGCGGCACGGGGTGCACTCCTACCAGATGGCCGAATCGGCGTGCGCCGAACTGCTCACCGGGCCCAACCCCCCGACAGCCCTGTTCACCGCGCAGAACCTGATCACCGTCGGGGCGGTCCGCGCGCTGCGCAGCCTGGGACTGCAACGGTCGGTCGCGCTGCTCGGGTTCGACGACTTCGACCTAGCGGATCTGCTCCAGCCGTCGGTCTCCGTGGTCGCCCAGGACCCGGCGGCCATGGGCCAGCTCAGCGCCCAGCTGCTGCTGCGCCGGATTGGCTCGGCCGACTTCGAGCCGGAGCGGCACGTGATCCCGACCCGGCTGATCGTGCGGGAATCCGCCGACATCCCGCCGCCCAGCTGATGACTCCCGGCTGATCAAGGCTCCCGGCGCCCCCTGACTACTCGCTGCCCAGGACGGCCGCGGCGATCTCACGGACGCGCGCTGGATCCCCGATCGCGTCGATCTCGACGATCCTGCCGCCGGCGACGGTGAAGCCCATCACCGAGAAGGGCCGCCCGTGCAGCGTGACGACCACGCCGGCCGTCCCGTTCACCAGCGCGGGATGCAGCACCGCGGCCGACCCCCCGAACATGAGTGCCTGCCGGGCGACGGTACCCGCCCCCCGGATCACGGAGGATGCGGCCGGGCGGCCGGGACCGTAGTCAGCCCGCAGCACGACGTCCGGGTCGAGCACCGCGACCAGGGCGTCGAAATCGCCTCCCCGCGATGCCGAGAAGAACGCGTCCACCACCTCCCGCTGCCGGGCGAGATCGCGGTCCGGGGCCCGCAGGTCGGCCCCCTTGACGCGGCGCCGCGCCCGGCTGGCCAGCTGCCGCGCCGCCGCGGAGGTCCGGCCCACCATGGGGGCGATCTCCTCGAACGGCAGGCCGAACATGTCGTGCAGGACGAACGCCAGCCGCTCGGCCGGGGCCAGGGTGTCCAGCACGACGAGGAGGGCCAGGCCGACCGAGTCGGCCAGCAGCGCCTCGTCCTCCGGCTGGGCTTCGCCGTCCGCGCTGATCACCGGGTCGGGCAGCTGCACGGCAAGGGGCTGCTCGCGGCGGACATGGCGCGCCCGCAGCATGTTCAGGCACACCCGGGCGACGATGGTCGTCAGCCATCCGCCGAGGTTCTCGACCTCGGCCGCCCCGGACCGGCTGACGCGCAGCCAGCTGTCCTGGAGCGCGTCGTCGGCCTCGCTGAGCGAGCCCAGCATCCGGTACGCCACGGCCCGCAGCCGGGCCCGGTTCTCCTCGAAGCGCTCCGCCAGCCATTCATTCTCGTCCATCTGTCACATCCTCGGGCTGCCCGGTGTCTTCAGATGTGACCCGCTGGACCCCCGCCATGTGACGAGGGGGCGGTGAAATGAGGAGGAACCATGTCGTCTCCCATCCTGGTAACCGGCGGCACCGGGACGCTCGGCCGCCTCGTCATCCCCGATCCTTCTTAACGCCGGGCGCGGTGTGCGGGTGCTCAGCAGGCACCCTCGGGATTCCGGGGAGGGCACCGAGTTCGTGCCCGGCGACCTGGACACCGGCCAGGGCATCGAGGCCGCGGTGGACGGGACCGGGATCATCGTGCACTGCGCGGGCAGCAGCAAGGGCGACGAGGACAAGGCGCGCACCCTGGTCCGGGCCGCGTCCCGGGCCGGGGTCCGGCACCTGGTGAACATCTCGGTCGTCGGGGCCGACCGGGTCCCGATGGCCAGCGGCCTGGACCGGGCGATGTTCGGCTACTTCGGGTCCAAGCTCGCCGCCGAGCAGGTCATCGCCGGCTCCGGGGTGCCGTGGACGACGCTGCGGGCCACCCAGTTCCACGAACTGGTCCTCATGGTGGCGCGGCAGATGACCCGGCTGCCGGTGATCCCGGTCCCGTCCGGGTTGCGGTTCCAGCCGGTCGACGCGGGCGAGGTGGCGGCCCGGCTCGCCGAGCTGGCGCTGGGCGGGCCAGCCGGGCTGGTCCCCGACCTGGCCGGGCCGCGGGTCTACCGGATGGCTGACCTGCTCCGCAGCTACCAGCAGGCCACCGGGAAGCACCGGGCCCTGGTGTCCGTGCGGCTCCCCGGGCAGGCCGCCCGGGCGTTCCGGGCGGGCGCGAATCCTGGCTCCCGGCCGGGCCGTCGGTCACCGGACCTGGGAAGACTTCCTGGCCGCCCAGACGGGCGCGGCCGGGGAGAGCAGATCCCCGGTGCGCAGCGGCCCAGCCGGGAGCTGACTACCGCGGGCGGCCGCGGGCGGCCGGCGGCAGCGCCCCGCGCGGGTTTCGTTGGGCAAAGAGCGTGCTCAGCGTGGAACCAGCCTGAGCGTCGCGGCGCGCGCCTGGGGGCTCACGCTCACCAGCTGTCCATGCCGTCATGAGCTCCTCCTTCCTGCCGGCGCCGCGCCCCGGGCTGCAGGGCCGGGCTGACCCACCCGCCGTCGGCCGGGTTGAGGTTGACGCCGGGTGGCACGATCTTGTCGATACGGTCCAGCACATCGCCGGACAGCTCGACGTCGGCCGCGGCCAGCTGGGACTCCAGGTGCTCCATGGTCCGCGGGCCGATGATCGCCGCGGTCACCGCGGGATGGCGCAGGACGAACGCGATGGCCAGCTCGATCAGGCTGATCCCGGCCTGGTCGGCCAGTTCCGCGAGCTGCTCGGCAGCGTCCAGCTTGCGCTGGTTCTCTGGCAGCGACATGTCGTAGCGGTTGGCCAGCCGCTGCCGCGCGTACGACATGGGGCCGGTCACGTCGGCGTCCTTGCGGTAGCGGCCGGACAGCCAGCCGCCGGCCAGCGGGCTGTACGGGATCACGCCCATCCCGTACCGCGCGCACGCAGGCAGGACCTCGGCCTCGATCCCGCGGGTGAGGACCGAGTACGGCGGCTGCTCGGACATGAACCGTTCCCGGCCGCGTTCCCGTGCGGTCCACTGGGCCTCCACGATGGCCGAGGCCGGGAAGGTCGAGTGACCGATGTAGCGCACCTTGCCCGCGTGGACCAGGTCGGTGAGGGCGCCGAGCGTCTCGTCGATGTCGGTGTCCGGGTCCGGGCGGTGGATCTGGTAGAGGTCGATCCAGTCGGTGCCCAGCCGCCGCAGCGAGTCCTCGACCTCGCGCATGATCCAGCGGCGGGAGTTGCCGCGGTGGTTGGGATCCTCGTCCATCGGGCTGTGCACCTTGGTCGCCAGGACCACGTCGTCGCGGCGGCCGCCGGCCAGGGCCTTGCCCACGATTTCCTCGGACTCCCCGTGGGAGTAGACGTCGGCGGTGTCGACGAAGTTGATCCCGGCGTCCAGCGCGCGGTGGATGATCCGGATGCTCTCGTCGTGATCCTTGGTGCCCCAGTCGCCGAACATCATCGCCCCGAGGCACAGCTTGCTGACCGAGACGCCGGTGCGCCCCAGACGCCGTTGCTCCACTGGATGCTCCTTCCAGGCCTGCGGCCTGACGTGTTCAGCCTCGCTGGTCTTCGAAGAGCCGCTTGGCGACCATGATGGCGGACATGGCCCGTGGCCAGCCCGAGTAGAAGGCGAGGTGGACGATGGCCTCCTTGATCTCGGTCTCGCTCAGGCCGTTGTCCCGCGCCCTGGCCAGGTGACCCGGTAGCTGCCCGGTGTTGCCGCCGGCGATCAGCGCGGCCACCGTGATCAGGCTCCGGTCCCGCTTCGAGAGTTCCGTCCGTTCCCAGACGTCCTCGAACAGGACGTCGTCGGTAAGCGACACCAGCTTCGGCGCGAAGTCGCCGATCAGTTGCTGGGCCGCGGTCTGCTGTCCAGAGCCGGACACGTCTTCCTCCTTCGTGCGGTGAGCTCATCCCTCGTCCGCGGCCAGGCCCCTGCCTGCCCAGGGACAGCCCGGTCAGGGCTGGATGAGGACCTTGAGCGCCTCGCGGGCAGCCATGGCACGGTAACCGCCGGGGACGCCGTCGAGGCTGGTGGTGAGGTCGAAGACCCGGCCGGGCTCGACCGTGCCATCCAGCACGTCAGGCAGCAGTTCCCCGATGTAGGCGCGGGCCGGGGCGACGCCGCCGGTGAGCGTGATGTTGCGCAGGAAGGTGGCGAAGTCCATCGGCACGTCGGTGTACTGCGGGGCACCGACCCGGCTGACCGTGCCCCCGTCGCGCACCACGCCGAGCGCCGTCTCGACGGCCTGCCGGTAGCCGACGCACTCCAGCACCGTATGGGTGCCGTCCCCGCCGGTCAGCTCCCGCACCTTCTCGATGCCCTCCGCACCGCGCTCGGCCACCACGTCAGTGGCGCCGAACTCGCGGCCCAGGTCGGTCCGCTCCTTGTGCCGGCCCATGAGCACGATCCGCTCGGCCCCGAGCCGCCGGGCGGCCAGCACGGCGCACAGCCCGACCGCCCCGTCGCCGATCACCGTGACCGTCGTGCGCGGCCCGACCCCGGCCTTCACCGCGCAGTGGTGCCCGGTGGAGAACACATCCGACAAGGTCAGCAGCGACGGCAGCAGCGCGGAGTCCTCGCTCACGGGCAGCTTCACCAGCGTGCCCTGGGCCTGCGGCACCCGCACCGCCTCGCCCTGGCCGCCGTCCACGCCGGGCGCGCCCCACTGGCCACCGTGCCGGCACGAGGTCTGCAGACCCTCGCGGCAGAAGTCGCAGGTGTTGTCCGCCCACACGAACGGCGCCACGACCAGGTCACCGGCCTTGAGCCCGGCCACCTCCGGCCCGGTGTCCTGCACGACGCCGAGGAACTCGTGCCCGATGCGCTGGCCCTCGCCGGTAGGCGGCATCGAGCCCTAGGGCCACAGGTCGCTGCCGCAGATGCACGAGCGCAGCACCCGCACCACGGCGTCGGTCGGTTCCCGCAGCGCTGGGTCGGGTACCTCCTCGACCCGCACATCGCCAGCGCCGTAGATCAACGTTGCCCGCATGAAGTTCCCTTCCGGTCTTGCCTTCTCGTCACTGGCGCCCAGGGCGGTGCTGCCTGATCCGCCGCGACCGCCCCCGGGGCGGTGGCCCGGCATCCAGTCGGACGTGGCTGCTACCCGGGCCCCTCATCAGGAAACCGGGGATGGCGCCGAGGAGGGAGAGCCTGCCGTTCCAGGTAATGCCAGGGCCCCCCAGCAGGACCGGGGCGGACGTAACGTCGGAACGCATGGATAGCCGGAACGAGATCCGAGACTTCCTGACCTCGCGGCGCGCCAAGATCACTCCCGGAGCAGGCTGGCCTGCCCGCCTATGGCGGCCACCGGCGCGTCGCGGGACTGCGCCGCGAGGAAGTCGCGCTGCTGGCCGGGGTCAGCGTCGACTACTACACCCGGCTGGAGCGGGGTAACGCACGCGGCGCCTCCGACACCGTGCTTGAAGCGCTCGCCCGCGCGCTGCGGTTCGACGAGGCTGAGCGCGCGCACCTGTTCGACCTCGCGCGTGCGGCGAGCACCCCCGGCGCGGCCGCCGCGCCGCCCGGCCAGGCAGCAGGTGCGCCCGAGCGTGCAGCGCATCCTCGACCCGATGACCTCCGCGCCCGCGTACGTGCGCAACGGGCGCCTGGACATCCTGGCCGCCAACCGGCTCGGCCACGCGCTGTACTCGCCGCTCTTCGCCAGCCCGGCCCGGCCAGCGAATCCGCGCCCGGTTCCTCTTCCTCGACCCCTGCGCGGCAGACTCTACGCCGAGTGGGAACGCGCGGCTCAGGACACCGTCGCGCTGCTGCGGGCCGAGGCCGGACGCCACCCGCATGACCGGGCGCTGTCCGACCTCATCGGGGAGCTGTCGACCCGCAGCGAGACCTTCCGCACCTGGTGGGCCGCGCACAACGTGCGCTTCCACCGCACCGGGGTCAAGCGCCTCCACCACCCGGTCGTCGGCGACCTCGACCCTGACATTCGAGGCGATGGACCTCGCCGCGGACTGGCCTTGCGGATCTCCGCGTATACCGCTGAGCCCGGCTCCGCCTCGCATGACGCGCTGAACCTCCTCGCGAGCTGGGCAGCGACCCTGGACCATGCCGAGTCGGCCCACGCGACAGACGGAGCCTGACCCGCGCGTGGCCGCCGGTCACGATGAGGCCGCTCAACCTGGTGCCATATCAACGAAGCGTGAATAGTGGCCCTGGAATGCCACGGTCACCGTGGCAGTCGGACCGTTTCGATGCTTGGCTATAATAAGGTCTGCTTCGCCGGCCCGCGGTGATTCCCTCTCGTAAGCATCTTCCCGGTGCAGCAGGATCACCACGTCACTATCCTGCTCGATGCTGCCGGACTCACGAAGGTCGGAAAGCAGCGGCTTCTTGTCGGTGCGCTGCTCAGGACCGCGGTTGAGCTGGGAGATGGCGATGACTGGCACGTCGATTTCCTTGGCCAGCAGCTTGAGCGACCGGGACATCTCCGACACTTCCTGCTGCCGGTTCTCCACTCGCTTGGGCGAGCTCATCAGCTGCAGGTAGTCGACGATCACCATGCGCAGGTCGTGCCGCTGCTTGAGGCGGCGGCACTTGGCCCGGATCTCCATCATCGACATGTTCGGCGAGTCGTCGATGAACAGCGGCGCGTCCACCACCTCGCTCATCCGCCGGGCCAGCCGGGTCCAGTCCTCCTCGCCCATCTGGCCGGTGCGCATGCTGTGCAGCGGCACCCGGGCCTCGGCCGACAGCAGCCGCATGGTGATCTCGTTGCGGCTCATCTCCAGGCTGAACATCACCGTCGGCATCGCGGTGCTTGATCGTCGCCGCCCGGGCAAGATCCAGCGCCAGCGTCGAGTTGTGGGTCGGGATCATGCTGCGGCCCGCGAGGTACAGCTGGTCGGGGCTGTCCACCTGCACGCACCGCACCGGCACCGACGGCACCGGCCGCACATCCACGATGTAGCGCCACCGCGTGCGCTGCGGGTAATGCCGCAGCCGCTCCTTGTGCGGCGAGTTGCTTACGAGGCAGCTGGAATACCTCGTCCATGGTGGTGAAGGTGACCATGTAGCAAGTGGAGGACGCCTCGGTGCGTCCCTTCACCCGCTTGGTCTTCATCGATGCATCGGTAACCCAGGCTGAGCACCAGCTCGCGTGCATCCTCGGCGAGCCGCTGGCTGGTCACCGCGAGCTGGATCGACCCGCTGGCGGTCACGGTCCCGTCGGTGTCGAGCAGTCCCGCGAGCAACTCACGCCGCTGCGCGATGGACGCACGCAGGTATCTGCCTGGAATGTGCTTGTTACCGAGGACACCCATGGTCCGGAGTTCTGCTTGCACGCTGCCATGGGCCAGCCAGCACTCGTGGCAGAGACCTGAACTCGGTACCAGGCCCACTCTCGGATTTCCGCACCGGCTGCATGTGGGGGATGCCGCAGGCGGGGAGAGAACCTCGCCTTTCCCCCGCAGCCGCGCCCGCACGTCCGCACTCGGTCATTCTTGGGCGTGAAGTTCCGGCCGCAGACGATGCAAATGCGGTCAGCAACATCATCCCTGGCATGAGGGAAAGACATGCAGTAGTTGAGCCCGGTCTGGGCGGTGACGACCAACCCCGAGGCTTCAACCGCCGCGACGATCTCTGGGTCGGCGCAGGTGAATCGGGCACCAGCCGTGTGGCCGTCACCTAGCCATGTGCCCAGCGCATACGCAGGAATGGGCAGCTCGGCTTCGGGCAGTTCCAACGCCTGCCCTAGCTGAACCGCGTGGTTGGGGCGGTGATCCACGGTCTCGCACCGCAGGCTACCCGCGATCTGCTCGGTCGTGATCACCTCAGGCAGGACAGGATCTGGCGTAGTTCCGTTGCAGCCCTCTGGTCTGGGCGTCATAGCGCCGGGCGGCGCGTGTCCAGGTAAGCCACTGGTGCTGCGCCATCAGCGACGATAATCTCCCCGTCGGAGAACTCGACCTCGTAGCACGGGCGCCCGTGCATCACCTCGGTGGCAGCCACCACGGTCACCGGCCGGCCATCGGCGCCCAGCAGGTGGTCCCCGAGCCGGACCTCGCCCATCGTCGTCCAGCCATCCGGGGTGGCCAGCGGCGTGGAAAGGGCCAGCGCCTTCCCAACGGCCGGCCGGGCCGCGATGACGACCATCTGGCCGGCGTGCAGGCCGTTGGTGAGGGAGTCCAGGTCGGCGAACCCGGTCGGCACCCCGGTCATGCCGCCGCCGCGGCTGCCGATCGCCTCGATCTCGTCCAGGGCCGCGGGCATGATCTCGGACAGGGACAGGTAGTCCTCGCTCACCCGCCGCTCGGTCACCCCGTAGACCTCGGCCTGGGCGCGGTCCACCAGCTCGTCGGCGTCGCCGTCGCCGGAGTACCCGAGCTGGACGATCCGGGTGCCGACCTCGACGAGGCGGCGCAGGATCGCACGCTCCCGGACGATCCTGGCGTAGTAGCCGGCGTTGGCCGCGGTGGGCACGGCGGCGATCAGCGTGTGCAGGTAGTCGTGGCCGCCGGCCCGGGCCAGCTCACCGCGCTTGCCCAGCAGGTCGGCGACGGTCACCGCGTCGGCCGGCTCGCCCCGGCCGTACAGCTCGAGGATGGCCTCGTGCACGATCTGGTGCGCGGGCCGGTAGTGGTCGTCCGGCCGGATCGTCTCCATCACGTCGGAGATGGCGTCCTTGGACAGCAGCATGCCGCCGAGCACGCACTGCTCCGCCGCCACGTCGTGCGGCGGGGTGCGATCGAACCCCTCTCCCCGGGGAGCGATCTCGGCCACGCTCACCACGCATCACCTCCCCGTTGACCTGCACCCGGCAGATGACTGGCGCGCCAGCCGCCCGTGCCCCGTTGTCATGGTCAGTTTTAACCGACCGGTCTGACAGTCTGGTTCGGGTCCGGCGCAGCGTCCAATCGTGCTGTGCACAGGTCTGTGGACAGCTTGTGCAGACACGCCGCCGAGGCTGTGCGCAGGCTGGGGACAGTGCTGGGGACAGCGCGCCAGGATGGCCGGTCGACGCCGCTACTGCCTGCAGAAACGTGGTCCACCGGGTGTGTGCGGAAAAAACCTGGGCGGCCGCTGGCCGTCCACACTGCAGTAGAAGTTATCCACACACGGAAGCGTGACGCTGCACCGTCACCGGGACCCCGGCGGCCTGCCGAAACTCCGGCGATCATGGCGCCGACTACCCCTAGGATTCGAGCATGTGTTCGACGCCAGACCCCCGGCTTGACCGCATCGGCACCGCCATCGACGAAATAGGCGAGCTGGCCGCGGAAGCGGCGGCGGCCGGCGGCGATGGACGGGCACGCTGGCCGGGCGCCTCGCGGAGGTGTGGGCCATGGTCGCCGACGCTCGACCCGGGCTGGCCCGGCGCCTGCCGGGTTACACCACAGCCGACTGAGCCTGGCGGGCGAGACGGCAGCGGTGGCCGCCCAGGCCGGGCGGCCACCGCGTCAGCCGGCTGATGACACCGCACCCCGCCCCGTTCAGCAGGCGGATGCGGCGTGATGCCGCGGGCCCCCGGTCAGGAAGCGGCGACCTCGACGTCCAGCGTGGCGTTCGACCTCGGGGTGCAGCCGGACGGTGACCTGATGCGAGCCGACGGTCCGGATCGGGGTGGCGACCTCGATCCTCCGCCGGTCCAGTTCCGGGCCACCGGCGGCGCGGACCGCGTCGGCGATGTCCGACGGGCTCACCGAGCCGAACAGCCGGCCCGACGCCCCGGCCCGCACCCGCAGCCGGACGGTCGAGCGCCGAGAGCCGCTTGGCGGCCTCCCGCGCGTCGTCCAGGCCGCGGATGTCGCGGGCCGCGCGGGCCCGCTTGATCAGCTCGATCTGCTTCTCGGCACCGCGGGTCCAGCGCATGGCCAGCCCCCGGGGCACGAGGTAGTTGCGGCCGTAGCCGCCGGCCACCTCCACCACGTCGCCGGGGCCGCCCAGGCCGGTGACCTCGTTGGTGAGGATCAGCTTCATCGGTGTGCGACTCATCGGTATCCGGCCCTCCCGGTCAGCGTGCCGTGCTCGGTGTACGGCAGCAGCGCCATCTCGCGGGCGTTCTTGATCGCCTTGGCGACGTCGCGCTGATGCTGCGTGCAGTTCCCGGTGACCCGCCGGGCCCGGATCTTGCCGCGGTCGGAGATGAACTTCCGGAGCAGCCCGGTGTCCTTGTAGTCCACGTAGGAGATCTTCTCCTGGCAGAACAGGCAGACTTTCTTCCTGGGCTTGCGAATAGGTGCTTTCGCCATCGTGGTGCTCCTGAGCAGAGCCCCGCATCGCGCGGGGATGGTCGTCTGGTTAGTTATCGGTCAGTGCCTGGCCCGGCGTCCGGCTGGCGGCGTCCTGCGGCCGCCCGGCTCAGAACGGCGGTTCGTCGGAGGCGCCCTCGCCGAAGCCGCCGGCGTCGCTGGCCCAGGGGTCGTCGCTGGCCCGGCCGCCGGATGACCCGCCGGAGCCGCCGACCCGCCCTGGCCGCCACCGAACCCGCCGCCACCACCACCGACCGCCACCGCCAGCGGCGCCGCCACCGAACCCGCCGCCGCCGCCACCACCGGAGCGGTTAGACCGGCTGACCTTGGCGGAGGCGTTACGCAGGGACGGCCCGACGTCGTCCACCTCGACCTCGAAGACGGTCCGCTTCTCGCCCTCACGGGTCTCGTACGAGCGCTGGCGCAGCCGCCCCATGACGACCACGCGCATGCCGCGCTGCAGGCTCTCGGCGACGTTCTCCGCGGCCTGGCGCCATACATTGCAGCGTGAGGAAGAGGCTGTCGCCGTCCTTCCACTCGTTCGCCTGCCGGTCGAAGGTGCGCGGGGTGGAGGCGACGCGGAAGTTGGCCACCGCCACACCAGTCGGGGTGTACCGGAGTTCCGGGTCGCTGACCAGGTTGCCTACGACCGTGATCTGGGTATCGCCTGCGCATCGGGTTACTCCCGGTCATTCGGGGATGGGTCGGGGAGCGGCGCGCGGGCGCCAGCGTCAGTGCTGTTCCGGGCGGAGGATCTTGGTCCGCAGCACGGCCTCGTTCAGGCTGAGCTGACGGTCCAGCTCGTGGACCGCGTCCGGCTCGGCGACCATGTCGATGACCGCGTAGATGCCGTCGGACTTCTTCTCGATCTCGTAGGCGAGCCGGCGCCGCCCCACACATCGATCTTGTTGACGCTGCCGCCCTCGGTGGTGACCACCGAGAGGAACTGGTCGAGCGAGGGCTGGACGGTCTGCTCTTCGAGAGCGGGATCGAGGATGATCATCATCTCGTAGCGGCGCATGAAGAAACATGCCTCCTCTGGACTGATGCGGCCACGGTCTCTCCGTGGCAGGAGGGGCTGGCCGGGCGGGACGGCGAGGAAGCCGGCAGCGCGGGCAGCTGGTTCAGCCTACCAGGGCTGGCCTGCAGCCCGGCTCAGGATTCCGGCGCGGCGGTGGCGGGCATAACGGGTGGAAGATCCGTGACCGGACTGCCGTCCGAGGGAGTGGCAAAGATGCCCGACGCCGCCGGAGCCCACCTATCCCGGGTCACCACGACCCGGGCTCACCTCAGGCTCCCGCACCTCACGCTGAACACCGACGGCCGGCGGCACCCGCTGGAGAACGCGCTCGCCGTCTTCACCCTGGTCGCTGGCGTGATCGCGCTGATCGCGGGCATCCTGGCGAACTACCAGGTGACCGCGGCGTGGGCCCATGTGGTCGCGAGCTGGCTGGGCCTGGCCGCACTCGGCATCGGCCTGTACAGCCAGCTCGTCTCAGCGACCCGGGAAGAGCGGATGGTCATCGTGAGCGGCCTGGTCGCGGCCTTCGTGGGGCTCGCCCTCGGCCTGGCCAACGGCGGCCTGATGCCCTGATCCGCGCCGCCCCGCGCCGCGCATGGCCGGGCCCGGCCTGCGGCTGCCCGTCTCCGTTCCCCAGGCACCAGGCCGCCGAACGCATGGTCCGCGGCTAGTCTGCTTGCCATGGTGAGCATCGGACCGCACGTCCATGACGAGGACCCCTTGCGGGCGGCGGAGGCTACCCAGTCCTCGGTGGCCCAGTTCTTCCTGGGTGACCCGCAGGGCTGGGCCCAGCCGAGCTTCCCCGGGGGTGATGCCGGCGCGCTCCGCGCGGCGCTGCAGGACGCGGGCGTGCAGGCGTACATTCACGCCCCGTACCGGATCAACGTGGCCAGTACCAACAACCGGATCCGCATCCCGAGCCGGAAGCTGCTCGGCCAGTACCTGGCGGCGGCCGCCGCGATCGGCGCCCGGGGCGTGATCGTGCACGGCGGGCACGTCACCGCCGACGCGGACGTGGCCGAGGGCTACGCGAACTGGCGCAAGGCGGTGGAGCGCACCGACCGCCCGGTGCCGATGCTGATCGAGAACACGGCCGGCGGGGACCAGGCCATGGCACGCGGCCTGGACGCGGTGGCCCGGCTCTGGGACGCCATCGGCGATGCCGCGGCCGGCGGGGCCGGTGAGGTCGGGTTCTGCCTGGATACCTGTCACGCCTTCGCCAGCGGCGAGGACCTGGCCGGGATCGCGGACCGCGTGAAGGCCATCACCGGCCGGATCGACCTGGTGCACTGCAACAACTCCCGCGACGAGTTCGGCTCCGGCCGGGACCGGCACGCCGGGATGGAGCAGGGCACGATCGACCCGGCGCAGCTGGTGGACGTGATCCGGGCGGCGGGCGCCCCGGCGATCTGCGAGACCCCCGACCCGGCCGCCGACATCCGCTGGCTCCGCGCCCACCTCGGCACGGCCGGCTGACTGCCCGGCCGCACTGAGGTCAGGGCTGGGCGGGGGCAGCAGCGGGATTGCGGCGGCGGGCGCCCACTGGCAGTACGAAGCGGTCGGGCGCGCCGGCCAGCACGCCGCCTGCCGGGTCGTCCACCTCCCCGGTGCGGACCACGTCCCCGGCCGGGTGCAGGATGTCCCGGATCACCAGGCCGCACAGCAGCAGCACGGTGAGGAACCGGGCCAGCAGCGCTCCGAAGTACAGCCCGCTGCTGATCCCGCCCACATCCGCCGCCGTCGGCCCGGACACCGAGACCGTGATGAGGTACGCCCAGATGCCGAAGAAGTACGCCACCTCGGCCAGCTGCCACAGCAGGTAGCCGCCGATCCGGGGCCGGGCCAGCACCACGAGCGGGGCGAGCCACACCACGTACTGCGGGGACCACACCTTGTTGGACAGCAGGAAGATAGCGAGGACGAGGAAGAACACCTGCGCCACCCGCGGGCGGCGCGGCGCGGCCAGGGTGAGCAGCGCGATCACGGCGCAGCCAGCCAGGAAGACCAGCGCGGAGATCAGGTTCAGCGCGTGCACGCTGGTGGTCCCGACCCCCGGCCAGTGCTCGGTCTGGAAGAAGTACCAGATCGAGCCCCAGTCCGCCGAGCGGGTCTCGCTCAGCTGGTAGAACCGCGCCCAGCCGGATGGTGCGGCAATCATCACGGGCAGGTCCACGGCCAGCCAGGCGACCGCGGCCCAGCCGGCGGTCACCCAGAACTCACGCATCCGGCCTGCCCGCACGCACAGCAGCAGCAGCGGGCCGAAGAAGAGCAGCGGGTAGAACTTGGTCGCCACGGCCAGCCCGATGAGCACGCCGGCCAGCGCGCCGCGCCGGGCCGCCCAGGCGGCCATGCCCAGCATCACCAGGCCCATGGCGATGAGGTCCCAGTTGATGAACGCGCCCAGGATCACGGCGGGCGCGAGGGCCACGCCGAGCGCGGTCCACCGGCGGGCCCGGCCCGCCAGGTACGCGGTGGCCAGCACCCCGGCGATGGCGAAGATGGTCAGCAGGACGGTCGTGACGTCGAAGAACTCCCGGCCCCGGGTGAACGGGTCACTGATCGGGCGGACCACCCAGGCGGCTAGTTGCATGGCACCGCCGATCAGCACCGGGTACTCGACCGGGTGGCCGTAGTAGGGCACTTTCCCGCCCGACAGTCCCTCGCCGTAGTACAGCGGGTAAATGTCGGTGTAGCAGTGCGCCTGGAACTGGGTCAGGTACCCGTTCCAGGCGCCGGCCCGGCACGCCCACTTGTTGGTCAGCGCGAGCGCGCTGCCCAGCAGGGTCGCCACGATCAGGGCGGTACTGGATCCGGCCAGCACCGCCAGCCGCGCCGCCCGGGGATGCGCTGTGCCCCCCGGGCCGTGGCCGCTGGCCCGGCCGTCGCGTCGCTCACCCACGCTCCGTCATCGGCTCGCCCTTCCGCTCCCGCTGATCCTGCCCGGCACCGGGCCGGGCGATCGCGTTACCGGACTGCCGTTCGTGCCCGCCCCGCCCCGCCTGGCAGGGTCGGGGTGGGCGGCGCGGTGACCGGGCCACTAGGCACCGGGAAGGTCGGGTACGGGTTAGGCGACTGCTGGCCGCCGCCACCGCCGTTGTCGTGACAGTGCCGGCCGAAGAAGAAGCCCAGGCAGGTAGCGGCGGGCGTGGGCGACGCCGTCGGCTTGGGCTTCGGCGTGTACGGGCCGAGCAGGTTCCAGGCGGTGCCGCCGAAGTCCGGGGCCGCGAAGCTCTGCACCTGCATCGGGGCGAACTCCTTCATGGCGAAGTCGTGCCAGATGGAGGCGGGCATCTGGCCGCCGTAGCCCTGCAGGCCGGCCAGCCCGTACAGCGTCTGCACCCCGGCCGGCGGCGCGCTCTCCAGGTTGGCCGCGGCCTGGCAGCCGGCCACGTTGGCCGGGCAGCCCTGCTGGTTGGTGAACATGCCCACGGCCAGGGTGAACTGCGGGATGGAGCCGATGAAGAAGGCGGACTGGGACAGGTTGGTGGTCCCGGTCTTGGCGATGATCTCCCGGCCGTCCGGCAGGCCCGCGTTCGGCGCGGTGCCGCCGGGCTTGGTGTCGTAGGACAGCGCGTAGTCCACGTCAGAGGCCTCGTCCGGCGTCAGCACCTGGCGCCGGGTGGCCTTGGCCATGGTGGTGCTCATCGCCTGGCCGGGCTGCTGCTGCTGGATCTCCAGGATCACGTGCGGGGCGATGTACTCGCCGTTGTTGGCGAACGTGGAGAACGTGCTGGCCTGCTCCTCCACGGTCAGCGACGCCTGGCCGAGCGCGCTGCCGACCTCGTCCCGCATGGTGTACAGGCCGGACGCGGACGACGCCACATTCACGCCCAGGTTCCGTTCCAGCGTGATGATGTCCTGCCCGTCGGTGCCCGCCACCCGGTGGTAGAGATCGGTGTACGCGGTGTTCAGCGACTCCGCCGAGGCGGTCACCACGCTGACCCCGTTGGCCTGCGGGTCACCCGCGTCGTTGCCCACCTCGTAGTAGCCGGCCCCGTTGGCCGGCGGGCTCTGGCTGGCGTAGGTCGCCGGCTCGGCCACCGGCGGGATCCACAGCGGCGAGTGGCCGTCCAGCGTGCTGGTCTTCACGTTCATGCCCTGCTGCCGGGCCAGCGCCAGCACGTACGGCTTGAACGACGAGCCGACCTGTTCCCGGTTCTGCAGCGCCATGTCCCACTGGCACTTGATCTGGTTGCAGTCCCTGGCGTTGTAGTTGGGCCCGCTGTACATGGCCCAGATCTGGCCGGTGCCCGGCTGCTCCAGCACCGCCCCGGTGTGCGCGTAGTTCGGCACATGACGGCCGATCAGCGCCAGCTCCTGGTTCACCGACGCATACAGGGCGTTCATCATCGGCTTGCTGAACGTGGTGACGATCCGCAGCCCGCCGTTCTCGATCTGGCCGGGCGAGTAGTGGTAGGTGTTCTCCAGCTCGTTCTCCACCGCCGTCATGATGTAACCGCGGTAGCCGGACCAGCTGTTGTTGAACGCCTTGACGATCTTGGGGAACTTCTGCGCGGCCGCCTCCTGCTGGGACAGCCAGCCCTCCTGGGCCATCGTGTTCAGCACGTAGTGCCAGCGCGCCACCAGGTTCGTGTAGCCCACCCCCGCCGACGGGTTAGGACTGTAGCCATCCGGCGCCTGCGGCATAGCGGCGATCATCGCCGCCTGGGCGACGGTGAGCTTGTCCACCGGGACGCCGAAGTAGGCCTGGGCGGCCGCGCCGAACCCGTACAAGTTCGCCCCGGTGGGCACGGTGTTCATGTACTGGGTGAGGATCCACTGCTTGGACCTCAGCTGGGCCAGCTTCTCCGCGACGAAGATCTCCTTGATCTTCCGGCTGGCGGTCTGCGCGGTGCCGATCCCGTCGTAGTAGTTCCGCACCAGCTGCTGGGTGATGGTCGAGCCGCCTTGCTGCACCGAACCGCTGGTGAGGTCGGCGATGGCGGCCCGGAGGATCCCGGTGGGCGAGACGCCGCCCTCGTCGTAGAAGTGCTTGTCCTCCGCGGCCACCATGGCGTGCTGGACCATGACCGGGATCTGGTTCGGCATCAGGATCTGCCGGTCCGTGCCGCCGAACCTGCCGACCAGCGTCCGGCCGTCCCGGAAGTACACCTGCGAGGCCTGCCCGATGGCGAGCTGGGAGGCGACCGGGATGGGCGTCTGGGCGAGCACGAAGTAGAAGCCCACCACCATGATCACGATGAAGGCGCCGCCGGTGGCCAGCGTCAGGAACATGGCCTTCTTCCATGTCCAGTGACGCCACCAGTCGCCCTTACGGCGCGGCCGTCCGGGGCCGCCGCCGCGGCCACCACGGCCCCGGCCCCCCGGGCCGCCGGGACCGCCCGGGCCGCCGGGCATCGCGGCGGCCTGCCGGCCGCCAGGTCCCTGGTACCCGCCTGCGGTAGCCGCCCGCGGGGTAGCCGCCCGCGGGGTAGCGGTCATCCCCGTACCCGCCTCCCGGGTATCCGCCCTGGGGGTAGCCCGCGGCCTGGTCCCGGCCACGCGAGGCCGTCGGGGCGCCCGGGGCCGGGGAGCCGTAACCGGCCCCCTGGCCCGGCCCGGCTGCGGCCGGGCCGGTGCCCAGCCGGGCGGCGAGCTTGTCCCGGGCACTCATCCCGCCGCGTCCGCCGGGCTGGCCGGTGCCCGGGCTGGCGGGAGCCGCCCCCGCATCCCGGCCACCGCGCCGCCGCGGCCGCTCGGCGCGGCTGGCGCCCGCGGCGCGGTCCGTCCAGGAACCGCCGCGATCGGCGGCGCCGCGGTCCCACCGGTAGTCCTGGTTCTCCCCGTAGCCTGCCGGAGCCTGGTCCCGGCCAGTGCCGGGGTAGCCGCCGCGGCCGGGACCGGGGGGCTGGCTGCGGTGGCTGCCCCGGGGCACGCCAGGGCGGCCCGCATCCCGCGGGTCCGGGGAATATGCGCCGGAAGAATCTGGGTAACTCACGCGTCCTCGCTGGTTGGTGAGGCAGTCGTGGGCGGACGGCAGGCGGCAGGCGGCCGCCGGGCCTCACGGTATCCGGTGGCCCCAGCCGCCCGGCGCAGGTTAGGAATTCGTCACATCTGCATCGGGGCGGCTATGACCTGGTCGTCCATGAGAACGACAGGTCAAGCCTCGCCGTTACTCACCGGCACGGGCCCGCCGACGGCGCCGGGCAGGTGGTTCGCCTGTGCCGAGAACGTAGGACGAGGCAAGGTGGTTCCACGCACAACTTTGGCAGACTTCGACCACATACACGCGGAACTCTCCGTATTCGGACGCCATCTCGGCGAGTTCCGACCCCTGCTTCACCCGTCCCGCGTACGGCCCGAGTTCGTCTCCGTAGACGTAGGTGACGTGGGTGAGCTTGGCCCGGCGGCAGATGGGGCAGGCGACCTCCGTCGCCTCACCATGAAACTTGGCCGCCCGGAGCAGGTAAGGGTGAGCGTCGCAGACGTCGGCGACGGTGGTGTGCCCGGCCAGCACGGATGCGAGCGTTGCCCGCCGGGCAAGCCCGTAATCCACGACCGATCGCCTGGCTCCCATCACCGACAGGGTACGACGGATGCCGGCACCGGCCGATACCCGGATCGTCCGGTTACAGGGGCAACGGCTGATACGCGGGAGTTGCGGCTTTCCTGGCCGCCGCATATCTTTGTGATGTATCGGTTCGATACATCGCGTGGGTACATTGAGTTGATACACCGGGCTGGCGCCGGGACATCCGGTCCCGCGCGGGCGGTGCGGCAGGAGGTGCGGGCAGGAATGGTCGGGCAACGCTCGCGCGTCCTGGAGCTCGCGGTTCTCGGTGTGCTGCACGAGACGCCAATGCACGGGTACGAGCTGCGCAAGCGGCTCAACGCGATTCTCGGCGCGTTCCGGGCCATCAGCTACGGGTCCCTGTACCCGTGCCTGAAGGATCTCCTCGCCCAGGGGCTGATCGCGGAAGAGGTCCCGGATGGCCCGGCGAAGCCGCTTTCCGGCCGGCGGTCGAAGATCGTCTACCGGCTGACCGCGGACGGGAAGGAGCGGCTGCAGCAGCTGCTGACCGAATCCGGCCCGGCCGCCTGGGAAGACGACGGCTTCGGGGTGCACTTCGCGTTGTTCGGCCAGACCCGGGCGGACATCAGGCTGCGCATCCTGGAGGGCCGCCGGACCCGGCTGGAAGAGCGGATGGACGGGGTACGGGGCGCGGTCGCCCGGACCCGGGACCGGATGGACAGCTACACGCTGGAACTGCACCGGCATGGCCTGGAGTCGGTCGAGCGCGAGGTGCGCTGGCTCAACGAGCTGATCGCCTCCGAACGCCAGGCCGGCCCGGATGAGGCACAGGGCGGCACCCGGCGGCCGGATGGCGGGACCGGCGCGGGACCGGCCGGCTGAAGCAATGACTTGATGCCACTAAACGCGGCTGAAAGCTGAGAGAAGGAGTAATCCCCATGGGTTCGGTTCGGGTAGCCATCGTCGGCGTGGGCAACTGCGCCAGCTCCCTGGTCCAGGGCGTGGAGTACTACAAGGATGCCGACCCGGGGAGCCGGGTCCCGGGGCTGATGCACGTCACCTTTGGCCCGTACCACGTGCGGGACGTGGAGTTCGTCGCCGCGTTCGACGTGGACGCGAAGAAGGTGGGCCGGGATCTCGCCGAGGCCATCGGGGCGAGCGAGAACAACACCATCAAGATCGCCGACGTGCCGCCGACCGGGGTGACCGTGCAGCGCGGCCCGACCCTGGACGGCCTGGGCGAGTACTACCAGGAGATGATCTCCGAGTCCGCGGACCCGGCGGTCGATGTCGTCCAGGTGCTCCGTGACTCCCGCGCGGACGTGCTGGTGTGCTATCTCCCGGTTGGATCGGAGCAGGCGGACCGCTACTACGCGCAGTGCGCGATCGACGCCGGCGTGGCGTTCGTGAACGCGCTGCCCGTGTTCATCGCCTCCGACCCGGAGTGGGCGGCCAAGTTCACCGCCGCCGGGGTGCCGATCATCGGGGACGACATCAAGTCCCAGGTGGGCGCGACCATCACGCACCGGGTGCTGGCCAAGCTCTTCGAGGACCGCGGCGTCGAACTGCTCCGCACGTACCAGCTGAACTTCGGCGGCAACATGGACTTCATGAACATGCTGGAGCGCAAGCGGCTGGTGTCCAAGAAGGTCTCCAAGACCCAGTCGGTCACCTCGCAGATCCCGCATGAGATGGAGAAGGCCGCGGTGCACATCGGCCCGTCCGACCATGTTCCCTGGCTGGACGACCGCAAGTGGGCCTACATCCGGCTGGAGGGGCGGGCGTTCGGCGACGTCCCGCTCAACCTGGAGTACAAGCTGGAGGTCTGGGACTCGCCCAACTCCGCGGGCGTGATCATCGACGCGATCCGCGCGGCGAAGATCGCCCAGGACCGGGGCATCGGCGGTCCCATCCTGTCCGCGGCGTCCTACTTCATGAAGTCACCGCCCCGGCAGTACGGTGATGAGGTCGCCCGCGACCTGGTCGAGCAGTTCATCCGCGGCGACATCGAGCGGTAATGAGGTAAGTACAGTCCCGGCTATTCGCCGGCGAGGCGGGGTGCGCCGCAGGCGTGCCCCCGCCGAGGCCGGCGAATGCGCGGGGGGTTCCGGGGGGTCGCCCCCCCGGGCCAGCAGAGGAGGCCACCATGCAGGTCTTGAACGGGGCGGGTGACTACACCGAGCCTGACCCTGGCGACGGCAGCCACTGGGTAGAGCACCTGCGGGTCAGCGACCTCTCGGTGGGCACGTACTCACTGCCCAAGGGCGGCCTCGACGAGCAGGAGCCGCACACCGAGGACGAGATCTACCTGGTCACCCGGGGGCGGGCCCGGCTGCAGGCCGGGGCCCGCTCCGTCGATGTCCGGCCAGGCACCGCGGTGTACGTGCCCGCAGGCGAGACCCACCGGTTCACCGACGTCACCGAGGACCTGTCCGTGCTGGTGTTCTTCGGGCCCGCCGAATACACCCGGCGCATCCCGGGCTGACCGGCACGCGGGACGGGCCCGCGGCGGCCAGGCCCTGGCGGTGATTTCCCGGATAGGTCAAGAGTGTTCCCGGATGCGGTGCTGACCAGTGGTGCGCTGGGCCAGCGGCCGTAGGCTGAGCGGATGACCGTCCTGGCCGCCGTCAAGGCGAGACTGCGCGGCCGGCGAGGCGGTTCCTCCTTCCTCGCCGACCTGGCGGTGCTGCTGCGCGGGCGGGACTTCCGGCGGCTGTTCTCCACCCGGCTCATCTCGCAGACGGGCGACGGCGTGTTCACCGCCGGCCTCGGCTCCTACGTGTTCTTCAACAGCACCTCGTTCCCCAACCCGGCATCGGCGGCGGCGGCGTTCGCCGTGCTGTACCTGCCCTACTCGCTGATCGGCCCGTTCGCCGGGGTGTTCATCGACCGCTGGTCGCGGCGCCAGATCCTGGTCTGGTCGGCGCTGATCCGCTCCATTTTCGTGGCCGTCGCCGCGGGCCTGGTGGCGTCCGGCAACCTGGGCCTTCCGCTGTACGCCAGCGTGCTGTGCGTGCTGGGCGTGAACCGCTTCTTCCTCTCGTCGCTGTCCGCGGCGCTGCCGCACGTGGTGGCGGGAGACGAACTGGTGATGGCCAACTCGGTGTCGCCCACCGCGGGCGGGATCATGACCGCGGCGGGCGGCCTGGCCGGCCTGGGCGTGCATGTGGCGACGGGCGGCGGGCGGGCCGGGTCGGCCGTCACCCTGCTGGCCGCGGGATGCTTCTACGTGGCGGCCGGGCTGGTCGCCCGGACCATGCAGCGCGACCTGCTCGGCCCGGCGGGCGAGGCGGGGCGGACCCGCCCCGGCCGGCTTCTCGGCGAGATCGCCGAGGTGGCCGCGGGCCTGGCCGCAGGCGCGCGGTACCTGACCCGGCGGCGCGGGCCCGCCGCCGCGCTCGGCGCGACCGGCGGCTACCGGCTGCTGTACGGAATCCTGTTCCTGATGTCGATCCTGCTGTACCGGAACTACTTCTACCGGTCCGCGGGCGCCAACGCCGCGCTCAGCCACTTCACCGTGCTCGTGCTCGTGTCCGCGGTCGGCTACGGCTGCGCCGCGCTGATCACCCCGCGGCTGACCCGGCGGCTGGGCAAGCCGGCCTGGATGACCCTGCTGCTCCTCAGCGGCGCGCTGGTGACCGCCGCGGTCGGCGAGACGTTCAGCCAGGCCGCGTTCCTGTTCATCGGGTTCTGGCTCAACCTGGTCGGCCAGGGCGTCGCGATCTGTGCCACCACGATCCTGCAGGAGGAGGTGGACGACGACTACCGCGGCCGCGTCTTCTCGTTCTACGACATGACGTTCAACATCAGCTTTGCCGCGGGAGCGGGGCTCTGCGCGGCGTTCATGCCGGTGAACGGGCACTCGCCGGTGATGGTGGCCCTGATTGCGGCCGGCTTCGCGGTAACCGCCGCCGGTTACTGGGCCGCCCGGGGTCCCTCCGCGTCCGGCGGCCGCTCCCCGGGGGCCTCCTCAGCCGGTTCCGCCGGGGATCACTCCCCCGGCTCCGCGTCGTCCCCCGGCGCCGCTGTCCCAGGCCGCCCGGCACCGGAAGCCGGGCCCGAGTCGGGGTCGGCCCCGGCGGCGCTGCCGGGCTGACCGGCCGCGCCGCTCCGCCGGGCTGGGGGCCGGGGCAGCGCTCCCGGGCTGGGCCGCCGCGGCCAGGCCGGGCTCCGCCGTCCCGGGGTCACGGCCGGCCCAGCGCAGCAGTTCCTCCGTGGCCCGCTCGGTCCCCAGCGGGCCATGCTCCATGCGGAGTTCCAGCAGGTGGTTGTAGGCGCGACCGACTTCCCGGCCGGGCGGCAGGCCGAGGATTTCCATGATCTGGTTGCCGTCCAGGTCGGGCCGGATCTTCTTGAGTTCCTCGGCCGCGCTGAGGGTGGCGATCCGCTGCTCCAGCCCGTCCTGGGCCCGGGCCAGCCGGGCCGCCTTGGCCTTGTTCCTGGTGGTGCAATCCGCCCGGGTGAGCACGTGCAGCCGGGTGAGCAGCGGGCCCGCGTCGCGCACGTAGCGGCGGACCGCCGAATCCGTCCACTCGCCCGGCCCGTACCCGTGAAACCGCAGGTGCAGCGCGATCAGCGCGGACACGTCCGCGGTCACCGCCGAGGGGAAGCGGAGCGCCTTCAGCCGCTGCCGCGCCATGGCGGCGCCGACCACCTCGTGGTGGTGGAAGGCCACCCGGCCGTCCGGCAGCTTCGTGCGGGTCTTGGGCTTGCCGATATCGTGCAGCAGCGCGGCGAGCCGGAGCACCAGGTCGGGCCCGAGCCCGTAGCGCTCCTCCAGGTCGATCGACTGGTCAAGCACGGTGAGTGAGTGCTGGTAGACGTCCTTGTGCCGCATGTGCTCGTCCGTCTCCAGCCGGAGCCGGGGCACCTCCGGCAGCACCACGTCGGCCACGCCCGTGTCCACCAGCAACTCGATCCCGCGCCGGGGGCCCCGGGGACCGGGTGCCAGCATGAGCTTGGTCAGCTCGTCCCGGATCCGCTCGGCGGAGACCACCTCCAGCCGGGGGGCAAGCTGGCGCATGGCCGCGGCGGCGCCCGGGGCGACCGCGAACCCCAGCTGCGCGGCGAACCGGGCGGCCCGCATGATCCGCAGCGGGTCGTCACTGAACGATTCCTCCGGGCTCCCCGGCGTGCGCAGCACCTTGGCGCTCAGGTCCCGCAGGCCGCCGAACGGGTCGACCAGGTCGAGCGAGGGCAGCCGGGCGGCCATGGCGTTCACGGTGAAATCCCGGCGGCGCAGGTCCGCCTCCAGGGACGTGCCGTAACGGATGCCGGTGGGCTTGCGTGAGTCGGGCCGGTAGGTCTCGCTACGGTAGGTGGTGATCTCGAAGGTCACCCCGCGGCGGCGCAGGCCGACGGTGCCGAACTCGATCCCCGTTTCCCAGACTTTCTCGGCCCAGCCGCGGATGATCTCCAGCACCTGCTCTGGCCGCGCGTCGGTGGCCAGGTCCAGGTCACTGTGCGGCCGGCCGAGGAATACATCGCGGACCGGGCCGCCCACCAGGGCCAGCTCGTGCCCGTGCCGGGCAAAGAGACGGCCCAGCTCGGCCGCGGGCGCGGCCGACTTGCGCAGCAGCGCGGCGGCCGCCTTCTGCTGATCAGGGCTCATCGGGCTGGTATCCGGCACGGGCATTGAGGGTAGGGGTTAGTGAAGGCAGGGGGAAATCCGGGGAGCCCGGACACATCCTGGAGGACTACTCAGGGAACGGCAATACCATTTCCGGCATGCCCCGTCAGCGCCCCGCGCTCAGTGCCACCGGGCCCGCCCCGCCGGCCCGGGCTCCCCGGGCTGCCGTGCTCCCCGGGTCCCTGGGGAGGCGCCGGTGACCCGTCTAGCTGCGGTTTTCCGGTCCCGCCTGCCACGTCTCGCCCTGGCCTGCGGGGCGGCGGCCCTGGCCGCGGCCGGGCCGGCCAGCGCGGCACCGGCCGCGGCGGCAGCCGCGGGCAGCGGGCAGGCCGGGGCACACGCCGCGGCGGCGGCCGCGGCCGGCCCAGCAGCGGCGCGCAGTGCCACCCGGCCCGCCGGGACGGTGGCCGCCGCCCTGGACACCGCGCCAGCCCAGCAGGTGACCGTCGCCATCACCTCCATCAGCCCGCAGGTCGCCCGGCCCGGCAAGCCGGTCACGGTCAGCGGGACCGTCACCAACGGCACGAAAAGCTCCGTTTCCGGCCTCGCCGTCCAGCTGTGGTCGTCCACTACCCCGCTGCTCAGCCGCAGTGACCTGGCCAGCTATGCCGCCGGGCAGTTGCTGGTGGATACCCCGCGCCCGGCGATCACCCCGCTGGCCGGCGTGCTCGGCGCCGGCGCGACGCGCTCCTGGACGCTGACCGCGACCGCGGCCAGCCTGGGGATGACCAGCTTCGGTGCGTACCCGCTGGCGGCCCAGGTATCGGCGAGCGGGGTACCGCTCAACGCCGAGCACACCTTCCTGCCGTTCTGGCCGGGCAGCATCAAGTCCGCCCAGCTGGCCCAGCGGGAGCAGATCGCCTGGATCTGGCCGCTGACCGCCCCGCCGGAGCGGGCCGCCTGCCCGGCTCTGCTCAACAATGACCTGGCCGGCAGCTTCCCGGCCGCCGGCGGGCTGGGGTCACTGCTCGCCGCCGGGTCCAGCCCGGCCGGGACGGCCGCCGACCTCACCTGGGCGATCGACCCGAGCCTGCTCACCAGCGCCGCGGTGATGAGCAAGCCCTATCGGGTGGGCGGCACCGCGGCCTGTGCCGGTGCGGCCGCCGAGCGGGCCAGCCCGGCCGCCCGGTACTGGCTGGGCCGGCTGCGCGCGGTCACCGCCAGCCAGGATTTCTTCGTCACCCCCTACGCCGACGTGGACGTGGCCGCGCTCACCCATGCCGGGCTGAGCACCGACCTGGCCCAGGCCTACGCGACCGGGCTGCGGGTGACCCAGGACCAGCTCCGGCTCGGCGTGACCCAGCGGGCGGCCGGGGTGTCCGGCCAGATCGCCTGGCCCGCCGACGGCATCGCCGACTACGCAGTGCTCGGCAACCTCGCCGCCCACGGTGTCGGCACCGTGATCCTGGGCAGCAGCATGATGCCGCCGTCCAGCCCGGCCCAGCTCACCCCGAGCGCGATCACCACCACACCGGATGGCGTGAACGCCGGCCTGCACGTGGCGCTGGCGGACAGCACGCTGACCCAGGTCCTGTCGGCCCCGGCGGCGACGGCCGGGCAGTCCGGGAGCGCCCCCGCGGCCGCCGGGACCGTCGCCACCGTCCAGCGGGTCCTGGCCGAGACCGCGGTGATGGCGGCAGAGCAGCCGTCGGTGCCGCGGTCCGTGGTCATTGCGCCGCCACGGCAGTGGAATCCGGCGCCCGGGCTGGCCAGCGCGCTGCTCACGGCCACCGACTCCGCGCCCTGGCTGCGCGCGGAGAGCCTGGCCGGGCTGCTGACCGCCCGGCCCGCGGCCGGCCAGGTGGCCCGCCAGGCTCCGCCCGCCCAGCTGATCAGCCGGATGGAGTTGCACCGGCGGCTGCTGCACCGGGTCAAGGCCCTCGAATCGGTGATCCAGATGCAGGCCAGCATGCTGGGCAAGCCAGCGGCCAGCTACCTGCCCGACGCCGTGGCGGCCATCGAGTCCTCCGCCTGGCGGGGTGATCCAGCCCAGGTCCGCAGCCTGCTGGCCCGGGTGTCCGGGTACCTGGACGCCCAGCTGCGGCAGGTCCGCATCATCGACGCCGGCCAGGTGACGCTGACCGGCAAATCCGGCTCGGTGCCGGTCTCCATCATCAACCGGCTTGGCCAGCCGGTGACGGTGCAGCTCAGCGTGCAGGCCCCGGCCAGCCGGATCACCGTGCTGAAGCCCAGGTTCACCGTCACGATCGGCCCGCACCAGCCGCGGACCGTCGCGGTCCGGGTCCGGTCGTCGGTGGCGGGCTCGACCATGCTGACGCTGACGCTGCTGGCCCCGGACGGGCAGCCGCTGCCGGGGACGACCGCGCAGATGACCGTGGACGCGACCCACTTCGGCACGACCGCGCTGGTGATCATCGCGGTCGCGATCGGCGTGTTCGTCATCACCTCGGTGGCCCGGGCCATCCGGCGCGGTATCCGCGGTCCCGGGACGGCGCAACCGGACGGCCAGGGGACCCCGGAGCCGGACGGCGCCGCCCCGGAAGCGGGCGGGGCAGACCCGGAGGCTGACGCAGCGCCCCCGGAGCCTGGCGCCGCGGGACGCGGCGCGAACGGTGCGGATTCCGGCGGATCGCCCGGGGAACGGGATACCGTCGTCACCGAGCGGATGCCCGATCACGAGACAGCCGAGGAGCCGGATGAGTACGCCAGGGCCCCAGGCCGGGTGGAGCACCCCCGATAGGGGCCCCGGGCACCGCCGCGCGTCCGGGAGGCGGGGCAGCCCCGGGCGCGGCGCCCGGGCCGGCAGCGGCGTGATGCCGGCCAGCCCGGACGCCGGGCGCTGGGACGCACCGCCCGCCCCCCAGGCCAGGCCGGGAAGCACCGAGCCGCGGGACGGCAGCCCGGACCCGCCGCGGGCGCGGCCGGTGAACCCGCGCGGCGGCCCTGGGACGGGCCCGGCTGACGGCGGCTCCGGGGCAGGCCCGGGCGGCGGTTCCGGGTCAGGGCCGGCGGCGGCTCGGCCGAGCCCAGCCTGGTCCGGTCCAGCGGGGTGATGGCGCTGGGCACGCTGGCGTCCCGCGGCACCGGATTCCTGCGCACGCTGATGCTCGTCTATGCGCTGGGCGCGACCGGTGTGGCCAACGCGTACAACAACGCCAACACGCTGCCCAACGCCGTCTACGACCTCATGCTCGGCGGCATCCTGACCAGCGTGGTGGTGCCCCTGCTGGTCAGCGCGGCCAAGCGGGACAAAGACCGCGGCGAGGCCTACACCCAGCGGATGTTCACCCTGGCCACCGTGGCCCTGTTCGCGCTGACGGTGGTCGCCACCCTGGCCGCGAGCCTGCTGGTGGACCTCTACGCACACGCGCTGACCGGGGCGGAACGGCACCTGACGGTGATCTTCGCCTTTTTCTTCATCCCGCAGATCTTCTTCTACGGGGTGAGCTCGATGGCCGGCGGCGTGCTGAACGCGCGCAACCGGTTCGCCGCGCCGATGTGGACCCCCGTCATCAACAACATCGTGGTCATCGGCGTCCTGCTGATGTTCATCGCCACCGGCGGCATCGGCACGCAGGCGGGCAGCATCTCGGCATCCCAGGTCGAGTTGCTCGGCTTCGGCACCACGCTCGGCATCATCGCCCAGACCGCCGCCATGTTCCCGGCGCTGCACCGGGCCGGGTTCCGCTGGCGCCCGCGCTTCGACTTCCAGCGGGCTGAGGTCGCGGAAATCCGCCGGATGGCCGCCCCGCTGTTCGGCTACATCCTGACCACCCAGGTGTCCTTCCTGGTCGTGCAGAACGTGGCGAATGCCGCCTCGGTGCACCCGGGCACACCCTACGACTCGTTCTCCGCCTACAGCTACGCCTGGCAACTGTTCCAGTTGCCGTACGCGATCGTCGGCATCTCGGTGATCACCGCCCTGCTGCCCCGGATGAGCGCGCACGCGGCCGAGCGGCGGTTTTCCCTGGTCCGCAGCGACTTCTCCACGGGAGTCCGGCTGTCCTCGGTCATCGTGGTGCCGGCCTCGCTGCTGCTCATCGTGCTCGGCGGGCCGCTGGCCGAGTTCCTGATCGCGCACGGCAGCACCACCGTGGCCGAGGCCCGCTACATCGGCGAGGTATTCGGCATCTTCTCGCTCGGCCTGGTGCCGTACATGGTGTTCCAGCTGCTGCTGCGCGTCTTCTACGCGCTGCATGACAGCCGGACGCCGATGTTCGTGGGCGTGGCGGTCATGGCCACCAACATCGCGGCCAGCCTGCTGGCGCTGAAAGTGCTGCCCGCCGGGCACGTGGTCGAGGGCCTGGGGGTCGCGTTCGGGCTGGCGAACGTGGTGGGCTGCGTGGTGTCCTGGCGGATCCTCAGCCGGCGGCTCGGCGGCCTGGCCGGCCACCAGATCGCGGGCACCCTGGGCCGGATGCACGCGGCTGCCGTCCCGGCCATGCTGTTCGCCTGGGCGGTCACCTTCATGGTCGGCGTGCTGCTCGCCCCCGGGCAGGCCTACGGGCTGATCGTCACCGTGCTCGGTGGCGGCGGCGGCCTGCTGCTCTACCTGCTGTTCGCCCGCGGGCTGGCCATCAGCGAGGTCACTGACCTGATGGCCACCGTCAAGGCCCGGCTGCGCCGGTGACCGGCGGCGGCTCACCCGGGCGACCGCCGCCACGCCCGGGTTATCGGGAACCGAACCAGGTGTCTCTCACGTGTAACGGTTTGTGGTGGCAGGCATGCGGGACACGACGAGTCTCCCGCCGCGGCTTAGCATGGGGTACGACAGCGGTAGTCCGCGCTGTGCAGCGTGGGAAGATCAGGGGGCTCGGAAGGAGGGTCGAGGGCCCGCCCCGCCCTCGGCTTCTGGCTTATGAGCACCTTTATCTCTGAACCAGGTACCCGGCTGGGTGGTCGTTACCGGCTTGAGGACCGCGTGGGCGACAGTGGCGGCTGGTCGTCCTGGAAGGCCATCGACGAGATCCTGGCGCGGCCGGTGGCCGTGCTGACATTTGCCCCGGGGTACCCGCGGATCCAGGAGGTGCTGACCGCGGCGCGCGCGGCGAGCCGGCTGACCGACGCGCGCCTGGCCCAGGTGTTCGATGTCGAGGACGACTGGGACCAGGCCTACGTCGTGATGGAGTGGGTGGCCGGCGACTCGCTGGATGACCTGCTCGCGGACGGGCCGCTGGAGCCCGCCCGGGGGGCCGAGATCGTGGCCGAGGGGGCGGAGGCGCTCGCCGTGGCCCATGCCGCGGGCCTGGCCCACCTGTGCCTCACCCCGCAGTCGCTGCGCTGGACGTCCGGCGGCGGGGTGAAGGTCGTCGGCGTCGGCATCGACGCGGCGCTGTCCGACGTGACGGCCGACGATCCCGCGCTGTCGGATACCCGCGGCCTCGCCATGCTGCTGTACGCCGCGCTGACCCGGCACTGGCCGGGGCCGGGCCTGGGCTCGCTCCCGCCCGCGCCGCTGGCCGACGGCCGGCCGCGCAGCCCCCGCCAGGTGTGTGCCGGCGTGCCGGCCGCCATCGATGACGTGACCTGCCAGGCGCTGTTCCAGCAAGAGCGGCGTCGCGGGCCGCCGCTGATCACGCCGGGACTGTTCGCCGAGGCCCTGTTCGAGGTAATCCCCGCGCCGCTGGCGCCCCCGCCGGCCGCCCCGGCCCCGCCGCCGCCCCGGTTTCCGCGCACGGACGGCTTCGGCGGCCCCACGGGGGCTTATGCCAGCCCGGCCACGGCGGCCTACTACCCGGGCACCGCCGCCCAGGATTACCCGCCAGCGGGCGGCTGGGGCGCGCCTGGCGGCGGCCGGCCACCGCGCCCGCCCCGGCCACCGCGCCGGGGAGGTGCCAGCCGGGCTGGCATCGTGCTGATCGCGCTGCTGGTCGTGGCGGCCATCGGGGCAGGGGTGTACACCCTGACCCGATCCGGCGGCTCCGGGTCAGCGGGCCACTCCGGCTCCCCGGGGCACAGTTCGGCACCGGCATCCTCCGGGACCGGCGTGCTCAAGCCGGTCGGCGCGGCCGGCTACGACGCGCTCGGCCTGGCCCGCGACCCGGGGAACGAGGACAACGGCGGGGCGCCCCTGGCTATCGACAGCAACCCGTCCACCGCCTGGCACACCCAGTTCTACATCGGCAACCCGGTCTTCGGCGGCTACAAGAGTGGTACCGGCCTGCTGATCGACATGGGCAAGCAGGTCAGCCTGAGCTCGGTGCAGGTCCAGTTCGGCCCGCTGCCGGGCGCCGACGTGCAGATCAAGATCGGCAACAACCGGAGCATCTCGCCGGCCGGGCTCGCCTCGCTCAGCACGATCGCCAGCCGGCAGAACGCCGGCTCCGGCAGCCAGACCTTCCAGACCAGCAGTACGGCCAGGGGCCGTTACGTGGTGATCTGGTTCACCAAGCTGCCCCCGCAGCAGGGCAGCAGCAACCAGTTCCAGGCCCTCGTCTACAACGTCATCCTGCGGGGGGCGGGCTGAGCCGTGTCCGGCCTGCCCGGCCCGGCGGCGCCGGATCCCGCGGTCCCGCCCCCGGCATCACCCGTCCCGGCCGTGCCGGAACCGGCGCCCGCCGCCGCCCGGATGGTGCCGCAGGCGGAGCCGCACGACCGTGACCTGCTCCGGAGGCACTGCGCCGGCGACGCTACGGCGTTCGGAATATTGTTCACCCGCCATCGCGAACGGCTCTGGGCCGTGGCGCTGCGCACGCTCGGCGATCCGGAGGAGGCGGCCGACGCGCTGCAGGACGCGATGATCTCGGCGTTCCGGCGGGCCGGTGACTTCCGCGGCGACTCGGCCGTCACCACCTGGCTGCACCGGATCGTGGTGAACGCCTGCCTGGACCGGATCCGCCGCCGGGCCGCCCGCCCAGCGGCCAGCGGCATGGACGAGCCCGCCCTGGACGCGCTGGCCGCCGGGTCCGCGCTGGCCGATCCCAGCGTGGACTCCGACACCGCCCTGGATGTCCTGGACGCGTTGCGCACACTGGGCCCGGAGCAGCGGGCCGTGCTCGTCCTGGTGGACATGCTCGGGTACCCGGTGGCGGATACCGCGGAGATCCTCGGCATCTCCCCGGGCACGGTGAAGAGCCGCTGCGCCCGCGGCCGGGCCCGGCTGCTGCCGCTGCTCGCGCACCTGCGTGGTGCCGCGGCCGGCCAGGCCAGCACGGCGGCGAGCGCGGCCCGTAGCGGGGCCGGCCAGGCCGGCGGGGCCGGCCCGCCCGCCACGGAGCCGGCCACGGCCCGGAACCGGCCAGCCGTGCCGCGCGTCTCACCTGCGGAGGGAGCGGGGGACAGCCAGTCATGAGAGGGCACGTGGACGCCGAGTCACTCGCGCTGTACGCGGAGGGGCTGCTGAGCCGCCGCCAGGGCGCGCGGGTCCGCTCCCATCTGTCCGGCTGCCCGGAATGCGCCGCCACCCAGCAGCAACTCGCCGGGGTCACCGCACTGCTCGGGCAGGTGCCGGCCGCCCCGCTGCCGCCCGGGGTGGCGGCCCGGCTGGATCTGGCGCTGACCGCCGAGACGGCCCGCCGGGCCGCCGGGATGGCGGCCGGGCCGGCTAGCGCGGCCGTCCCGGCGGCCGCTGGCCCGGCGGCGGGCGCCCCGCCGGGCGCGCCCGCGGGGACCCCGGCCGGCCTCCAGGGCACCCCCGGCGCTCCGGGCCCCGCGCGAGGGGATGCCGGCGGCCGTGGCCGCCGGGCCGGGACGCGCGGGACGGGAAGCCGCCGCTGGGCGCTGCGCTCCCCCGCCGCGCTGCGGCTGGTGAGCGTGGCGGGCGCGGCCGTGGTCCTGGCGGCGGGCGGATACGGCCTGTCCCGGCTGTCCTCATCCCCGTCCGGCTCCAGCGCGTCCAGCCCCTCGGTCCCCTCAGCGCAGCAGCCGCAGGCCGCAGCACTGCCGGTCTTCACCAGCGGGTTCAGTTACCAGCCGAGCACTCTCAGCCGGCTGGCAGCCGCGGCGCTGGCGAAATATCATCGCGGGGAGACCCAGTCCCCTCCCGGGGCGGCAGGCATCCAGGGTGGCCCCGCCCAGGGCAGCACCGCCGCCGGCGGCGCCGATGGCGGGGGCCACGCGGTCACCGGCCCGGCCACCACCCGGCAGGGAGCGAACAACCTGGCTCCATCGGTCTCTGCCCCGGAGGAGGCCACCTTGCGGGGCTGCGCCGGCACGATCGCGGACGGGCGGGCCGTCGAACTGGTGGACCGGGCCCGCTACGCCGGGCGGCCCGCGATCATCATCGTGCTGGCCGCCGGCGGAGGCCAGCCGGCCACCGTGTGGGTGATGGGCCCCGGCTGCTCAGCCGGACATCCGGACAAGATCACCAAAGGGCCGCTCGGCCGCGGCTGAGCTGGCCTGGGACAGCCGGTGCCGGGAATCGCCGCGCGGTGATCCGCCCAGGGATCCCCCCGGGAATCTGCGCGCCCTAGTATCGGTTGACGCCGGTGCAAGTTCTCTGAAAGGCAATCACACGTGACCGACACTCGGGATGTCATCATCATCGGCTCGGGCCCGGCCGGGCTACACGGCCGCTGTTTACGCCGCGCGGGCGAAGCTGTCTCCCATCGTGTTCGAGGGCTCAGTCACGGCGGGCGGTGCCCTCATGCAGACCACCGAGGTGGAGAACTTCCCCGGTTTCCCGGACGGCGTCCTCGGCCCGGACCTGATGGACTCGATGCGCAAGCAGGCTGAGCACTTCGGCGCGGAGCTGATCGCCGACGACGTGATCGAGGTTGACCTGCTGGCCAGCCCCAAGGTGGTCAGGACGGCGAGCGAGACTTACCACGCCCGGACCGTGATCGTGGCCACCGGCTCGCGCTACCGCGAGCTGGCCGCCGAGGGCGAGAAGCGGCTGTCGGGGCACGGCGTGTCCTGGTGCGCGACCTGTGACGGGTTCTTCTTCCGCGACCTGGACATCGCGGTGGTCGGCGGCGGTGACTCGGCGATGGAGGAAGCCACCTTCCTGACCCGGTTCGCCAAGTCGGTGACCGTCGTCCACCGGCGGGACAAGCTGCGCGCCTCGAAGATCATGCAGGACCGGGCGCTGGCCAACCCGAAGATCAGCTTCCGGTGGAACAGCGAGGTCAGCGAGGTGCTCGGTGACACCAAGGTCACGGGGCTGCGGCTGCGCGACACCCAGACCGGGGCAGAGAGCAGCATCGACGTGAACGGCCTGTTCGTGGCGATCGGCCATGACCCGCGCAGCGAGCTGTTCACCGGCCAGCTGCCGGTGAACTCCGAAGGCTACCTGCTGGTCGAGCACCCCACCACCCGCACCGGCGTGGACGGGGTCTTCGCCTGCGGTGACGTGGTAGACCACATCTACCGCCAGGCGGTCACCGCCGCGGGCACCGGCTGTGCCGCGGCCATCGACGCAGAGCGGTGGCTCGCCGATCACGAGGCCTGAGCCCCGCCTCCGTGCAGAACCCGACAAACCGGAAGGAACCGACCACCGTGGGTGCAACCAAGATCGTGACCGATGAGACCTTCGACTCGGAGGTCGTGCAGAACTCCAAGCCGGTCATCGTCGACTACTGGGCCGAGTGGTGCGGCCCGTGCCGCCAGGTCGCCCCGGTTCTCGAGGAGATCGCCAAGGAGCACGCCGACAAGATCGACGTGGTCAAGCTGAACATCGAGGAGAACCCGCAGACCGCGCAGAAGTACGGGATCATGCTGATCCCGACGCTGAACGTGTTCTCCGGCGGCGAGGTCGTCAAGCAGGTGGTGGGGGCCAAGTCGAAGTCCGCCCTGCTCAAGGAACTCGCCGACTTCATCTGAGGTCACCCTCGGGCCCCGGGGAAACCACCCCCGGGGCCTGTCGCTGCGCCAGAACGGAGAGCGTGCCCGCATGCGCCCAGCTGCAGACCCGGACATCCGCACGCTCGCGTCCAGCGTCATCTACGAGGATTCGTGGATGGCGCTGCGCCGCGACGAGATCGAGCGGCGTGACGGTTCCCGTGGCGTGTACGCCGTGGTGGACAAGCCAGATTTCGCGGTGGTGATCGCCGCTGAAGATGACCGGTTCTGCCTGGTGGAGGAGTACCGGTACCCGATCCAGCGGCGCGTCTGGGCCTTCCCCCAGGGTGCGTTCCCGGGACGGGCGACCGGGGACCCGGAGGAGCTGGCCCGGCTGGAACTGGCCCAGGAAACCGGCCTGCGCGCCGCGGGGCTGCTCCTGCTCGGCTATCTGCACAGCTCCCACGGCACCAGCAGCCAGGGCTTTCACGTCTACCTGGCGTCGGGGCTGACCGAGGGGACGCCGGAGCGTGAGCCCGAGGAGCAGGACATGCGCCAGCGCTGGGTGACCCGGGCCGAATTCAAGGACATGATCCGTAACGGCCGCATCACCGACGACTCGACCGTCGCCGCGTACTCACTCCTGATGCTGCACGAGGAGAGCGCCACGGCGGCCAGCCGCTGAGGATCAGGGCGGGACGCCGCGGCGCGGTCAGGCCAGCCGCAGCGACCGCTCCGGGCTGACCGAGCCGAGCAGCCGTTCGAGCGCGACCTCGACATCCTCGCGCCAGGACACGGCCGTCTTCAGCTCCAGGCGCAGCCGGGGGTAGTGCAGGTGCGGCCGGACCGTCTTGAATCCCACGGCCAGCAGGTAGTCGGCGGGCAGTACACAGGACAAGCCCTCTGAGCGCAGGTCGCCGAAAGCCTCGATCGCCTTCACGCCGCGCCGGGTCAGGTCCTTGGCCACGCCCTGCACCAGCATCCGGCCCAGGCCGCCACCAGAGAACTCGCTGATGACGTTGGCTGTCATCAGCAGCACCGCGTCCGCGGACACCGGGCTGGTCGGGAAGGCCAGGGACCGGGGAACGTACATGGGCGGGGCGTAGAGCACGTAGCCGGCGGGCACGCCGTCCACGTAGGCGATCTTCCCGCAACTGCCCCACTCGAGCAGCGTGGAGGAGATCCACGCCTCCTTCTCCAGGGCCGGGTCACCCACCTCCTGGGCCCGGGCGTGGCCGACCGGGTCAAGTTCCCAGAAGACGCACCGGCGGCACCGGCGCGGAAGATCATCGAGATTGTCCAGGGTGACACTGACGAGACGGCGCGGCACTGGCACCCCTGTTGGTCGGGAGGCGTAGCTGGGCGGGGCAACGGGGACAGCAGGTGGCGCGGGCCCGCACCGGCGCGTCCGCCGAGGCCGCCGGTATCCGCCCGCCCGCAGACATGGTACCTACCGGCCTGCCGGGGCGGCAGGGCGTTGCGGCGGCCGGGGCGGCCAGACTGCGGGCGCCCCGGCGGCTGGCAGCCGGGACTGAGGTGCCCGGCCCGGGGTCCCGGTATCCCGCCCCGGCGTAGCGCGGGACCTCCGGCTACCGGGGACAGGCCTGGCGGCGCCGCCAGCGGCCATCCTGCCCCCCTACTCGGCGGGAGCGAGGTGATCGGTCCCCACTAGGCTCGGGCCGTGACTTCGGCCAAGAGCTTCGGCAGCGACAATCACGCCGGCGCCCACGAGGCGGTCCTGCGGATGATGACCACCGCCAATCCGGGCGACGCGCATGGGTACGGCGCGGATCCCTGGACCGAGCGGGTGACCGGGGAACTGGCCGGCCTGTTCGGCGCCCGGGGCGGTGTGCACCTGGTGTTCAACGGGACAGCCGCGAACGTGCTCGGGCTCAGCTTGCTGGTCCGCCCGTACGAGGCCGTGATCTGTGCGGAGACCGCGCACCTGAACGTGGACGAGTGCGGCGCGCCGGAGCGCCTGCTCGGCAGCAAGCTGCTCACGGTGCCCACTCCGGACGGGAAGCTCACCCCCGGCCTCATCGCCAGCCGGCTGGGCGGCCGCGGCGACGAGCACCGGGCCCAGCCCACAGTGGTGTGCCTGACCCAGGCCACCGAACTCGGCACCTGCTACTCGCTGGCCGAACTGCGGGCCATCGGGGAGTTCTGCCGGTCGAACGGCCTTCGCGTGTACATGGATGGGGCCAGGCTGGCGAACGCCGCCGCCTACCTGGGCTGCCGCCTGTCCGACCTGGCCGCCGAGGCCGACGTGCTCAGCTTCGGTGGCACCAAGAACGGGGCGGTAGCGGTCGAGGCGGTCGTGGTCATGGCCGAGGACCTGGCTGCGCCGGTGCCCTTCCAGCGCAAGCAGCTTCTCCAGCTGGGCTCCAAGATGCGGTTCCTGGCCGCCCAGTTCGCCGGGCTGCTGGAGAACGAGACCTGGCGGCAGAACGCGGCGCAGGCGAACCGGATGGCCCAGCGGCTGGCGGCCGGGACCGCCGGCCTGCCCGGGGTGAGCGTGCGCCAGGACGTGCAGTCCAATGCGGTGTTCCTGGCCGTCTCCCCTGCGGTGGCCAGCCTGCTGCAGCGGGAGTGGGGCTGCTACCTGTGGGACGAGACGCAGACGATAGTCCGGGTCATGACCGCCTTTGACACCTCGGCCGGGGACGTTGACGCCTTCCTGGCCAGCCTGCGCGAGATGGCCGTCTCCCCCGTCTGAGGCCAGCCGCTGCCTGGCGGGGCCCGGCAAATAACCCCATGCGAGGAGCTGGCCTGCGAGGTTAGCGTGCTCGCATGGAGGTGACGTTCACCAAGATTCCGGGGCGGCGCTACGTCATGACGGTGGTCAGGGAGCGCGGGCCGGAACTGGCACCGCGCCAGGGCCCGGGCTACCACGACTACCTGCCTCATGATGCGGTGCACTTCCTGGTGGAGGCTGAGGCCTGGCTGGCCGGGGGGGTCTTTGGCCGCATCGCCGCAGGGCACAACAACCTGTTCTGGCCGGCCGACCCGGCGGTGCGCCAGCATCAGGCCCGCCGGGAGCGGAAATGGAAGCCGGGCCAGCGGGAGCAGGCCGACATGGCCCGCTCGGAGGCGCTGGCGTCCCTCTGCCAGCCGCTCTGGGAGCTCCGCGAGGGATACCGCGCTGAGCTGCCTCCCTGGTTCTCCCGGATCGGGCCAGGCACCCTGGAGTCACCGCTCGTGGAACGCATCCTGACCCGGCTGGGCGAGTTCGCCGCCCAGTGGCGCCCGCTGCCCGAGCACCGGGGAATCACGCTGCCCTGGCCGGTTCCTGCCCGGATGGCCGCCCGGCCGAAGAAAGCGGAGCGTCCGGCGGTAACACGCCGCTTGGCCGGGGCGCCACGGCGTTTCACGTGAAACAGGTCGCGGCTCGGCCAGGTTGCCACCGCCCCCGCACTGACAGCCGCGCGGTCTCGATGAGCGCCGAGGCGGCCGGAATGGTGGGCGTGGCAAGGCAGGCCGCCATCCGCGCTCCGCACCCGGAAGGCCACGGGCAAGCGATCCGGGGAGTGCATCAGCAGCGCACATGCCCGCGAATGCGGCCGCCGGCCAAACCTGGTGGGCCCCCAGGCACTACGCGCCGGAAATCGGCACGCTTACCCTCGCGCATGGTCAGCCTGAACGGTGAGGGTCAGCCTGAACGATGAGGGCCCCAGGAAGGCCGTTTCACGTGAAACAGCGGCCAGCCATTAACTCGGGCCTGGCTGCCCAGCGGACAGCGAGACGAGACCCTGCCCGCCGTCAGGGATGTGCACGGGCGCGCGGGAGTTACGCGCTCAGGGTCGCGGCCCACTCGGGCGACATGGTGGAGACGATCCGCTCCAGGTCCTCGATCGAGCCGAACTCCACCACGATCTTTCCCTTGCGCTGGCCCAGCTCTACCTTGACCCTGGTGTCGAACGCATCCGACAGCCGGTCCGCCAGCCGGTCCAGCGCGGGCGCCGAGGCCTGCCGGGTCGCCGGACGGCGGGTCTTGGCCAGGCCGGACATCGCCCATCGTGACGATCTCCTCCACCGCCCGGACTGAGAGGCCCTCGGCCACGATGCGGTGGGCCAGGTGATCCTGGGCGTCCGCATCGTCGAGGACCAGCAGGGCGCGGGCGTGACCGGCGGACAGCACGCCTGCCGCCACCCGGCGCTGAACCGGGCCGGACAGGTTGAGCAGCCGCAGGGTGTTGGAGATATGCGGCCGGGAGCGGCCGACCTTCCGGGCCAGCTCCTCATGGGTGGCACCGAAGTCATCCAGCAACTGCTGGTAGGCCGCGGCCTCTTCCAGCGGGTTAAGCTGCTCGCGGTGCAGGTTCTCCATGAGAGCGTCGCGCAGCAGGTCATCATCCGCGGTGGCGCGCACGATGGCCGGGATATCGGTCAGGCCCGCGCGCTGCGAGGCGCGCCACCGCCGCTCTCCCATGACCAGCTCGAACCGGCCCGGACCCACCTCGCGGACCACCACCGGCTGCAGCAGCCCGACCTCGCGGATCGACTCGACTAGCTCATCGAGGGCTTCTTCATCGAAGACCTGGCGGGGCTGGCGCGGGTTGGGGACGACCGCCCCAATCGGCACCTCCTGGAAGTACGCCCCGGCGATGGCACCGGCCGCCAGGCCCGGATGACCCGCACCCGCGTCCGCCGTGGCAGCGCCCGGTCCGGGCGCGCCAGCGGATGGCCCCGGACCCCCCGGGACCGGCCCGGTGGGGATGAGGGCGCCCAGGCCCTTGCCGAGCCCACGCTTCTGCTGAGCCATCGTCTCTCCTCGCCGCTGCGCTTCCTGCCACCGCCTGCTGCCCGGGCCCGTCCCGCTATCCACCCGCACCGGGCGGGAGCCCGGCGGGATAGGCGGGAACCGTCCCCGACAAGAGCATGCCATCCCACGGGCATGCGCGCGCCCAGCGTTGCCGGCCCGTTCCACATCGGGGCCACCGGTGCGGAGCCGCTGAGCGGCCGACGGCCCGTGGCAGACCAGCACCCTGATGCCGGATGGAGCCAGGGCGTGTTTCAAGAGTTGGCTGAGTGGCCTGGATGGTCTGAATGCCCGCATGTCGCTGACCGCTTGAGGTGGCGATGGGGCGCGTGCGCGGCTGACCGCTGGTGTGCGCGGGTGGCCCGCCAACATCGTGAGCCGGGGCGGGGCGGAGGCTAGGCTGCTGCGATGTGAGCAAAGGCGAGCTGCTGACCGGGGATGGCGTCACCCAGGGGATCGTGCGGATCGGGGACACGGTGCGGCGGCCGCTCCGGCCGTTCAGCCTGACCGTGCAGGCGCACCTGGCCCACCTGCGCGGCGCCGGGTTCACCGGCGCGCCAGCCACCGCGACTACTACCCGGGCAACGTGGTCTTCCGCGACGGGCTGCCCGTCGCGCTGATCGACTTCGACCTGGCCATGCCGACCACCCGGCTCTACGACATCGCGAACGCGTTGTGGTACCGGGCGCCGCTGCGCGATCCGCGGGACCGGGCACCGGTGTTCGCAAGCTATGGGAGGACGGCGCCAAGGAGGAGCTGCCGCGCGCCGAGGCGTGGCTGTGCGAGGCGGCCCCGGCGATCACCGCTCGCCCCGGCCAGCCGGGCTAGGCCAGCCCCGGCGCCACCCGGAGCTAGGGCCTGTGCCGGCGGCGGGAGCGCTGCCAGGCCGCCTCGTGCCGGGACAGATCCGGATGCTCGAGTTCACGTCCGGCGTCATCGAGCGCGGTGACCGAAGCCAGCACGGCCGTCTGTGGCAGCAGCGCGACGAAGAACACCACGCCCAGGTCCCGCCGTTCGGCGACCGGGCGCAGGACAGCGGGCTCCTCACCCGCGAGGTTCAGCCGCACGGTGGCAACGGCCGGGTCGGCCCGGACCAGGACCCGGCGCAGCCCGTGCTCGCTGCCACCGGTGTAGATGTTCAGCAGGCTGCCTCCGCCCAGCGGCGGGCCGCCCATGCCACCAGAGTCACGGCTGCCATCCGGGCGGACCGTCTCCAGGAAGGAGTAGAAATCCTGGCGGGTACCGCCGGCCTGCAGCGACCACCGCCCGCCCGTCGCCAGCAGGCCCTCGGCCAGTACCTGCAGTTCAGTCACGCCCAGCACTCCTCCCGGCCGCCCCGGGGCCCAGCCGGGGCGCAGGCTCGCGGCGGAGCCAGGCCCGGGCTCTCCCGGCCGGGGCGGTCTGCCGTAGCCCGGTCTACCGCGGGGCCGAGCGGTGGGCTAGTTCCCGGGCAGCCTCAAGATACGCGACTGCCCCGGTCGAGCCCGGGTCGTAGGTCATCACGGACTGGCCGTAACTGGGCGCCTCGGAGACCCGGACGCTCCGCGGGATGATCGATCCGAGGACCACGTCACCGAAGTGGCTGCGGACCTCGTCAGCCACCTGGGACGCGAGCCGGGTCCGGCCGTCGAACATGGTCAGCAGGATGGTGGACACGCCCAGGTCCGGGTTGAGATGGCTCTTCACCAGGTCCACGGTGCGCAGCAGCTGCTCGAGGCCCTCCAGGGCGTAGTACTCGCACTGGATCGGGATCAGCACCTCCGCCGCCGCCACCAGTGCGTTGACCGTCAGCAGGCCGAGTGACGGCGGGCAGTCGATCAGGATGTAGTCAAGCTGCGACTCATCGTAAGCCTGGAGCGCGCGGGCCAGCCGTCCTTCGCGGGCGACCATGGGCACCAGCTCGATCTCCGCGCCTGCGAGGTCGATGGTGGCCGGCGCGCAGTACAGCAGCGGTATGTCATCGACCGCCCGGATGATCCCGACCAGCGGCTGGTCCTCCACCAGCACGTGGTAGATGGAGGTGGTGCCTGCCTGGTGGTCCACATCCAGGGCCGTGGAGGCGTTGCCCTGCGGGTCGAGGTCGATGACGAGCACTCTCGACCCGTGCTGGGCGAGCGCCGCGGCCAGGTTCACCGCGGTGGTCGTCTTGCCCACGCCACCCTTCTGGTTGGCGATCGTGATAATCCGGCACGAACCGGGCCGGGGCCAGGCCCGCTCGGGCCGCCCGCGGCTGGAGGTGGCCGGGCCCGGCGAGGCGCCCGGCAGGCCGGGTGACTCCTCGGCCGGCCGCCGCGCCGTCGGGACCACCATCTCGGGCTGGCCGTCACCGGGCACCGTCACGCCGCCGGCCGGGTATTCCGCGCTCATCACCGCTCCTGCCTGCCCTTCCAGGCGCTGGGCCGCCGGGCGCAGGCCGTCCTGGGGGTGCCCATCGCGCGCCTGCTCCCTGGAGGGTGCACCAGCCACCTCAGCTGACCGAGCCGCCGATCCCCGGCGCCGTCCCATGTCCCCCCCGATCCCGTTGTCCCCCTCAAAGCCGCGGGGATGCACGCCGTCCTGTGACAGTGACGCCGGTTCCGGTGCGGCCGCGATCCCGGCCTCCGGCCCGGCAGGCACGACCCGGCTCAGCAAGCCACCCGGTATGGCCGGGCCGCCAGCGCCCACGGCGGGCCAGCCGAGGCCCAGCGCGGCCCGTGCGGCAGGCCCTGGCCAGGAACCAGCACGGGCCCCGGGCGCCCGGGGCTCCTCAGGCCATCCCAGGCCGGCTGCGGAAGCCACGCCGCGCTCCTCTCCCAGCCGGACGCCCCGCGCTCGGCGTGCCGCTAGCGGCCAGCGATCAGCCGCACGACTGTCGCGGCGCGATCGACCTTACCGTCCCCGGCGGCCAGCACGGACACCTCTTGGATACCCAGCCGGCGCAGCACCGGCCGCGCCGCGGTGACTTCGTCCGCCGCGGTGGCTCCCTTGATGGCGAGGATCAGGCCACCCGGCCGGACCAGCCCGGCGGCCAGCGCGGCGAGCCGGTCCAGGGGGGCCACCGCCCGGGCGGTCACCACGTCGGCGGCGAGCTTGCCCGCCAGTTCCTCGGCACTGCCCCGGCATACCCGGGCGTTGGGCAGATCCAGTTCCCTGAGGCATTCGTTCAGGAAGAGAGCCCGTCGCTCCATCCGCTCCAGCAGGGTCACCTCGACGTCCGGGAGCAACAGGGCGAGCACGATACCGGGCAGCCCCGCACCGGAGCCCAGATCCACCAGTGCCGACGGCCTGGGCACCAGGTCCGCGATGGCGGCGCAGTTCAGCAGGTGGCGCGTCCACAGCCGGGGCACTTCGCGGGGGCCGATCAGCCCCCGCTCCACGCCGGCACCGGCCAGCATCCGCGCGTAGTGTTCCGCGGCGGGCAGCACCGCCCCGAACACCGCCGCCGCCTCCGGCGGGGCCGGCGGAGGCTCCGCCGGGTCGCTGCCGCGGGGTGAGATCCCGGAGGAACCCGGGGGGTGGCTGCCGCGGGATGAGATGCCGGGGGGATCCGGGGGGTCGCCCCCCCGGGTAGGCAGAGCGCGGCCGCCGGGACGCGCCCCAGATGTCGGTGGCACGCCCGGCTCAGCCAGCCGGGAAGACGACCACCCGGCGGTTCGGCTCCTCGCCCTCCGACTCGCTGCGCAGTCCCGCCGCGGCCACCGCGTCGTGCACGATCTTGCGCTCGAACGGGGTCATGGCATCGAGCCGCCTGGGCACGCCGCTGCTCTTGACCTCGTCGGCCGCATCGCTGCCCAGCTCGGTCAGCTCCACCCGGCGCTTGGCCCGGTAGCCGCCGACATCGAGCATGATCCGGGTCCGCGCGCCGGTCTGCCGGTGCACCGCGAGCCGGGTCAGTTCCTGCAGCGCTTCCAGCACCTCGCCGCGCGGGCCGATGAGCTCCTGCAGCGTCGCGCCGACCACGGACACCAGGGCCCGGTCTCCCTCGACATCCATGTCGATGTCACCGTCGAGGTCCGCCACATCCAGCAGCCCCTCGACATAGTCCGCGGCGATCTCGCTCTCCTGCTCGAGATCGGCCATGCTCAGCTCCGGGGCCGTGGCTCCGTCGTCCTCAGCGGTGGCCTCGCCGGAGGCCTCCGCCAGCTCGTCCGCGTCCTCGTCGCCGAGATCGTCGTCGTCCAGGTCGTCCGCGCCGGGGTCGTCGTCGCCCAGATCATCCTCATCCAGGTCATCGGCGATGGAGTCCCCGGCCGCGAGGTCTTCCCCGGCCGGGCCCTCGCCCGCCAGCGGGCCTGCCGCCGCCGGCGCGCTGCCTGCCTCGCCGCCTTCCGCCGCCAGCACCTGGCCTGCGGCTTCACCGCTGGTGACGGTGCCCGCGTTGTCCGCTTGGCTCACGACCGGGTCCTTCCTCGATCCGAGGCACGTGCATCCGGCACCGTACGGGCCTGGCGATGCCGCCTCTGCGTTAACGCTTACCTGAGCGCCGGCTCCGCGACTGGCGCACCGGCTGCTGCCTGACGATCCTAGTCTCGGGCTCAGCCTCCGGTGTCGGCTCAGGCTCGGCCCGCCCCTTGACCAGCCGGCGCAGCGGATTGCTGCCATTGCCCCCGGACGCGGCGGCCTTGCCGTTGCTGCCGGACGGCGCGCTGGCCGGCTTGGCGGGCTTGGCCGCGCCGCTGGCCGGCTTGGCCGGGCTTGGCCGCACTGCCGCCCGGCTTGGCCGCGCCGCCGCCCGGCTGCTTGGCCGGGGACTTGCGCAGCTGGTTGATCGGCTGCCCGGCAGCCGCCTTCGCCGTCCGAGCCGGACCCTTGGCTGGCTGGCCAGCACCGGCCTCGCCCGCGTCGGCCTGATTCCCGGCCTGCGTGCCGGGCTGTGCCGCGGCCGCCTTCGCGGCGGCCTGCTGCCGGGCCGCGGCCCGGCCTGCGGCGGTCACCGGCCCGGCCGGGCGGGCGGGCTCCTTGCCCGACTGCTTCGCGGACGCCTTGCCCCGGGCGCCCGCCGCGCCCGCGGCACCGCCGGCCGCCGGGGCCCCCGCCGGGACCGGCGGGGGGAACCGCTTGAACAGCACGTACTGCTGGCCCAGGGTCCACAGGTTCGTGGTCACCCAGTACAGGACCAGGCCGAACTGCCAGTACAGGCCGGACAGCGCGAACACCGGGACGACGTACTGCATCATCTTCTGCGACGACGCCATCGGGTTGTCCGGGTCCACCTGCGGGGTCATCCCGCGCTTCATGCTCTGCCGCACGGTCATGAACGTGGTCGTCGCGCTGACCAGGACGAAGACGAAGATGACCGCCCACTGGGCTGGCCCGACCCCCACGTGGCGATACAGCGTGGGCGGGAACAGCGTGGACAGGAAGCGGTCCGCGACGGTGACCCCGAAGATGTGCGCGGTCTGGGCACTGTGCACGACCGCCGGGGTCAGCCCGTACTTGGGCTCGTCCAGCGAGATGGCCCGGAGCACCGCGAACAGCGCGAAGAACACCGGAAGCTGGGCTACGAGCGGGAGACAGCCGGCCAGCGGGTTGGCGCCGTTCTCCTTGTACAGCTTCATGGTTTCTTCGTTGAGCTTCTGACGGTCGTTCTTGTACTTCTTCTTCAGCTCAGCGACCTGCGGGGCGAGCGCCGTCATCTTCCTGGTGGCGTGCATCTGCTTGATGAACAGCGGCACCAGGAGCAGCCGCATCAGCACCACGAGGAACACGATCGTCAGTGCCCAGGCCCACCCGCTGGACGGGCCGAAGATCGCGCCCAGCCCAGCGTGCAGGCGCATGATTACCCACGCGACCGCGTCATACAGCGGGTTAAGCAGCGGGATACTCACGAACTAGCTCCTTGCGATGGGGGCGAGAGCCGCCCGACGCGGCGGGGGGGTACCGGGTCGAAGCCGCCCGGGTGGAACGGATGGCAGCGGCCGATCCGGCGCACCGCCAGCCACGAGCCCCGCAGCGCGCCATGCACGCGGAGCGCCTCCAGGGCATAGGCACTGCATGATGGCGCGAACCGGCACCTGGCGCCCAGCATCGGGCTGATGAACCTGCGGTAGCCGCCGACCAGGCCGATCAGGATGGCGGCCGCCACCGAGGGACGCTCATGCCGTAGCCCGGCCGCACCGCCCCCTGGGGCCACCAGGCCCGGGTGCGGCGGGCTGGCCCCGCCTGAGCTGGTCATCGGCTTAGCGCCCCCGCCTGCCGCCGGAGCAGTGTGTCAATCACCAGGTCGAGTTCGGCGGCGAGATCCGCCTGGCGCGCGGTCCCGGCCCGCGGATTCGCACGGACCACAAGCAGGCTACCTGCCGGCAGTGACTCGATGCGTCCGCGCACCAGCTCGCGCAGCCGGCGGCGGACCTTGTTCCGCACCACCGCGCCACCCACCGCGCGGCTCACGATGAACCCGGCCCGGGCAGGCCGTCCCGCCCCCGGCTGCACCAGCAGATGCCCGGTCAGCAGGGTCCGCCCGGTCCGGCTGCCGCCCCGCACAACGGCGGAGAAATCCTCGCGCCGCCGGATCCGGGCTGCTGCGGGAAGCACGGGTGACCTCCGCTGTCCTGCGCTAGGGCAGGTGAGTCAGACACTGACCCGCGCGCGGCCCTTGCGCCGCCGCGCGGCCAGGATGGCGCGGCCGGCCCTGGTCCGCATGCGCAGCCTGAACCCGTGCGTCTTGGCGCGCCGACGGTTGTTCGGCTGGAACGTACGCTTGCTCACAGGAAACTCCAGGTGCCGTTCTGGGCTTGCCCGGCGCGAGGAGTAAACGCGCATGCGGGCATGACCACGTTGAAGTGGTTGGGTCTGCTCACGTTACGCGCCCCGCCGGGCACGGGTCAAACCGGGGATGGCCGCCCGGGAGCGGGAACACCGCAGTTTGCTCGCCGCCGCCCAGCCATGGAGCCTAGGCTGTGGACAACGACTCCGGCTGGGGGAGGCCGGCGCACGGGACTGCCACGTATCCGGCACCGAACCCGCGCGATTCGTGCACGCCTCGACATCCGGCGTGCACAAGCTGTGGACAAAGCTGTTGATCACATGTGGGGGCGCGAGGGGTGAACGGTAAATGAGCGAAACGGACCTCGCGGAGGTATGGGCCAGATCCCTGGACGAACTGGCGACCATGCAGATCGAGCCGCATCAGCGGGCCTGGCTCCGGCTCACCCGGCCGCTGGGCCTGGTGGAGAACACCGCGCTGATCGCCACCCCGAACGAGTTCGTCAAGGAGCAGCTGGAGACCAGGCTGCGCGCCCTCATCACCCACGCCCTCTCCCGGGAACTGGGCCGCAGCATCCAGCTGGCCGTGACGGTGGACCCCACCGCGATCGCGGCCGCCAGCACCTTCCCGCCAGCCCCGGCACCCGGCCCCGGCGGCATGCCCGCATCCCAGGACGGCCAGCCGGGCCACGCCGGCTCCCTGGCCGCGGGAGCGCCCGACGGCTCCCTGCCGCCGGCGCCCCGGGGATTCGGCGACATGGACCTGGAGCCGGCCCCCGGGACCAGGCGGCCCGATGGCACGCTCGCCCCCGGATGCCCGGGATGCCCGGGATGCCCGGGCCCATGGCGCCCGGCGCGGCCAATGGCAGCGGCCCGGCCATGCCGACCGCTCCGGCCCAGGGATACCCGGGGCAGCCCCCGCAGGCCGGCCACGACGGGTCCCGCCCGGCGGGCCCGCCCCTGGGCGGCTCGCCCGGCACCGGCCCGTTCGACCCGCTGGCGAGCCGGCCGCACCACTCCGGGGCCCAGGTGCCGCTGCCCGGCACGCCCCGGCCGACCCAGGCCCGGCTGAACCCCAAGTACACCTTCGAGACGTTCGTCATCGGCTCCAGCAACCGGTTCGCGCACGCGGCCGCGGTCGCGGTGGCCGAGGCGCCGGCCAAGGCCTACAACCCGCTCTTCGTCTACGGCGACTCCGGGCTGGGCAAGACCCACCTGCTGCACGCGATCGGGCACTACGCGCAGAGCCTCTACCACGGGGTCAAGGTCCGCTACGTCAGCTCGGAAGAGTTCACCAACGACTTCATCAACATGATCCGGGACGGCAAGCAGGACGGATTCCGCCGCCGTTACCGGGACGTTGACGTGCTGCTGGTGGACGACATCCAGTTCCTGGAGAACAAGGAAGGAACGCAGGAGGAGTTCTTCCACACCTTCAATACGCTGCATAACGCCAGCAAGCAGATAGTGATCTCCAGCGACCGGGCACCCAAGCGGCTGGTCACCCTGGAAGACCGGCTGCGCAGCCGCTTCGAGTGGGGCCTGATCACCGACGTGCAGCCGCCGGAGCTGGAGACCCGCATCGCCATCCTGCGCAAGAAGGCGGTACAGGAGGGGCTGAACGCACCGCCCGAGGCGCTGGAGTACATCGCCAGCCGGATCTCCACCAACATCAGGGAACTGGAAGGCGCCCTGATCCGGGTGACCGCCTTCGCCAGCCTGAACCGCCAGTCGGTCGACCTCCAGCTGGCCGAGATCGTGCTCAAGGACCTGATCCCGGAGGCACAGGGACCGGAGATCACGGCGGCCACCATCATGGGGCAGACCGCCTCCTACTTCGGGCTGTCCATCGACGACTTGTGCGGCACGTCACGCTCCCGGGTACTGGTGACGGCCCGGCAGATCGCCATGTACCTGTGCCGGGAACTGACCGACCTGTCACTGCCGAAGATCGGCCAGCAGTTCGGCGGCCGGGACCACACGACGGTCATGCACGCGGACCGGAAGATCCGCAACCTGATGGCCGAACGGCGGTCGATCTACAACCAGGTAACCGAACTCACCAACCGGATCAAACAGCAGGCACGGTCCGGGTGAACAAGCACAGAACAGCGCCGTCCGTCACAATCAGTACACACAGGCTGTGGAAATCTCTGTGGATGGTCTTGGGACCAACGGGGGACAACATGCCGAAAGCGGTGGGCAGGCGCGGGGAAACGGGCCGCACCGCCGCCGCTGCCCCCAGGCCGTCCCGGGGGAAAGGCGCGGCACGCACACCGGCTGTGGACGCTGAATCCGGCACTGAGCTGGGACGACACCCGCTGTCCCCAGCTTCCACCGCTCCTATTACGACTACGTTCTTCTATCTAGAAGAGAAACTAACTACGCAACAGGGAGGCTGGGACGTGACGCGCCGCCCGGCCTGCCAGCTCACATCGGGGCCTGCCCAGCGGGAGCTATACCCGCGGCACGGGCAGCTTGAAACCGGCCGGTGCGCGGCCATGCGCCCGCCGGGCAGAAGGGGAGGCACCTTCCGGTGAAGATCCAGGTGGAACGCGATGTGCTGGCGGAGGCCGTGGCCTGGACGGCCCGTGCCCTGCCGGCCCGGCCCGCCGTCCCGGTGCTGGCGGGCATCCGCCTCCAGGCGGCCGAGGACCTGACCCTGTCCAGCTTCGACTATGACGTGTCCGCGCAGGCCCGGCTCCCGGTGATGACCGAGGAGGGGGGCGAGGCGCTGGTGTCCGGGCGGCTGCTGGCGGAGATCACCCGCAGCCTGCCCGCCCGGCCGGTGGAAATCCACTCTGACGGCGGCCGTGCCACGCTGACCTGTGGCAGCGCGACTTTCACCTTGCTCACGATGCCGGCCGAGGACTACCCCTCACTGCCGGAGATGCCGCCGGCCGCCGGGTCCATCGGCAGTGACGCGTTCGCCTCCGCGGTCAGCCAGTCGGCCACCGCGGCCGGCCGGGACGACACGCTGCCCGCGCTGACCGGGGTGCGGATCGAGATCGAGGGCGAGACGCTGACCCTGGTCTCCACCGACCGCTACCGGCTGGCCGTCCGCGAGCTGCGCTGGACGCCGGCCCGGGCGGACCTCTCCGCCGCGGTGCTGGTCCCGGCGCGCGCCCTGGCGGACACCGCGCGGGCGCTGACTGCCGGGGCGGAGGTGTCCATCGCGCTGGCCCTGCCGGGCGAGGAAGGTGCGGGCGGCGAAGGCATGATCGGTTTCGAGGGCGGTGCCCGCCGGACCACGACGCGGCTGCTCGGCGGTGACTTCCCGCGCTACCAGTCGCTGCTGCCCAAGCAGGTGAACGCGGTCGCCGAGCTGGGTACCGCGCCGTTCGCCGAGGCCGTCAAGCGGGTCTCGCTGGTCGCCGAGCGCAATACCGCGGTCCGGCTCTCGTTCTCCGCCGGGCAGCTCCTGCTGGAGGCCGGGACTGGTGACGAGGCGCAGGCCACGGAGGTCATCGACGCCAGTTTCGAAGGGGATGACATCCAGATCGCCTTCAACCCGCAGTACCTGCTGGACGGGCTGACCGCGCTGGATTCCGACGTCACCCGGGTCTCCTTCACCGAGCCGGGCAAACCCGCCCTCATCACCGGCAAGCCGGCCCCGGACGAGCAGCCCGACTACCGCTACCTGCTGATGCCCATCCGCCTCGGTGGCTGAATGCGCGGGGTGGGCGGAGGCGTGTTTCCGGGGGGTCGTCCCCCCGGGCTAGCACAGTAACCTCCTGATGTGCACCTGACCCGCCTCGCGCTCACCGACTTCCGGTCCTACGCGGCGGCGGACCTGGCCCTGGGCCCGGGGGTGACCACCCTGATCGGCCAGAACGGGCAGGGCAAGACGAACCTGGTCGAGGCGGCCGGGTACGTCGCCACCCTGGGCAGCCACCGGGTCAGCGGTGACGCGCCGCTGGTCCGGCAGGGTGCCGAGCGGGCCATCCTGCGCGCCGCGATCGCCTCGGCGGAGCGGGACACGCTGGTGGAGATCGAGATCAACCCCGGCCGGGCCAACCGGGCCCGGGTCAACCGGGTACCGGTCCCGCGGCCGCGCCAGGTGCTGGGCATCCTGCGTACCGTGCTCTTCGCCCCGGAAGACCTGGCGCTGGTCAAGGGTGACCCCGAGCAGCGCCGCCGGTACCTGGACGAGCTCCTGGTCGCCGCGGCACCCCGGTACGCCGGGGTCCGGTCCGATTACGAGCGGGTGGTGAAGCAGCGCACCGCGCTGCTCAAGTCGGCCCGTGCCGGGTCCCGTGCCTTCGCCCGCGCCGCGCGGGCAGCCGACCCGGGCGATGCGGAGCAGCCCGCGGGCCGGGGCCTCGCCGGCTCGCTCGATGCCTGGGACGAGCACCTCGCCCGCACCGGCGCCGAACTGCTGGCCGGGCGGCTCGAGCTGACCGCGGCCCTGCGGCCGCTGGTGGCCAAGGCTTACGCCGCCGTGTCCGGTGAGGACGGCAGCGCGGACATCGGCTACCGGCAGCGGGGCCGGGATGACAGCGCGGGTGAGCCCGCTGACCGGGAGGCCCTGGGCGCCTGGCTGCGCGCGGCCCTGGCCCGGTCCCGGCCCGAGGAACTCGACCGGGGCGTCTGCCTGATCGGCCCGCACCGGGACGACCTCGAGCTCAGCATCGGCGCGCTGCCCGCCCGCGGTTATGCCAGCCAGGGCGAATCCTGGTCGATGGCGCTGGCGCTCCGGCTGGCCGGGTACGAGATGCTGCGGGCCGGCGGCGACGATCCGGTGCTGCTGCTGGACGACGTATTCGCCGAGCTCGATGCGGCGCGACGGGACCGGCTGGCCGGCCTGGTCGCCGGCGCCGAGCAGGTCCTGGTCACCGCGGCGGTCCCAGCCGACGTCCCGGACGGGCTGCGCGGAGAGCGCTTCGAGGTGTCCGCGGGGGCGATCACGCATGCCGGATGAGGAAGCCCGCCAGCCCCCGCCGCGGGGCGGGCGGGATGACGCGGCGGGCGGGCCGCCGGCCGAGGATGCGGCCCGGAACCCGGCCCGGCTGGCCGCCGAGGCGCTCGCGAAGGCCAGGGCGGACGCCCGGGCCCGCGGCCAGTCCCCGGCCGGGCCGCGCCGGGGCGCAGCCGGGCAGCAGCCTGCGCCCGGCGGCGCGCGCCGGCGGGCGGGAGACGGCCCCGGCGGCCGCGGCGCGAGGATCCGCAGCCGCTGAACACGGCCATCGCCGGCCTGCTCAGCGATCAGGGCTGGCAGGCAGCGGCAGCGGTCGGCTCCGTCTTCGGCCGGTGGCCGCAGATCGTCGGTGCCGACCTGGCCGCGCACACCCGGCCGGACCGGCTGGACGGCGGCGAGCTGGTGGTGATCGCCGATTCCACCGCGTGGGCAACCCAGGTCCGCCTGCTGGCTGGGACGCTCATCCGCCGGGTCAACAGCGAGCTGGGCACGGGTACCGTCACCAGGGTGAAAGTCCGCGGTCCTGAGCAGCCGAGGCGCCCCGGGGAGTGGCGGGTACGGGGAAGCCGTGGGCCACGCGACACGTACGGCTGAGACAGAGGGTTCTCCCAGGTAAAATAGGAGTGCGCCCTGGGGCCACGAGGCCGGCCAGGCTCCTTGTGCTGGGCGCACTATTTCTGCCAAGAGGAGCTTGCTCTTGTCCTACGACGCACGTTCGATCACGGTCCTGGAGGGCCTTGAGGCGGTACGCAAGCGTCCCGGTATGTATATCGGCTCGACCGGTGAGCGCGGATTGCACCATCTCGTCTACGAGGTGGTGGACAACGCGGTGGACGAGGCCCTGGGGGGCTACGCGGACCGCATCGATGTCACTCTTCTCGCCGATGGAGGCGTCCGGGTCACCGACAACGGGCGCGGTATCCCGGTCGATGAGCACCCGGTGGAGAAGCGGCCCGCGGTCGAGGTCGTGCTGACGACGCTGCACGCGGGCGGGAAGTTCGACGGCAAGTCCTACGCCGTCTCCGGGGGCCTGCACGGCGTGGGCGTGTCGGTGGTCAACGCGCTCTCCAGGCGGCTGGAGGTGGAGATCCGCCGGGACGGGTTCGTGTGGCGCCAGGCCTATGAGCTGAGCCACCCGGCCACCCCGCTGACCCGCGGCGAGCCGACCGACGAGACCGGCACCACGGTCACCTTCTGGCCCGACGGCTCCATCTTCGAGACCACCGACTGGAATTTCGAGACACTCTCCCGGCGGCTCCAGGAGATGGCCTTCCTCAACAAGGGCCTGACCATCAACCTGACCGATGAGCGGCCCGAGCATGCCTCGGTCGGCGATGAGGGCGCCGGGCCCAGCGAGCCCGGTGAGCCCGGCGACCCGCGGACGGTGACCTACCGCTACGACGGCGGCATCGCCGACTTCGTGCGCCACCTGAACGCGTCCAAGGAACCGGTCCACGCCACCGTGATCGACTTCGGTGACGACGGTGATGGCATCTCGGCCGAGATCGCCATGCAGTGGAACGCCAGCTACGCCGAGTCGGTGCACACCTTTGCCAACACGATCAACACGGCCGAGGGCGGTACCCACGAGGAAGGCTTCCGGGCCGCGCTCACCTCGATCGTGAACCGGTACGCCAAGGAGCAGAAGCTGCTCCGGGAGAAGGACGACAACCTGACCGGGGAGGACGTCCGCGAGGGCCTCGCCGCGATCATCCACGTGAAGCTGGCCAACCCGCAGTTCGAGGGGCAGACCAAGACCAAGCTCGGCAACACCGAGGCCAAGTCGTTCGTGCAGAAGGCGGTCAACGACCACCTGCGAGACTGGTTCGAGCGCAATCCCGGCGAGGCCAAGGACATCATCACCAAGGCCACGCAGGCCGCCCGGGCCCGGATCGCGGCCCGCCAGGCCCGCGACCTGACCCGGCGCAAGGGCCTGCTGGAGTCTTCGTCGCTGCCCGGGAAGCTGTCCGACTGCCAGTCCGGCGACCCTGAGAAGTGCGAGATCTACGTGGTGGAGGGCGACTCGGCAGGCGGCTCGGCCAAGCAGGGCCGGAACCCGGAGTTCCAGGCCATCCTGCCGCTCCGCGGCAAGATCCTCAACGTGGAGAAGTCCCGGATCGACCGGGTGCTGAAGAACAACGAGGTCCAGGCGATGATCACCGCGCTGGGCACCGGCATCCACGACGACTTCGATATTTCCAAGCTGCGCTACTACAAGATCGTCCTGATGGCCGACGCGGACGTGGACGGCCAGCACATCACCACGCTGCTGCTCACCCTGCTGTTCCGGTTCATGAAGCCGCTCATCAAGGCCGGCCACGTGTACCTGGCCCAGCCACCGCTCTACAAGATCAAGTGGGAGGGGCGCGGAGTCGAGCCGGGCTACGCCTACTCCGACCGTGAGCGCGACGCGCTGATCCAGGCGGGCATCGCCGCTGGCCGGCGGGACCCCCGCCCGAAGGACGGCGTTCAGCGGTACAAGGGCCTCGGTGAGATGAACGCGGCCGAGCTCTGGGAAACCACGATGAACCCCGCGAACCGGGTACTGCGCCAGGTGACGGTCGATGACGCGGCCCAGGCGGATGAGCTGTTCAGCGTGCTGATGGGCGAGGACGTGGAGGCACGCCGGGCGTTCATCCAGCGCAATGCGAAGGACGTCAGGTTCCTGGACATCTAGGCGCCCGGGGGACCGCGTCCCGCGGATCCGGTGCGCTGGAGGACCTGGCCGACTGCCAATGAATGATGGAAGAGGTTGACACGTGACCGACGTGGACTCGGGAGGCGCTCCGCCGCCGCAGCATGACCGGACCGAGCCGGTCAACATCCAGGTCGAGATGCAGCGCAGCTACATCGACTACGCGATGTCGGTCATCGTCGGGCGGGCCCTGCCGGACGTCCGGGACGGGCTCAAGCCCGTGCACACCCGCGTGCTGTGGGCGATGTACGACGGCGGCTACCGGCCCGATCGTGGCTACTCCAAGTGCGCCCGGGTGGTCGGCGACGTGATGGGCAACTACCATCCGCACGGCGACTCCTCGATCTACGACGCGCTGGTCCGGCTGGCCCAGCCGTGGTCGATGCGGATGCCCCTGGTCAACAGCCAGGGCAACTTCGGCTCGCCGGGCAACGACCCGCCCGCCGCCATGCGGTACACCGAGTGCCGGCTAGCCCCGCTGGCCATGGAGATGCTCCGGGACATCGACAAGGACACCGTCGACTTCCGGCCCAGCTACGACGGGCGTGGCGGCGAGCCTGTCGTACTGCCCGCCCGGTTCCCGAACCTGCTGATCAACGGGTCCGAGGGCATCGCGGTCGGGATGGCCACCAGGATCCCGCCGCACAACCTGCGCGAGGTGGCCGCCGGTGTCCAGTGGTACCTGGAGAACTTCGAGTCCTCCGATGAGGAGCTGCTCGACGCGCTGATCGAGCGGGTCAAGGGGCCGGACTTCCCCACCAGCGCCCTGATCGTCGGTCGGCGCGGCATCGAGGACGCCTACCGGACCGGCCGGGGCTCGATCACCATGCGCGCCGTGGTGGACATCGACGAGGACGCCCGCGGGCGGGCCTGCCTGATCGTCACCGAGCTGCCCTACCAGGTCAACCCGGACAACCTGGCGCTGAAGATCGCCGAGCTGGTAAGGGATGGCCGGGTCACTGGCATCGCTGACGTGCGGGACGAGAGCAGCGGCCGGACCGGCCAGCGCCTGGTCATCGTGCTGAAGCGAGACGCCGTCGCCAAGGTCGTGCTCAACAACCTGTACAAGCACACGCAGCTGCAGGACACGTTCGGCGCGAACATGCTCGCGCTGGTCGACGGCGTGCCGCGCACGCTGCGGCTCGACCAGATGATCCGCTACTGGGTCGAGCACCAGGTCGAGGTCATCGTCCGGCGCACCCGTTACCTGCTGCGCCATGCCCAGGAGCGGGCGCACATCGTCAGCGCGCTGCTCAAGGCGATCGACCGGATCGATGAGGTCATCGCCCTGATCCGGGGCAGCGAGTCGGCCGCGACCGCGATGCAGGGCCTGATGACGCTGCTGGAAATCGACGAAGTCCAGGCCCGCGCCATCCTCGACATGCAGCTCCGCCGGCTGGCCGCCCTGGAGCGGCAGGCCCTGGTGAGCGAGTACGAGGAGCTGATGGCGAGGATCGCCGACTACGAGGCCATCCTGGCGTCACCCGAGCGGCAGCGGCAGATCGTCAGCGACGAGCTCGGCGAGATCGTGGCCCGGTACGGCGATGAGCGGCGCACCCAGATCATCCCCTACGACGGCGACGTGACCGACGAGGACCTGATCGCGGAGGAAGACGTCGTCGTCACCATCACCCACGGCGGCTACGCCAAGCGCACCAAGACCGACCTGTACCGGGCGCAGCGGCGGGGCGGCAAGGGCGTGCGCGGCGCGCAGTTGCGCACCGACGACATCGTCGACCATTTCTTCGTGACCACCACGCACCGCTGGATCCTGTTCTTCACCAACAAGGGGCGGGTCTACCGGGCCAAGGCCTACGAGCTGCCGGACACGGCGCGGGATGCCCGCGGCCAGCACGTCGCCAACCTGCTCGCCTTCCAGCCGGACGAGCGGATCGCCGAGGTGCTCGCCATCCCCGACTACCAGGTGGCTCCCTACCTGGTGATCGCTACCCGCACCGGCCTGGTGAAGAAGACGCTGCTGACCGACTACGACTCTCCGCGCTCCGGCGGCATCATCGCGATCAACCTGCGGGAGGACGACGAGGTCATCTCGGCGCGGCTGGTCTCGCCGGACGAGGACCTGCTGATGGTCAGCCGCCAGGCACAGGCCATCCGGTTCCACGCCAGCGATGAGGCGCTCCGCCCGATGGGCCGGGCCACCTCCGGGGTGATCGGGATGCGCTTCACCGACGGTGACGAGCTGCTGGACATGCACGTGCTGCGGAACGGCGCAGACGTCATGGTGGCCACCGGTGGCGGCTTCGCCAAGCGGACGCCCGCCGACCAGTACCCGGTGCAGGGCCGCGGCGGCCGCGGCGTGCTCACGGCGCGGGTCACCGACACCCGCGGCGAGCTGGTCGGCGCGCTCATGGTTCACCCGGAGGACGAGGTGTTCGCGATGACCTCGTCCGGCGGCGTCATCCGCACCTCGGCCGCTGAGGTCAAGCTGTCGGGCCGCCAGACCATGGGGGTGCGGCTGATGAACCTCGCCCCCGGTGACAGCGTGGTGGCCATTGCCCGCAACGCTGAATCCACCATGGACGCCGAGGCAGAGGCGGAGGACGACGCTGACGCTGAGGCCGGAGTGGTGGCCGAGGACGCCGGGGCCCCTGATGCCTCAGCGCCCGATGCCGTCACCGGCGACGTCCCGGCCGCTGAGGCCAGCCCGGATGAGGATGACCCGGGGACTGCCGGGTAGGGAGCTGACCTGCACATCGTGAAGGTCACGGTGCGATGACAGCCGGGCCGATGGAGGCAACGGGATGACAGCCGCGGACGTCTAATGGGTATCCACTCAGACAGCGACGAGCCCCGGACGGGAACTTATCTCCCATTCGGAGATAACCTCGTAGGAAAACCTTCCCGAGGAGGACGGGGTGGATAAACGCACGGAACCGCCGTCGTGGCTGCCTGAGGGGGCGCGGCCAAGTACGGGGACGGATGCCGATTTGCGCACCCCTGAGGAAGCCGGGCAGGCGGGGTCATCCGACGCTACCGATTACTCCTTCGGCCGGGAGACTTCCTACCAGAACGGCCAGGACACCACGTTCGGCCAGCAGGGCGCGGGAGCAGGGTACGGCTACGGGGACGAGGCACCGGAGGAGGCCACCGGCATGGTGCCTCCATACCCGGCCCAGATGAGCGAGGCGGGTGCCGAGCCAGCCAGTACCACCCAGCAGCCGCCCGCCCCGGACACCCTGGGATCGCATGACTCCGCCAACCGGACGACCACCTTCTCGGCCGCGCCGCGGGGCCGGTACATGGCGGGCGGCGCGACCGCCGCGGGGGCGGTGGCTGGTGCCGCGGCCGCCGGCCCGGGACCGCGGCCTGGCCCGGGAGGCCAGGCTCAGGCCCGCCGGGCCGACCTCGTCGTGGCCCGGCTGGAGCCGTGGTCGGTGATGAAGTTCAGCTTCCTCATGTCCCTGGTGGCCTGGGTAGTGCTGTTCGTCGCGGTGGCCTTCCTGTATTTCGTGCTGTCCAGCCTGGGCGTGTTCTCCTCGCTGCAGCACACCCTGGGCAGCGTCACGTCCAGTTCCGGGTCCTCCGGGGTGAACCTCCAGCACTGGTTCTCCGCCTCCCGCATCCTCGGGTACACCATGCTGCTGGGCGCGGTGAACATCGTTCTGATCACGGCGTTGTCCACGGTCGGCGCGATGATCTACAACCTGGTCACCCGCATGGGCGGCGGTATCGAGGTCACGCTCCGGGAGAGCGACTGACGCGGTAACCCCCCGAATGCGATAACCTATCCCGGCGGCATTCCGCGGAGGCCTCACGAGCTTCCCGGGCCGCCAAGGGCGTATAGCTCAGCCGGTTAGAGCGCCTCCCTGATAAGGAGGAGGTCCGTGGTTCAAGTCCACGTACGCCCACCCAGGTCACACACTCAGCGCCACCCACTCTGACAGGGCGGCCGGGCTTCCTGACAGCAACGGCACCTCTGCACACACCCGAGCTACACCCGATCCGGTCGCTGGGCCGGGCCTGACAGCAGGTGATCGATCCTGCCGACCGCATCACGGCGGCTCTCTTCGTCCACATGTGTGTAAATCTCCAAGGTCACGGAGATCCGTGAATGACCCAGGAGTGAACCTCGTCCGCCCAGGAACTAGATCACCCACTCGGGGGTGATGCGAGGAAGCCTCATCGCCCGGCACGCTGGCAGTGTGCGCCAGCGCTTCAGGGCGGGGAGGCGGCATGACGAGATCAGGACAAGGTGCCGGGAGGCCGCCGCTGGCCAACATCGCGGCGGGCAGCAGGCCGGCGGCGCAGCCGGGGGACTCGGGCTTTGCCGGTAAGGCGGTACTGGGGCTGGTCGGGCTGGGCGTGGTGGGTTATGTGCTGCGAAGCCGCCGCTTCCATGAGCGGGTGATCGTCGGAGCCATCGTGCTGGGGGCGCTGCGAGGGCTGGGCCAGGAGAACCGGGCCAGTGCCTTCGAGCGCGTGGCTGCCTGGAATAAACGGCAGGTCCAGCGCTTTGAGCGCAAAGCTGAACGGCAGGCCCGGCGCCTTGAGCGCAAAGCTAGGCGCCTTGAGCGCAAAGCTGAACGGCAGGCCCGGCGCCTTACTGTATGGGCAAAGCTAAGGATCCGCAGGCCTAGGGCTGGGCAAGCCGACGGCCAGCTAGCGGCGGGTGCTGCTCAGCCGTCGGGCTGATGGCGGGGCTGGCTGGTTATCCGGCAGGTTGCGAGAAGACGATGATCAAGTTGTTGTACAAGCCGGTGGACCTGATCGCTTTCACTGGTTGGCGGGTTGCTCGCCGGGCTGATCTTCGAGTGGGTCTGGAGGCTCACCGGGATCTGGCCCGGCGATGAAGGCCAGCGGCCCGACGAGTCGGTCTGACCACCACCACCGTCCGCATAGCCAAGTGACCGCGGCCCCCATTACTACGCCCGTGCCCGCCGCGTGCCCGATCGGACCGGCAACCGGGCTTCCCGCGCGCGCCGCCTGCGCCTCCGACGTCCTGCCGCAAGGTCACGACCGCAAGGAGGCTGACGATGCCGATGGCGATGAAAGTGCTTTCAATGACACGGGCGGTGACGTAGCCGAGGGCGAGGCCCTCGTTCTGCCGTTTGAGGATCGGGAACAGCACGGAGCTGGGGCTTCCTGACCAGCCACCCAGGTGATGCTGTGTATTGCCCGCGGCCCGGGCATCCGCCTGCGCGCATACGGCCGCCGCGTTACGGATCAGCGGGCGGGTTCCCGCCGCGGCTGGCCAGGCACTCCTCCAGTGTCCAGCAAATCCGCTGGAGTTCATCGAGGTGGCGCGAGGACGGAGCGCGCGAGTAGGCCCGGATCGACAGGAAGTCGATCTGCGTCCCATCCCGGCAGTCGGCCACCACGCAGTAGCCACCCCATAGCCCGCCTGGGCGGGCCACCCGGAACTCGGCGACCTGCGGCCAGGCCACCCGGACTCTCCGCACTGCCCGGCGATCGGTCAGGTCCTCATCGGAGACGATCAGGCAGGTCCTCATCACCGGTACCACGAAGCCCAGCAGGACCGCGGCCACCAGGCAGCCCAGCACGAGCCCGGCCAGGTGGAGGGGGCCCGCGTACCGGACTGCCCTCCAGATGACCCAGGCGGCCAGCAGCACCAGCGAGGCGGCGCGCCAGCGCCGCTCAGGCGAGACGATACGGAAGGTCGGCACTCGCGTCCTGCCGGGTGAGATCGGTCTCCGGACCGGCCGGTCACCGCGCGACGGCCGCCCGGGCTGATCGACAATTATGCTGCCGTGGCCAGGTGCGCTGGCTAGAGCCGCGCAAGGCATAGTGCGGTTCCAGGAACGCAGGGGCCGCGGGCTGGTCAGCGGGGACTGGCGATCAAGTACCGCTCGTCGGTGAGGGGTGCTCCCCACAGCCGGGGATCGCCCAGCATCGTGACTGATGCTCCGGCCCGGTGGCGGCGGACCGCCTGGCTGGCCTGCGCCGCGGAGAGCCCCGCCCCGGTGTGCCAGCGGCCCTCGACCAGCAGCAGGGAGCCGCCGGGGCGGAGCAGCCGCTGCCAGGCCGCCCGGATTCCCGGGTTGCGCAGGCCGTGGTCCGGCTGCTCGTCGAACGTGACCGCGTGCTCGTCCCGGTAAGCGCGGTCAGCGGTCAACGGCCCCGCTCCCCTGCCGGTCCTCGACCAGCGCGGCCAGCTTGCCGAGGGCCATCCGGGTACCCAGCTCGTTGTCGGCGGCGGGCACGCCGGCCGGCACGCCGTCATGCTCCATGATCACATCGGTACCGCCGCCGGCCTCGGCCAGGGTCGTGGTCAGGGTCATCTCCCCGCGCAGCGCCGGGTCCGCGGTCTCGAACTCGAACACCTCGACCACTTGCTCGCCGGGCACCAGGCGCGTGAAGCGGCCGTGGTAGGTGTCGGTGCGCGCGGAGGTCTTCCCGCCGCGGTCGGGCGCGTCGTAGGTCAGCGAGACCCGGAATGAGCCGCCCTCCCGGGCATCGAACTCATGGACGACGGAGGTCATGCCGTCCGGGACCCGCCACGCGGCGATCGCCACCGGGTCGGTCAGCGCCTGGTAGACCGCCATGGCGGGCGCATGGATATGCCGGAGCACCTGCGTCGAGCCCATCCCTCGTCACCACCTCCTGGACCGCTGGTCCCCGGCCGCCAGGCTACTTCGGCTGCGGGCCGGTTGGCGGCCGCCAGGTGACGAACGGCCCTGACCGGCCGCGCCCGGTGGCGTCAGCCTGTGTAGTGGAGTGGTGTGAGCCGGCACCGCTCTGGCTTCCACGCGAAGGAGGGGATGACGATGCCGAACGTCATGCACGACACGTCCCCGGATCACGACTCGGATACCGCGGCCACCAGGGAGCAGCTCGCCCGGCAGCAGGCCATCAAGCAGATCGAGCGCAAGCGCCGGTTCCGGATCGGCGCCGCCGCGTCCGCGGTCGGGATGATCATCCTGGTCGCGATCTGGGCGGCCACGGAGTACCACAACGCCTGCGGCTGGCCGACGGCCGGATTCAGCCAGAGTTCCGGGATCCACGATGTGTGGAACCTGTGGATCATCTACCCGCTGATGGCCTGGCTGCTCATACTCGGGGCCAACGGCTGGTTCGTCTACCTGCGTAAGCCCATTTCCGAGCGGGAGATACAGCGGGAGATCGAGCGGCAGTCCGGGCCTGGCGCCGCACTGAACCCGGGCCGGGCAGCAGGTCACGGTGGAGTGCCCCGGGGGCGGCCAGGTCCTGGCCATCAGCGGGTGAATCACCAGCCGAGCTCGGTGAGCCGGTCGTCGTCGATGCCGAAGTGATGGCCCACCTCGTGCACGACGGTGCGGCGCACCTGCTCCACCACCTCCGCCTCGGTACCGCAGATGGCGCAGATGGCCTGCCGGTAGATGGTGATCCGGTCCGGGAGCACGCCCGCGTACTGGGTGGTCCGGCTGGTCAGCGGGATGCCCTGGTACAGGCCGAGCAGGCCCGGCGGCCCGGGATCGTGCTCGACGGTGACGGCCACGTTGCGCATCAGCCGTCCCAGGTTCTCCGGGAGGCTGTCCAGCGCGGTGCCGACCATCTCCTCGAAGCGGGCTGGCTCGACATCGATCACCCTCTCATTGTCGGCCTGCCGGCGACTGCAGCCGCTGCTGTGCCCGCGATAGCTGCTGTGCCCCCGATAAGAGAACGCTTAATCGCCGGTCGCCGGAATCACCGGCACCGCCTACAGTCGGCCTCAGGCCGGGTACCGCCTACAGTCAGGCGTAAAGGCAGATCACCCGCCGGGAAGGTACATGACGCGATGAGCCAGCAGCCGGACCAGCGGCCGGGCGAGGCCCTGGACGTGCTCCGCACCCTCTGGAGCGCCCAGGGCCAGACCACCGCCGACCTGGATGAGTCCTGCGGGACGAAGTCCTGCCAGAGGATGACGGACATCAACTTCGACGGGATGGCCGGCCAGGACGAGGACCTGCGCGCCGCCTGGCGGGACCGGCTCGCCCGGGAGGGCAAGCTGAACACGGCGGGCGGCTCGATCCGCGACCTGGTCCTCGGCCCGCCGGACGCCCGCTGAGGGGCGGGATGGACTACCCGGACACCGTCGCCGGGCTCACCGGCATCCTGCGCGGCAGCGGCTACCTCGCCGACCGGGGGCTGGCCACCGCGCTGTTCGTGGCGCTGTCGCTGCAGCGCCCGATCCTGCTCGAGGGCGAGGTCGGGGTCGGCAAGACCGAGGTCGCCAAGGTCCTGGCGGCGGTGTTCGGCCGGCGCCTGATCCGGCTGCAGTGCTACGAGGGCATCGACACCAACCAGGCGCTGTACGAGTGGGACTACGCCCGCCAGATGCTGCACGATCCGGGCCCTGTCCGAGCGGCAGCTCGCCGACGAGGACGCGGTCGACAAGCTCTTCGGCCCGAAGTTCCTGCTCGAGCGGCCGCTGCTCGACGCGGTCCGCGCCGGTGACCGGGCGGTGCTGCTCATCGACGAGGTCGACCGGGCCGACGACGAGTTCGAGGCGTTCCTGCTCGAGCTGCTGTCCGACTTCCAGATCACCATCCCCGAGATCGGCACGATCAGGCGCCGAGCCCGCCGCTGGTCGTGCTCACCTCCAACCGCACCCGCGAGCTGCACGACGCGCTGAAGCGCCGCTGCCTCTACCACTGGGTCGGCTACCCGCACCGCCGAGCGGGAGGTGGAGATCGTGCTGGTCCGGGCGCCCGGGGTGTCGGAGGCGCTGGCCCGCAAGGTGGTCGCCGCGGTGCACCGGCTGCGCGAGATGGACCTGGCCAAGCCGCCCGGGGTCGCCGAGACGATCGACTGGGTCCGCACCCTCGACGTCCTCGGCGAGACCGAGCTCGACCCGCAGGTCGCCGGCGACACGCTCGGCGCCGTGGTCAAGGACCGCGACGACCTCGACCTGGTGCGCGACAACCTGGAGGAGATCACCTCCGGTGCCTGACGGCCGCCGCCCCGGATGCCGTTCGTCCGGCTGCTCGTCGGACTTCGCCGCGAGCTGCGCGCGGCCGGGCTCGCCGGTCGGCTCCGGGCGACGTGCTCGACCTACTGCGCGGCCATGGCCCCGCTGGACCCGACCGACCTGGTCGACCTCTACTGGGCCGGCCGGGCCACGCTGGTCACCGGCGGACGAGCATCGCCGTCTACGACCGGGTGTTCCGGCGGTTCTTCCTCGGCGCGGCGGACCCGGCCCGGGGACTCGCTGACCGCTCACGGCGCGGCCGGGCGCCGAGGCCGCAGGCGGTGCTGGAGGTCCCGGCGACCGACCGCCGCCGGACCGAGGACGAGCGAGGAGGAGGCCGAGCCTCGGGCTGACGGCCTCCGACGCCGAGGCGCTCCGGCACAAGGTCGTTCGCCGCCTGCACCCCCGAGGAGCTGGCCGCCCTGCGGCGGATCATGGCGCCGGATCCGGCTGACGCCGCCGCGGCGGCGCACCCGCCGGACGCGGCGCGCGCCGCGCGGGCCGCTCGCCCGACCTGCGCCGCACCGTGCGGGAGTCGATGCGGCTGCACGGCGAGCCCGGCCGAGCTCTACTGGCGGCGGCGCAAGTCCGGCCCCGGCCGCTGGTCCTGATCCTCGACGTCTCGGGCTCGATGGCCGACTACTCGCGCAACCTGCTCCAGTTCGCCTACTCCGCCAAGCGCGCCGCCGCCCGGGTCGAGGTGTTCTGCTTCGGCACCCGGCTGACCCGGATCACCCGGGAGCTCGAGCACCGCCGGCCCGACGAGGCGCTGGCAGCGCGCCGGCCGCGGCCGTGTTCGACTGGGAGGGCGGCACCCGGATCGGGGACTCGCCTCGACGCCTTCGTCCGGGACTGGGGCCGGCGCGGCCTGTGCCCGCGGCGGCGATCGTGGTGATCTGCTCCGACGGCCTCGACCGCGGCGACCCGGAGGTGCTGGCCACGGCGATGGAGCGGCTGTCCCGGCTGTGCCACCGGATCGTCTGGCTGAACCCGCACAAGGGCGGCGACCCGGCTTCCGGCCGAGCACGCTCGGCATGATGGTGGCCGCGCCGCACGTCGACCTGCTGCTGTCCGGCCACGACCTGCGCAGCCTGGAGGAGTTCGCCGCGCTGCTGCCGACGCCTGACGGTGAGGCCTGACGTGAACGGAGGGCCCGGTGAGGTGGAGCGTGGCGTCGAGGCCGAGGGCGACCGGGTGCTGAGCCGCGAGGAGATCGTCGAGCTCGCCGACGCGGTCGCGCCAGCGGCGGCATCGCCTCGGGCATCGGCACCAACCGCTACGGCGCCCAGCTGATCGTCGAGGCCGACAGCCGGGAGGAGGCCGTCGAGCGGCGACCGCGGACTTCACCGCGGCCGCGGCCGCGGCCGGGCTGCCCGCCGGGCCGGTCGTCCGGGCCGAGGCGGTCAGCGAGGACGAGGACGACGACGACGGCGGATGATCCGGCTCGGCTCGCTGGCCGGCTACCCGTTCGAGGGGCCGCGGCGTGCTCGCCGGGCTGGACGCCGCCGCCGGTCGCCGGCCGTCTACGCCATCATGTACAAGCCCGACCCGGACGCCAAGCCGGAGCAGTACGCGGTCATCTACGTCGGCCACTCCGACGACCTGTCGCGCCGAACGCTTCCCGTTCCGCCACCCGCGGGCCGCCTGCTGGGTGCGCCGGGCCGGGTGCAGTGGAAGGTCTACATCTGCACCTACGAGGTGCCCGGCGGCGACCGGCGCGCACCGCGAGCAGATCGCCCAGGAGCTGATCGCGGTCTACCAGCCCGGGCTGCAACGAGCAGCAGTACGACCAGTCGTGGAAGGACGAGTGGATCGGCGAGTACACGGCCGCCGACCACCGGCCCGCTCCCACCGGGACCCGACCCGGCGACCCCGAGCGGCTGACGGCCCGGCCGGCCTCGGGCGATGCCCGGCCGGGACCGTCCCGCAGGCCGCTCGGCGGCGTGAAGCCGACGGCGTCGTGCAGCCGGGACCGGCGCCGGCCGGACGCCGGCCGGGCGGGCCGGGCGGCCGGCGGGCCGGCTCGGCGCGCGGGGTGACGCCGGTGACGATCTCCTCGGCCATCCCGTACAGCAGCGGCAGCGCGCCGGCCACCACGCCGCCGGTCCGGTTGATGTGCTCCACGCCCGGCCCGATCAGCTCGGCGTTGCCGACGATCGTCGCGCACGATGCCCGCGCACTCCTCCAGGTTCCCGGCGATCCGGGTGAGCTGCGTGCCCGCCCAGTACAGGTAGAACGCCAGCCCGGCGATCAGCAGGACGATGTCGATGACCGACAGCACGACCAGCGTGGTCATGACCTCACCTTCCCGAGCACGCGGCCGAGGAACAGGTGGTGCTCCAGGCCCTCGGCCAGGACCGCCTCCACGCCGTCGGCGGCCTGCGGGATCAGCGCGGCGTCCGCGGTGTTGGCCGCCGCGGCCTTCAGGGTGTCCCGCGACCTGCGACCACCCGCCGGTCGATGGTCCTCACCAGCAGATCAGGATCGTCAGCAGGGCGGCGACGGCGAGCACGACGACGAAGCCGCCGATGACCGCGCCCACCACAGGTTGTGCTGGGTCGATGACATGGCCAGCACGTGCGGCGTCATCGTCAGCCTCCCAGCCTGGCGCGGCCGCGCTGCAGCCCGCCGATGATCATCGTCGCGTGGTCGATCGTGGTGTGCAGCGCGCCGAGCGCCGCGGTGTTGTGACCGACTCGCCGAGCGAGTCGTTGATCTTCGGGGCCTCGTTGCCGATCGAGCGGGCCAGCAGCAGGATCGGCACGACCAGCGCGACGACGACCAGCACCACGACGATGCCGATCGTGTAGCCGACCACCCAGCCGGTGGTGGACGTGCTGGCCGCGAGGACAATGCCATGCGGTTCCATCAGGCGCTCCTCAGACCGTCTCGCAGAAGTCGCGGACCGGCTTCAGGCTCGCGTTCACCGAGGGCAGCCGGTCCGGGCACCGGTGCTGGTCAGCTCGGCGACCACCTGCACGCCGCCGATGACCTGCGACCAGGGTCGCGCGGATCGCCCGCAGGTGGAAGATCACGCGCAGCAGGCCGAGCGCGGCGGCCGCGATGATCAGCGCGGCGACGACCACGGTCACCCAGGCGACGGCTGGCATGCGCTCGTCCTCCCTGCTCAGCCGAGCAGCTTCGCGACGGAGCCGGCGTACCGGACCGCGCCGACGGCGACTTCGTCGATGGTCCGGTCGGTGGTGGCCAGCGCCTCCGGGACGCCGTCGAGCTCACCGACCAGCGCGACCCCGCCGGCGCAGGATGTCGTCGGCCGCGCCGCGGATCCGCTCCAGGGCGGCGAGCACCCGGTTGAGCAGGACGACCACGACGGGCAGCACCACGACCAGCAGCACCACGTTGCCGATCCACCACAGCACCATGGCGATCTCCTCCTCAGCTCGCGGCCTGGTAGGGAAGGAAGAAGCGGCGGAAGACCCGGGTCAGCGCCATCCGCGCGGCCCGGAGGCCCGATCGCGAGGCCGCTGGCCGGGCGTGGCCGCCGCGCCGCGATCTGCTCGGGCGACTCGCCCGCGCTCGATCCGCTCGATCCGGTCCTGCATGTTCGCGGCGAAGTCGCGCATCAGCACCGCGGTGACGTCGGAGATCATGCCGCGGCCGTACTGCGCGGCGGCGCCGGAGAGCTGCAGGTCCTGGGCGACGTTGACCTTGGTGCCGCGGCCGGAGCGGGCCAGCGTCGCGGTGACCAGCATGCGGCCTGGCCGCGGCCCTTCTCCTCGGCGCCGGCCGCGTCGACGACCATGCGCCTGGCCGCCTCGTCGCGCTCGATGATCTTGGCCGTGCCGGCGAACTGCAGCTTGACCGGGCCCATCCGGACGGCGACCGGGCCGTGGTACTTCTCGCCGCCGAGGTCCTCGGTCAGCTCCGCGCCGGGCAGGCAGGCGGCCACCTGCGGGATGTCGTCGAAGAACTTCCACACCTTGTCGACCGGCTGCGGCGACCTCGAAGTCGTTCTTGATCAGCATCGGCTCTCCCTCGTCAGGTACGCGGCGGGGTCGCTGCTCGAACGCCTGGCGGCAGCCGGCGCAGCAGAAGTAGTAGGTGATGCCGTCGTGCTCGAGCGGGCGGCGCCGGGCCGGCCGCGACCGTCATCCCGCAGACCGGGTCGACGGCCTCCGCGGGCTCCGCGCTGGCCGCTGTCCTTTCGGCCGCCGACCGGACGCCGACCGCGCCAGTGATCTCCCCGGCCGCGCGGAGCTGGACCAGCTCGGCCAGGATCGCCACCGCGATCTCCCGGTGCGTGGTGTGCCCGAGGTCGAGCCCGACCGGGACCCGGACCCGGTCGAGCTGGTCGGCGGGCACGCCCGCGGTCGGCCAGGTAGCCGAGCACCGCCTCGCCCCGCTTGGCCGAGGCGACCAGACCGAGGTAGGCGGGGCGGGCGGCGACGGCCTGCTCGACGGCCTCCTCGTCGCCGTGGCCCTGGGTGGCCACCACGACCATCGAGCGCTCGTCCGCGTCGGCCGGCGGTGAAGTCCGGCCCGTCCAGCGCGTGGTGCGCCAGCCCAGGGCGCGGGCCAGGTCGGCCAGCGTGCTGGCCATCGGCGAGCGGCCCACGATGACCAGGTGCGGGGCCGGCAGCACCGGCTCGATGTAGACCTCCAGCGCGCCCTCGCTCTGGCAGGAGATCGGCACCACCGTCATCCCGTCGGGCACCGCCGCGCCGAACTGCTCGGCGGTGCCGAGCAGCAGCAGCCGGGGCGGTGCCCTCGCTGATCACCCGGCTGGGCCTCGCGGATCACCACCGGCTCGGCGCAGGCGCCGCCGATCCAGCCGTGCAGCTCGCCGTCGGCGGTGATGATCGCCCGGGAGCCCTGCTGGCCGGACGACGGGTCCCTGCCGCCAGACCACGGTGGCCAGCGCGAACTCCTCGCCGCGGCGGGCCAGCTCGCCCGCTTGCTCGAGGACGTCCCAGCCCTCGCATCGGCCGCTCCCGCTCAGTCAGTCGCCGTCCGCACCGGCGGGGCGCCGGAGACGTCGTGCCGCTGGGTGATCGCCTCGTAGACCCGGTCCGGCAGCAGCGGCATGTCGATGTTGCGCACCCCGGTGCCGGACAGCGCGTCGATCACCGCGTTGACGAACGCCGCCGGGCCGCCGACCGTGGCGCACTCGCCGATGCCCTTGGCCCCGATCGGGTGGTGCGGGCACGGCGTGACGACCTCGGTGCAGCTCGAAGCCGGGCGTCTCCCAGGCGGTCGGCAGCAGGTAGTCCATGTAGTTCGAGCCGACGCAGTTGCCCTCGGCGTCGAACGTGATGAACTGCATGCTGGCCATGGCGTAGGCCTCGGTGAGGCCGCCCATGATCTGGCCCTCGACGATCATCGGGTTGATCCGCACCCCGCAGTCGTCCACCGCCACGGTGTTCAGCACGTCCCACACGCCGGTCTCCGGGTCCACCTCGACCGTGACGATGTACACCGCGAACGGCCAGGTCAGGTTGGGCGGGTCGTAGTAGGCGGTGTTCTCCAGGCCGGGCTCCATGCCGTCGGGCATGTTGCTGTACGCGGCCATCGCGCATTCCTGGATGGTCACCCCGCGGTCCGGCGCGCTGCGCACGTAGAACCGGCCGAGCTCCCACTCGACGTCCTCCTCGGACACCTCCAGCAGGTGCGCGGCCAGCTTGCGCGCCTTGGCCCGGATCTTGCGGGACACCATGGCGACCGCCGCGCCGGCCACCGGCGTGCTGCGGGAGGCGTAGGTGCCCATGCCGAACGGCGCGGTGTCGGTGTCGCCCTCCTCGACCACGATGTCCTCGGCCGGGATGCCGAGCTCGTGCGCGACGATCTGGGCCCAGGTGGTCTCGTGGCCCTGGCCCTGGCGTCTTCGCCCCGGTGCGCAGGATGGCCTTGCCGGTCATGTGGACCCTGAGCTCGGCGGAGTCGAACATCTTGATGCCGAGGATGTCGTACTCGCGGCTGTTGCCCGCGCCGAGCGGCTCGGTCATCGTCGAGATGCCGATGCCGAGCAGCCGGCCCCGGGCCCGCGCCTCCTCCTGCTGCTCCCGGAAGTCCTCGTAGCCCGATGGCCCGCAGCCCGACGTCCAGGCACTTGGCGTACTGGCCGGAGTCGGTGAGGAAGCCGAACGGGGTGCGGTGCGGGAAGTCGTCGTCGCGGACGAAGTTCATCCGCCGGAACTCGGCCTGGTCCATGCCCAGGTCGTCCGCGGCGGCCTGCACCATCCGCTCCTGGAAGAACATCGCCTCGGTGACCCGGAACGAGCACCGGTAGGCGACCCCGCCGGGCGCCTTGTTGGTGTACATGCCGCGGGCGGTCAGGTGCGCGACCGGGATGTCGTAGGCGGCGAACGCCGAGTGCATCAGGCCGATCTTGAACTTGCTCGGCTGCGCGTCGGAGAAGAACGCGCCGTGGTCGGCGTCGGTGCGCATCCGGACGGCGAGGATCTTGCCGTCCCGGCGCAGCGCCATCTCCCCGTCCAGGTAGATGTCCCGGGCGAAGCCGGTGGAGATCAGGTTGCCGGACTTGTCCTCGATCCACTTCACCGGCCGCTCCAGCAGGATCGAGGCCAGGATCGAGCAGACGTACCCGGGGTAGACCGGCACCTTGTTGCCGAACCCGCCGCCGAGGTCCGGGGAGACGATCCGGATCATGTGCTCGGGCAGCTCGGCGACCAGCGCGACCGCGGCCCGGATGATGTGCGGCGCCTGGGTGGTCATGTAGACGGTGAGCTTCGAGGTGGCCCGGTTGAAGTCCGCGATCGACCCGCAGCACTCGATCGGCGACGGGTGCGAGCGCGGGTAGTGCAGCTGCAGCTTCGAGACCACGTCGGCCTGCGGCGAAGGCCCGCTCGGTGCCCTCCGCGTCGCCGACCTCCCAGTCGTAGATGACGTTGTCGTGCTGGTTCTCCTTGTCGTCCCGGATCAGCGGGGCGCCCTCGGCCATGCGCCTGGATCGGGTTGACGATCACCGGCAGCGGCTCGTACTCGACGTCGATCGCCTCGCAGGCGTCCTTGGCGATGTACGGGTCGTCGGCGATGACGCAGGCGACCTCCTGGCCCTGGAACCGCACCTTGTCGGTGGCCAGCACGGCCTGGGTGTCGTAGGACAGGGTCGGCATCCAGGCCAGGTTGCGGGTGGCCATCATCTCGCCGGTGAGCACGAGGTGCACGCCGGGGATCTCCCAGGCCTTGCTGGTGTCGATGGACTTGATCCGGGCGTGCGCCAGCGGGCTGCGCAGGATCTCCATGTGCAGCATGCCGGGCAGCACGATGTCGTCGGTGTAGTTGCCCTTGCCCCGGATGAACCGGTTGTCCTCGACCCGCTTGCGGCTCGCGCCCAGCCCGCCGATCTTGATCTCGTCCAGTGCCTGTGACACGACGTCAGCCTTCCGTTCCGGGATGCGCGGGCGGTTCCGGGAGGTCGTCCCCCCGGGCAGGCACAGGTCGCAGCTTGTCGGCGGCCCACAGCACCGACTTGACGATGTTCTGGTAGCCGGTGCAGCGGCACAGGTTGCCGGACAGCGCCCAGCGGACGTCGTCCTCGGTCGGGTCGGGGTTCTCGTCCAGCAGGGCCTTGGCGGCCATCATCATCCCCGGGGTGCAGAAGCCGCACTGCAGGCCGTGCTCCTCCTTGAAGCCCTCCTGGAGCGGGTGCAGCTCGCTGGCGGTGGCCAGCCCCTCGACCGTGGTGATCTCGTGCCCGTCGGCCTGGACGGCGAGCATCGTGCAGGACTTGACCGGCCGGCCGTCGAACAGCACCGTGCACGCGCCGCAGTTGGTGGTGTCGCAGCCCATGTGCGTGCCGGTCAGCCCGAGTCCCCGGCGGATCAGGTGGGCGAGCAGCAGCCGGGGCTCCACCTCGGCCACCTTCTTCTGCGCCGTTGACGCGTGATCCTGATCCGGCGCACCGGGACGTCGCTGGCCTCCTCGCCGTCGAGGTCCTCGTAGACGCTGGTCATGTCAGGCCGCCCTTTCCGCTGGTCGAGGCCTCGGTCCGCGGCTGGTCAGGCATGCGCACCACGAACGTGCGCACCATGTGCCGCTTGTACTCGGCGCTGCCGCGGTGGTCGGTCCGCGGCCGGGCCGCCGCCGCGGCCAGGTCCGCGGCTCGCTCGATGGCCTCCGGCGGTCAGCGCCTGGCCGGCCAGCGCGGCCGCCGCCTCGGTGGCCGCGATGGTGGAGCCGCCCACCCCGGTCAGCGCGATGCCCGCGCCGGGCCACCGTCTCCCCGGACATCTCCAGCGCCACGGCGACGCCGACGGTGGCGAAGTCGCCGACCCGGCGCTCCAGCTTCAGGTAGCCGCCCGCCCGCGTGCCCCGGGCCGGCGGGACCACGGCCTCGACCGCGATCTCGTCCGGGGCCAGCACGTTCTCGAACGGGCCGGTGACGAAGTCGGCCAGCGGGATGGTGCGCCTGCCCGTCCGGGCCCTGGGCGACCACGGAGCCGCCCAGCGCGGTCACCACCGAGGCCCAGTCGCCCTGCGGGTCGGCGTGGCACAGCGAGCCGACCAGCGTGCCCCGGGTGCGCACGATCGGGTCGGCGATCAGCGGCGCGGCCGCGGCCATGGTCGGCTGCGTGTCCTTGAGCAGCGCCGAGCGCTCCAGGTCGGCGTGCCGGCACAGCGCGCCGATGCGCAGCGTGCCGTCCGGGTCGGCCCGGTGGTAGTCCAGGCCGGGCATGTTGTTGATGTCGACGACCAGCTCCGGCGAGGCGAAGCGCAGCTTCATCAGCGGGACCAGGCTCTGGCCGCCGGCCAGCACCTTGGCCTCGTCCCCGCCGTCGTGCAGCAGGCCGATCGCCTCGTCGAGCGAGCGCGGTGCCTCGTAGCGGAACCGGGACGGGTACATCCGATCCTCCATGTCCTTTCCGGACGGCAGTGTCGTGCCTGCCGGTCGTGGTCAGCGCCTCGCGCCGGCGCGGGCTCGGCGCGGCGCCCGCCGGCCCGCCTCGTCGTCGGCCCGGCTCTCCGCGGCCGCCGTCCGTGGCCCCGGGCGGCGGGGTGCCCGGCCGGGCGCGGGACTGGCCGGGGTTCGCTGCGGCGAACTTGCGGGGTCGGGCACGGCCACGGGCAGCGACGTCCTCCTCGGGGTCCGGCCGCGGCTCCTGGTGCGGCGGCCAGGGCCCGGCCACCGGCTGGCCGGCGACCTTGAGGTAGTCGATCAGCTCGGGCCAGGCCCAGACGGTCGGGCTCTTGCCGGTCTTCGGCGCGTTCTCGATCAGCTCGTACAGGCGCGGGTTGCCCCGGCTGTGCCCGCTGGACTCGATCCGCATGACGCCCGCTCCTTGCCCCGGGCTCGCTGACACCGCGCGCTGGTGAGGTAAGCGCACATGATGTGCCGCCGCCGGACGGCACGCAATACGCGAATAAGGTCTTGCTTAACTGCGCCCGCCGCGGCCTCGGGCCCCGCCTGTCCGGATCAGCGCCCGGGTTCAGCTCCAGATCGTCACGTAGACCGGCGGCCGGAACCGGGACGGCGGCACCCCGGCGGCCGGCGAGCGCATCAGCTGCATGGCCTCCGGGGTGGTCAGGAAGCGGCGCAGCGCGCTGGCCGCCGTGCTCCGGTACTGCCGCTCCAGCATGGTCGCGTGCCAGCAGGCGTCCACCGGCGCGCCGGGCACCTCGACCAGGGACAGCTCGCCGCGCCGCAGCTGCTGGGTGACCAGGTGCTCGACCGCGGGCGCCACCCCGGCCCCGTCCGCGGCCGCCGCCCACGCGGCGGTCTGGTTCGGGAACACCCCGATCATGTCCTCCGGGATGCGCAGCGCGGCCAGCAGCTGCCCGGTGTCGCTGCCCGGGTCGGTGCCGGACGGGTCCACCAGCCAGCGCCACTGCTGCGGGCTGCCGCGCAGCCTGGACTGCCCGGCGGTCACCACGACCAGCCGGTACCGGAAGACCGGCTCGCTCACCACCGGCAGGGCCGGGTCGTCGGTCACGGCCGGGCCGATGGCGATGTCGGCCAGCCGGTTGGCCGACCAGCACCGCCATCTCGTTGGTCACCGCCACCCCGGCCGACACCTCCAGCGCGCCGGCGAAGCGCCGGGTGAACGCCTCCATCAGCGGGCTGACCACGAACTCGGCGATGGTGGACGTGGCCACCACGCGCAGCTGCTCCGGGGCGCCCTGCGCGGCACGGACCGCGGCGTGCGCCTCGGCGCCGAGCACCACGATCTGCGACGCGGTGGCCAGCAGCCGGGAGCCGCCCGGGGTCAGCGTCATGCCGCTGGGACCGCGGCTGACCAGCTGGTCACCGAGGTGCTGGCGCAGCGCGGTCAGCGCCTGGGACACCGCGGACTCACTGACGCCGAGCGCGTTCGCGGCCGCCGTCACCGAGCCGAGCCGGGCGACCAGGACGAACGCGTTGAGCTGGGTGAGCGTCATGACGGCCAGTCCGGCCGCTCACCCGGGCCCGACCGCCGGGCCGCGCGGGCCCGCTCGCAGAAGCGCTCACCCCTTGCTTATCGCCGCTGGCTGGCCGCACTCGTAAACTGCTCAAGCGCGCGGAGTGGCTAGAGGGAGGGCGCATGCAGGTTCCGGCGTACGTCGAGTACGAGAAGGCGACCAGCGTCGAGCATGCCCTCGCGCTGCTGGCCCGGTTCGGCCCGGAGGCCCGCATCCTGGCCGGCGGGCACAGCCTGATCCCGATGATGAAGCTGCGGCTGGCCCAGCCGGAGACGCTCATCGACATCAACGGGCTCAGCGAGCTCAGCTACATCCGGTGGACCGGCGGCGAGCTGCGGATCGGCGCGCTGACCCGGCATGCCCAGCTGCTCGATCAGCCGCGGCCGGCGCGAGCATTTCGCGATCCTGCACGACGCGGAGCAGGTCATCGCCGACCCGGTGGTGCGCAACTGGGGCACCGTCGGCGGCTCGCTGTGCCAGGCCGACCCGTCCGAGGACCTGTCCGCGGCGTTCGCGGCGCTGAAGGCGACGATGGTCATCCGGCATCCCGGCGGGACCAGGACCGTCCCGGCCCGGGAGTTCTTCACCGGCCCGTACGAGACCGTGGTGGGCCCCGGCGAGCTGCTGACCGAGATCAGGATCACCGTCCGGCCGGGCGGCGGCAGCGCGTACCAGAAGGTCGGGCGCCGGGCCGGTGACTGGCCGGTGGCGGCGGCCGGGGTGGCCCTCTGGCTGGCCGGCCGGGATAGGGCGGGCCGGGACAGGGCCGGCGGGGGGGGGGATGGGAGGGCGGGGATGGGACCGGGCCGCCGGTCATCGCCGACGCCGGGGTGGGGCTGACCGCGGTCGGCGCGGAGCACTTCGCCGCCGCCGAGGCCGAGGAGTTCCTCCGCGGCGCGCCCGCCACCGAGGAGACGTTCGCCCGGGCCGGCCAGATCGCCGCCGAGCACTGCCGTCCGGTCACCGACCAGCGCGGCCCCGCCGACTACAAGCGGCACCTGGCCGGCGAGCTGACCACCGCGCGCGCTGCGCCGCGCGCTGCGCGGGCCGCGGCGCTGGGAGCGGCTGACATGCAGGTCACCGTCACCGTCAACGGGATCAGCCACACCAGGGAGGTGGAAGCCCGGCTGCTGCTGATCCACTTCCTGCGGGACGACCTGCGGCTGACCGGCTCGCACTGGGGCTGTGACACCTCCAACTGCGGCGCCTGCGTGGTCTGGCTGGACGAGACCCCGGTCAAGTCGTGCACCGTGCTGGCCGCGATGGCGGACGGCCACCGGGTGCGCACCGTCGAGGACCTGGACAGCGGCGGCGCCCTCGACCCGGTGCAGCGCGGCTTCGCCGAGTGTCACGGGCTGCAGTGCGGGTTCTGCACCTCCGGCATGATGATGACCGCGCGGTGGCTGCTCGACCACCATCCCGAGCCCACCGCCGCCGAGGTCCGCGAGGCGCTGTCCGGCCAGCTGTGCCGGTGCACGGGGTACGAGAACATCGTCCGGTCCGTCCTGTGGGCCGCGGTGCCAGCCCGGGGGCGACCGCCCGGAGCCCCCGCGGATCGCCGAGCTCGGAGGGGACCCGGCTTCGCCGCGCCCCGCCTCGCCGCCGAGTGGCCGGGACGCATCATGAGCACCGCTTACGGCCGCTTCCCGCGCAAGGAGGACGCCCGGTTCCTCCGCGGCCAGGGCACCTTCGTCGACGACGTCGCAGCTGCCGGGCATGCTGCACGGCGCCATCCTGCGCAGCCCGCTGGCCCACGCCCGGATCGTCTCGGTGGACACCACGGCCGCGGAGGCCCACCCGCGGGTCAGGGCGGTCATCACCGGCGAGATGCTGGCCGGGCGCGAGCTGGCCTGGATGCCCACCCTGTCCCGGGACGTGCAGGCCGTGCTGGCCACCGACAAGGTCCGGTATCAGGGCCAGGAGGTGGCGTTCGTCGTCGCGGAGGACCGGTACGCCGCCCGCGACGCGCTCGAGCTGATCGACGTGCGGTACGAGCCGCTGCCGGTGGTCGCCGACGCGAGGAAGGCCCTGGACCCAGGCGCCCCGGTGATCCGGGACGACCTGGCGGGCAAGCGGGACAACCACATCTTCGACTGGTCAGCGGGTGACCAGGCGGCCACCGACGCGGTGTTCGCCGGGGCCGACGTGGTCGTGGCCCAGGACATGCTGTTCCCGCGGTCGCACCCGGCCCCGCTGGAGACCTGCGGCACGGTGGCTGACTTCGACCCGGTCACCGGGAAGCTGACCGTCTGGGCCACCAGCCAGGCCCCGCACGCGCACCGCACCCTGTACGCGCTGCTGACCGGGCTGCCCGAGCACAAGATCCGGATCATCTCCCCGGACATCGGCGGCGGGTTCGGCAGCAAGGTGCCCATCTACCCCGGGTACCTGTGCGCCGTCGTCGGCTCGATGCTGACCGGCAGCCCGGTCAAGTGGGTGGAGGACCGCTCGGAGAACCTCATGTCCACCGCGTTCGCCCGCGACTACCACATGCACGGGGAGATCGCGGCCACCCGGGACGGCCGGATCCTCGGCCTGCGCGCCCGGGTCCTGGCCGACCACGGCGCGTTCAACGGCTCGGCCCAGCCGACGAAGTTCCCGGCCGGGTTCTTCCACATCTTCACCGGCTCCTACGACCTGCGCGCGGCGTACTGCGAGGTCACCGGGGTGTACACGAACAAGGCGCCGGGCGGCGTCGCCTACTCGTGCTCGTTCCGCATCGCCGAGGGCGTCTACCTGGTGGAGCGGATGGTGGACCTGCTCGCCGGTGAACTGGGCATGGACCCGGCCGAGCTGCGGATGCGCAACCTGCTGCGCCCCGAGCAGTTCCCCTACACCTGCCCTACCGGCTGGGAGTACGACTCCGGGGACTACCCGCGGGCCCTGCGGCTGGCCATGGACCTGGCCGGCTACCCGGAACTGCGCCGCGAGCAGGCCGAGAAGCGGCAGCGCGGCGAGTACATGGGCATCGGGATCAGCTGCTTCACCGAGGGGGTCGGCGCCGGCCCGCGCAAGCACATGGACATCCTCGGCCTGGGCATGGCGGACGGCGCGGCGCTGCGGGTCTACCCGACCGGCACGGCGGTGCTGGGCATCTCCTGCCAGACCCAGGGGCAGGGCCACGAGACCACGTTCGCCCAGCTGGTCGCCGAGGAGCTGGGACTGTCCCCGGACGACGTCGAGGTGGTGCACGGGGACACTGACCGCACCCCGTTCGGCCTCGGCACCTACGGGTCCCGGTCCACCCCGGTGTCCGGTGCGGCCGCGGTGCTGGCGGCCCGCAAGGTGCGGGAGCGCGCCCGGGTGGTGGCGGCGGCCATGCTGGAGGCCTCCCCGGAGGACCTGGAGTGGTCGGCCGGGCGGTGGCAGGTCCGCGGTGACCCGGAACAGGGCCGGACCATCGCCGAGATCGCGATGGCCGCCCACTCCTCGCTGGAACTGCCGGAGGGAGTGGAAGGCCACCTCGACGCGGGCACCGTGTACAACCCGCCGAACCTGACGTTCCCCTACGGGGCGTACATCTGCGTGGCTGACGTGGACCCGGGCACCGGCGAGGTCCGGCTGCGCCGGTTCATCGCGGTGGACGACTGCGGGGTGCGGATCAACCCGATGATCGTCGAAGGGCAGGTGCACGGCGGGCTGGCCGACGGGGTCGGCATGGCCCTGATGCAGGTGATCACGTACGACGAGGCGGGCAACTGCCTGGGCGGCTCGTTCATGGATTACCTGCTGCCCACCTCGGTGGAGTGCCCGTCCTGGGAGCTGGGCGAGACCGTCACCCCGTGCCCGCACCACCCGGTCGGCGCCAAGGGGGTGGGTGAGTCGGCCACCGTGGGGTCACCGGCCGCGGTGGTCAACGCGGTCCTCGACGCGCTCCGCCCGTTCGGCGTCCGGCACGCCGACATGCCGCTCACCCCGGCCAACGTGTGGTCCGCGATCCAGGGCCGCCCGGTCCGCACCGACCTCGCCCCGGGCTGACCGCACTGCACGGGGCAGCGGGCGGCCTGCCGCATCATGGTCGTATGTCAACGTTCGCTGCCCCCGGCACCGCATGAGCGAGATCGCGGCACGGCTGCCCGACGTCGCCACCCTGATGCGCGACCTGGACGCCGCCGGTTACCTCACCGATGAGCCGCTCGGCGTGGCACTGTTCCTGGCCGCCCGGATGGGCCAGCCCATCCTGCTCGAGGGTGAGCCCGGGGTGGGCAAGACCGAGGCGGCCAAGGCCCTGGCCAGCGCGCTGGACACGCCGCTCATCAGGCTGCAGTGCTACGAGGGGCTGACCGCCGCCGAGGCGCTCTACGAGTGGAACTACCCCCGCCAGCTGCTCGCCATCCGGCTGGCCGAGGCCCGCGGCGAGACGCTGCGTGACGCCGACCTGTTCAGCGCGGAGTACCTGCTGGCCCGGCCGCTGCTGGCCGCGCTGCAGCACCCCGGCCCGCGGCCGGCCGTGCTGCTGATCGACGAGGTGGACCGCGGCGACGACGAGTTCGAGGCGTTCCTGTTCGAGCTGCTGGCCGAGTCCGCGGTCACCATCCCCGAGCTGGGCACCCGGCGGGCGGTGCTGCCCCCCGTCGTGGTGCTCACCTCCAACCGCACCCGCGACCTGCACGACGCGCTGAAGCGGCGCTGCCTCTACCACTGGATCGAATACCCGGGCACGGACCGGGTGGCGTCCATCATCCGCCGCCGGGTGCCAGAAACGGGCGGCCCGCTGGCCGCCGAGGTGGCCCGCGGCATCGCCCGGCTCCGGGATCTCGACCTGGCCAAGCCCCCCGGCGTGGCGGAGGCGATCAGCTGGGCCGAGGCCCTCGTGGTGCTCGGCGCGGACCGGGTGGACGAGGCGGTGGCGGCCCGGACGGCCGGCGTGGTGCTGAAGTACGCCGAGGACCTGGAGGTGGCCCGGGCGGCCGGGTACGCCGTTGCGGGGGATGGTGACTGAGCCGCCGGTCCTCCCGGGTGCCGGGCCGGAGGACCTGGCCCTGATCGCCGCGCGGTTCGGGGCGGCGCTGCGCCGGGCCGGGGTGCCCGCCGACCCGGGCCGGTGCGCCCGGTTCGCGGCCGCGGTCACGGTGGCGCGGCCGCGTACCCGGCACGAGCTCTACCTGTGCGCGCTGGCCACGCTGATCTCCGGGCAGGCCGACATCGAGCCGCTGCGGCGCGTGTTCGCGGCGCTGTTCGGCGGGGCGGCCCCGGAGCCGCCCGCCGGCGACGAGCTGGGCGCCCCCCGGCCGGGGCCGTGCGCCCCGGAGGACGTGCTGGCCAGCGTGGCCCGGGGCGCGCGCGCGCACCCTCGCCCGCCGGGCCCTCCCGGGACGGGCGGTCCCCTGGCCAGTGACCCGGAGGCCGGGGGAACCGGGGAGGCTGCCCCGGCCCGGGCGGAGGCGGGCACCCCCGGGGAGGACGGGCCTGAGGGCGCGCCGGGCGCGCCCCGGCCCGCTCTCGCCAGCCGGGCGGAACGGCTGGCGGCCCGGGACTTCGCCGAGCTGACACCGGCCGAGCTGGCCAGCCTGGCCGGACTGATGCGAGAGCTCACCCTGGCGGTGCCGGTGCGCCGCTCCCGCCGCCATCACCGCACGCCGCACGGCCGGCGCACTGACCTGCGCAGCACGCTGCGGCAGGCGCGGCGCACCGGCGGGCACCCGGTGCGGCTGGCCCGGCAGGCACCGGGCGTCCGGCCGCGCCAGCTCATCGTGCTGTGCGACATCTCCGGCTCCATGGAGCCGTACGCGCGGGCCATGCTCCAGTTGCTGTACTGCGCCGCCGGCGGCGCGCGGGCCGAGGTGTTCACCTTCGCCACCCGGCTGACCCGGCTCACCGGCGCGCTCGCGCACATGCCGCCCGCGCGGGCCTTGCAGCGGGCCGGCCAGGCCGCGCCGGACTGGCTCGGCGGCACCCGGATCGGCGCCGCCCTCCGCGAGTTCAACGACACCCGGGGCCGGGCCGGCCTGGCCCGGGGCGCGGTCGTCGTGATCATCTCCGACGGCTGGGACACCGGGGATCCGGCTGCGGTGCGCCGGGAAATGCAGCGCCTGTCCCGGGTGGCGCACCGGATCATCTGGGTCAACCCGCGCACCAAGAGCGCGGACTACCAGCCACTGGCCGGCGGCATGGCGGCCGCCTGGCCGTTCTGCGACGCGGTGGTCAGCGCGCACTCGCTGCACGCCCTGGCCGACCTGACCGCGGCGCTGGCCGGCCCGTCCGGGCACCGCCCCTGGTCCCGCGACGGTACCCGCCGGGCTCCTTACCGCCCGCCGGACGGTGCCGGAGTCACCCCGCGCGTGCCTTAAGCCCCGGTCGCATCACCCGCCACGCCGGCACCGGCCGGCGCGGCCCTCGAACTACGTGAATGGGACATTCATTCCCATTGACGTGATCCACGGTGTCATTCCTGGACGGCTCTTGCCGTCCAGAGCGGGAACGGGGCAGGTTTGGGCCTTCCTTAACCTAGGGTAGTTAATACATCGCTTTAAGTAATCAAACCCTTCTGTGCGTCGCCATGCCGGGGCGGGAAGAATCGTGGACTCATGACCGTGCCAGTGATCACCGCAACCGGGCATCCCCAACTCGCGCGGCGCAGTGCCCCGCCGGCGGACCGGGGCGCCAGGGCAGGAACTCCCAAGCCGCACCGCGGCACCGTGGCCGGGCTCGCACCCTGGCCGGCCCGCATCCCGCCGGCCGTGCGCGACCCGGCGGTCTTCTTCGCCGACCCGGTCCTCAACCACCAGGCGCTGCTCGCCTTGGCCGCCGCCGGCTACGGCGCGGCCGAATACGGCGAGGTCGCCAGCGCGATCGCCGCCGCGCACCGCGGCGGAAGCAGCTATGAGTCCTTTTACGGCGCGTTCCGCTCGCTGGGCCAGCAGGTCAGCGGGTATGGCCGGGACGCCCTGGCCAGCCGGAACCCGGCGGCGGCCCGCGGCGCCTTCCTCCGCGCGGCCAGCTACCTGGCCGCGGCGCTCTACGTGGCGATCGGCACCGGCCACCCGCGGCGGCAGGCGGCGGCGTACCGGGCCATGGACCAGAACTGGGCCCTGGCCGCGGGCCTGCTGGAGCCCGCGGCCGAGCAGGTCCGCATCCGGTCGGGCCGGGCCATCCTGCCGGGCTGGCTGCTGCGTCCCCGCGCGGCCGCGGGCCAGCCCGCGGTCAGGCGCCCCACGGTCATCTTCACCGGGGGAACGGACACCCAGCACATCGGCCGGTACGTGTACGGGGCCGCCGAGGCAGTGGCCCTGGGCTACAACGCGCTGCTGGCCGAGGGCCCGGGGCAGGGCTCGCTGCTGTACCTGCGCGGCACGGGCCTGCGCCCGGACTGGGAGACGGTCATCACCCCGGCCGTGGACTATCTCCGGGACCGCCCCGACGTCGATCCCCGCCGGATCGCGCTCGTCGGATGGGGCCTGGGCGGGGCCCTCGCCGCACGGGCCGCCGCCCGCGAGCCCCGGCTGGCCGCCCTGGTCCTCGATCCCGGGGTGACCGATGCCCTCGCCGCCCTCCGGCTGCCGGCCCCGCTGGTCGACCTGGCCGGATCCGGTCACCCATGGGAGGCGGACGCGGCCTGGGCGGCGATCATGCCCAGGCTCCCGGCGAGCGTCCGGTTCGCCGTGACCAAGGCCGGCCGCCCGTTCCGGCAGCCCGGCTTTCTCCGCCCTCGTGCAGGAACTCGCGCGCTACTCGACAGCGGCCTGGCTGCCGGACATCACCGCGCCGACGCTGGTCACCCAGTATGAGGCGGACCCGGTCTTCGCGGGCCAGGGCCGCCAGGCGGATCACCTGCTGCGCTGTCCCCGCACACTGCACGAGTTCAGCGGGGTGGCCGGCCAGCCGCTGCCACCACACCGCCGTAACCAGGTCATCTTCGACTGGCTGAGCCGCGTCCTCTAGCCGCCGGCCCAGTCCCGCATCCGCGGCGCACCAGTCCGAAATATCTATTAGGCCCTCGCATAAAATGCGAATGGTGCAATTAAGTGGTCCGGCGTCATTCCTTCGCCGACCGGGGCCGGTGGGGCGGAATCCCAGGTCGGTAGCTCTTTTCCGGGATTGGCGTAATGCCAGAAAAGTCTGTGATACGTTCGTGATCCACTTATCCGCCTGGAGTGAGCCAGCATGTCCCTGCTGATCGAGGACGACTACCCGGAGCGGGCTGAGCCTCGGCGGATCACGGCGGCCCGGCCCTCCGTGCGGGGAACGCGGGAACGGCGGGGCCGGCGGGTGCGGGACACCCCGGACCCCGGGCGGCTGCTGGCCGAGGCCAGTGAGGCTGAGTCCTGGCCCGGCGACCTTGACCCCAGCGACTACGCCGAGTCCGGCCTGGGCCGCGCCCTGATGGAGTCAATCGAGGGTGAGGGCCTGCTGGAGTCCGGTGTCCCGCCGGCGCCCGGCTACCGGGACGACCCGTGGGGGGACGAGCGCCCCGGGGACACTCGCCCGCGGGCCCTCCGGCCCGAGCGGATCGATCTCCCCGATGACGCCGATTACCCGGCCTACCAGGCAGATACCGGTTACCTGCCGGATGGTGGTTACCTGCCGGATGGCGGCTACCCCGAGACCGGGCTCTCCCAGGACAGTGAGTTCAGCGCCGGCCCCGGTTATCCCCAGAGTGATGCCTTCACTGTGGAGGACGATGGCCAGGACGACCTTTACGCCGAAGAGGATGCTCTCGCCGGAGACTATGCGGACCCGGACGACGATGCTCCCGCCGGGGATGGCGGGACCCTGCGCGGCGCGGTCCGCCAGTTCGCCCGCCAGTTCCTGCCCCGTCCGCAGCGCCTGGTCGGCATCCTCGTGGCGGCCGCCTCCATCCTCGGCGCCGCGGTGTCCTTGCCGTCCATCTTCAGCACGGGCAGCAGGTCGCTCGCCGGGGTGGTCAGCAAGAGCGAGCTCACCAGCCTGAACTTCAGCGTCCCGGGCCGCGTTGCCGCCATCCGGGTCCGGCTGGGGCAGGTCGTGCGCCGCGGCCAGGTTCTCGCCACCAGCGTGGCCGCCCTGGCCGAGGCGGCGGCGGTCCAGTCCGACCGGGTGGCGGTGCGGTCCGACAAGGCGATTATCGCCGCGCTGACCGCGCAGGGTGCGCCTCAGGACAGCATTGCGGCGGCCGAGGCCCAGCTGGCTGAGGACCGGGGGCACCGGGCCGCGGACAGGAGAAGGCTGCTGAGCACGGAAATCGTGGCTCCCCGGCGCGGGACAGTGGTGGCCATCGATGGCCGGTCATTGGCCACGCTGGCGGCCGCCGGCCGCGGGATTCCGGTCATCGCGCTGCGTTCCGCGGGCGGCTGGCAGGTGAGGCTGCCTATCCCGCCGGGGTCCGCGGGCGCCGTGCGGGTCGGCCAGCCGGTGTCCGTCTCCGTTCCTACGCTGCGGCTCAGCGGGGTCCGCGGCCGCATCATCCAGCTGTCGCAGGTCCCCGCGGCCAGCCCCGGTGGAGCGGCGGGCGAAGAGGCACTTGTGCAGGTTCCCGGGACGGCCGCGTCGATCCCGGTCAGCGGCATGACGGCCGACATCCAGCTGGGGTAGTGACAGGCCTCCCCCCCGGGCCCGGATGGGGGGACTGGCGGAACCGCAGGACCGGGCACGGTTCACAGGCATGGTCCACAGGGAACCCGGGCGAGGCAGGCCCGCCACCGGCGGTGCTTACCGCCCTGCTGTCCGCGGCCGTTGTCCCTGGTACTCAGCCGGTAATGCGCGGAGGCCGGACGCGGGCCGGAAGGTACCGCGACCCGCGCTGTGGGCGAACCGGCCGCGCGGGTCAGTGACCGGTGGCCAGGGCCCTCCGGCTGGCCAGGAGTCCGCGGGGACCCCGTCCTCAGCCGGCGGCCAGCCGTCCCCGGCCGGCCAGGAAACGGCCGAAGGCCAGGATCCGGCTGGGACGCCGGGATCCGCGGAAGACCAGGATCCGGCTGGGACGCCGGCATCCCCGGAAGACCAGGATCCGGCCTGGATCCTGGCGGCCGCACCGGGCCAGGAGTCCGCGGGAGGGGGCGCGGACCGCCGCGAGTGGGCCGTCACCTGGGAGCCCGCCGCTGCCCAGGAGTCATCCACTGGCCAGGGGCCCGAGGGGTGCCGGGCTGGCCAGGGGCCCGAGGGGTGCCGGTCAGCCGCGGGTACCGCGGGAAGCACCGAGAACGACCCGTCCGCCGGGTTGCGTGCGTGCCGTCCTGGCCGCCGGGCCATCCACCAGGCGGGGACGGCCAGCACGGCCACGGGTGCGGCCACCGCGAAGGCCAGCCGAAGCATGCCCAGCTCGTGCAGGGTGAAAGGGATCAGCGCGTGAGTGGACCGCGCCGCGTACAGCAAGGCGGCCCCGGTGATGGTCGCCCACGGCAGCCGCCACCGGGCCAGCACCAGGTCCACGATGATGGTGCCGAGCAGCACCCCGGACGTGTAATAGGCGTAGACCCCGGGGTCAAGCAGGATCCGGGCCGACATGGCGATCAGCGGTACCGCCTGCCACCGGCCGCGCCGCACCGCCAGGCAGCCGCCCGCAATGCCCAGGGCCAGCTGGGCCGAGCGGTCCCACCAGGGAGTCTGTGGCGCCGTGACACCCAGCACGCGCAGCGCGGAGGACGGGTCGTTCGGGATCGTGAACCGGGCCACCGCCAGTGTCTTCGGGTCGGCGAGGAGGAACGGCAGCCACGCCACGGCCAGGCCGCCGGTAAACGCGGCCAGGGCCGTCAGCCATTGCCGGCGCGGCAGGGCCAGCAGCAGCGGCACGAAGGCGGCGGCCCACGGCTTGGCATCGGCCGCCGCCGCGATCGCCAGGCCGGCCCAGACCGGGTGCCGCCGGGCCACCGCGTGCATCGCCGCGACCGAGAAGCACAGTGCCAGAAGGTCGTCCAGGTGCCCGAAGTGCGTGGTCAGCTCGCTCCAGACCGGCAGGAATACCAGGCCTGCGAACAGCAGCCGGAAGCGCCGCGGGCGCTCATCGCCCGGCAGCAGGCGCCAGACCCCGGCCAGCACCAGCGGGCCGGTCAGCGACATGGCCGTCAGCGCGACGATCTCCGCGGCGTGCGCGCCCAGCAACTGCGTCAGGGCCGAGACGACCAGGGCAAGCGGCCCGATCTGCAGGTCCGGGTGCGCGGCGTAGAGCTGGAACGGGGTGCCCGGGCCCGCGCCCAGCAGCAACTGGCCGCCCTGGGCGAAGAAGTGCCAGGACTGGCCGGCCTGCATGGTCCACACCGCCGCCCAGGCCGCCGCCCAGGGCCACAAGAGCCACCATGGCCAGGGCACCCGCCGCAGGGACGACTGGTCCCGCCGGCCAGCCCGCGCGGGTCGCGGGCCGGTGCGCCTGTCCCGCGCCGCCGCCGCCGCCGCATGGCCGCCCGGCGGTTCCTTGAACCATCCCGGGGGCGGCCACTCGTCCGCCATTCCGGCCGCCTGCCTGGTCACCCCGGCCGTGCTGGCCGCTGTCCATGGGGGCCCGGACGGCGCCCTGACGGGATCGCCTGGTGTTCCGGGCCGCTCCCAGCGATAGGGGTACCCGTGCGGGGCGGGCTGCGCCTCCTCGGCTAGGTAACCGCCGCCTCTCATAGGCTGGCGATAGCAATTCGGCGCAAAATCACCTCACCAGTATCACCGTGGGCGCCCCGGGGATCGGGCGAACGGCGGAATTACACCACCTGATGTCCCTTTCCGCTAAGGCCGAGGTAAGGAAGTCGTAAGAAGTGCACTGGCGAGCGCGCCGAAACCCCGTTGCGCCAGCCCGGCTGACCTGGTTGTCTCGGCCGTGATAGGCGCGGCGGCAAGGGAGCACGCTCCCCGTTGACAAGCGCCGCGGCTTTCTGAAAGGAGACGTGAGGTGGGTCACGTCGAGGTGGCACACCTCAGTCATGCACTTCCCGACGGGCGCCTGCTGCTCGGCGATGTGTCCTTCCGGGTGGGCGAGGGCACCACCGCTGCCCTGGTGGGGCCGAACGGCGCCGGCAAGACCACGCTGATCCGGCTCGTCGCCGGCGACCTGACTCCGCAGTCCGGCACGGTGACGGCCAGCGGCGGCCTCGGGGTCATGCGCCAGTTCGTCGGAGGGCTGCGCGGGGAGGACACCACCGTCCGGGACCTGCTGGTGTCCGTGGCCACGCCGCGGGTCCGCGAGGCTGCGGCCCGGCTCGCCGCCGCCGAGCGGGCCATGACACAGCGCGACGATGAGCGCGCGCAACTGCGGTACGCCGCGGCGCTGGCCGACTGGGGTGACGCGGGCGGCTACGAGGCGGAGGTGCACTGGGACGCCTGCTGCGTCGCCGCGCTCGGCATCAGCTTCGACCGGTGCGGCTCGCGGCCGGTGGGCACGCTGTCCGGCGGCGAGCAGAAGCGCCTGGTGCTGGAGGCCCTGCTGCGCGGCCCGGCGGAGGTCCTGCTGCTCGACGAGCCAGACAACTACCTCGACGTGCCCGGCAAGCTCTGGCTCGAAGAGCAGCTCGGCCAGACCCGGAAGACGGTCCTGCTGGTCAGCCACGACCGCGAACTCCTGGCGAACACCGCCGAGCGGATCATCACCGTCGAGGACGGCATCGTCTGGGTGCACGGCGGCGGGTTCGCCAGCTACCCGCAGGCGCGCCGGGACCGTAACGACCGTCTCGACGAACTGCGCCGCCGCTGGGATGAGGAGCACGAGAAACTCAAGCAGCTGGTCCGGACGTTCCGGCAGAAGGCGTCGTATAACTCGGACATGGCCTCGCGGCTGCAGGCAGCGGTGACCCGGCTGCGCCGTTTCGAGGAAGCGGGGCCGCCGGAACTGGCGCCCCGCGAGCAGAATGTGCGGATGCGGCTGCGTGGCGGCCGGACCGGGAAGCGCGCGGTGATCTGCGAGAGCCTGGAACTCACCGGCCTGATGAACGCCTTCGGCCTGGAGGTCTGGTACGGCGACCGGGTCGCGGTGCTCGGCTCCAACGGCTCGGGGAAGTCCTCATTCCTCCAGCTGCTGGGCGGGGCGGACGTGCCGCATCAGGGAGTGGCCCGGCTCGGCGCCCGCGTTGTCCCGGGGCTGTTCGCCCAGACGCACGCCCGGCCCGACCTGGCCGGGCGCTACCCAGCAGAGATCCTCATGACCGAGCACGCCATGCTCCCCCACGAGTCCATGGCTGCCCTCGCACGGTATGAGCTGCAGCATTGCGCGCAGGTGCCGTTCAGCGCGATGTCTGGAGGTCAGCAGGCCCGGCTGCAGATCCTGCTGCTCGAGCTGGGCGGGGTAACCCTGCTCCTGCTCGATGAGCCCACCGACAACCTGGACCTGGCCAGTGCCGAGGCGCTGCAGGAGGGGCTCGAGTCCTACCAGGGCACGGTGCTCGCCGTGACGCACGACCGGTGGTTCGCCCGGTCCTTCGACCGTTTCCTGGTCTTCGGGGCCAGCGGGGACGTGTATGAGTCCGACGGCCCGGTCTGGCAGGAGACTCGCGTGGCCAGGCCCCGGTGACCGCACCGCTTGCTAGGCTGCATGCAGCCTAAGGAGCCCGGCCGCCCCTTCCGGGCTGGTCTCCGCGATTGCCGATGTGAAGGGTTTCTAAGCCGTGAAGAAGCTGCTTTTGCTTGCCCTCGCCGGCCTGGGCGTCTTCGCCGTCTGGCGGAAGGTGCAGGCCGATCGCGCCGAGCTTGACCTTTGGACTGAGGCAACCACGAGCGACGACTAGGCGAGCAACGGCCCGGCCCGGCGCGGGCCTGAAAACGGGGGTTGGAGTGAGCGGCGCGAGCACCGGTCACGCTCTTGTGCTGCGGTCTGCTTGGTGTCGCCGTGGATGACGGCGGCATCCTGGAACGTGCCTTCACCGAGGCTTTCGCCACCCAGGGCATCGTTCCGGGCACTGCCGCCTACGCGCGCAGCATGGTCCACGTCCATCAGGCCAGGGGGCAGTCGGCCGTTGACGTGTTCCGCGGCGTGTTTCCTAACGCGCCGGGGCGCGCCGAGGCCGCGACGCTGGCCTTCGACCGGTCTTACCGGCTTGCCGTGGAACGGTCCGGCCTGGCGCCGATGGACGGGGCGGCCGAGGCACTGGCGCAGATCCGCGAGTCCGGGATCCGGGTCTGCCTGATCACCGGCCTGTCCCGGAGCCTGGTCGGCCTGGTCCTGGACACCCTCGGCTGGTGGCGGCGGGTTGACCTGGTGCTCTGCCCGGAGGATTCACCGCGCGGCTACCCGTGGCCCGACCCGATGCTGTCCGCCATGCTCCGGCTGGGGGTGGGTGACGTCCAGGACACGGCCTACGCCGGCGGCACCGAGAGCGGTGTGCTGTGCGGCCGCCGGGCCGGGGCGCGGATCGTGGCCGGTGTCCTCACCGGCGGGCACACCCGGGACCGCTTGCACCGCGCCGGTGCTACCCACCTGCTGCGCAGCGTCGCGGAGTTGCCCGATGTGCTGGGCGGGCCGGCCAGTTCCGGAGACACGAGCGAGGCCGCGCCGGAGGCGGTCCAGACTCCCCCGCCGATCATCCCGCCGCCTGCGGGAGAGCAGGCACTGCCGGCTGCCGGGCCGGCGGCGCCCGCGTCCGCCGGGGAGGATGCGGAGGGCGCAGGCGAGGCGGCGGCGGGCGAGGCTGGTTCTGGCACCGGTGGCGGAGACGGCGTGACACCGTCGGCCCCGCACCGGCACTGATGCCGCCGCCCTGAACGGGTACCCTTGTAGCGCCGTTGCGCGGGGCTATAGCTCAGCTGGAAGAGCACCTGCTTTGCAAGCAGGGGGTCAGGGGTTCGAGTCCCCTTAGCTCCACAGGTCAGAAGCCTAATTCGAACAGCCAGGCCGAGAGTACAGCAGCAAAGTACCGCAACCGGGACCACGGGAGATGCCGCACACGTGTTCGAGTGGGGCTTCGCCCTCGCGGGCGGCTGCGGCCTGGAGCGCACAGATCCCAGGGTTCTGGGACGGGATCCGGGCCACTGAGCAGGAAGAACGCCTTCGGCTGAGCCCGCGCCGCCTGTCCGGCCGCCAGCGGGCAACGTCTGAATCTGCCGATTCAAGGCTGGTTCTTGTCGCTCATGCAGAGGGTCCGCGAATGGCAAGTTACTTTCGTCACCCACGGTGAGAATTCTCGTGACGCTTCATAGGTTCACGGCGCGCAGAACGGCGGGTATCTGAAGCCCCCTTGTGTATGCCGCACCTGACCAGGACGTCTGCAGCGTGGACATGTAGCTGAACAACGTTCACGTAGTAGCCGCTTAGTTCTAAAAACAGCAACGACAAAGGGATTTGCATGGGGTCTGCGGCGGAGACACTGTTCAGGTAACGTGTCCACCACGCAGCAAAAAGCACACAAAACACCCGCGGCGGCTACAGCAAGGACACCCAAATCCGGGGTTGAGATAACGCCGATTATTTGCGTGCATCGGGTACAGCTCGCGGACAGCTGATCGCGCACAGATCCACCCGGATCTGGGTGACAGCCGGACGGTGCTGCGGCGCCAGGAAATCGCGCCATGTTGACGGCACAGCCTCGGCAGGATGCGCCGATGCCAGCCACAGCCGGCAGAGGTTCCCTCAACTGGTCAACCCGGCCTTGAATAGCCGCAGGCTCTTTGCCGGCTGGGCCGCTGTCTTGCGGGCGATCCGCTCAGCCGCCGGGCGGGTCATCAGGACCGGCACACCGGCTCGTGGGCAGCCCAGTCAGCCGCGCGAGCTCGTTGACGGTGATGCATGGATGCCCGGAGATCTCCTGCTGCCGCCGCGTCAGGGCGGCCAGGCACAGACGGCGCTGGGCTACGGGACCCTGGCCAGCGCGCAATGCTCGGTTCACCCCGGACCTGGCGTGCAGCTCTGGCTGTGCCCGGGGAGAGGCGGTCGCTGCTGGCGATCCGTGGCCCTAGCTTGGCGAAGACCACCGGCTCCACCGGCACGCTGTTCCTCTACGGCATCGTGGTCGGGGCCCTCGCCATGCTCGGGCTGAGCCTGCTGCTGGCCGGAGTGCGCCGCACCTCGCGCCGCAGCCGCGCCGCGCGCCGCGACCTCGAACAATCCCGCCGTGAAACGGCCGCAGTCAGCCAGCAGCGCGACGACCTCAGCAACCAGGCCGAGGCCACCCGCCCCGATCCGGCGAAGGGGCAGGAGAACAGCTAGCCCGCGCGTGTGGCAGGGCTGGCACGTTCATCGGCCCACGCGGGTCCGGCACGCTGTTGTGCGGCACCGGTCCGGCTGGCATCGAGGGCATCGAGCGGGCAGGAAGGCCAGGCCCGGCGGCCGACTCGCCCCCGGCTGCGCCTGGCTCAGGCCGTTACGACCGTGCCGGCCTTCCCGTGCGCCATCGCCTCGGCGTCCTGAAGCCGGCCGATCACCGCCATCCGGCCGGTCGCTGAGGCGAACCGGCACACCGCGTCGAGCCCGCCCGCCCGCACGGCGGCTAGACCAGCGAAAGACGTGTGCTCCTCAGCGGCAGACTGTTCCCCATGACAGACCGCTCCTCGTCGGCGTGCGAGTCCGCCGAGCGCGTTGCAGGTCAACTCGCTTAGTCCCACCTACAGGGCGCCCGTTACAGCGTGTGTGGATCAGCGACGAAGTGCCCTGGCGTCGTGCTCACCGTCCGCGCGACGCTGGAAGCCGCAGCGGAATCGCCACGCCGCATGGCTGACCTGCCGCGTACGCGACTTGCCCGCCCGGGCGGGAAACGGCCGGGCAGGAATGGAGGAGTCGTGATCATGACCACCGGCACGGCGGACAAGAGCAGCTACCCGACGCCGGCGGTGTCGGTGGCCCGGATGTTCTGCGACCGGGTCGCGGCGACCCCCAACGCCGAGGCGTTCCGTTTCCCGACCAACGGTGGCTGGGCGTCGGTGACCTGGGGGCAGACTGAGGAGACGGTCAAGACCACGGCCGCCGGTCTGCTCGCGCTGGGAATCCAGCCCGAGGAGCGGGTGGGGATCGCGAGCGCCACCCGCATCGAGTGGCTATACGCGGATCTTGCGATCATGTGCGCGGGCGCCGCGACGACCGCCGTCTACCCCTCGACGGGTGGCGACGACGTCGCCTTCATCTTGTCCGACAGCGGATCGCGGATCGTCTTCGCCGAGGACGACGCCCAGATCGCCAAGCTGCGCGCCCAGAGGGACCACCTGCCCGACCTGCTCTGGGTGATCACCTTCGACGGCGAGGCGGACGGCGAGTGGGTGCTGAGCCTGGACGACCTGCAGGCCCTGGGTGCCGGGCACCTCGTCGAGAACCCGGCCGCGGTTGACGAGGCGGTGGCTGCCGTCCAGCCCGAGCATCTGGCCACGCTGATCTACACGTCGGGGACCACGGGACGGCCGAAGGGCGTGGAACTGCCCCAGCGCTGCTGGACGTACATCGGCGCGGGGGCCGAGGCCATCGACATCCTGTCGCCTAGCGACCTGCAGTACCTGTGGCTGCCGCTGTCGCACGCGTTCGGCAAGATGCTGGAGGCGGTGCAGCTGCAGATCGGCTTCCCCACGGCCGTTGACGGCCGGATGGACAAGATCGTGGAGAACCTAGCGGTGGTCCGGCCCACGTTCATGGCGGGTCCCCCGCGGATCTTCGAGAAGGTGCACGCGAAGGTCGTGCAGACCGTCCAGGAAGAGGGGGGGATCAGGTACCGGCTGTTCACCTGGGCCTTCGGCGTGGGCAACCAGGTTTCGCAGGCCCGGGCCCAGGGCCGTCAACCGGGCCGTGTGCTCCAGGCCCAGCATGCGCTGGCCGACCGGCTGGTGCTGTCGAAGATACGAGCAGGGCTGGGCGGGCGGATCCGCTTCCTCGTCTCTGGCAGCGCGGCCCTGTCAAAGGACGTCGCCACCTGGTTCGATGCCGCCGGGCTGCTGGTGCTCGAGGGCTACGCACTGACCGAGACCAGCGCCGCGGCCTGCATCGTCCGCCCCCAGGACCCGGCGTTCGGGGTCGTGGGCCCGCCGCTGGTCGGCACACAGATCAAGATCGCGGACGACGGGGAGATCTTCGTGCGGGGTCCTGGGGTGATGCGCGGGTACCACAACCTGCCCGAGGCCACGGCCGAGGTGCTGGGCGCCGACGGTGGTTCGCCACCGGTGACGTCGGCGAGATCGACGAGGCGGGCCTGCTGCGGATAGACGGACCGGAAGAAGGACCTGATCAAGACCTCCGGCGGGAAGTACATCGCGCCGCAGGTCATCGAGGTCATGTTCAAGGCGGTCTGCCCGCTGGCCAGCCAGATGCTGGTTCATGCCGACGGCCGTAACTACGCGTCTGCGCTGATCACCCTGGATCCCGAAGCGCTGGCCCAGTGGGGCCGGGCGCGGGGCCTGACGGCCACCGACTACCCTTCGCTCGCCGGGAACCCGGCGGTCCACAGGTACGTGCGGGCCGGCGTCGAGGAGCTCAACGGCCGGCCAACCGCTGGGAGACCATCAAGGACTTCCGGATCCTCGACCACGACCTGTCGGTCGAAGAGGACGAGCTGACGCCCAGCATGAAGGTCAAGCGCAAGGTCGTCGAGACGAAATACGAGTCGCTGCTCCGACTCGATGTACGACGGACAGTCGCGCGGGTGACCGGCACCGGGAAACCATCCAATGACCTGACGAGATCAGGAGCGCGTCGAGTGACTGAGCGGGTCAGACTCCGTGACGGCACGAACGCCGTCATCCGGCCCCTGCTGCCCACCGACCGGGAAGTCCTCCGGGAGCAGTACGAATACCTTTCGCCGGAATCCCGGTTCCACCGGTTCCTGGCGGGAGTCCCGCACCTCACCGAAAAGATGCTGGACCACCTCGTCGATGATGTGGACGGCGTCGACCATGTCGCCCTGGCGCTTTTCGGGCTGCCCGAGGATGGCGGCGAGGTCCCCGCCGGAATCGCCAGGATCGTCCGCTACCGGGACCGTCTGGACACGGCCGATGTCGCCGTCACGGTCACCGACGAATGGCAAGGACGAGGCGTTGCCTCGGCGCTGTTGGAGGCTCTCATTCGCCGGCGTCCCGAGGGGATCAGGCAGATCCTCACCCGGGTTGCTGTGGATAACCCGGCCACCCTGGCACTGCTGCGTCGCCTAGGCGATCTGACCGTCAGACCGGCAGGTGACGGCTGTCTGGACGTCGTCGTTGACCTTCCCGATCTCTCGTCGACCGCAACGTGACGGCCGAGTAGCGTTCACCATCCTCGACTTGTCTGGATACCGCCCCATGCCGCGAAGGCTCTGGTTACCGAGCGACGCCACACGTCGGGTGATGACCGCCTTCTGCGTTCCGTAGCGGTGCGCATGGATGGGTACTACCCGGGATAGGGTGTCCGACGGCGAGGACGGCCTCGTGATCCGCACGTCTCATCATGATGGCACCGAGCAGCTCGTTGCCAGCGTCCAGCCGCGCGTCAAGTAGGTGCGCTCAGCCATCCGCACATCGGCTTCATGTGAGGTTCACTCCGACCTCCTGCGTCGGGTCTGGCGGACCCCCGGGAAGTAGACGAACGATCTTTGCCCCCGTCGGCTCGATGGGCGCGCAGAACACGCATATCTGGACGGTCCTTGCCTTGATCGGCATTGAGCCGACGTCCGCACAGATCGAACGCCTCTTTGTATCGAAGTCAAGGTCGAGTGCTGATGGGATGGGCGCCTGGTGTGAGTGTCCTTTCCCGCTGCGGGGCATTATCGGCTCGCGGGCGGCCGCGTCGAGGACGCCCTGCGGGCGCCGCTGCGCGGCCGGGCTGCGCCCGGTCCTGGACCCAGCCGCCCGCTCGCACGGGATGGCAGCTGCGCGGGAAAGGGAGCAGTGGGGGTCGTAGGGTTGGTGGCAGGCCCGGGAGTGGCTTGTCCGAAGAGCCGGTGTTCGGGGTGTGAGCCGGCCGCGCTGGATGCAGAGCCGTTCCCCGGTTGCCCTCCCGGGCTCTTCGCTGCGGCGCGCCGGGCGTCTGCCTGCAGGCAGGCGAAGATGGCGTCGCTGATCTGGCGTTTCAGCGCGCGCAGTGCCTCTTTCGGGGTCTTGCCCTCGGCCAGCTTCTTGTCGTAGTAGGCGCGGCCCGGGCTGTGCCGGTAACGGATCTGGGTGACCGCGGCCATGTGGATCGCGTGGTTGAGCCGGCGGTTGCCGCGCCGCGACAGCCGGCAGACCTTCCGGCCACCGGAGGACACCTCGATGGGAGCGGTGCCGTTGTAAGCGGCGAAGTGGTCCCGGCCCGGGAAGCGGGACACCGTGCGGACGTCGCCGATCAGGGCGGCAGCGATCACCGGGCCGACCCCGAACAGCCCGGTCAGGCTGGTCCCGGCCGCGCGGACCGCGATGGCCAGCTTCTTCCTGGTGTCGCGGATCCGGGTGTCGATGCCGCGCAGGTCCTCGGTGAACTCGGCGGCGAGTTCCCGGCGGGCCGCCTGCACGGCGCCCGATGGCGTGATCGATGCCAGGATCTGCGCGGCCTGGCCTGCGGTGATCTGCTTGGACACCCCGCCGGGCACCAGCTCGCACAGCACGGCGTGCAGCCTGCATGCCACCTGGGTGCGGGTGCGGCCCAGGTCCCGGTGGCGTTTGGACCACACCCTCAGCACCGCCGCGTGATCGTCACGCCGGGCCTCCCGGACGCCGGGAGAGCGCAGCGCCGCAACAGCAACCGACCGGGCATCGTTGGGATCGTTCTTATTGATGTCTCCCGTCGCAAGTAGCCGCACCCGGGCGGCCAGCTTCGGCTGCACGTCCAGCACCCGCTCACCGGCTGACAGCCAGCTGCTGGGCCAGCAGATGGCCCACACCCTCAGCGCCCTCCACCGCCCAGGTCCGCTCCGGCCAGGCGTGCGCCCACGCCACCAGCTGCTCCGCCTGGCCGAGGCAGGCGCGCACCCGCAACTGGCCCAGCGGCTCTTCGGTGGCGCTGATCGCCACCGCCGTATGCGAGCCCTTGTGCGGATCAACCCCGATCATCACTGCCGCCACGAGGATGCCTCCTCCCACTCCCTTGCCCTCATCGGCGAGACCGTGGCGGGCACGCCTAATTCCAGCGATCCCTGCTTGGCGCTCGCGCCTCTTTTGAGCCACGCCACGGCGAGGCCCCGGCAAGCTGGCACGTCGTTCGAAAGCCAAGCCCAAAGGGCCGGCAGGCGGTTAAAGAGCCAGCCCACCGGGACCTCTCAACGCTACGACCCCGGCTCACTGCCATCCCGGCCAGGCCCGCGGCGCCTGCTCACAATTAGGGGCTCTGGAGCACTTTCTGGGGAAAGCTACGTGCGGTAAAAGCCGCATGCGTAACTCGGGAGGAGGGCGCTGGAAAAGGGCCTGCCCAGGCAGGCACCTCGCCAGCGTCCTACCTCACTCCCTGGGGCCGTTTTCTCAGAGCTGCAGGATCGCCGCCGCGATTAGGTAGGCCGCGGACACACCTTCTGGGTCGTGTAGATCTCCAGGAGCCTCCAGCGTTGCCTGGGAACGCGCGCGCACCGCGGCGCCGGGATCCTCAGCAACGAGATCGACGCACAGCCCAGCGACAACGGCGCTAGCGTCGTGTCCGTCCAGACCGTCAAGGGCGAGGCCGTTGTGGAGCAGAGTCGCCGCCTCGTGGAACACCTCACGAGCCATCTCGAGGTCCACCTCGGGCCGTGCCTGGGCTACTGCCTCTGCGGTTGCCAGGAACTGATCGAACGGCGGGCCTACGGTGCTGGGCGGCATAGCGCGAGCCTCTCAGGGCGCCCTCGTCCCGGCAAGCGAATATGGCGCTCGGTCAGCCAAAGCGGGAAGGCCAAGCACTGCGCTTCAACCGTCCGGCAGCTACTGACGCGGACTCCGACGGCGACTACCGCGCCACACGATCACCACGGCGCAACGCACCGTCGTGACGACACGTTGGTGCCAAATGCGGCGGAAAGACTCACGCCTCGTCGCGGCAGAAGCGGGCATTGTCCCGCCGGTAGAGCTATGCATAGTCATGCATTCCGAGCATGCGGTGCAGGATGCTGTCACGGCCAAGCCAGGCGCGCACATTCCCGCCGTTCTGGACGGGCGACTGGGCCTGATGACACAGCCCTTGCCGTGCGCATAGTTGGTTGTTCTGGGTACGTAAACGGCCCGGGCCGAAGGTGGTCCGGTAGCCGGCGGTCAGCCCAGCCGGGGCAGGCGCGGACCCAGGCAGGTGCATTGCTGCCCCCGGCCGCGCCTGCGCGACGGCGACCCCGGCGACGGTCAGGGGCAGTGTGGCGCGTGAACGGCGATGATGTCGCTCGGCGACCTACTGGTTGCGCTGGCCTGCGGCCTTGGCCAGGAGTTCCAGCCTGGCCAGCGACGCGGTCATGGCGTCCCGCCACCCCTCGCCGTCCCGGACGGCCGTGCGCAGTCCTGCGGGGAACGGCTGCAGTCGGAACGTCTCGGTGACCAGGGTGGCACCGGGGCCGTCGGGGAGAACTCGTACCCCCACCGGTACCGGGCCGGGCCGCCGATGGCTTCCTGCTCTTCCGCAGAAGCTGCCACCCGGGCCGGCTCCACGCCAGCCGGCGGCCAGCCTCGTACTCGACCACCTCGTTGCGCATCTGGTAGTCGCCGAACTCGTCGTGGTGCATGTTCGTCACGAACGCGTCACCGGCTCGCGACAGCCTGACCGCCGGGGCGGCTCGCGCACCATGCCCGAGCCGTCGACCAGCGGGCGGGTTCGCGAAATCAGCGAGCGCGAACACCAGCTCCGCGGATGCCTCGATGCGCCGGGAGACCCGGCACCAATCCGTCTGCCATCGTCATGCCCTTCCTGCTGCCCTCAGTACCCGTGTGCGTGCAGACGGTGCGGGCGGCGCGCAATCATCGGGCACAGGTGCCCCCGGTCCTGCGGCGGTGTGAGGGTAGCGGCCAAGACGATGGCATCCGGTGATCTTGGCGGCCCGCGGCCGGGTGGGATGACGGTGCCTGATCGTCCGGCTGGCATCTGCCCGGACCGTTTGCCGCACATCGCGGTGCCGGAAGATGGCTGTCGCCGGATCCGGCCTGCGTGATCCGGCGCGGTCTGTTGCCGGTGCTAGGCCCTGAGCGGGTCGAGGCCCGGCGCTCGGGAGATCCTATTCTTCGATGGCCCCGCCGATGCGGCGCAGATGCCGCCGGAAGGTGTATGACGGGTCAGTGGCGCGGCGGGCCAGGTAGTCATCGAAAGCGGTCTGCTCGCGCAGTGTCTGCCCTTCCCGGATCCAGCGGGCCTGGTCACGCTCGGTCTGCCAGATCTGGTGCGCGGTGACCAGCACCTGCTCGGCGTGCTCTGCCGCGACGAACAACGCGCCGTCGTCATCGGCGAAGACGATGTCCCTGGCGCTGACCAGGTGCGGCCCGAACCGCGCGGTGACCAGCGCCTCGGGCTCCCGCTCGTCCAGCCGCACCGGCCCGGCCGGGTAGCTGCCGTAGCTGAATACCGGAAGGCCGATCGCGGCGAGTTCCGGCGTGTCGCGGTGCAGGCCCCACACCACCAGGCCCGCCACCCCGGCGGCCCGGGCCTCCAGTACCGCCAGGTCGCCGACGCAGGCCTCGTCCAAGCGGCCGCCGTTGTCGATGACCAGCACGTCGCCGGCTTCGGCCCGGCCGAATGCCTCCAGGAACACGTCCACGCTGCCGTAGTGCCGCACTGGCAGGACCCGCCCAGCGATCCGCTGGCCGGCCACGACCGCCCGGATTCCCGAATGGGCGGCCCGCAGCGGAACACCACAGCGCACGCACGCATCAGCCACCAGCGGCGTGGGCAGATCCGCGAACGCCCCCGGCATGGCGACCTCCCAGTCCAGTACCCGGTACCGCGGGGCGCGCGCGTGCGGGCGGGGCCAGGCCCCATGATCCTACTGCCGCCCGGACAGCGGCCATCTGTGCCAGCCGACGGCCAGAAGCCACTACATGTGATTACCCGATCAGGAAGGCGTGACGAACTATCCGCCGATCTGCGCGGCCAGGGTGGATCTGAGGGCGACACTCCCGGAGATGCTGATCTGAGCGTTCTGCGCGTGCGCCGCAGAGGCGTCCCGGGGAGCTGCTCCTAAGTTTTGCCCGGTCCCTATCCGCGTCAGCGCCGACTTGGGTGACCGCCCGCCACCTTTTCCAGCATGGAGCTCCCGGCTGGATTTCTTCAGTCGCCGCATTGTCCACAGGACATAGCAATACACGGCCACGCCGAGGATGATCATCACGAAGCAGGCTGGCCATTGCAGTGGCTTCGACAGGTACAGCGGGAGGAACCAGATGCGCCCCCGTGCGTGGGCCAGCTTCAGCACAGCGGGGATGATTCCCTGAGGGAACAGCAAGATGGCACCCAGCGGAATGCCGAGTCCGATGATCGCGCCCCGCTTCCTGGCCATCGTAGCCGCGCCCCTGGCCGTGGCTCCGGCTCTAGTCGCGGCCGCATGGTCACGGCCGGCCGTGCGGGCTCGCCGCGCCTCGGCGGCTAGGTGGTCTCGTGCCGCCGCCCGCAGCCGTTCCTTTTGCAGGGTCTTCATGAGCTCGTATTGGAGGTACATGGCCAGTTCCCTTCGTGGTCTACGGGTCACGGGTTGGTGGTGTTCCGCCTGTCAGGTGCGGGGCCCCTCAGGCTGCGGTGCTCGCTGTCGGCCGCCATGTCGCTGACTCGGTAGCTGCCTAGGTGGACGGGCCGCGCCAATCGCTGATCGCATACCTGGTGATGTACTGCCGCGCGGGTACCCTCCCGCGTTTTTAACGGCGCTCGGATCGTCCGGGCGGTCGGTGATACATACACCGCGGCACCGGGGAACTGGCCGTCCGCGAGCCGCCCAGTTCGCCCCCCGGGCGGTGTATATACCAGGTGGAAGCGCCACGTGATGCGGGAGGAAGGGGCGCAGGATGGTGACAGCCGATCTGCTCTCACGGGCGCGGGCCGGAGATGGCGAGGCGTTCCGGGAGCTAACCGACCCGCACCGGCGGGAGCTGCAGGTGCACTGCTACCGGATGCTCGGATCCTTCCAGGACGCCGAGGACACCCTGCAGGACACGCTGCTGGCCGCCTGGCAAGGCATCGGCGGGTTCACCGAGGAGCGCGCCTCGCTGCGCACCTGGCTGTACAAAATCGCCACCAACCGGTGCCTCAACGCGCGCCGCGCAGCGAGCCGGCGCCCGGCCAGGGAGTGGGACGTGTCCAGTTCGAACCGCTCGTGCCGACCCCGCGCGACGAGGCCGTCTGGCTGCAGCCGTTTCCTGACGCCCTCCTCGAGGGTGCCGCCGACGTGCGGCCCGGGCCGGAGGCCCGCTACGAGCAGACCGAAGCCATCTCCCTGGCCTTCGTGACCGCCCTGCAGGTCCTGCCGCCTCGCCAGGTCGCCGTCCTCATCTTGCGCGACGTCCTCGGATTCCACGCCAGCGAGGTGGCCGGCATGCTGGAGGTGACCGTCGAATCGGCCAACAGTACCCTCAAACGAGCCCGCGCCAGCCTCCAGCGCCGGCAGCAGCTCGCCGCCGGCCACCAACCGCCGCCCGCCTCCGGCTCACCCGCCGAGGATGCGATCGTGGCGAAGTTCGCCCGCGCGTGGGAGTCCGCCGATCTCGACACGCTGGTGGCCCTGCTGACCGACGACGTCTTCATCGCGATGCCGCCGGTGCCCTTCGGATACGAGGGCCGAGACGCCGTGACCCGCTACTGCGCCAGCCTGTTCGCCGCGGGCCGCAGGTTCGACCTCGTCCCGGTGCGAGCCAACGGCCAGCCCGCGTTCGGAGCCTACCTGCGCGGCCCGGCCGGCGTCCGCCACGCGACCGCCTTCTACGTGCTCACCCTTGCCGGCGGCCAGATCTGCGCCATGACCCGCTTTGACAACAGCGTGCTGCCGTGGTTCGGGCTACCCCGATCGCTCCCCAGCCGATAGCCAGCGCGGGCCGCTACAACGGGCCGGCACCCTGGCGTTCACCACCGGGTTCCTGCTCGGCCCCGTCACCGGCGCGACCCGCGCTCGGCGCCGGCTAGGGCGCCCGCCTGTTCGCCGTGCTCGCCGCCGCCTGCGCAGCCGCCGCAGTGAGCAGCCGCCCTGCGCATGGGCCACCACCTGCCCGCCGCCGCCAACCACATCCCCGGGCCGGGGCCCTCCCGGCCGGCCTCGACCGCCAGCCCCTGCCAGCACAACACAGCCGACAAGCCATCATGACCAGGCCGCGATCGTGAAGGGCCAACCGTACGGCGCCTGTCAGACGGTGACCGCCTTAGCCAGCGGCCGCCGGCCACAGCGGCCGATCGTCGCCGGATCACCCAGGCGCACCCGGGACGTCTTCAGAACCGGCAATCCGGGCGAGGCTTCCTCCGTCACGGACGCTCATAACTGGGCGCTCCGTGTCACCCAAAAGCGGCAACCCGACCATCTACAAGCCGCGCAAAATCGGCGATCGGCGCGCCCTTGCCACGGAAGACGATGCCGGTCCGTTCGTCGCCACAGGTCACCGGAATATACGGGCCGGCGGATAACTATGCGGGGCCGTAACGTCCGCTATTCGGCAGAAGAGGAAGATCAAATAGGTGGCACGCACGGGGCCCCGCAGCTCAATACTGCTTAGTTAAGCCACGGCGAGAATATGGATATGCGGGGGCGTGAGATACTGAACCTTTTTCATCCTGATCTTGGAGTGGCCTGGCATATGGGCTGATCATGGGCGGCGTGTCGGCTTGGGACATGGCAGAGCCCCTGGTAGATGAAGCGATCGACCAAGATCCCGTCGTCTGCCCGAGGGGCTCCGATGCTTTTCTACCGTGCTGCGCTGCCGTTGTCGTCCCAGACCCTGAACTACACCACCGGGGTCATCCGCCGTCACCGCCAGGAAGATCGGCTCGCCGTGGCGCATGCTGAACCCGGGCCAGCAGGCCCTGCTGGTGCTGGCGTACCTGCGTAAGGGCGAGACGTTCGCCGATCTCGCGGCCGGGTTCGGCGTCGGCACCGCCACCGCCTGGCGCTATGTCACCGAGACCGTTGCCCTGCTGGCCGCCCGCTCCCCGAAGCTGTGCCGTGCGCTGGCGGCCGCGAAGGACGCCGGGCACGCGTACGTGGTGATCGACGGCACGTTAATCCCCATCGACCGGGTTGCCGCCGACCGGCCGTTCTACTCCGGCAAGCACCGCCGCCACGGCATGAACCTCCAGGTCATCTCCGCCCCCGACGGCGAGATCCTGTGGGTGTCCGGCCCGCTTCCCGGCGCGGTGCACGACCTGACCGCGGCCCGGATCTGGGGCATCCTGCGCGAACTGGCCGCCTCCGGGCTGGTGGTGCTGGCCGACAAGGGCTACGCCGGCGCCGGTGAGCACGTGCGCATTCCCTACCGGGGCCGCGGCAAGCCCGCGTCCCAGAAAGACGCCAACCGCGCCCACGCTCAGCTGCGCTCTCCCGGGTGAACGCGCCAACGCCCAGCTCAAGACCTGGCGCATCCTGCGCAAACTCCGCTGCTGCCCCTGGCGCGCCGGGCAGCTGGCCAAAGCCATCCACGTCCTTCAAGCCCGCGAAACCGGAGGATGAAAAAGGTTCACTGTGTTGTGGTGTCGCTGCGGCGTTTCGCCCGGTAGGCGTGGACGTGTACGCGCTTAACGACTCGCGGGCTGCTGCGATTCCGGCGGGGCGGGTTGAGCCTTTCAAGGATTTCTGTGAAGGTCGCGGCCAGGGCGTTTCTTAGTCGGCAGGGGGGAAAGTCCCGCCTGGTCGGTGACCTGGCGGCGGATGACGCGCAGAGATCGCATGAAAGACAATCGGTCCGGGTCCTTGCCGGCCTGGTCGGCTGCTTCGCACATGAGGTGGCGGATCGCATAGTGAGTGAGCAGGAAAGCCCATATCTCCTGCCTGATCATTTCGGGTGACTTCGAGCGTAGCACTCCGCCCCGGCCGCGCTGGTGAGTCTTGATCTCATCCAGGCTCGACTCGAATTCCCAGCGCTCCCGGTAGGCGGCGGCCAGTTCGGCGGCGGTCGCGTCCTCCGGATCCATGATCGTTGTGATCAGGCAGAAGATCTCGCCTTTGCCGTCACGGTTCGTCACTTCGTACTCGATGACCCGCACCGGAATACCGGACGGCTCCTCGATATTCGCTGATCCGCGGTGTCGCTGGGTTGCGCGGCGGCCGCGGACTTTCGGGTCGAGCAGGAACGACTCATATGACCCGTCGGGGAAAGCGCGCACAATTGGCAGGTTCGGGCCGTCTTGCATCCTCCACAGCAGATCAGCTCCGGATGCTGCCGCCGCCTGCCACAGCTGGTAGCTGTAGAACCCGCGGTCGGCGATAACGAGCATGCCCGGCCCGAAATCAGCAATGAGCTCCCCGGCCAGAGCACGCTCACTGACCCGCCACGCTGCCAGCCGCGCAGCCACGATTGCATGCGTTCCGCATTCCCCCAGGCCTACCAGGCGCACCTGCGGGAATGGCGCGGGGTTCTTCTCGCCTCCCGGCCGGCCGAAGGCCGTTTCATTCTCCTTTGTATCGGGAATGTCCAGCACGAACCCGTCAATGGCCATCAGCCTGCGGGAACCAAGCCAGGCGCCCCGCGTGCCTCGCTGCGCGCAGGGAACCGCGACCCGCTCGAACAACAGCCGCAATGGCGCGGCCCCCAGCCGCTGACGCGCCTGCGCGATCGCGCCCGTGGTCGGGACCTGCCAGTCCTTCTGCCATACCCCGGTAAAGAGCAAGCCCGCCACGAGGAGGCGCATCACCTCCTCGTATGCCTCGCCGAAGAACAGGCACAGGCCCAGCACGTAATAGACCACGACCCGCGCAGGCAGCAGCCGGGACCGCTGCTCCACCCGCCCTGTCTCGGCAAGCACATCATCGACTAGGTCACGATCGATAAGGCGCGTCAAAACCCCCATGCCGATCCGATCGGTCAAACGCGTACCTGAAACCACTGCTAGACCAGCCTCGGCTCCGCCCATGGCGAGAGGATATCCGAGCAGCAGGAAAAAATGGAAGCACTGGGACCGGATCAGTGAATTATCCACAAAGTCCCGGGCGTGTCGCTGTGGAAATGTTAATAGTAAAAGGCCGAGAGGCTTAACTAAGCAGTATTGCCCCGCAGCTACCCTGCAGGCGCGGGACCCACTCGCCTCTTCGCGGGACGGATGGAGACCCGCAAGGGGCACAGCAGCGGAGTCCCGCAGGTTCTTCGTAGGGCCATGGGCGCAGGTGGTGAGTACAGCACGAAAGTACCGCAACAGGTACGGATCTGGAGGGACGCGGATACACGCTGCGGGACGGTGACCTGCGGGGATGGACGCGGGTGGACGTGGTGCCTGTTGTTTGCAAGCAGGGGGTCGGGGTTCGAGTCCCCTTAGCTCCACAGGTCAGGAGCATAATTCGAAATCCTGAGCCCCGGGCACATGGGCGAGTACAGCAGTAAGTACAGCAACCGGGGTCGCGTGAGATCCCGCACACGCGTTCGAGCTGGGCCTTGCCCTCGCGGGCGACGGCGCACAGATCCCAGGTCTTGGGGCCTGAGCTCCGGGCCACTGAGCAGGAAGAACGCCTTTGGGCAGGGCCCAGTGCCGCTTACCCGGTGGCCCGCGGGCAGTGTGCTGAATCTGCCGTTTCAAGGCCGGCTCCTGCCGCTCATGCAGAGGTCAGCGAATGGCAAGCTATTTCCGTCACCCAGGGTGAGATTCCTCGTGACGCTTCATAAGTTCGCGACGCGCATATCGCCAAATACGCACTCTTCCTGTCTGGTTAACTCTGCACTGAGCCTTTTTCATCCTGATCTTGGAGTGATCCGGCATATGTGCTGATCACGGCGGCGTGTCGGCTTGGGGCATAGCGAAGCCCCTGGTAGATGAAGCGATCGACCAAGATCCGCATCCGCCACCGAGGGGCTCCGATGCTTTTCTACCCTGCCGCGCTGCCGTTGTCGTCCCAGACCCTCAACTACACCGCCGGGGTCATCCGCCGTCACCGCTGGCGGATCGGGTCGTGCTGGCGCAAGCTCAACCCGGGCCGGCAGGCCCTGCTGGTGCTGGCCTACCTGCGCAAGGGCGAGACGTTCGCCGAGCTGGCGGCCGGCTTCGGGGTCGGCACCGCGACCGCCTGGCGCTATGTCACCGAGACGGTTGCCCTGCTGGCGGCCCGCTCCCCGAAGCTGCCCCGCGCGCTGGCGCAGGCGAAGGCGGCGGGACACGCCTACGTGGTGATCGACGGCACGTTAATCCCCATCGACCGCGTCGCCGCTGACCGGCCGTTCTACTCCGGCAAGCACCGCCGGCACGCGATGAACCTCCAGGTCATCGCCAGCCCGGACGGCGAGATCCTCTGGGTCTCCGGGCCCCTTCCCGGCGCTGTGCATGACCTGACCGCGGCCCGGATCTGGGGCATCCTGCGGGAGCTGGCTGCCTCCGGGCTCATCGTCCTGGCGGACAAGGGCTACGCCGGTGCCGGTGACCATGTCCGCATTCCTTACCGGGGACGCGGCAAGCCTGCCTCGCAGAAAGACGCCAACCGGGCCCACGCCCAGCTACGGTCTCCCGGGGAGCGCGCCAACGCCCAGCTCAAGACCTGGCGCATCCTGCGCAAACTCCGCTGCTGCCCATGGCAGGCCGGGCAACTGGCCAAGGCCATCCACGTCCTTCAGGCTCGCGAGATCCAAAGATGAAAAAGGCTCACTGCCGGGGTGGCTCCGAGTATCTATTATGTACGGCGTCAGTCTGCTTCCCGGTTGACCCGGATATCCGTTATGACTGCCGAGGTCCCCGGTTCATGCGGCTCCGTACCGGGTTAAAGTCCAGGTCAGCCGGCGCGCGCATGTTCTGGCGCGGTCCGGGCCGGTTCCGGTCAGCGGGCTGGCGGGGGGGCGGGGGGGCGGGGTGCTCGCCGAAGAAGCGGATGAATTCGGCGCTGGCGTCCGGCCCGCGGGGGTCGGTGTAGGACCCGTGCGGGATGCCACCGGACCAGGCATGTCCGCCCTGGTGGATGGTCCAGCACTCGGCCAGGGTCGCGCCTGCGGGGTCCTGGTAGCAGGTGCGGGTGTAGGCATGCCCGCCGGGCACCTGCCCGCCGGTCACTGTGGCCGGCCGGGTGCCCGGGCCCTGGTCCGGGGTGGCCGCCGCCAGGGCGTGCTCGATGAGGCCCGCGGCGTTGGCAGGGGCCACGGTCGCATCCTGGTCACCATGGAAGACGATCAGCGGCAGCGGGCGCGCGGGGGGCCGGGCCGGGCCGGACGGGCCCTGCCTCATCGCCGCGAACGCAGAGGCGAGGTCACCGGCGGCGGCGTAGGCCAGCCCGGAGTGCACGCCGACGGCGGCGTATAGATCGGGGTAGACCGCGGCCATTACCGCGGCCATCGCGCCCCCGGCGGAGAACCCGGCCACATACACCCGGGTGGCATCTGCCCCGTAGCGATCCATGATCTGGCCGGTAATCCCGGCGATCAGTGACGGTTCACCGGCGTCGCGGCGCTGATGACCGGGGGCAAACCAGTTCCAGTAGCGGCCCGGGTTCGCTGAGCGGGGCTGTTCAGGGTAGGCGACGAGGAATTTCGCACGCTCGGCGAGGTCGTTCATGCCGGTGGCGGCGGCGAAGGTCGCGGCGTCTTGGGTGCCGCCGTGCAGCATCACGATCAGAGGCAGGGCCCCGCCCGTGCCGCCGGCAGGGACATAGAGCCGGTAAGCCCGGGTGCCGGCCGCATTGGTGCAGGAAAAGGCGTCAAACCGGCCCGCCGGTGGCTTCACGGCCGGGGACGCGGGCCGGTGCGGGCGGCGGAGACCCGATGGGACCTGGCTGGGGAGAGCGCGGCGGCGGGGAAGCCAGCCAGCAGGGACCTGCCTCAGTTGCGCCCCCTCGCGGGCGCGCGGCGCTGGCGGGGGATCGGTGTGGCGGCCAGGCGTGCTGCCGGTCTCCTCCTCGGCACATGGCGCATCCGGCGCCCGCCGTGTCACCACCGGGCCGGCCAGCGTTTGCTGGATCAGCGCGGTTGCCTCGAGGAGGCGGCCCTGGCGGGTCAGGCGGGTGGCCTCAGCCATCGCCGCCATCTGGCGTGAATCCATGGCGGTATCCCTTCTCGTGGTTGCCTTCGCTGGTCTCCGGGCAGGACGGCCTGCACGTTGCGGACCGGCGGTCCGGGCAGACGTTGTGATGACGGCGGCATCAGACGATGCGGGCCGCCAGGGCGGCCTTCACTGCTGTGGGGGCCCGAAAGGCGCCCAGCACCTCCACCGAGGCAATCGTGGCCAGGGCCAGCTGGGGGGAGACATCGGCGGCGATGCTCGCCAGCCCGAGCACCCGGATATGGATCATCTGCCCGGCGTCGCGGATCTCCTCCAGGTCGCTGCGGGTGTAGTGACAGCTGCCCAGAGTGAGGGTGCGCCGGGCGGCTGTCTGGTCGAGCGCGTCGCCCCGGGTGGCGAGCTGGTTGCGGATGGCCGTGCGGATGAAATCGGTGCGGTTGGTGTAGAAGCCTTCCTGGACCAGCAGATCGATCTGCCCGAGGTCCACCAGTCCCAGGTTGATAGTGATCTTCTCGGTCTTCTCGCTCTCACCCGAGGCCACCGCCCACCATCTTCCCGCCATCTCCCCACCATCTCCCCACCATCTGCGTGGATGGTAACTTCAGGAGTGACAGCGACGCAACGGGCCAGCCAACAGGACTGCCGCGCATAACGGCGGCAGTCGCGCGCCTCGTTCACGTATCCACGGGAACACGCCGAGTGACCGTCCTGGGGGCCCGAGAGAAGGAGCGTGCTGAGGCTCCGGCACGGATCCGCAAGGATCGACGCGCCTACCGGCCGGTCGGATTGTGGAGTAGGAACTCCTTGAGCGCCCGGTAGTACGGAGCGATGGTGGTTATGTCAGCGTACTCGTCGGGGCCATGCAAGCCGTCGCCGCCGATGCCAAAACTGACGGCGTCGGTGCCTTGCTGGTAGTAAAAACGTCCGTCCGCGGCACCATGCTTGCGCAGGAAATCGGCGCTGTACCCCTGGTTGGTCACGGCTTGCTGGAGGCTGCGTATCTCTGGACGGTGCTGATCGGCGTGGTGCGGCGGGTCAGCATGATCGATCACGGGGGTAACGCCGGGCTCGCAGAAGGATGCCAGATATGCGGCGATCTCTGGAACGGTCTTGCCGTTCAGGTTGGTGTCTTCGGGCGGGAAGCGGATGTCAAGCCATGCCTCCGCCAGGGCCGGGATCTGGTTGCGAGCGTGGTTGGGGGTCTGGATCCGGGCGAGGTTGACGGTAGTCCGCCAGGCCTCTTCGGTGGCGACAGGGTAGGCAGCCAGCAGGTTGGCCAGGCTGCGCTGCAACTTAATCAGGGCATTGTCGCCGTGCCATGGGTAGGCGCTATGGCCGCTGCGGCCAACCGCGCGTAGGGTCGCGGTGATCATGCCCTTGGAGTCGGTCACGATACCCAGTCCGCTGTGTTCGCCGATGATGACGAACTCACCGCGAACGCCCTGCCCAATCTGGTGAAAAGTGCCGTTGCGCCCGCCGACCTCCTCATCAGTGACTAGCTGCAATGCCAGCGGATAGGGCAACGTACCGGCGACCTCACGGAAGATCTGGGCCTCTACCAGCGCTGACACCTTCATGTCCTGAGCGCCGCGCGCATACAGGCGATCACCCTCGCGGCGCGGCCGGAACTGGGCCGACGGCGCCGGCACCACGTCAAGGTGGGCGTTGAGGATGATCTGGAACCGTGGTCGTTGTGCGCCGCAATAAATGAGCACGCTCGGCTTGCCGCTGGACTCGAACCGTTCCACCGTAAACCCGGGCCCGACGAAGTCCACCACGAAACTGAGCGCGCTCTGCAGGTCACTGGGCCGGCCAGCGGTCGAGCGCACCGCGAGCAAGTCGCACGCCGCAGCAAGGAACAGCTCAGTATCCACTCCCCCATCCTCTCCCGGCGCATGCCACATCAGCAGCTGACGGTGCACCGTTTACAGCCATGTGCAGACAGTCCGGCCCGGCGGAGAACCGTGCAGACGGAATTACCCAGCGCCCCCGCTACCGGGCAGAGCCGGAAGAGAGCCCGGCCTCACGCCCGGTCCCCATAGGGTGAGCAAAGTACGGCAGCGGCAGACCGCAGACACGCGTTCGAGTCGGGTTTCCCCCACACCAGGCGGCTGAGGTCAGGTCGCATGGTTCCTCGGTGCTGAGTGAGACCCAGGCCGCTGAGCAGCGGCTGTCGACGGAACCCACTGGTCAGGGCTTCCCGGCGCCTGGTGCGGGCGCCGGGAACGCCGCGGCCTGCCCGGGGGCTCGGCGGCCCGGGGCCGCCGAAGTTCTGGCCGACAACGAACAGCTGCGGGTCGTGACCCCGGCTGAGTGTGCAGGCGAAGGCGCCACGGTCGGTGTTCACCGCGGCCAGCACCTGGCCGCCCGCGCGCACCCGCACGCAGTGCTGGTTGCCCACTTCGGCGTGCCAGACAGCGCCCTCGGCATCGATGCAGATCCCGTGGAACAAGGGCCCGCTCGTGGGTCCTTAACCAGGTGGGCGTCCCGGCCTGTTACCTCTGGCGCGGTGCTGGGGCCCGGAGCGCAGCCCAGTCGCGCGCGTGCACGGCTTCGATGACGGCGGTCAGTATCGCTGCGCCAGCAAGGGCGACCAGGGCTCCGGCGATGAACGTCTTGTTGTCGTCTTCTGTCTGGGCGGCGTGGTTGATGCCGACCGCCGCCAGCGCTGCCGTTTCGCCCTGGTGGATAGGCTCCTCCCAGACAGCGACCGAGCCGCCGACCTCCTCGGTCGGGACCGAGGACCAGTCATAGCTGGCGGCTGACGGAATGTGGTATGCGGCCTCAAGGTACGGTTTCCCAGGACCCTGGTATGTGATGTCGGGGATAGCAGCGTAGGCGTTAACGCCATCGAAGGTTTCGCCGAAGTGGCCAGCTTTCAGAAAGAAATCAGCGGTCGCGGCCCAGCCTGTGCCCTGGACAGGTCTAAAGGTTAGGTGCTTGGTCCAATAGGCATATCGTGGACGGCCCGCAGAGATCGTGCAGGCCGGATGGGGGCAGTCACGGAAGAAGGTTCCGGGCGGCGGTTCCAAAGCCAGGGTTACGCCCGCACCTGCATGCGGTGCGGCGTCGGAATTCACCGAGAGACCCTCACCCTGGCTATAGTCGGCGAGACCTGGCGCACGGTATATGTGGCACTTGCTATGCGGGCAGTCGTCGTGACATACAGGTCGGCGAAGGACGGCGTGGGACGTTCGTTGGTTCTCGGGTACAGCTTCAGGACGGCAACAAGTAGCACTAGCCTGCATCTTTCGTGATCTTGGCGGGGTGGCCTGAGGTCGCGACTTGTGGCCATTTTCAGTGGCCGCTCAGCGTGGTGGCCCGGCTGTCGCGCCGGGTGGGCGGGGTTCCACGGGCCCCGTGGGGTGTCCTTCCTGGTCGCAGGGATGGTTCCGGCTGGTCAGCCTGGTGCGAGGGCCTGCAGGCGGGTGATCGCGGTTGTGATCTGGCGGGCCCATGGCCAGCTGGCTGCGAGGCGGAGCTTGAGGCGCCGACCGCCGCGGACGAGGCGCCCGGCGCAGGTGAAGATGCGCGGCCGCAGCCGTTTGGGTTCCCATCTGCGGGCGGGGCCGTCCAGGGCGAGCATCTGCATCCAGGCGAGCAGCTCGCAGGCCATGGCGACGATCTCGCACCAGATCTGGTTCTGCGCGTAGCCCTGCAGGGGCAGGTTGCGCAGGCCGGTGTCCTTGGCCCAGCGAATCCGGTCCTCGCACCGTGCCCGGCGCCTGTGACGTAGTTCCAGGTCAGCTAGCTGCCCGCCTTTGGTGTCCGTGGCGAAGCAGGTGAAACGGTGGCCGACGATGTGGGTGAACCGCAGCTGCGCGCCCGGATGAGGCCGTTCCTTGCGGATGATCAGGCGCATGCCCTTCGGCCAGGACGACAGGTCCGTCATGCCGGTGATCTCGGCGACCCACGCACCGGGCCGGACCCCGGCCTTCAGCGTCATAGGCGGGCGTCCAGGCGCTGGCGGGGATCTTGAGGATGGCGCCGGCGATGTCCTCGGTGATGGTGAACCCGACCGAGTAGGCCAGCCTCCGGCCGGGCTTGGTGAGCCAGGCCAGGAAGTCGTGGGTGCCGCCGCCGGAGTCGGTGCGGATCAGCACCTGGCGCCGCAAGTGGCGGGGCAGCTGCGCCAGGGCCAGCCGGGTGGCCTCGATGTGATCGGCCGCGGTGTTCGAGCCGGCGTTCCCGGCGCGCAGCATGACAGCCAGCGGCTCACCCGAGCCTTCCGGGCCGTGATCAGCGAAAACGGTCAGCGGGTGATGGCCGTAGGTTTTCTTCCACGTGGGCATGGCCTGCTCTTTCTCCGAGCAGGAGGTCACGATTGCCGCGTCGATGTGAACCGTGAGCAGGCCGCCGCCCGCGGCGGGCGCGGCGTCGCCGGCCAGGTCCCAGACCCGCTGGCGGGCGGCGGCCCGGGCTGCGCGGATAGCCCTCAGCGCCCGCGGCGCGTCGCCGGCCAGGCGGGTGACCAGCCGGGAGACCACCGGGTCGGAGGCGACCGGCCCGGACAGTTCCGGCTGCGCCCGCAGCATCGCCACATCTGCCAGGCAGTCCCCGCCCAGCGCCACAGCCACCGCCAGGTCGGTGATGATCTTCCCCGGGCTGTGCACCGCCCGTGTCTGGCGCCACCGTTCCAGTGCAGAGTCCAGGCCACGGTCCAGGCCCGTTGCCCGCAGCGTCTGGGCCAGGAGAAGGCCGCCGGCCTGGGACACGATTCCGGTGCCGTCAGCGGACACCATGATCTTCGAGCTGCGGGCGGTAAGCTGCATGCGGAAAGTGCCTTTCGAACTGGTGCGGACAGGTCTCTCGACAAGCCCTATTCTTCCAGCTCAAAGGCACTTTTCGCATCTAAACGATCAAGCTCGGACCATTGCCGGGCGAAAGCCCGAGGCTAATCCGCGTAGCCGGAAGGGCTGACCTTGCACCTGTCAGCTGATATCAGTTGATCGGCCGGCCGGGCTCAGCATCACCAGATGCATGGCTCGGCCGGCCTCGGGTTACCGATCAGGCGGTTGGCGCGCTGGGCGGTGCTGTCATGGCGGGCGCGACGTTGCTGGCCAGTCCTTCATGGTCTTGGCTCTGCTGCGCGGGGAATCCCTTCGCGATGAGCAGGGCCCCGAAGGCAATTTCGAAGATTCCGCCGGGGATTGACAGGGCCACGCCGACGTTGTGGCCGAGGACCTCGAGCATCGCTCCGGCCAGGAAGAGGGCATATCCGGCCAGCCCGTACACCGCCATGAACGCGGGCACGAGCCGTTCGCGCAGCAGGACCCGGCAGAGCAGCAGGCCGCCGATCCCGACGGAGAGCATGCCGATCCAGAACGAGTAGTGGTTGGCTTCCTGCGCGACCCGCGCCAGCGCCGAGAGCGCCGAGCCGTCGCGGGCGCCGGGGTACTGCTGGGCGAGCGGTATCCGTAGCAGCAGGAAGACGATGCCCACTGCGAGCATGAGTCCCTGGGCCACCTGGGCGGCCAGGTAGCCGTAGGCGGAGATCTCGTGGTGCCTTTTCAGGACGGGGAAGATCAGCACGCCGATGCCGATGACGGCGGCGGAGTTGGCGAGCATCAGCAGGGCTCCGGCCGATATCTGTGTCTGATGGCTGGCGACATGGGAGAGCACGACCGTGCTGGCTGAGCCGGCGTCGGCCAGGGCGCCGCCTGCCAGGTACACGGCGTACGCGAGCAGGAACAGCGCCCCGACGATTCGCCCGATGGTTCTCGCTGACATTGTTACCGTCTTGCCGTAGCGCTTGGTGAGAAGCTCTGCCTCGGTCATTGTTCGTCCTTTCGTCGATGTGCCTGGTGTTGACGACGATGCGCCCAGGGGCTGAGGTGGGACTGCCGCGGCGCTGAGGTGGGGGCGGCCGGGCTGGTCGGGTAGCTGCTCGGCAGTGGCGGCGGGGCCACTGTCGTACGGTGGAGGTCGTGGAGGTCCGCTTCTTCGGCGAGTTCGAGGCCATGGACGGCGGCGTGCCGGTGCCGGTCCGCGGCGCCAAGCAGCGGGCCATCCTGGCCCTGCTGGCGCTGCAGCGGGGCCAGCCGGTCAGTGCTGACCGGCTGATCGACGCGCTCTGGGGTGACGGGCAGGTGGCGAACCCGGCGAACGCCTTGCAGGCGCAGATCGGTCAGCTACGCCGCGCCCTCGGGGCGGCGGCGATCGTCACCAGCGAAGCCGGCTACGCCCTCGGTATCGGTCCGGACGATGTGGACGCCGGTCAGTTCGAGCGGCTTGTCGCCGATGGGCGGCGCCTGTTCGAGGAGGACGAGATGGCTCTGGCGTCGGCCGTGCTGGGCGAGGCGCTCGGGCTGCGGCGCGGGGAGCCGCTTTCTGAGTTCGCCTATGCCGGCTTCGCTGACGCCGAGCGGGCGCATCTCAACGAGTTGACCTTGGTGGCGATCGAGACCCGTGTCGAAGCGGACCTTGTGCTGGGCCGCCACCGGGAGCTCGTCGGCGAACTGGAGGCGTTGTGCCGGGAACACCCGCTTCGCGAGCGGCTATGGGAGCTGCTCATTCTCGCCCTTTACCGGGCCGGACGGCAGGCCGAGGCCCTTCGCGCCTACACCGAGGTCCGTGACCGTCTGGTCGACGAGCTGGGGCTCGATCCGGGCTCGGCCTTGCGAGAACTCGAGGCCCGCATCCTCGTCCAGGACCCCTCCCTCGACGCAGCCGGCCCGGCAGCTCTCCGGGCGGTCGCGGCGCCGGCTTCACCGGGCAACCTGCGGGAGCAGCTGAGCAGTTTCGTGGGCCGCGGCGCCGAACTTGAACAGCTCAGCGAGACGGTTCGGTGCAGCCGGCTGGTGACGCTCATCGGCCCCGGCGGCGCGGGCAAGACCCGGCTGGCGGTGGAGGCGGCCGCCGCCCTGCTCAAAGACCACCGGGACGGCGCCTGGCTGGTCGAGCTCGCCGGCGTCAGCGAGCCCGAGGGGGTTGCGCCAGCCGTGGCTGGCGCGCTCGGAGCGGCCGCTTCTGTCATGGCCAGCCCCAGTTCTCCAGGATCGGCGGTGGACCTTATCCTGCGCCACCTGGCGGGCCGCTCACTCCTCGTCGTCCTCGACAACTGTGAACACGTGATCGGCCAGGCAGCTGCCCTGGCTGACACCCTGCTAGGCGCGGTACCCGGTCTGCGGCTGATCGCGACCAGCCGCGAGCCGCTCGGCGTTCCTGGCGAGGTCCTGGCGCCGGTTGGCGGTCTGGCCGTGGCGGCCGCCGTCGAGCTTTTCGTCGATCGTGCTAGGGCGGTGCAGCCCGGATTTGCGGCAGACGGGCACACCCGTCCTGTCATCGAGGACGTGTGTCGCCGGCTGGACGGGCTTCCCCTGGCCGTCGAGCTCGCCGCGGCCCGCCTCCGCGCGCTGACATTGACCACTGTGGCGGAACGTCTCGACGACCGCTTCCGGCTACTCACCGGGGGGCCCCGTACCGCCCTGCCCCGCCAGCAGACCCTTCGTGCGGTGGTGGACTGGAGCTACGACCTGCTGTTCGAGGACGAGCGCCGCCTGTTCGCACGGCTGTCCGTGTTCGTTGGCGGCTGCGAGCTGGCCGCCGCCGAGGCAGTCTGCGCCAACGATGAGGTGCCGCACGGCGAGATCCTCGATGTGCTCAGCCGGCTGGTCGACAAGTCCCTCGTCGCCGCCCCCAGCGCCGGTCGTGAAGCCCGGTTCACCCAGCTTCAGACGCTGTGGCAGTACGGGCGGGATCGCCTCGATGAATCCGGCGAAGTTGACGCCATATGCGCCAGCCACGGCGCCTATTACCGGCAGATGGCCGAGCAGGCCTGCGAGGGTGTGCGAGGCGCCGCCGGTCTGATGTGGCGGGAACGCCTCACCTCGGAGTCGGGCAACTTGCGGTCCGCGCTCGAGTGGTTCATTGCCGTCGGCGATGCTGATGCGGCGCTGTCGTTGGCGTCGGGGATGGCCTGGCTGTGGTTCATCAACAGCGACTTCGTCGAAGGAGCGCGCTGGCTCGGTGATGCGCTTGGCACGAAAGGTCCGAGCCGTCCCGAACTGGCAGCCACCGCGCACGCCTGGCACGGCTTTTTCGTGGGCATGTCATCCAGCCCCGCGGCTGGTGTCATTGAATGTGAGGCTGCGGCCGCCGCGTTGAGAACCAGTGACGACCCGGTTCGCCTGGCGGAGGCGCTGGTGTGCTACGGGGCGGTGCTGGTGCGCGCGAGCGAGTTCGGAAGATCTCTCGAAGTGCTGGGTGAGGCGCACGATTTGCTGCAACGGGCTGGCGACACCTGGCTCCTCGCGGTGCATGACTTGATGGTCGCCTGGAACCTGTTTTCGGTAGGCCGGCTGGAGGATGCGGAGACAGCTGCCCGTTCGAGCGTCGATCGCTTCGACGTGCAGGGGGAGACCTGGGCGGTTGTCTCTCCGCTCATCGCCCTCGCCTACATCGCCGAGGCCCGGGGGGACCTAGAGGGTGCCTCGGCGGCCTACCAGACGCTCCTGGGGCGATGCCGCGCCGCGGGTCACCTCACTTACCTGCCGCTCAGCCTGGTCCCTCTTGCGGGACTGCGGGCCAGGCAAGGCGACGACGCCGCAGCCGACAGCCTTTACCAGGAGGCGATCGGGTGCAGCCTCAACCCGTGGCTGTCTGCCGACGCCATGGTCGGTCAGGCGGCGGTGGCTCGCCGGCTCGGTGACCTGGCGCGGGCGCGGGCGCTGCTTGACGCGGCAGGCGGCCGTTACGGAGACCTGGACCTTCCCGCCGGCCAGGCACGTGTGCTCGCCGGCCTGGCGTGGTGGGCGCTGGCCGCGGACCAGGCAGACGACGCCACGGTCTTCGCCGCTGATGCCGCCCAAGCCGCTGCCGCCAGCGGGGACCCGGCAACGCAAGTCCTGACCGATACCGCCGTGGCCGCAGTCAAGGCGATCGCCGACCCGACCCGCCGCAACACCGACGCCTTCGCCGCGCTCGCTCAGCGGCGATCCCAGGGTCTGGTGCATCACTCTCTCACCGACGAGCCGGATGTCGCCGCGCTCGCGGCCCGCATCGCGCTGCCCACTCGCTGAGCGGCCCGGCCCGGTAGAGACGGCCGTCGCCATGGGCCGGTTGGCTGCCTTCCGCGGCCGCCTGCGGCGCCACCCTCGACGATCCGGGCCCCGGGCTCTAGCGGCGATCAACAGCCGTTGTTCCGGCTGGCCACAGCAGTACCTCAGCACAACGTCAGGCGACCCGGGCAGGCTGGCAATCATGCAGCCAGCCCGAGGTCAGCCACCGAGCCACCACGATCACCTGGCGGCCACTAGGCCGGCCGTTGAGGACCACGGTCGCGTGGTCACGGCAAACCAGCGGGCGGCCGCGTGTTACCGGCAGGCGCAGCGAGCCGTGGACCTACGCCGAGCCATTGCCGCACTGCGGCGCGCCGTCAGCGCCGACCCGGCCTTCGGGCTCGCCCTCGCCGATCTCGACGCCATCACCGGAACCGCAGGCCCGAAGCCCTGGGTACCGGCAGATCAACTGGGAACGCCACCACATCGAAGTGGTCCGGGCTGCCGCCTCTGGCAATGCCGTGCGGGCAGCTGAGCCTGCTCAGCGAACACCTCGCCAGTGTCGGCTGCGACCCTCTCGCCTGCCGCATCGCCCTCCACTTGCGGCAGCCCATAGGGATGGACGTGTTCGTGAACCTTGCGGGCCAGCTTCCGTCCTGTCACCCGGTCCAATGGC